>CACWQT010000004.1 GCA_902763185.1 uncultured Rhodospirillales bacterium | reverse complement strand
AAAAAATCTCAAGCTTTTTATATCAAGCTCGCCTTTCCTGTCGGTGAAACGGTTTATATGTCACTATTTTTCTAAAGTCAATACTTTTTTTTAAAAAAAATTGCCTTTTTTAAATATTTTTTCACTCTCCTCTCTAAGCCCCTGTTTATATTGCTTTTAAAATTAAACCGGAACTATGTATAACTCTTTTTTTATTTTTAGATGTTTTCTTTTTATTAATATATTTCTGTTATTGTATGCAAACTATATATGGAGTCTTTAGCATAAGAGAGAATAATGAAGTTTGACTTTTTTACTTTTGGTGGTTCCGTGTTTTGGGAGGATGTCTTTTTTTATAAGAAATGGAGAATCCAGCGGAATTGTTACACAAAGCGATACAGATTATTAGATTCATGGGATATACGCCGTGCCAGTGGAACATTTGAAGATTGTCAGAAAGCGTTTATCAGATATATAGATTGTTATGAAATAACAAAACAACGCGGTGATATGATTGTTTTGCTACATGGATATGCTGACAGTAAAAATATCTTTAAGCCACTATGGCGCAGATTTATGCGAACAAAAGCCAATGTTGCCGCACTCAACTATCCATCTCTTGTCCGTAATGCTCAAGGTGTTGCTCACCAAATTCTTTTTTTCTTAAACCATATAGAATCTATTAATAAAGTATCTTTTGTTACCAAGGGTTGTGGTAATTTGGTTTTGCGACAAATGTTTAATTTGCCTTTAGAGTTGCAAACTTTTCGGCAAAATATGCGAATCGGTAATATTGTAGAAATCAATCCCGTAGAAAGAAGGAGTATTTTATGTGAATTGTTGGTTCGTTGCAAATTCTTTCGTTTCTTGTTTGGCCCATTCTTAAATGATTTTACCGAATCGGGATTAAAAAACTTACCGAGTCTTCCAAGCGAATGTAATGTATTAAAAATATTTTCCCCGTCTATAACACATCGTATATTCAATAAGTTATTAAATTTGTTACCTTTTTATGCAAAAGAAGATGTCGAATCTTTGCCCAATGACATTTTTATTAAGGGAACGTATTTTACGCCACTTAAAAATGAGCAAGTTCTTGATTTTACTATAAAATTTATAAATAACGGAAAAATTTAACGATATTGTAATATTTTTTTAGCTTTTTTTGTGTTATAATAAGACAGTTTAAAAGAACTTCAATCCGAGGCGCGCATGAAGTCGGTTATTACTACAATTATAATGTTTATTGGGCTATACGTTGTGATAAAAACGGGTATATTTGACCTTTTGTCGCAAGATTTTATTTTTCCGATAGTGATTGGATTGATCATTGCAATGTTTATTGTAATGGCGGTGATTTTATGCGCATCAAATTCAAAAAAGAGAGGTGTTAAAGATGACAAAGATAAGCACCTTGATTAAAAGAATTATATATTCTCTCGGATTATTTATTTTATCTGCGCCTTTTGCCTTTGCTGAGGAGGCCGGACCGCGACAATGTAATCCTTTCAGTGTATTCTTAAGTGATGGTCTTGGCAATAATTTTTTGCTTAAGGATGCGTATAAAATTGTAGCGAATGTGTGTTCTGATGTGGCTAACAGCACATGGAACACTTTTGCAACCTCATTACAAGGTATTATGGCTCTTGGCGTTGGGATATACATTGCCGCTTATACTTTGCGTAATGTTGGCTCTTTTTCTAATCAGAATGTCGGCGGTTACCTTTCTAATGAAAAAACAGGTATCATTCCTTTAGTTATCAAGTCGGCATTTATTATCCTTTTGCTTAATGATCAAAACTTTGTATATGAGTACCTTATTGCGCCGATTGTTGGTGCAGGAATTGATGTCGGCAAACTGGTTTCAGGGAGTACCTGGAGCAGTGCTTTGACTAATGCCGGTAGCACAAAAGCCATGTTCCTTGAAGTTATTAAACAAGCACAATCTTTTAATGACCAGATTTATCAAATTGTTGCCATGGGACGTTTGATGCTTTGTTTGGCCTTTTTGCCAACTGTATTTATAGATTGGTTCTGGGTATTAATTCCATTAGGCGCAGCTCTTTATATTTTCGGTTGGATGCTTATCATATCTATTTCTTTTTATTTATTGGATTTATTAATTCGTTTGGGTGTTGCCTGTATGGTATTACCTTTTGCAATCGCCTGCGGTATATCCAAATTAACTGCCCCCTATACCAAAAAAACTTGGGATATTTTTGTAAATACAGCATTTAATTTTATTGTCTTAGGTGTTGTTATTACCTTCACCACAAAAATGATAGAGAAATCTTTAGGTGGTGCTATTGTTTATGCCGGTGCGTCAGCCTTGCGCACTAAATTTTTCGGTAACGAGTCTAATCCTCTTACCGTGGCCGATGCCGATGCTATATCTCAGGATATCGGAGTTATGACGTTTGTGCTAGTGGCTTTGTGTTGCATGATTGCCATGAAGTTATTCTTCTCAGTTGAAACTATTGCCAACCAATTGTCTTCTACATCTACCATAGCAAAAGATAAAGGTCTCGGTGCACAAGCCGGCAAAGAAGTAGCTCAAAAAACCACAAAAGCTGTTAAAGAGACAGCTAAGGATATGACAAAAGCTGCCGGAAAAGAAGTGAAAGAGACCCTGGGAAATACAAAATTCGGACACAAACTGGGCATTAGTTGATTATTATGGAGAAAACAAATGAGACTTTGGACTGACATAAAGCAAAATATTTTAGAGAAAGGCAAGATATGCTTCCTTTTTGCTTTTGTTTTGTTGTTATGCGGTTGCGGAGAAGAGTGTCCGACAATTCAAGCATATATTAGCGCAGGAATTGGCAATAATTGCCTTTTATGCACCTTGTTTAACACCATGGCGGATGCTGCCGTTAAAGCAGCTGATATATCTTGGAAACAAATGGCAAAACCTTTAGGGTTAGTTGTGATTATTGTGACAGCCATCTATATTGCCTTATACACGTTAAAAACACTCAGCTCTTTTGGAAAACAAGACGTTGCAGATTACCTGACCGGTGATAAAAGCGGGGTTTTAATGCTTTTATTTAAGGCAACCGTTATTTTTGCTCTTCTTGACGGTTTTGGTAGTGTTGATTCACAATGGTTTATCCGGTATATCCTAAACCCCATTTTGCAATCAGGTATTGAGATTGGACAAAGAGTATCCAATCTCAATACAGGTGGTGGATTTAAATTCAATGTCGTGCGTGTTATTTCTGATTTGCTTGAATCCATTTTTGGTACAACTGGTCCTGCATGGCAAGAAACCTTTGATATGCTCAAGGATACTGTTAATGATTTTAATGATAGAGTATATAAAATGATTGCTTTAGGTCAATCTATGATTTGCAATGCAACACACGGTAAATTTTTAGATTGGTATTATCTTATGTTGTTATATGGTTTTATCTACTTTATCTTTGGTTGGATAATGCTTGCCGGTGCCGGACTGTACATGATTGATATCGGAATAACTTTAGGTATTGCTGCCATTCTTTTACCAGTAGGCATTGCTTCCGCTATTTCTGATTGGACAGTATCTTATACCAAAAATTTATGGAACCAGTTCCTTAATGTGTTCTTCAGCTTTATCATTTTAGGAATTATCATCAGTTTATCTTTGGAACTCGTCTACCATTGTGCAGGAATGGCGGCAACTCCAGATACGAGTGGAAACACCTTTAATTTGCAGCAAGCTTTAGATGCCAATGATGCGAAGTCTCTTAGCGAATACTTATGGAGCAGTGGGAGTTTATTGCTTACCATTCTTTGCTTTGCTCTTATTGTTCAACTAATGGATCAAATGAAAGGTTTGGCTGATAAGCTTTCCGGCGGTGCAGGATTTGCCGGTGCTTCAGAAGTCGGTGGTGACGTAACCAAGCCTGTGATTAGCGGAGCTAAAAAGGCAGGGTCTTGGGCCGGCACTGCAGCAGTCAACAAAATATCCCATTCAATTGGAAAAACTAAACGTGCTCAATGGATACAGCGTAAATATACTTCTTTCCGCGGCAGAGTTTTTGGCATCGGACCTGAAGGTTATAAGTTCTGGTTACGGAGGAGATAAGCTATGAGAAAATATTTATATAAATTGTCCGGTTTATGCTTTTCTCCACTGTTTCGTTGCTTGTTGGTTACGGTTTCTCTTGTCTTTCTTAGCGGGTGTGATAAAATTTTTGAGGACTCTTCTTTAAGCGGCAATGGTAACTATGAAGGCCAATCCAGTTGTTGGCAACTTTTACTATTAAAACCAATTATCTCTATGGTATCTACTCTATTTAACAACGGAGCGGAAAAAGCGGCAACCGGCGGGGCAAATCTCATTTTAATCGCCTTTGCCGTGTGGATGGCCTTAAAAATGCTCAAAATTTTGAGTTCATTTAAGGAAGAAAATATTGGTGAAGTTTTGACTGAAATCGGACAGAAGCTATTTATCTGCGTAACCTGTGCCTTTATTGTCAACGGACACATTATGGATGCTTTAAATGTTACACTTATTCCTCTCTATCAAACAATTATGGAGCTTGGAAGTGAGGCTTTGGATGATACACCTTCCATGAGTTTGGGAGATTATGGCATCATTACCTTTAAGACACCTTTTGATAAACCAACTTGTCCGGTTATACCTAAAGTTGTCAAAACCTTAAATGATATGCAGACAATGGTTCGTAATAGTTCCGGTTGCTTGGTTTGTGCCATTAATGACCGGTTGAGCAGCGGTATTAAAATCGGTATCTGGATGATTTCTACACTTCATATTATGGCAATGGTTATCGGCTTAATTTTAATCATTATATTTACCATCGCAAAATTCGGATTTGTATTGTTTATTGTAGATTCTCTATTTCGTATAAATTTTGCAGCATTTTTGCTTCCTATTCTGATTATGGGTATACCATTTAAATATACTCGAAAATGGAGTAAACACGGTGCATTAATGTTCCTCAATTCATCCGGCGTTATGATGTTTATGGGGTTATTGGTTGCTGTGTCAACAAAAGCTTTAGAAAGAATGATAAAAGATTACGAAGCTGCCAATGCCCTTAATGAAACAGGCATGGAGGGTTTGAGTTTTGAACTTCTCGGTATATTAATGATTGCGCTTCTTCTGATTAATATTCCGGCAATGGCTGTTGCTTTGGCGGATAAATTCATTGAGGGTGGTGGAGGTCTGGAATTCCAAAAGAAAGTCACTCAATTTGTTATGAATACTATGAAAAAAATGGGCAAATCCGTTATAGATTCTGTTTCATCTAATGCAACAAATGCCGTAACAACAGGGTTGGAAAAATATGAAAAAGTGCGTGAGGCAACTGATAATATTAAGCAAATGAAACAATCTGCTTCTGAGGCTATGAATAATCTTGCGGGGTATAACAATGACTGAGGTAATTAAATTCAAATATTGTTTCAGAAGCCTGTTTTTAGGGCTGATTCTACTCGTCATATTCACAAATTCGGCAGAATGTGCTCTTGTTAGCATTGGTTCCGAATATGACCATACTAAGTACTTGCAATACTGCAGTTCTTTGACTTTTAAGGAAAGATATGATGCAGCAGCCAATGATTGCTGGTCTTGCAATATTATCGGAGCGATGTTTGACGGTTTTAAGGGTGTTATTGTTATGCTGTCAGAGAAAATTGAGCCGCTGTGCAAACTTATTCTAACACTTGGCGGTGCTGTCTGGCTTGCTATGTATTTGCTAAAATCTCTCGGTTCTTTTGCCGTGCAAAATCCGGGAAAAGTTTTAGATGGGTTGGCTGCATTTTTGTTCAAAGTTGCTTTAGTCTATCTGATTGTTATTGCAGGAATAGATGAAATTGTAGACATAATTATTAACCCACTTTTAGACATCGGTATGGATATCGGGCGAGCATTTTCCCGAATGGCCAGTGAGTCGTTTTACTAGGAGGATAGTTATGAGAAAAGTTTTATGCATTATATTATCTCTCTTCATCCTCGGCGCAACACCCCAGCCTGCGCAAGCGTTCAGTTTTTTGGGATTTGAAGTAAATCTTACAAAGTTTAAGGCCTTAAATACTTTGCAAACCAATGTTATACAAATGACAAAAAGAATTCATGTGGCCTCCTCTTCTATGATGAAATTCGGTGACATGCTGTTGTGTAATGCCGTCCATGGAGAAGCTTCTTATTATTCTCTTGATCTTCAATTAGTTAAAGTAACCGCGCATCTTGTATGTTTTGATACATTTATCAGTGGCGCTGTATTTTATGTTATGGGCTTTTTTATTATGGTCATTTCTTCTTTTTATCTGTTTGATATTGCCTTTAATTTGACCATTGCAATTGTTTTATTGCCTATCGGATTGGCTTTGTGGCCATTTGCTTGGACCAGAGATAAGCTAAAAAAGATTATAGATAGTGTGGTTTATTATACAGGTGTATTTATGTTCTTACCTTTAGGTGTTGTTCTTGCGGTTAAAATATTAGAAGAAGTGGTTGAACAGCAATTTCAAAATTCCGGTTTTGATTTTTTGGCGGCATATGATTTAGACCAATCTGATTTATTGCGCGACCATCTAGGCATATTCTCTTTCGGATTTTTGTCTGTTTTGCTGTGTTATCTTGTGGCATTAAAGTTAATTCCTTTAATGGCAACAGAATTCTGTTCTCATTTCTTTGGCGGGGCACTTGCCGGATCGCAAAGCAATCCTTTAAGAGAAAAATTAGAACAAGCCCAAAATGTATTAAAGGAAAGAACTGTCGGCAGAGTTCAAAAATATGGTAAAGATGTTGCCGCTCACCAAGTCGGAAAAGGGATTGAATCATTGGGTAATTCTCATGGAAATATCATTCAACGTTCTATTGCTCGTTATGGCAAAACTTTGGCTAAAAGAAAGAGATGAGCGGAAGGGAGGACTAAATGAAAAAAATATTTTATCAACTTTTCAAGTATCTTCCTGTTGTTCTTTTGGCAACTATGGTATTTGTGCCAACAGACGCTCATGCACAATTGGGTTTTGTTAAAAAATTTCTGGGTATTGATACAGTAGATAACTGTATTGCACCTCTGGCCGGAGAAAAACATGTTTGTTATTTTTGCGGAATGTTTGAGATTATCTTTAACTCAGCAGCAAAGGTTGCCAGTTTGGCTTATAGTGCTTTTCATACAGAATTGGGACAATTAATTATCATTTTCTTGGCTGTATCCATTGCCTTAATTACTCTTCGGAATATTGCGTCTATGGGAACACAAGATCCCGGTGCTTTGATGAATATGCTGGCTTCAAGAATTTTTGTTTGTGCCGCTATTTATTATATTATTACCAGAGATTACTACAATATTCTTAACATGACCATTACACCGATTTTATCCGATGGACTTAGTCTTATTCCAGGCAATCCCCCTTTAACACATAACTTAGGAAACATAGGTGGCTTTGGTGAAAATGGCGGCGTTGTCGGAAGAACTCTCGGTGCGTTAGGCGGGGAAACAATGCCGCGTGCTATCGGGCAAATCATTGTTTCGTCGATTAATAACATTGAAAACAATATTCAAGATTTATTCGAATACGGACGTTGGGCAATGTGCCTCGGCAATGGTCCAGAGAGAATATTTCATATTTTACCTAATCCCTTTATGGTTATCGACGGTATTCTGCTCTATATTGCAGGTATTCTATTTCTTGTCGGGTATCCGTGGATTATGGCTGATGCGGTTATACAACTGGGTATCTCTTTAGCATTACTTCCATTTGCTTTAGCCGGGTATGCATTTGGTGGCACCAGACAGTATTTATCCAAATTGTTTAATTGGATTTTGCATTCTTTGTTTGTTTTTATCTTTATGGGTATTCTTATTTCCTGCATTTTAGAATATATCCACGGCCTTATTATGCAAGCTATTGCTATTCATAGCGACCCGGTAGCTTTGTTCCTTAATCCGGTTACAGGATTAGCTTTCTTTGGTATCAATATGGTTAAAATCATCTTTGTTTTGGCTATCGGTTGGATGTATATGCCTGAAATCAGAGATTTGGCGGAAAATTTCTCCAGCGGTTCCGGTTTGTCCGCGGCTTCTAAAGTTGGGAAAAGTGTTACTGAGCCTATCAATCATGCTGCTGAGAAAATTGCTGATCACGCTACAAATGCCGCAGGACATGTGGCGGTTGCGGGAGCTCATATTGCAGAGCGTAAAGCAAGAGCTACGGTAAGGCAAGGAATGAAGGTAGCTGTCAATACATTTGGAACAGATATGGGGGGAGGCAGAAAAACGTTTAAGGTGCCCGGCGGAATATTTATGGGAAATATGGAGTTTACAACTGTCACTAATCCTGACGGAACGACATATCTTAGGCGTGAATTTACTTCTGTTACCGGACGCAGACACGTGATGGTTTCCGATAAATATTCCACCATTAAGCAAGAATATGACAAAAACGGTAATCTTATCAAAAATGAAGTTAAATTTAAGCATAATTTCCTTAAAGAGCATTTAATTGATAAGGATGGTAAATTTAATGTGGGTGCAGTTGATACTTTAATGCGTTCCAATATTGCACAAGATCCGGCTTATAAAGAGGCAATTATGGCACAATTAGCCGTTGAAGCGATGAAAAAGAAAGGTATCAAAGTAGGCACATATTTTTCTTCTCGTACCGTGCATTTTGACCCAGCCAATCCCGGAAAGATTTTTGTAGAACAAATTGACCATAATGGTAAAAAAACATTGTTTGACTTAAATATCAATATGACAACCGGACAATATTTGGCAGCATATGACCAAGACTTAAAGAGAACTCATCCAGTGCACGAATGGGAAAGAGGTATGCGGATTGGTGCGCATAATCTTGCACTTGGTGGCGGACGGAAAAAGACATTGTTTGGCGAATATGAAATGAAAACTGACCCGTCAACCGGTGAGCTTTATTATACGCGCACACGCAAAAAATGGTTATTGTTTGGTCCTAAAGTCGAAAAAGACTTTTATAGAAATAAGACTGTTAAACATAAGAAAAATACTGCCGATGGTATTGCTAACCGGCGTGGCAATCGAGCCATCATTGAACACGAATTAAGTTCTGTTACACCTGACAGAGATGGCAAAAGGACTAAAAAAACTTTATTTTATACGTATGAAAGTCATATAACCCCCACCGGGCAGACTGTTTATTCTGCAAGATTACGCAAAGCTTGGAATATCAAAAATTATTATCGCGGAGCAACATTTGCCGGAAATTTAGCGATGCGTGTTCCTTTAGCTGTAGCGACCACTGCTCTTAACTTACCGATTACGTTTGTTCATCAAGTTTTCCAACCAAAAGAATCTGCCAAAGCGCTCAGGTATTTTGGCACCGCAGGACGCGGACTGTTTCGTAAAGCTACATGGACGACTAAAGCCGGAGCAAAAGCTGAGCTTGGCGATATCGGTCATGGATTGGCGCATACAATTTTAGGAAGGACCATTATAGAGAGCGGAAAAGACTTTTGGAAAGGTGGAAACATCCAAAAGACTATAGATAATCACGACCGCACCCAAACCGGTAATGTTTCCGAATTTACCGACAGCGCTACAGTTGTAACCGATAGTGCAACAGGGGCCACACTTAATGTGGTAATGGATGATGAAACCACGGAAAAAACGTTGAGTGGAACAAAAGCTACAACAGATAACGTCACTGGTGAAACATCAACACAAACAAAAGAAGTCGGTCGCAGAACAATGAAAATCTTCGGAACTTTCGGTGAAATCGATATTGATGCTACTCTTGACAGTGACAACAATATTATCGGTGAAAAAACAAAATACAATTTCTCTGAAAAAATTCAAGAGGGACATGACCATTTTACCTATCAATTTGACGGTAATCAAGTGGTTGAAGATACCGGTGCTATTGCCCCTGATTTGTTGGCAACATTGGGTGGTGCGGATAATCCGAATTATCTGATGTACGGATTTGATGAAATCTTTGGCAAGAATACCATTGCCGGAAGGTCTGTAGAGGATTTCTTTGTAGATACGGTATTTGCTGAAGGTCGCCGTCGCAGAACAAATAAAATGCGTACCAATATATCTTCTTTGTTTGTTTAGAAAATATTTTCTTGGTTTTGTATAGACATTTTGCAACTTTGTCAATTTTATACACAAATTTTTATAAATCTGCGGAGCTTTTAAACTCTGTATCACCAGTGTATTGCCTTTATATTCGTTGACAAAAATATATTCTTTTTATTTTTTTGACTTGCATATTTTGCAAGCGCTATTATTATTTAGACAATGTTATTTTTATAAGGATATATAGTCATGGAAGAAATTGTATTCCCTAACCAAATCAGAATTAATCGTAAAATGCATGGTGTTTCCATGCAAGATTTAGCCGATAAATTGGGTATCAGCCTGTCGGCTATTTCTAAAATCGAGAAAGGTTACAGAAGATTAAATCAAGAGCAGCTAATTCTTGTGGCAGAAACCTTGGATTGTACCCTGCAGGATTTATATGTTAATGAACAGAATTCTCAACATGAGGTGGTTATGGCTTGGCGTAAAGAACAGGAGAGACGTCAAGAAATCAATAAAAGCAGCGGTCTAAAAGTTTTAGGTGCGGCTCTTCGTTATATCCGCAATGAAAAGTCCTTAACTTTAATTGAAGTGGCTGAGAATGCCGAAATGACCTTGTCGGTTTACCATCGTATAGAAATGGGACAACGTGAAGTTTCTGAAAAAGAGTATAAAAATATTGCACGTGCTTTGGGCATGGAAATTGATGCTCTTAAAGCGGAAATCCGTCGCCTAGATGAGGCTGGCGCATTAGAAGAGATTATTATTCATAACGATACAAAATATAAGGTGAATAATATGATTCGGACCGCAGCGGAACACAGCAATAATTATGTGGATATTGAAGCACTGAAAGTGCCTGTTTTCGGTATCTCCGGACATGACGGCTCTATCTTAATTGACAGAAGCAGTGCAACTAAAGAAGCTATCAAACCAGCTACATTATTAGATAAGCGCGATATATATGGAGTTAGCCTTTGTTCAAGAAGGCTTGGTTCTATTTTATCTAACCGCGCGGTTATGTTTGTGGCGCCATCGGAAGTTGCAAGCGTGGGTGATATTGCACTTTATTATAAATCGGAACAGCAGGCCTTTGTGGTCAGCGTCAGAGAGGATGAAACAGGCCAACTATATGGTTTGATGTGGAATCCGGAAGAGCGAATTTATTTCAATAATGATGATTTTAAGAAAATTCACAAAGTGGTAGAAATTGCTTTATAGGTAATGTTATTTTTGATAAACTTTTGAATAAAGGTATAGCCCGTGGAAAATTTAAATGATGTAGAATTTGGTGTTGACGAAAATCAAGAAGAAGCGCCGATTTTGATTGCACAGCGTCAATTAAACATTTTTAGACAGGTGCATATTTTTAACAAAGCAAAACGAGATCAATTTGATGATGAGCTGCTTGCTTTGCCTGAGGTTGTCATCAACTACATTAAGAAAATGCCGGGCGGACGTCTTCTGATTGAACACTTAGAAGATGTCAAAACGAAAAGAGGTATTTCTTTTGTTAAATCCACCAGCGAGGATTTTGCTTCTCCTGACGATACAGCTTCTGCCCCACAACAGCCTGGCACAGGAGTTCCTGCGCAATATGTCGGCGGCAGTTTGACAATGGATGCAAATTTTGCTGATACTTTTGCTAAATCCATGGCAGAAGCATTTAAGCAATTACCTTCACCTACCATTAATGCAACCGGTGCACCGGCCTTATCTGGTGATTTCGGACAGTTTTTTGAGATGATTGCTGAAGAGATAAGAACTTCACGCTCATCTTTATTAGATGTCTTAAAGGAAACAAAAAACATTACCGATTCAGTTATCGCTTCGCAAGTTTCAATTTCCCGAATATTGGAAGGTATCTTATCTTCGCAGAATAAAGGTGATACGGATACAGCCACAATGAATAATCGGATTATTGCTTCCCAAGCTTCCATTACCAAGTTGTTAGAAAATTTATATACATCCAATACGCAGAAAAACGATGAAGTTTCAAATTATTTGAATGTTGATAATAAATTGCAGGATTTTCGTAATCAGTTAGAACAAAGCATCAATAACTCTCTTGCTTCCATTGTTAGTCATATCTATGATACAACCAATAAGCAAGCGACAGATATAGCTGTCTTGGATATTGAAAAAAGATTAGCCACTTTTAAGAGTGAATTGGAAGCAGATATTTTAAAATCTTTAGCGCAGACGCCGGTTACATATTCTACAACAAATAACATTGCAACACCGAAGCCTGTTTCTTTTAAGCCTGATTTTGTAGCACCGGTTTCGGCTCAGGATGAGCTTAACGATATGGATATTGAAGATGTCTCTGTGGTATATGCTAATGATGATATAGAAAGAAAAAAGAAAAAGAAAAAAAAGAAAAAAAAGAATCTTGAATTTGCAGAGAGTGCTGAAAATATTTTAAATTCCGTTGCAGCTCCGGTTGTTGCGGCAGAACCTTTCCATAATATAGCTCAAAACACTATATCAGATGAAAAAGTTAATGGCATTATTCGTAATAGCCAATATAAGCATGAAGATGCTTTTGATAATATTAATCTTGATGTACCGCCGGCAGATGATTTTGATATTGAGGAATCTCAGGTTAACGATTTAGATTTACCAACTTCCATGCCGAATATGTCTGAAGATAATGTGGCATCTAATAATGATTTATGGGAAGAAAAAGATAATAAAAAAGATCATCCGGTAGAAGAGGAAGAAACAACTTCTAAACAGGACCTTGCTTTGCTTGATGATTTAATGGAGGACAATGACGGGCTTGATTTTGCGCTACCTGAGCAAAATACGCCTATTGAAGAAGATACTTCTGAGGCAAATAGTAGTATTCAACCTACTGAAGATTTGAACTCCCTTGATGATTTGATGGATGACGGGCTTGATTTTGCATTACCAAAGCAAGAATCCACATTTAATGAAGAAAACTCACAGGTTAATGAAGAAGATACTCAACCTATAAAGGATTTAAGTTCTATTGATGATTTAATGAATAATAACATTGACGATCAGTTCCCTGTTATCGAGGAAGAAGAAGCTACATATGTTGAACCAGAGATTCAATCTTCTGAAAATTTGAGTTCCCTTGATGATTTGATGAGTGATGGACTTGATTTCAATCCATCCGAACAAGTTTCTGCTGCTGAAGAAGAAACAGCCCCAATTGAAGAGGAAAACATTCAATCTGCAGAAGCTATAAACTCTCTTGATGATTTAATGAGTAATGGACTTGATTTTAATCCGTCTAAGCAAGTTTCTGATGTTGAAGAAGAAACATTACCAGTTGAGGATGAAAACATTCAATCTGCAGAAAATATGGGATCACTTGATGATTTAATGAGTGGTGATGTCGTTTCAGAACCTATTGAAAATGAAGATACCAAAAATAGCAATGATTTAGACTTGAATGATATAGATGAGCCAGATAGCGATAATCTTACTGTAAATGAGGAAGATACTGGACAATCCAGCAGATATAGTGCAGAGCTTGATAAAATCAGAGCTGCTTTGACAAGTGATAATATTGATATTTCATCTCTTGATGAACCGATTGCATTAGATGACTATGATGATGATGCTAATGTCAGTGAGGATGATGATATAGCATATAGTTCTAATACGTCATCTTCTCATACAGAGATTCCTGTTGCAGCTCAACCTGAGCCGAAAGCACAACTTTCAACGCCTGAAAACAGCTCAGAAGAAGAATGGGAGTGGGAATATGTTGATGAGAATGGCAACCCTATTCCTCAAGATGAAAATAATGCCAATGATGAGGATTGGGAGTGGGAGTATGTGGAGGATGATTCTTCTGCGGCAGAAGATAATAACAAGCCGGAATAAATTATTTACAAAAGGGTTTCTTTCCTTTAAGTTGTAATCAGAGGGTGCAAATATGGCTGAGAATGATGAGATAGAGATTACAAAAGAGTCTTTGTGGTACATTGATAACTATGTGCTGATTAGGGATTATTATGATCGCACAGTTTCAAGAATTGCCGCCAGATGTATTCGTCAAGGTAATATTGCCGTAGAGGATTATCCTTTTTATCCATATATCATTGATGTTTTAGAAGAGCTTTGCGAAACAGGTGATTATATCTTAGAGCATAAAGAGTTGCACCCCTATGTTGAGAAAAAAATTAAAGGTGGCGTTAATGCTTTAGAGCAGAATCTCAGTTTGTATAAACAAGAATTAGAAAGAAATTCCTCGGTTGAGATGAATGCCGAAAAAGATGCCGATTTAAGTGCTGCAAAAGATGCCTTTGGCGGTTTTACGGACCAATCTGATGAAGATCCGACTAAAGGTGCCGGACAAAGTATTGACGATGTCGTGGCAAAGCTTATGGCTGAGCAAGGACAACTCATTCAAAAGGAAGAAGAAAAAAATGATGAATAATTTTTACGGTTTTAAAAAGAGTTTATTTGTTGTGTTTTCTTTGGCTTTGCTTTCTTCTTGCAATCATGCCGAAGGCTCCGGCGAAGTAGTTTATTCGGCAGCTGATATTAAATACAGTGACGGTTATCAGGGAAATTATAAAGTTTTGCCTCAACAAGATCCTTATATGCTGAGAACCATGCATCGTGCAAACGATTTAGATTTAGAAACACCATTGAGGTGCGGTGTTAACTGGAAAACGCAAGAAATGGTGCAGACATTACCGCGTAATGATATATCTTTTAGAATTGAACGAAATGATGTTAATGATGCGTTGCCGGAATTAGAAATCAGAGATTTCAGTTTTGATAATGAGACGGCAGATCAAGCTCTCTTAAAATTAACTAAGGAAGCCGGTTTGGTTTTGATTGCCAAAGATGCGCCCTATCCTGCCCTTTACGGAAAAAATTTAAGCGGTAGTTTTAAGGATGTTTTAGAGCACATTACAAAATCTGCTGATTTGTTCTATCGTTATGATGCTAAAACTAAATCAGTTATTTTGAGCAGGCGCGGTAGTTTTACACTTTATCTCCCTCATTCAAAAACGCTTACGCTCGGTTTCCTGGATGTTCTCAGAGGTGCAGGCATTACCGATATTGTCACGAACTGGAGAGATTATAATATTATTTTTGAAGCTGATTTAGATACAGTTAATAAAATTAATAGCCTAATTGCTGACTTTGAAGCGAATCCGACAATGATTATGTATGATGTCAGCGTGTTCAGAGTAATTGCTAATGAGCCTTGTGGCGTTGTGTGGAAGGATCTCTTAAAAGATTTTGATTTTGGTGCGATTGCTACGGCACAAACGGGGGTTATAGGCAGGTTGCTTACGGTAACTAATGACATCTCTAAAGAACATTTGCAGCAATTCGTGCAAAAATACGGGACGGTGCAAGACATTTCAGAAGGACATTTTGTTGTGCCGACACGTTGGTTCTCTCGTTTTGATGTCGGGCGTTGCGGCAAAGTGGAAAATATGGAATATCCTTTGTCTGTTTTGGCTCGTGCCGGATTAGAGAAAAATGACCGAATCTATTCAGAAATTACTTTAGATACAACAGATGGGGAAATTACAAGATTTAAGGTTCGTAATAAATTGGGGGAGAACTTCTTGATTATCGGTCTTCCAAGTGAGATTTTCGGTCCGGCTAAGGAAGGGACGGAAACGATTGTATTTATTGTGCCGCGCTTAGTCAGATTACTTAAAACAGATGAAAAAATTAAAAATAGAATTTAAGGGTGTGTGATGATTGATGATGATATAAGTTTAGATAGCTTGATTACGGAATCCGAAACTCATACGACAAATGGTTCTGAATCTGTTTCAGTTGTTGCACCAAGGCCGAAATTAAAGAAAATTAAGCGCCCCAAAGTTCGGCCACAGCCGGATATTCCGCCAGCACCGGAAAAGATAGTTGTTGCGGAGGAAAATCTATCTCCAGTTGCGGAAGAGGATATGGAAGGCATTTCTGAAAATATAGAACAGCCTTCTACCGGAACAGAGTTGATGACTGCCGTTGAAGCACAAAATCTTGCCACAGAAGAAGCTGAGCGTAATCCTTATGTTTTAGAAGGGTTGCCACCGGATCTTGATTTCAACAGCGATATTGCGCCTGAATTTGATGACGGTTCGTATGTTAAAAAGAATATTGTTTATTCAATTGCCACAGTATGTTTGATCGTCGGGATTATATTGGGCTTTGTTATGGCTCCTAAAGGCTCTGAGCAACATGGTTTAGAAGATGTCGCATGGAATGAAGAAACTCCTAAAGGTCGTGTCCGTTGCGGAAAAACTGATTCTTCACAAGCTTGCACTTTTTATATCCTTAACTCGTTTAAGCAAGACTTAACCGGCCGAGATTTCTTCAAACTTGCCGCACAATTGACCGGTCGCGAGGAGTTTATGATTGAAACTGAAAATATGCAATATGCCACAACAAAAATTAAGCCGGGCTTTTTTGTGCAACTTAACATTCCGGCTTTGAAATAATTGTTATAAAAAAAGAGGGGGAATTTCAGCCCCCTTTTATTTTGAATTTTATTCTTTATTTTTGGTATTCTTCTTTTCTGTAGCGGCGTGCGCCTTTTCTTTAAGTTCTTTAGAAACCTTTTTTCCTGTATCTACTAAATTTGGAACTTCTTTTTTGAACTTATTAATCAAATCAGGCATACGTTCCGCATTATAAATAACAAATACCGCAATGATAACTAAAACCCATATCATTTATTTTCTCCCTTTCTGAAGCATTTGATTTAATACTTCTGTTGCATCATACATATAGTTAACCTCCAATTTTCCCTCAAACTCTGTTTGATACAGTTGCAAGGTGCGAGAGATATCTATATCTTTTTTGGTATTATGAATAATATTTTCTATATTTGCAAATTTTATTAGCGCTTTTTCCGACATAAACCGCTTCTGATTGCAAATATTATACATATCTTCGTATATTCCGGAGCAATAGCAAATAATATCTATACCAGCATTCCAACAATTTTCAGCTCGCTCGGTTATACTGCCCCTTAATGAATGCATATCTATTGCATCACTTATGAGCAAACCTTTTAGCCCCAAATAGCCGCGAAGAAATTCGTTTATACATATTTCAGACATTGTTACAGGGTTGTTATCATCTAGGGCTTTTAGAATAATATGCGAAGTCATAATCAATGGATATTCTGCAAAGTTTTTTATGTATTCTGTTTCTTTTTTAATTTTATCTAAAGACCAATCTGTTGAGATTATATTCAAATGCGGGTCTAAAGATGTTGCAAAATGCCCCGGAATATGTTTGATACAGGGGCATATTCCGGATTTTATATAGGTATCTGCAATCTGTTTGGCATAAGCTACTATTTTCTTGGAATCAGGGCTAAAACAGCGTCCGGAAAGAACTGCATTTTGTTTTGCGTTTTTCCTATCGATTACCGGAGAGTAATTAACATTAATCCCATAGCGCTTCATGTCATGGGCAATAAGCTCTGCGTGCATTCGACTATATCTTATATCTGCTTTTGCCAATGTTTCTGCTGAGGCAAATTGGTGTTTAGTAACCGGTTTTAATCTTGTTACTCTGCCACCTTCTTCGTCTATTGCAATCAGCACATTATCCCTGCCGATAACTTCTTTAATCTCTTTTATAAGGGCTTTAAGTTGAAAATTGTTTTCTATGTTGCGCATAAACAGTGATACGCCCAATGGGTTCGCTTCTGCAAACAGTCTTTTTTCGTCATCTGTTAATCTGGTATTACTACAGGATAATATTGCCGCAAGAATCGGTTTTGTCATCATCGCCCCTAGTTCTGCTTAATAATACTGCTGATTTGGTTTTGTTTTAGCTTATTACTCAAGTTTTCAGCCTCTAAGCGTGTTTTAAATGCGCCAACCTTTAAGCGATATAATTTATTACCGTTTGCTGCCACAATCTCTTCTATTTCATGAGTATATCCTTTTAAGAAATCGTGCTTTACAGATAATTGATTCCAAAGATTTTCGACAGCTTTGCGGCTTGATGAAGCAATGATTTGTGCATACCATGTGCCCTTTGCCCCGTGCGTTATCGGCTCTTCGACCGTTATTTTTTCTTCGGTTTTGGCTTGAGGTTGCGGATTTGGCATATTAGCAGAAGTTGCTTCCGGTTCGTTATTAATATTTTTTTGTAATTTTACAGCAATATCCGGTATCTTTTCCGGAATAATAATTTTATCATTACTATTGGTTTTAATCGGTGCCAACGCCTGACTTGCAACTTTTGTTTCTTCTTGAGGATTTGTTTCCAAAGTAATTTCTGCTTGATTCAGGCTACTTTCTTCGCTAATACTTTCAACCAGATTTTCCATATTTTCCGGTGCGGCTATTGTGTTTTCTACAACAATTTGCGGCACTTCCGGTGCCGGAATAATTTTTACTTCTTCGGCCTTTGTGGGGATATTATCTACAATATGATATATCTCACGATCCTGATTATCTATTTCCATTCCGCCTGGTTCATTAGGTTGAACCTTGGCTGCCATGAGCGGCCGGCGGATAACAGGAATCGTCTTTTCCATATCGGTATCACCATGAGCACCAAAAAATAACCAACTGACAACACCGCCGGTTAATATGCCTAGTAACATGCCTATGTAGCCATGCTTTGCATGGCGAATTGCTTCCTGTCTATCGCTGATGCTCTGCATACTTTGCTCAATTGAACGCTGTTGAAAATCATCCATTCCCATTCTCCGATTTGCCTTGAATCCATAGTGCATCTTATTGCCCCTATCCGTTATAACTTGAGGTTAGTATAACCTTAATATGTTTACAATCCTTTAATATTATTCAGATTACACTTTGATTGTTTTAGGATGAGGAATAAGTTTATGAAAATTGCAACATTTAATGTAAACTCCATTAAAGCACGTACCGGCTCTTTTTTTTCATGGTTAAAAAAATATAACCCTGATATAGTCTTTTTACAAGAGATTAAATGTGAAACTGAGAATTTTTTATTTCTTGAGTGTGAAAGTTTAGGATATAAGGTAGCTGTGCTCGGACAAAAGAGCTATAACGGTGTGGCTGTTTTAAGTAAATATGATTTTGTGGTTACATCTGAGAATCTGCCGCAATTTAATGATGATACGGCTATGCGCTATTTAGAAGTGCTAATCAAAAAAGGAAAAGAAAAATTTTATGTCGCATCGGTTTATGCACCTAATGGTTGCTCTCCTGATAAAAATGTAGAAAAAGAAAAACTTTCTTATAAACTTCACTGGTTTGATATGCTCTACCAAAGACTACTTTTCTTAAAAAATTCAGGTCTTCCAATTATCTTAGGCGGCGACTTTAATGTTATGATGGAATCCATTGATGTTTACGATGAAAATAAATTCGTTGATACGCCTTTGTATGTTAAGGAAGTAAAAGATAAAATTAAAGCTTTTGAATTTATAGGCTTGCATGATGCATTTCGGTTATTACATCCTAATATAGAGGGATATACGTTTTGGGATTACTTTGGTAACTCTTTTGTAACTAATTTAGGTTTAAGAATTGATTATATATTCATCAGCGCCAAGTTTGCAGAAACGCTTAAACTCTGCCGACCGGATAAAACACCGCGTATGATGGATAAACCCTCGGATCATACTGCTTTAATTGCGGAGTTTGACGAATAATATGTGGCAACGGATTGGTTTAGGCATTATTTGTTTGTTATTGGAAACAGTTAATGTATCTGCGTATGAATTTCGGCGCGTAGAAGATCTGTTCTCTGAGATTAGTGATAAATATGCACAAATAGTTGATTTTAATGATATTGTTCAAGAAAGTTGTGATTTGGTGCAACATTATGATAATGGTCTTAAATTCTATCATAATCACACAAAAGCTTTTTTGTACCAGACGAATGAATTAGTAGCCACTATTAGTGTTCCGCAAAATAATGATATTATGGCTTGGCAGGATTTTGTTACTACATTGCTGAAAGAAAGTGTTAAACACTCTGATAAAATTGCATCCTCTGCCATAAATTTGGAAAATGCAGTTTTGAAAAATACTTTGCGGAAATTAGACAGCTATTCTCGTTTGGAAAATAGCGTATTTTCTGTAGCTGATGTAGATTATCGGATTCAAGACAATATTTTATATGTTCGTTGCGACTCGTTTGCCAATGGGACAAGTAAACTTATTAAAAATGTTATTGAGCAATATCCTTTTGTTAAGGGCTTTATTTTAGATTTGCGTGAAAATCAAGGTGGCGATTTTAATGAAGCAATTAAAACTGCTGATTTATTTTTAGATGATGTTCTTATTGCTTATCGAAAAGATAAAAATTCCTCTCCACAATTTTATAACGCTAACTCCGGTGATATTTTAGCTGAAAAACCCATTGTTGTATTGACTGGTTCACATACGGCTTCCGCTGCAGAAATTGTAACAGCGGCTCTGCATGAACAAGGACGAGCCACTTTGATTGGCGCACAAACATATGGCAAAGGAAGCATTCAACAAGTCGAAAAATTTTTTAATCAAAAACTCTATTTAACCAGCGGTTACTTTTTTTCACCATCAGGAAATGCTATTCACCATATCGGTATCAAACCGGATATTTGCACTGAAGAAGCTCCTGATCGCGAAAAAACTGAATTAAGCCTCGCCATGAAATTCATTAAGCAACGTATAGGCAAAATTTAATCAAACAAAAAAGGTTATCGCTAAAACGATAACCTTTTTTGTTAATCAAGTTGTTCTTACACTGCCGGAATGAGCGGCGCATAATGTGTTGCGTAATACTTATGCGCCAGACTTCTTCCGTAAAAATCATACTTACCCTCTATACCAAGTAATTTGATAAATTCGGTATCCTCGCACAAGCGGGAAAAAGCTCGATCGATTACGGAGGTGTCTGCATCAGGTGTCGGAAGTTCCAGTTTGGATACATCAACAGACTTGGCGTGATCAATATTGGGCAATGTTTCCTTTCCTAAAACCTTTGCATACAGCTCATGGTCCGGTGCAGACTTCGGATAAATCTCGGCACATACTGCCTGTATGTCTGCGTCCTCTAGGATTGGCGCACCCCATTGTTTTTGCCCACCAAACAGGAAAGATGCTCTCGGCTGATAGTATCTCAGTAAATCCTCACCATTGGCCTTGGCATTGAGTAAGACAGTCCAGAATAAATCCTCGGCATACTGCGGATGACATGACCATGTTAGTTGAGAAGAGCCACCGCTTGCATAACGGCGGAAAATATTTGCCTTGGAGAAGATAATGGACAGTAATGCTGCCTTTTCATCCAATCCACACTGTTTTTGCATGCGCTCTGCTGCCTGATGCAAAAAATAATTAAAAAGAATAACTTTTTGTGCCATAATCCTTAGTTTTTAGTTAGACAATAATATATTTATTGGTTTGTTTGTAGGCTGATTTTTCTTTAATGTCAAGTTTTTTACTATTCAGCATTTTCCATTTAATAAGGATAGATTTTTGTAATACTCTTGCTCAGTTGTCGGCGTTGTTCGCAGCAAATCCTCCGGATTTAGCATAAATTCTTCTCGCATTATGCTTTTTATCTGATTTTCTTTTTGAATTGGAAAATCTGTAGTCAGCATTGTCTGATAAATTTTGAGCATCAGCTCTTTAGTATTCTCTATTGTCAGAAATGCTTTATTTGTCCTTATAAGCGGTTTTTGATTACGAAAAATGCGCAACGCGTTATGTAACAAAAATGTTGAAGCATTATTTATTCGCTCATAAATACATCGATTGGCGTGCGGCAGATAATATAAATATTCCTGACACTCGTCTTCTATGGATTCATGAAGATAATCTATTTGTTCAATTAGTGACCATTTATTATTCAGTTTCATTTTACCCTCCAGTATTAAGTTTTTCGTAAAATACGGATGTTTTCCGGAGGTTAAAAATGAAAAATACACATGACATAAATACTTATATATTTGTGTTTAATTTTTGCGTTTTTTGTCGGTATGAAAAGATGTTGTAGTGATAACGAATCGACACAAAAAAAGCACCTTGACGGTGCTTTTTTTATTCATCAAACTTAGTTTTATTTATATTCTTTGGCTCGATAATTATTTTTGACATACATATTCAAAGAATCATTAAGACTTTGTTCCATACGACGGTTAAAGTCATCAAACAATTTATTCACCATATCATTCCAAAGCCTTTCTTTGTCTGCTATTTTGGTATCAACCGGCATCAATAATTCTCGCCATGCATCAATTGTGGTTTCTGCTGCAGACATGTTCGATTTATCTACAATTTTTAATAACACGGCCAAATGAGCTCGATATTTCAAGCGATCTTTTTGAAACATATCTCCTGATTTTTCAACTTCTTCTGTTACGCTTGCATCTTTGATAACATACTCGGCAATTTTATTAGAAGAAAAGCCATCGGCTTTTAAGCGGTCTTCAGCCCAAATTCTGGCCGTTTTTTCAATAGAAATCGGAAACAAGTGTTCTACGTTCGGACGTGTAAATGAAGGCACAAATTCTGATGAAACATCCACTTTTTCAACATTAAGCACAATCGGTGCTATTCTTTGAAAACGGGGTTCACTATATTTTAGCGGTACAGCATCCGTATCTGTGGTAGAAGAGCAGGCAAACAAAAATACGCTTGCAAGCATCAACGCAATATTTTTTAGTTTATTCATTGAAACAGTTCCTTTCTAATGTCCATTAATCGTGAACTTACGTCCGTTGTCCGTATTTTATGTTTATAATGCTTAATACTTGTTTAAAGTCAATTTAATTTTTTCAGTATCTCCGGGATGGTAAAAGCATATGTCTCTGAGCAAAAATTACAAGTTGCCGTAATTTTTGAATTTTCATCAAGCATAGAGGATAATTCATTTTCTGAAAAACCGCGTAAGGTTTTAAGCAACTTTTCGCGACTGCAACGGCACTTGAATTGATATTTATTTTCTTTGGTTAAAACCAAGTTATTGGCATGATACAGACGATGCAGTATCTCCGGTAAACTCAGATTTTCATCAAATATCTCTTCTTGTTTAAGCGAGTTTAATAAAATTTCCGCTTCATTTTTAAGTTCCGGTATGTCTTCAAGCGCAACATTTTTTCCGCCAATATTTGGTATTCTTTGTAGCAATATGCCACCGGCTCGCCATGAACCCTCATCATCTGAGGGAATATCAACAAACAACTTTAGCATTGTCTCGATTTGCTCGGATTGTTTAAAATAGCGAAGCGCGCACTCAGTTAGGGTTTTACCTTGTAAATCCACCACCCCTTGATGATAATTATTCTTGCCATCATCTATGGTAAATGCCAATGTGCCGTTACCTAAAAGATGCGGTGTTGCCTCAATTTCTCCCTCATTTTTGCGCAGAGCAAATGCTTTTTCTAAATGGGCTTTATCATAATTAGCACAAGCGCGGATAGAGCCGTCTGATGTGACATCAACAACAACAGTTGAAACCGGACCGTTACCTTGTAATTGCAGGGTAAATAAACCTTCAAACTTTAGTGCATTTGCCAACAATACTGCCAATGCGGTTGTTTCAGACAATGCGGCTGATACGTTTTTCACATATCCGTGCTTATGGATTATTGTCTTTAAGACATTTTCCAAGCGTGCAATACGCCCGACAAAAAGTCCGTCATCTATCAAAAATGATACACACTCGTCAAAATTTTCATTCGCCAATTTCTTATTCCTTGTTATACTGATTAAAGATTTTAAGTGAAGTTAATTTATTTTAAGGTAAATTTCAAGTGTTTATAGAAAAAACAAAAAAATCTCCCCCTAAGCCGCCAACAAAGGCGCGCTTGCGTAATATTGCACTCTATTATCTTGATCGCTTTGAAAGTTCGGAAGAAAATTTGCGCGCCGTATTAAAGCGCCGGATTGATAAATATGCTTTTTTTGATAAAAGCTATAATCCAAATGCGGCGTATCAGTGGGCAGAAGAAGTGATTGCCGAATGCCTCAAACAAAACTTTGTTAATGATGAACGTTATGCCGAGTTTAAGATTAATAATTATCTCAGTGCCGGAAAATCACGCCGTTATATTGAGCAAAAATTAAAGCAAAAAGGAATAGCTGAAAATGTGGTGGCACAGTTTTTTGATGATGATAACTATTCCGAACTTGAGGTGGCACTTAACTTTGCAAGGAAAAAGAAAATCGGGCGCTTTAGAGAAGACGAATCCAGACGCGCTGAAAATCGGCAAAAAGATTTGGCCGCATTGGTACGCGCCGGATTTGACTATGATGTGGCAAAAACTGTGTTGGAAGATGAAAATTAAGCTTTTACATCAGCCATTTTAAGACTTTTATCACACCCATTTTAGCAACGCTGTTATGTGCCGAAACATCTTTACGGTTTAGAATTTCCGTTTTGTTTTGATGATAAAACTCATAGGCCCGCAAGAGCATTTCTTCATTTTTTAATGTAGGTTTAAATCCTAGTTTTTCTTTTATTTTGGCAGTATCAAAGATAAAGTTTGAGGCAATCATTTTATATTGATATGGGCCTAGAGGTGAAATCCCCAGCCAAAAACAGATTTTCATTGCCCAAATCATCGGGGCTTTGGGGAAATGCCAGAGGCGCGACTTGGAGCCGGATTTTTTAATCACAAACTCATAAACCTCGTTAAAGCTCTTCACATCATCGGCGCCGATATTAAAAATCTCGGTGTAATCAGCAATAAGTGCCAGTTCAAAGGCTTTGGCTAAATCTTTGGCATAAATGAATTGGTAACGGTTAGAACCGTCACCTACCATCGGAAGTTTGCGGTTTTCGTCTATAAACTCAAAGAGAATCCCTAATAGCCCGAGACGACCTTCGTCCATAATGGTCGGCGAACGGAAGATAATACTGTTAATCTTGTCTTTGTGCGAAAGGAGAATCCGCTCTCCTTCCAGCTTTGACTTGCCATAAATCTCTACCGGATTTGGCGTTTCAGTTTCTGTTACCGGCTCATCAAAATTCTTTGCCCATAAGCAATTACTGGAGATAAAAATAATTTTGTTGATGTGGTTATGAATAGCATATTTACAGACATTTTTGGTACCATCCACATTGGCGTGCCAAAGTCTTTTCAAATCCTTTTTGACGTGGGCTAAAAGTGCCGCGCAGTGAAAAATGGCATCAAATTTATGGGTTGCAAAAACTTTATCCATCAACTCATCATCATTGATATCACCTTGATAGGCTGTAAAATGCGGATGTTTGAAATTATCCGGCTCTAAATCTATACTGACACATTCAGCGCCCAAATCCAAAAAATATTTTTTTAAGATCGAGCCAAAGAAACCCGCGCCACCGGTGATGAGATAACAAGACATATTTTTTCTCCTTTATATTGCCTTGTAAGATAACACCACAATTCTAAAGATAAAGTAAAGGTATATTACTTCGTTAGGAGACGAGTTTCAGCGATGGTAAAATACTTTTCATCCAGTTCAATGCCGATAAAATTACGATTTAGGTTTTGGCAGGCGACACCGGTCGTGCCGGAACCCATCGTAAAATCAAGCACAGTATCTCCTTTATTGGTATAGGTTTTAACAAGATACTCCATTAAAGCCACGGGCTTTTGCGTAGGATGCAAATTTGATGATAATATATCGCGCTTAAACTGCACAATCTGCAAGGGATAGCGTAGACCTGTGTCTTGATATTCGTTCGGTTTGCGGTTTTGAGAATCCACCAAAACACCCAGTTTACCGTCTTTAATCTTATTGCTCCTTAAAGGGCCGTCATACGTGGTCATCTGCGGATTATAGGTGCATTGCTTTTTATAAAACACATTAATCGTTTCTATGACTTTTGCCGGACGCTTTTTCAGCTGAAAAATGTTGGTTGCGCGCTCCTTTTGCCAATAAATATCATAACGATATTCCTTGATGTTAGAGATACGGAGATAGCTGTTAAACGGCTCATTGCCAAAAAGGAGAATCGGCGTGGTGTCAAAGCGAAGTTGTTTTATGCAATTCCACATCTTGTCAAAAGGTATGACCTCATCCCACGGACAAGCAGTTGTGCCGTAAGGGATATCGGTAATCACGGCGTCAACCTTGATACCCTTTTTGATTAGTTGGTGCATGATGTCTATGCAATCACCGTGGTATAAGTCTATGGTCATGTTGTTACCCTGCTAAGTATGTCCTTACGGCTTCGTTTTGTTCAAAGAGATAAAGAAGAACTTTTAGCGCCTGACCGCGTTCGGTTTCGAGTTTCGGATCAGTTTTTAGTATCGCTAAAACATCATCTCGTGCTTTTATCAATAAATCTTGGTGACAACTCATATCTGCCAACTTAAATTCGGTAAATCCTGACTGGCGCGTACCTAAAATCTCCCCCCCACCGCGAAGTTCCAAATCTTTTTCGGCAATGTAGAATCCGTCTTCAGTCTGTTTCATGATGTTTAGGCGCTCGCGAGATACTGTGCTTAAAGGATAACTATACATCAATAAACAAGAGCCGGACTCGTAACCGCGTTTTATTCGCCCGCGCAATTGATGCAGTTGAGCTAGTCCGAATCGCTCGGCGTGTTCAATTATCATAATGGTTGCTTCCGGCACATTAACGCCGACTTCTATTACCGTGGTTGCAACCAGAAGTGTCTTTTTGCCCTGTTTAAATTCTTCCATAACGGCGTCTTTTTCTGCCTCTTTCATCTTGCCGTGAATAAGACCAACAGAATCGCCAAACTCTTGTTTGAGCATTTCGTAACGTTCGGTTGCTGCGGCTAAATCTGATTTTTCACTTTCTTCAACCAGTGGACAAACCCAATAAGCACGTGTCCCCTGCTCTAATTTGCGCTTTAGATTTTGAATAACATCCGGCATTTTATTTACATTAGCAATCGCGGTTTGTGTCGGTTTGCGCCCTTGGGGAAGTTCACCGATTTTGGAATAATCCATATCGCCGTATGCGGTTAAGAGCAGACTCCTTGGAATCGGGGTGGCGGTCATTACCAAAACATCACACATTGCCCCTTTGGCAGAAAGAGATAAACGCTGGTTGACGCCAAAACGATGTTGCTCGTCTATGACAACATAACCCAAATCTTTGAAAATTACCGAATCCGTAAATAGAGCGTGGGTGCCGATAAGGATATTTATTTCGCCGGAGGCAATTTTTTGGTTTATCTCACGTTTTTCTTTGGGACGCAATTTACCGGTCAGCAACCCAATTTTTAGGTCTGTATTGGCGCAGAGCTCAGTTATGGTATCGTAATGTTGTTTGGCTAAAATCTCGGTTGGCGCCATAAGGGCGGTTTGTGCACCGCATTCTATCACTCTTAACATACTTAAAAGGGCAACAACGGTTTTGCCCGAGCCTACATCTCCTTGTAACAGCCGGAGCATTTTATAGGGGGATTCTTGGTCTGCTGTGATTTCTTTTAAGGCATTTTCCTGCGCATTGGTCAGTTCAAAGGGAAGCGTTTGACGAACTTTATTATAAAGCTCACCTGTCCCCTTAAAACTGTGTCCTTTATACTGACGCACCTTTTGACGAATAAACGCTAAAGCCAGTTGGTTTGATAAAATTTCATCATAAGCCAAACGACGCCGCGCTTGAGAAGAGGGCAACAAATCTGCGATATTTTGAGGGTGATGAGCTTTATACAGGGCGTCATTGAAGCTGATATATTCCAAATCTCCCAAAGAATTAGGTGCAAGCCATTCCGGCATTTTAGGAAGGCGTAAAAATGATTCTGAAACAAGTTTTAGCACCATTTTGTTAGTCACACCGGCGGTTAAAGGATACACAGGCTCTAAACGCGCTAAATCATTTAACTTATTTTCAGGAATAACATAATCCGGATGTGTCATCTGCCACATACCGTTAAAATATTCAAGCTTGCCGCTGATGGCGCGTTTCTCGCCGATAGGATAATTCTTTTTTAGCGAATCCGCATAAACCTTAAAAAATACCAAAACAATCTCAGCGGTGCCGTCAGTGGCATAAATACGATACGGATGTTTTTTAGTGGCGGGCGGTTGGTGCTCGGTAATGGTGATAACGCCTGTCCAAATTCTGTTGTCTTGAGCCTCACATAAAGGCACGGTATAAGTCCTGTCCACGACATTAGATGGCAGATGAAACAAGATGTCCACGACTTTTTCACCACAAAGATTTTTAATGAGTTTGCCATATTTTGTGCCAACGCCTTTTAGGGCATCTATGGTGTCAAACAGCGGATATAAAATCTTCGGGCGCATATTTAAACTCTTTACAATTTGCTCTTTTGGTTTATTTTGACTGATTAGTTTATACCATAAAATGTGTAAAAATGTCTATTGATTTTGATGATTACAACACAAAAACCTTAAGCGGTGTGGCAAAAGATGCAGAGGCCTTTGCCATACGTGATTTGTTTTTTGCTGCCAATCGCGATTTGTTGTGTATTTTAAGCGACGGGATAAGCCTGACACAGGTTTATAATACCTTAAAGGCAATAGCGCATGAGGTGGAAGTATTGATGTTTCCGGCTTGGGATACCGTGCCATACGACAGGGTTTCTCCTAACCCACACATATTATCGCAACGTACTGACACGCTCTCCAGATTGGTGCTTGAAGGCAATACTAAAAATCATAAGATTATCTTAAGCAGTGTCGGTGCGGTTATCCAAAAACTACCGCCAAAAAAGATTTTTATGAATGCACGAAAAATGCTAAAAGTCGGTGGAAAGTTGAATTTCGATAACTTTTTGCATTATGCGGTTATTAACGGCTATACGCGTGTGGAACAGGTTATGGAAGCGGGTGAATATGCTGTTCGCGGCGATATTATTGATATTTTTCCGAGTGGTTCTGAGCAGCCTATCCGTATTGACCTGTTTGATGATGAGATAGAAAGACTCCGCTATTTTGAGGTGGAAACGCAAAGAAGTACAGGGGACATTGCGTTTTATAACTTTGGCAGTGCTAATGAGGTTATTTTAGATCAAAATACGATTAAAGCGTTTCGTTCCAAATATCGCGAGGCATTTGGAGCTGCCGGACTAAAAGATGAGCTTTATGAAAACATCTCCAATGGCAAAAAATATCTCGGTATGGAAAACTGGTTACCGTTTTTTTATGATGATGCTTTGCCAACGATATTTGACTATATACCTCAAGCTGATGTCGTTATGGGAATCGATGCCGACAACGCATTTAAGGCGAAAAATGAGGCGATTTATGATCATTATCAAGCACGCTTGGAAGCGCTTAAAATTGTTAATCCCATGGCGGATATTGATGTCTATCGCCCAATTAAACCAGATTTACTGTTTTTAAGCGATAAAGATGTTATTGAGCAAGTGCATAGTAAAAGATATGTTCAGTTGACCAATCGCTCTTTACCTCATGCCAAAGATGTGATTGATTTTGGAGCCGTGCCGCAAAAGATTTTTGCTTCGCTTAAAAATATCAATAATCTTTCGGTTTACGAAGATTTGAAAAATGAGTTTTCGCAAAATCAAAATAAAAAGAAAATTATTTGTTGCTATACCGATGGCTCCCTTGACCGTATGCGCAATATGTTGAGCGAAAACAAGGTAGAATCGCTTATTGTTGCCGCTAATTGGCAAGAAGCCGAAAAAGAATCCGCTAAGGGAAAAGTTGCACTTATTCGTTTAGAAATGCAGCACGGTTTTAATTCCAAGGATTATTTTATCGTTACAGAGCAAGATCTTTGGGGTGAGCGTAAACATTTACGCAACCAGAAAAAAGTTTCAGCTGAAAACCTTATTTCTGATATTTCGTCTTTAAACATCGGCGAATACGTGGTGCATATTGAGCATGGTATCGGGCGCTTTGAAGGGTTGGAAAACATTGTAACCGACGGCGCGGCGCATGACTGCTTAAAACTTATTTATGCTAACGGAGATAAACTCTATGTTCCGGTTGAAAATATTGATGTTATCAGCCGGTATGGTGCTGAGGATGCTAATGTTACCTTAGATACATTAGGCGGTTCAGCGTGGGAAGCCAAGAAATCCAAAGTCAAAGAAAAGATTAAAGATATTGCCGATAAATTGATTAAAATTGCCGCTGAAAGACGAATGAAGCATGCTGAAATTTTTGTGCCCGAACGTGGAGCCTATGATGAATTTTGCAGTCGCTTTTTATTTACTGAAACAGATGACCAGTTGAGTGCTGTTAATGATGTCATTAAGGATTTATCGGAAGGTATGCCGATGGATAGGCTCATTTGCGGTGATGTGGGGTTTGGCAAAACAGAAGTAGCCCTTAGGGCAGCATTTACCGTTGCTTCTTGTGGCGCGCAAGTAGCGGTCGTTGTGCCGACAACATTGCTTGCCCGTCAGCATTATCTTAATTTTAAACAACGGCTTCAAGGTTTTCCGATTAAAGTTAAAATGCTTTCACGATTGGTTAATGCCAAAGAATCCAAAGCAATTAAACAAGAGCTTAAAGATGGGGCACTTGAGATTGTTATCGGCACACATGCACTCCTTGCCAAAGATATTGAGTTTTGTAATTTGGGGCTTTTGATTATTGATGAAGAACAGCATTTCGGTGTGGCACATAAAGAACGCTTAAAACAACTTAAGTCAGACGTGCATATTTTAACCTTGAGCGCAACACCAATCCCCAGAACATTACAACTATCTTTGACCGGTGTTAAGCAACTTAGCATTATTGCTACTCCTCCGGTTGACAGGCTTGCCGCCAGAACTTTTGTTATGCCGTTTGATACGGTGATGATTAAAGAGGCTATATACCGCGAAAAATATCGTGGCGGACAGATTTATTTTGTATGCCCGAGAGTATCTGATATTTTACAGATAGAACCTAAACTGCGTGCATTGGTGCCAGATATAAAAATTGCCGTGGCGCATGGGCAAATGGCTCCAACGCATTTGGAAGATGTGATGTGTGATTTTGCTGATGGAAAAGCAGATATTTTGCTCTCTACAACAATTATAGAATCGGGCATTGATTTGCCTAATGTTAACACAATGATTATCTACCGCGCAGATATGTTCGGGTTAGCTCAACTCTATCAATTACGCGGAAGAATCGGGCGTTCTAAACAACGCGGATATTGTTACTTTACAATCCCTAACAAAAAAGTTCTCACACAAGTTGCCGAGAAAAGGCTCAATATCTTACAGGCTCTCAATCAGCTCGGTGCAGGCTTCTCGCTTGCCAATCATGATTTAGATATCAGAGGTGCCGGAAATATTTTGGGCGTTGAGCAATCGGGGCACATTAAAGATGTGGGTATCGCTCTTTATCATCATCTTTTGGAAGAAGAGATAAATCGGATTAAAGTTAATATGAACAGTAATGGTGAGTTGGTTCGTCCACAAGATGATTGGAGCGTTCAAATCACAACCGGCGTGCCGATTATTATCCCTGAAAATTATGTGGCGGATTTAGGTGTGCGATTGGGACTTTATAAGCGAATCGGTAATCTTAAAACAGTAGAAGAACTCAATGATATGCGTGAGGAACTGATTGACCGGTTCGGGCAAATTCCTGAAGAAGTGGAGAACCTACTAAAGACGGTTGAAATTAAACAGATTTGCCAGTTAGCAAACATTGAACGCGTTGATGCCGGTGCAAGAGGTATTTTGATTTCTTTCCATAATAATACCTTTAAGAACGTTGACAAGCTGATGAGTTTTATTACTTCGCAACTCGGTGCAATTAAAGTGCGTAGTGACCAAAAGTTATTTATCGAAAAAAATCTAGCCTCGTATCAAACAAGGCTAGATGTTATTAAAAAATATGCAGCTAAATTATATGAACTGTCGCTTTAAGACATTTTTTCCAATAGCTTTTTATAAGCCTCAGTTAGGCGCTTGAATTTTTCTTCTGCCTCTTTATCTTCCGGATGCAAATCCGGATGGCAGGATTTGGCCAGTTTCTTATATTGCTTTTTTAAGTTTTCTACGCTGAAGTCATCTTCGGTCATCTCAAGATGCTCTAATTCTTTGCGGTCTTTTTTGGTAAAATAAACGCTGTCTGCAATCTTGTCATAGTTAGAGAATCCGTGCAAAAAAGACAATTCATCATCCAAGTCATTGCCAAATTTATATTTAATACGTGAGTGAAAGCTGTTGAAATGCGCTTTTCTTTTTGTTTGTTCCTCCTCCTTTTCGGGGGCTTCTCCGGCGTAGTAGTTCCATTTGGCGTTATATTCCTGAACATGTTCTAAGCAAAACCAATAATAGCTCTTAAGCGTTCTATCCTTGGGCGCTCTGAATTCGCCTTCTTTCTCGCACCCCGGATGATCACACATATGTTTAACGCCCTCGTTTTGCGGGGCAAAGTATTTCCTTTGTCTTTTGGTGTGTGCTTTGCTAATCACAATTTGTTCCTTAAAATTTGCATTTGGGTGAGTATAACTTATATTTCAGCGCACGTCAAATATTAAATACAAAAAAGAATCGCCAATTATTCAGCGTGAATAAAGCTCATTTTATTATCGCCTTTAGAAAAATTTATACCTATTTTAGGAATAATATTTTTAAGGAAAGAGACAATGCCCGAATTACCGGAAGTTGAAACAATTAAAGAATCCATGCGAAAGGCACTTGATGGTGCAGTAATCGAATCCGCAAAGGTTTATAACAGAAGCTTAAGATGCCCCATTCCCGATGTATTTGAAAATGCGGTTGTGGGTGCAAAGATTATAAAATTTTATAGAATCGCAAAATATGCCGTTATGGAGCTTGATAATGGCTATAGTGTGATTTGGCATTTCGGGATGAGTGGCAAAATTAAAATAAATAATGAGCGGAATCCTATTTTAGAAAAGCATGACCATGTGGTTATGAATACAACAAAAGGCTCACTTATTTATAATGATCCGCGGCGTTTTGGCGTGGTAACAATTTGCCAAACAGAAAACATTTTTACGAATCCGTTGTTGTGTCATCTAGGTCTTGATCCGTTTGATGAGAATCTTAATGTCAATTACCTTAAAGGCAAATTGAGAGAAAAGAAAATTTCGATTAAACAAGCACTCTTAGACCAGGCAATCATTTCAGGAATCGGCAATATCTATGCTTCTGAGGCACTATATCTTGCCAGAATCTCGCCTTTGAGAGAATCTCTTACTATAACCCAAAAGGAGTTAAAGGATTTGATTGAGGCCATAAGAGAGGTGTTAAATAAAGCCATTAAAGCCGGAGGCTCCACACTCCATGACTACCGCAAACCCGATGGCGATATCGGCTATTTCCAACTACAACATGCGGTCTATGGCAAAGAAGGACAGAAATGCCCAAATTGTCTTTTCCCCGATAAGCCTTGCAAAGGAATCCAAAAATTAGTGCAAAGTGGGCGCTCTACTTATTATTGTCCGCACTTACAAAAGTAACGCGCATGTTTTTTGAGATGTAAAGTTTTGATTAGATTTAAATTTTAATTATTTTTTAAAAAATTTGTTGACTATCACGGATTATCGTTTATAAGTTATTCCGAATTTTATTTGTAATTAACTTAAATTTTAAGACAGGATAAAAATATGGCCAATCATAAATCGGCAAAAACAAGAATAAACAGAAACAACAAAAGAGGCATTATTAACGGTGCTCGCAGAAGCAGAGTAAGAACTTTTGTAAAGAAAGTTATTGCTGCTGTTTTGGCCGGAGATAAAGCTGCTGCCACTTCTGCTTTGAAGGTTGCTGAAAGCGAAATGATGAGAGCTGCTCAAAAAGGTGTTTTCCATAAAAACAAAGCTTCTCGAACAATTGCTCGCTTGAACCAAAAAGTCAAAGCTCTTTAGTTCTTTTTTGTTTATTTGATAAGGTTTCGCAAATACCTTCATCTTGGTGTGGGTATTTGCGTTTTTTGTTTGTATTTTCAGACACTTAATTCCGAATCGTTTTAAAAAACTTGTCAAGCCAAATTATTTAAAAAATGTTAAAAAAAGTGGTTGTGATTTCATTTTTTTATGTTTAGCATTCCTCTTGTTATGAGATTTCAGGAGTAATTTTTAAGAGGGTTATACAGCTTTATAATAGACGATTCCACTTCGATTCAGATAAGGTATCAAAGTATAGAAAACAGCAAATAATCTTCTCTTTAAAAAATTATCCCTAGCACATAACCGGTTACAGATATAAAGAGTGAATGAAGCATCAGTTTCTTAAATAAAAAGCTGAGAGAATCTATCCTCTTATAATCCAACCGCTTAACCAATTAACTATTTGTATGTAAATATCTAGAATGTGGGAGATGGATATATGGCAGAAGAAGCTTTGGCAAGTGAATTGAATTCTTTTAACGCACAATGGGATCAGATTTGCTGCCAATTAAAAACAGAATTCGGAGCAACTGCTTTTGATAGTTGGTTAAAACCGTTGACAGTCGGTGATTTTAAGAATGGGGAGATGAATGTATGCGCACCGACCGCTTTTATGAAAAACTGGGTTGTTACACATTATGCTGACAGAATTAATAAAATATGGGAACAAAGAAATCCCAGCATAAAAAAAGTAAATTTTGTGGTTCAGTCCGGATTCAGTAGTCGTCGTAGTGTGGATTCCTCTTTATTGAAACAAATATCCTCAACACCTACACCGCAAAATGTTTACGGAAGTAATATCAGTAATAAAGATTTCGGATTGGTTTCAGGTGCAAGTCTGGCAAATGATACGGTAAAAAATAATGCAATTAATAATGCCGCACCGCTTAATCCTAATTATACCTTTGAAAACTTTGTGGTTGGCAAAACCAATGAATTTGCGTATGCTGCCGCACACAAAGTTGCTGAAGCTAAGAACGTTTCCTTTAATCCTTTATTTTTGTATTCTAGCGTAGGCTTGGGTAAAACACACTTAATGCAATCTATTATTTGGCATATAAAGAAAAATGACCCGACACGCAATGTTATCTATTTAACCGCCGAACAATTTGTATTTAAGTTTGTTAAGGCTCTTCGTTACAAAGATACTGCAGCATTTAAGGAGCAATTCCGTTCTGTTGATGTTTTGATGGTTGATGACTTTCAATTTATGGGCAACAAAGGCACCACACAAGATGAGTTTCTTCACACATTCAGTTCTCTTGTTGCAGAAGGTAAACAAGTTATCATTTCTGCCGATAAATCTCCGACGGATTTGGAAGGTATTGAAGAACGCCTTAAGTCTCGTTTAGCAGGTGGTTTGGTGGTTGATATTATGCCGACGGATTTTGATTTAAGAATCGGTATTTTGCAAAAGAAGGCACAACTTATGGGAATTGAACTTCCGCTCAAAGTTGCAGAGTTCTTGGCTCAAAAGATTACATCAAATGTGCGTGAGCTTGAAGGTTCTTTGAAACGTGTTGCGGCTCATTCACAACTTCTTTCAGGAGCAAAAGAAATCACCCTTGATATGACACAAGATGTATTAAAGGATATGCTTCGCTCCATTGACCGTAAGACAACAATCGATGAGATACAGAAGAAAGTTGCCGAACATTTCAATATCTCGGTTAAAGAGTTGCAGTCATCTCGCCGCGCTCGCACGGTGGCCAGACCGCGCCAAGTTGCTATGTATTTAGCAAAGCAGTTAACCTCTCGTTCGCTTCCTGAAATCGGACGCAAATTTGACAGAGATCACACAACAGTTATGCACGCAGTAAGAAAAGTGGAAGAGTTGATTGTTGAAGATCCGACCTTAGCCGAAAACATTGAGATTTTGAGACGCACTTTAGAAAACTAATTTGTGTTTTTCAAAAAAATTGTTGAAGACTTGTTTTTTGACTTCTGATTTTATTGATTTGTGATAAATTGTAAGAAGTTTGAAACAAGTCTTTTTTTTGGGATAAAAATAATGAAATTTACAATAGAACGTGCTCATTTACTAAAAACACTCAGCCATGTTCAAAGCATTGTTGAGAAAAGAAACACCATACCGGTCTTATCAAATGTTCGCATTGAAGCCAAGGACAATACCATTAACTTCAAGGCGACCGATATGGATATTGAAATCACGGAAATTGTGGAAGCTAAAATTGCCGAAGAAGGCGCGACAACTGCTCCTGCACATATGCTGTATGATATTGTCAGAAAGCTTTCAGAAGGTTCTGATGTTGAGCTTACTTATCCAAATGACAAAGGGGCTTTAACTATTGCTTCGGGGCGCTCTAACTTCTCGCTTTCTACAATCGGTGTAGAAGACTTTCCGGTCATTTCCGGTGATAATTTGCCGATTAATTTTGAGATAAATAAAGATGAATTAAAGACTTTGATTGACCGCACACAATTTTCTGCCTCCGTTGAAGAAGCACGTTATTACTTAAACGGTTTATACGTTCATGCCAAAACAGAAGGCGAAGCTAATGTTTTGCGTGTTGTTGCAACAGACGGACACCGTTTAGCTTGTGCCGAATCGCCGTTACCACAAGGTGCTGAGAAGTTAGAAGGTGTTATTATTCCGAGAAAGTCTGTTTTAGAAATTCGCAAACTTTTGGATGATGCCTCAACCGATACCGTTGCTATGGCTTTATCTGAAAACAAAGTTCGTATTTCTTTTGAAGATGTTACTTTGACATCCAAGTTGATTGATGGTACTTTCCCAGATTATGAACGCGTTATTCCGACAGATAATGATAAAATTTTAGAAGTTAATGTAAAAGAGTTGTCTGCGGCGGTTGACCGTGTTTCGGTTGTTACCGAGCGTAGTCGTGGAATCCGCTTGATTACAGATACGAATCGTGTAACGATTGCCGCTTCTAATGCAGAGTTGGGTAATGCAACCGAAGAGTTAGAAGCAAAATATGACAAAGAATCGATTGATACCGGATATAACTTCCGTTATCTCTTGGATATCTTAGCACAAATTAAAGGCGATGATGTTCGCTTTAGCTTGTCTGGTAGTGCTGCGGCAACCGTTATCAATGATACTTCTGATAACAGTGCAATTTATGTATTAATGCCGATGAGAATCTAAGTGAATACTCAAAAGTGCGATGATTTTTTGATAAATAATGCTAAGGTTAGGTCTGCGGTCGGCAATCTAACCTTAGTTAATTTTCGTAATTATCGTTTTTTAAGATTGTCACTTGATAAGCCGTTTGTTGTTTTAAGCGGCGAAAACGGAAGCGGCAAAACCAATATCTTAGAAGCCATATCCTTTTTATCCCAAGGGCGCGGCTTGAGAAACGCCAAATTATCCGAAATTAAAACGCTTGATTTTATCCCAAAGCTTAAAAATAACTCTTTTGATTCACAAACCGGTTGGACAGTTTCGGCTCAAATTATGCGCGATGATGACGAGTTTGTCATCGGCACATCTGTGGAGAGTCAAATCAGAGAAAGCGATGATAATGAACTGAAAGAAGTTGAGCGGCGAATCGTTCAAGTTAATAATCAAAAACTCTCTTCGCAAAATGAATTGGGAAATTTTATTTCACTTATTTGGGTAACACCACAAATGGACAGGCTATTCTTGGGTGGGGCGCAGAATCGGCGTAGTTTTTTAGATAGAATCGTCTATGCATTTGATACCGATCATGCTAAGAGATTATCAGCTTTTGATAATCTTTATCGCCAATGGATACAGGTCTTAAAAGGTAACAATCCGAATCAAAGGTGGCTTAGTTCTTTAGAAGAACAAATGGCCGGATATGGCGTAGCAATTGCCGCGGCAAGGTTGGAGCAAGTTAACAAGCTTAATAATTTTATGGAAAAGAATAGTGACGACATTTTCCCTGATGTTTATTTGGAGCTTGACGGCACCTTGGAACAGATGATTACACAAAAGCCGGCCGTTTACGTGGAAGATTTTTATCGCGAATCGCTTATGAGACAGCGGCGCAGCATCCTTTATAATGACACCGCAACCGAGGTGAGTAAAACTGACCTCAAAGCCTATTACAAGCAAAAGAATATGCCGGCAGCATTGTGTTCTACCGGCGAACAAAAGTCATTGTTACTCAGCATTATTCTTTCTCAAGCTAAATGCTTGACTGCCTATCGCGGATATCCGCCAATCCTTTTGTTAGATGAAGTGGCAGCGCATTTGGATGATTTTAAGCGCGATGCGTTTTTAGATAAAATCGCCGCGCTTCAAACACAATGTTGGCTTACAACGACTTCTCTTTTTGAGTTTACGCGTATTAAAGATATGGCTCAGTTTTTTGAAATAAAGGATAATACTGCACGGTTAATTTGATTTTTTCTAAAACTGGTCAAATTCTTGTTTTAGATTGCGGTCAAACATGGTGCGAATCGTCTGTTTAACATCAGCACCTTCATAAACCGCTTTATACAGGCCTTGGCAAATCGGCATACTGATATCTTCCTTATCGGCAATATTCTTGACTGCCTTTAGGGTATAATAACCTTCTGCCAATTTTCCGAAGCTCTCGCCTTTAGCAAGCATTTCGCCAAACATACGATTATGACTATGCTTAGAGAACAATGTTGCCTCATAATCGCCTAAATGAGATAAACCGTAAGCAGTCATCGGGTTGCCGCCAAAGTGCTTGATAAAGCGCCCAACTTCTACCGGTGCACGCGCCATTAAAGCACCTTTTAAGCCATACCACTCTAAACCATCCAAGATACCGGCCGCGATGCCTATCACGTTTTTTAGTGCTGCGCCGATTTGATTGCCGATAAAATCTGAGCCATAGTAAAATCGGATAAGCTCGCTTTGCAAGGTTTTAACGACTCGCTCTTTTACAATATCCTCATCGCTATCTATTACTGCGCAGGAGGGAACTTTTTTCATATAATCCTGAACATGCCCAGGGCCACCTAAAGTTGCAATATGTATCGGCACATTGATTTCTTCTCTCATTACATCGCTTAAGATTTTAGCATTTGGCTCTTCTAAACCTTTCATTGCCAAAAGAAAGGTTTTACCGGCCACATTATAACTGTTCAGCTCTTTTGCCAGTGAGCGTACGTGTTGGCTGCCAATCGAAATGATAATCAGGTCATTATCCAAAATATCAGCGATATTCTCGTGCAATTCCATATTATCCGTTAAAGATAAATAAGGATTCTTACGTGTTTCTTTAAGTTCAATAAAATCCGGTGCATCCGGCTTGCTATAAATTTTTACTTTATCCATGTGACAATAGTTTGCAGCATACCATGCCAAAAACGTGCCCCAACGACCACTGCCGATTACAGAAATTTCTGCCATATTAACCTCTCTTATATCATACGTATATGCAAAAATTAAAGTGCAAACGGGCGCTTGGCAAACCAAGTTTTAAAGAAATTAACAAGAATGAGTAATAAAAGGAGACTCAAATTTTTTTCTTGGTGCGTTGGCGACCAATGATGGCATTGATATAGTCAAACTTTACAAAAGATTTATATGCCTGGTCCATGCTTTCTTTTTCACTATAAAAAACTTTATTAGCTAAGCCTTTAATGGCGTCATCAATTTTTTTGAACGCCTCATTATAGTCTTTATTAAAATGATTTTTAGCCTTTTTTTGCACCACATCATGATAGGCGGCAATTACTTTGGCGGTTTCATCTGCCGAATTGGCATAACCTTTCTGTTCAAACTCGTGCATAATCTGCGCCGTAGTCTGATAAAAACATTTGTTGGTTAATATACTTTTTTGCGTTTCATTTTTGCTGTCAATTATCATAGCAAGAACTAAACCTCCATAGTATGCTTATTTTATAGCATATTTATTTTATTTTGCAAGCGATTTTAAAGGCATGAGCTTTAAGGTAAAAAAATGTTGACTTATCAGTAAAATGACATTATACATTTCCCGAACCGAGAGGCTTTCATGGGGAAAGCCTTTAAATAATAAATAATTTAACCGGAGATTTTAATATGAAAAGAACTTATCAACCAAGCAAGCTCGTTAGAGCTCATCGCCACGGTTTCCGCACTCGTATGGCAACCGCCGGCGGACGTAAAGTTTTAGCTGCACGTCGTGCAAGAGGTCGTAAAAAGCTTTCTGCTTAATTTTGCGCAATATGGTAAAAATTTTTACATTTAAAAAACGAAAAGATTTTCTAAGAGTCGCTAAGAGTGCTTTTGTTGCTACACACAATATGGTGCTTCAGGCGGCTCCCAGTTTATCTGTATCTGATGATATTATGGTGGGATACACCGCCACAAAAAAAATCGGTAATGCTGTGCTACGCAACAAGAGTAAGCGGCGGCTACGCGCTGTGGTGCGTGAGGTGTTGGCTAAGCATGCTCTGCCTCATACGGATTATGTGTTTATCGCTCGTAATTCTACACCATTTTGTGATTATCAAGAACTTAAAAGCGATACAGTTTATGCGATAAAAAAAATCAATAAAACGTTTATAGAAGCAAATACCCTTGCTGATAAGGATAAAACAGAAAATGAAGATCATGCATAGTTTGCAATCTTTTGTTTCGTATTTGCTTATCGAGGGTGTTACATTTTATAAAAAAGCAATTTCCCCATGGTTGCCGGTGGCGTGTCGCTATAAACCGACTTGCTCAGAATATATGATTGAGGCTATTCAAAAACACGGTGCTTGGCACGGTGTTATTTTAGGACTTAAACGAATCGGCCGTTGTCATCCGTGGGGCGGTTCCGGATTTGACCCAGTTCCCGAAAAAGAGGACCATAAAGAAAAGAGCGCTGATTAACCGCTTGGAAATGCTTTACAATCACGCTTTTTTAGATTACAAACGGATAGAATATAAATTTTGGAGTGTTTTTTTGAGATGAACGATGAAAAGAAATCTTTAGCTTTGGCGGTTGTGCTGTCATTTATTGCTATTTATTCCGTTAATGCTTTCTTTGGACTAAATAAACCCAGCGTAAAGCCTCAACCTGTGCCAACCGTGGCTGATGCAGAAGTTACTGACACACCTCAGACGATTGCGTCGCAAGAGCCGATTTTTCAGGATACACAAAGTGCGGTTAAAGAAGATACGCGGCTTAATCTCCAAAATGATGCTGTTTTAGGAAGTATCCGGCTTAAAGGGGCGCGCTTTGACAATCTTTACTTAAAAAAATACAAAAAAACACTAGATAGTGATGATGATGTGGAATTATTTAAGCCGCAAGGCACACTTAATCATTATTTTGCCGAACTGGGGTGGCTAACACTTGATAAAGAAGTTACACTTCCTTCGCCTAGTTCCATGTGGCAAACAAAAGATAATGAGCTTTCTCCTAAACATCCTGTTACATTAACATGGCATAGTAATGGTATTACAATCATCCGCAAGATTGCTCTTGATAATAATTATATGTTTACCATCACTGATGAGATTGAAAATAACTCCGGCACAGAATTAGAAGTTTTTCCTTATGCACTTATCAGCAAAAATATTAAGGGTGAGGCAAAATCTAACTCTGTTGTGCATGAAGGGATGCTTGGTATTATTGATGACACACTTAAAGAATTTAAATATTCCGACCTTAAAAAAGGTGCGACTAAATCTCTTGATTCTAAAGGCGGTTGGATTGGCTTTACTGATAGATATTGGTTCAGTTCACTTATTTTGGATAATAATCAAAATACCAATATCACGTTTAAGAACAGCGACGGAGATAATTATCAAGTTGATTTCAGAGGTGACAGAATCATTGTTCCGGCACACAAAACTAAAACTTATACTTATAAACTTTTTGCCGGCGCAAAAGAGATTAAGTTGTTAGATACATATAAAAAAGAGCTAAACATACCTAAGTTTGATTTGGCGGTTGATTTCGGGTGGTATTATTTCTTAACTAAACCGTTTTTCTATATTTTAGATTTCCTTTATGGATATTTGGGTAATATGGGTTGGGCAATTTTGCTGTTTGCGGCAATTTTAAGGCTTTTGATGTTCCCGATTGCCAATAAATCTTATACCAGTATGGCTAAGATGAAAGCACTCCAGCCGAAGCTCAATGACATTAAAGAGAAATACGGTAACAATAATATGCTCATCCAACAGGCAACCATGGAACTTTATAAGCGAGAAAAAGTCAATCCGGCATCAGGATGCTTGCCACTGTTTATTCAAATTCCGGTATTCTTTTCTTTGTATAAAGTGCTTAATTTCTCTATTGAAATCAGACATGCACCGTTTGTAGGGTGGATTAAAGACTTGTCTGCACCAGATCCTTTGACTTTATCGCAAATGTTACACATTTATGTGCCGAGTTTCATAGATATCGGTGTATGGCCAATCTTGATGGGGATAACCATGTATTTGCAACAAAAGCTCAATCCGCAACCTATGAACAAAGACCAAGCTCGGATGTTTGCTTTGATGCCGGTGTTCTTTACCTTTATGCTCGGACATTTTGCTTCAGGTTTAGTCATTTACTGGACATTGAGTAATATTCTATCTATCATTCAACAAAAGGCAATTATGATAAAGAACGGAGTTAAATAATGGCTGAGTTGAGTGAGGAAGAAGAAAAAATACGCTTGCAAAAAGGCAAAGACCTTTTTAACCAAAAATGTGATTTTGTGTTAAGCGTTGCCAACTTAAAGCAATTACCATCTGATGATTTGGTGGAGATTGCCTTTGCCGGTCGCTCTAATGTCGGTAAATCAAGTCTTATCAATGCGCTTTTCGGGCAAAGAAAGTTGGCCAAAACATCCTCTACACCGGGGCGCACGCAGCAACTTAATTATTTTAATTTAGCAAACAAACTCTATGTGGTGGATTTACCTGGGTATGGCTTTGCCAAAGCGCCTAAGGATATTGTTAAAAATTGGCAGAATCTCATCAATATGTATCTTGTCGGCAGAGCCAGTTTGAGGCGTGTTTTCTTGTTGATTGATTCAAGACATGGTATCAAAAAAATTGATGAAGAAATTATGGATATGTTGGATAAGGCGGCGGTGACTTATCAGATAGTTTTAACAAAAATTGATAAAATCAGCGCCAAAGAACTGGAAAAAGTTATTGCAAATACCAACGCTCAAATTACCAAGCACACAGCGGCACACGTTAACGTGCTTAAAACCAGTTCCGAAAAGAATCTGTTCCTTGATGAGCTTAAGGCTGAAGTGGCTGAACTTGTTGACTAACTTTATTTAAGTAATTTCGGTAATGCCGCGGATGTTGCCGTCACGGACAATTTGCACTACATGCAGTTTGCGGCGCATTTCTTCAATGGTCTTTTCCACATCAATATGCGGAGATGTTCTCATGATACGTTTTACAAATGCTTCGTATGCCGCCATCGAGCTCTCGGCGTGAATAGTTGCTAAGCAGTTATCGTGACCAGACCCCATCAGCTCCCAAAGAGCCGCCGCGTTGCTGGTGGAAATCTCACCACCGATGATGGCGTCTGGTGTGAAACGCACAATTAAGTCAATCACTTTGGAATAGTCCATACTGTTGGTCTGCTCAGTTCTGGATAACACGATATGAACGTGGTTCGGTTGCGGCACATTCAACTCGCGCGTATCTTCTACGGTTATCACACGTTTATGGATATCCAAAAGCTTTAATAGGTTATTCAATAATGTCGTTTTACCGGTACCCGTTCCACCGCTGACCAGGATATGGTCGCCGCGACGCAGTGCTAATAATAACCTTTCATAAGCATCCGGTGGATCTTTGATATCTTTTAAGGGATTAACCTGCTTTAATTCTTTTCCTTGTTCCAAGCCATAATCACCAAAACCGAATGCCACATCATCCGTGTGCAGACGAATTGCTATTGCGACACCACCGGTGGCTGCGTCATCCAAATCATATTCAATGTTTTTGCCGGCAACACCGGTAAAACGGTGTCCGCCCGGAATACGAGCATAAACAACAGGTGAACCGCTAATCGGATCAAATTCTTGGTCATTTAGGTTAGCGATAATGTGCAATAAATTGATGAGATACTCACGCGATAATTTCGGATCTTTGTAATTTACCCAAGGAAAAGCTCGTTTACCACGCAGACGAAGCCAAATATCTCCGGGGTGGTTGATTGCCACCTCTTCAATATTATCCTGCTCATACCAATAGGCAAGCGGTCTCAACACAGAGGTTAATACTTGATCTTCCAGCTTTCCCATTGACTATCTCCCTAACATACTTGATATTCTACCCTATTTATCTTTTTATGTCAACCCGGCTAAAACTCCAGTTCCATGTCATCTTTGCTTTCCTCCGGCATTTGTCCTCCGGAGCCATCAGCTGATGGTGGCGGTAATGCAACATTGGAACGCCCACCGCTGTTACCGGATTGATTGGTCGTATCAGAACCTGTTGCTTTGTTTGCATCATTATTTATTGGTTGTTGGCTGTTGCTGTTGTTGCGGTTTTGCATTTTGTTTCTCATTTGATCATTTTCCATTTCTGTTTCATCATCATCGACAAATGAAGTGTTGTCTTTCTTGATGTCTGAACCAGCATAGCTTTCTATATTCTTGGTTGTTCTCAACCATAAATCTGCCATCGGATAAATAATAACTCTTGTACCTGCCGGTATATAAGTTACCGGAGTTATTTCTTCTTTTTTCTCCATAATTTTATCCAGGATATCATTCATTTTTTCAAGAAAGTTCTCTCTGGCATCTGAAGCTGCCTGTTGCTTTGAGTTTTCCACATCACCTTTTGAATCTTCATTAACTGCCATCATATAGGCTATTGCTGAGGTGGCTACGTTGCCAAATAACGGCATAGCATATTTTCTTATCAGTTGTTCATCTACATAACCTAATGCGCCGCCACCACGACCTTGGGCATCACCTGTTTCAGAACTATCTAATTTAAAGGCTATGCCATCCGGACGGATGATACGTTGCCAACGCATCTCTAACTTTAATCCACCGCTATTACCATCATCTCTGGTCATTCCATCTTCATCATTCTCGTCATTATCCCAAACACCGATAATTCGACTACCTGCAGGAATAATCACGTTACGCCCATGTTCTCCATAAATATTACGTTCTACGATAGCTGTAATAGGTGCTTTACCTAAAGAAATTACCGTGCGAGCCAAAATAGCAGGAATTGGTTTATCTGAAGTTATCATATTACTCATATCTACACGCAATGTAGATATGGTTTTATTGATATTGGCAACCGCTCCCCAGTCCTCCTGCCAGCCGGTATAAACTGATATATCTGATGGATTTCCAATCTTTGTGCCGGACAGACTTTGCCGCCGTTCTGCATATAACCGGCTTAAAATTGCCGCTCGGCGCGGATTGTATCGTCCGCCAGGTCCAATACCTCCACCCTCACCTACATTGGATATATTGTTTGTATCATCATAAGGAGATACTGTTACACCCTTTATTATATCCTTAAACCAATTACTGTTTGAGACTTGAGGTCTTTCTGATTGTTGCCCTTGGAATTCGCCGATTTTATTACCATGCTCATCAATAATGTTTCCATTTTCATCAACTCTGGCAATTACATTTCCGTTGCTATCCAAAACCTCATTATTGTCATTTATTTGACCTAAATATTGCCCTGTCGGGCTTAATGCGACACCTATTATATTTTGGGAGAAATTTGTATCTGGAAGTTCTTCTTCTGTCTCTATATCCTCAATGTTTTCTTCATCGCTAGTTTCTTCCAGAACCTCCGGTTCATCTTCTTCGGTCTCTGTTGCTTCCGGTTCTATTTCTGGTTCAGGTATCAGTTCAGGTTCTTCAACAACTTCTTTTTGATAATATTGCAAAGGATTAGCTGTGGCAATCACCGTTCCGTTTGTATCCAGTATTTCACCGTTAGTTCCTAATTGACCGACTTCTATATTCCGTATATTAGTAACTTTTCCATCTAACCCCAAGTAACCCAAAATTTTTTGCTCACCATCACGTATATAATAATCACGTGCCCCTCGACCAATAAGATTTTGTTTTTTATCTAAACAAAATCCTTTGTAAACAGAACCTTTAACATCCCCCATTATGCTATATACACGACCATTTTTGGCGATATAGCCAATTGTGTTTCCTTCATTATCATATATATACAAATCATAAAGTGCATAGCCAAGTTGACCATCATTTAATAAAACAGCACCGTCATAATTAACCGTTCCGATGTTTTCGCCATTTTCATTAATGACCTTTCCTTCATCATTAATCTGACCAATATAAGTATTATTATTATCAAAAGCTACCGTATATTCAAACAAGCTACCGATATCTTCTCCGCTGTTTGCATGTGCGCCACCATCAATATCTATATAGCCCACTTTATTTCCGGAAATGTCTTCTATTTCTCCATTAAAATTAATATTTCCGATAATTTTATTACTGAAATCCATTACAGAGACATTGGGAATAACTTGTCCGACAACTTCTTTTTGCGTATTTCTTATTTTGCCATAAATATCCTGACAGCCTAAATTTTGACTTTTGTAATTTAACACTGTTCCTAAAGGTGTTTCTACACCTATAACAGCACCTTTTTTGCCATTTACGACTTTAGGGGTAATCATGTAACCGATTACTTCTTCCGCGTCGTTTATCACTTGATTATTAGCTAAAATCATACCCAAATAGCTATTTTTAGCTGTTCTTGCATCTCCTTTATCCGACACGACACCTAAAAACTTACAATTCTTAGAAATTATCACACCATAAGATAATGTCTTTCCATATAATGCACCCATGTTATCTATAACATATTGGTTAGATGTTATATTACCAACTACTTCTGTCCCTTTTTGAACTTCACCATTGGGTTTATTGGCGCCTAAATAGTCACCATTAATGCTAATACTGAACGGCGCATCATCTGCATATCCCATTATTTGTGTTTCGCTTGCATTATTGCTCACGACATTGCCGTTTGGTAAAATTTTAGCTACCACATTATTTTGGGTACCAATAATTAAATTGGTCGGATTTACATAACCTAAATCTTTTCCTCTGAAATTTGTCGCATATTCTTTTGCAATCACACGCCCTAAAATTTTATCATCGGCAGATAATAAATAACCAGCATTTGTCATTTTTGACTTTTCGCTTAAGGCTATATTTTCTATTTTACCATTACCGGAAACGCCAGCTAAAAGTGCACCATCCGGTGCATATACCCCAGATAAATCATAATTTTGTCCGACAATATTACCTGTTTCATCAAATATATAACCGTAAGGCGAGATTCTATATGCTTTTCCCTGATGCACAAGTGAGGAGGAAATACCACTTAAACCCATAAAATTATTACTGTTATCAAAGTTCACTTTATTGCTTAAAATACGGCCGATCTCTTTGTCTTTATAATCATATGCGCGTTTCTTTTGCATATACCCTTGTTCAATACCGTTTAAGGATATAACGGCACCGTTAACAGCAGCTGTTGCTTGAACTTCACCTGTGTAATCAAAAATTGGACCGGTTTTATTTATAAATCCGATAACCTTTCCCGTTGAATCTATCACATCACCGGAAGCACCTATTTTACCGACAATTTCTCTTCCTTTAGCAATATTCCCATTATTAATGATATATCCTAAATATTTGCCATCTAAAGTATTTGCCGTTGCAGAGGTATTAGTTGCAAAGCCGATAACTTTTCCATCTTTTCCGATAATTTTATCATCATACGAACTAAAAGCAACTGTTGTGCCTTTGTTTATCACTTCTCCATTATAACTGATTGATCCTAAGTATGAACCGTCCAAATTGAAGGCATATCCTTGCTTTACAATATGTCCGATAGCTAATCCGTCAGCATTATATACAAAGCCATTGGCATGGACATTGCCTATGAGATTTTTCTTTAAATCCATAACCTTGCCATCGGGAGATATACTGCCTAAAAACCTCCCGTTAGAAGAAATAACAATTTTTGATGAAATCACCCTACCTACCAATACTTCTTTTCTACTGGCCTCTGATACCGCATAAACCTCGCCCGTAGAAGTAATAAATCCGGAACTTATTCCGTCAAGAGTATAGAATTTTCCATCTCCGGATATGCGTCCGATTATATTTCCATCATCATTATATACCAATCCGGGAACAACCACTGCGCCAAGTACATTATAGTTTAAATCGACAACCAGACCGTTAGGTAAAACTTTACCCACCAAGCTATCATCTGCTGAGGTTACAGAACCATCATTATTAACTTTCCCTAAAACAGAGTTATTTACAGAAATTGCAATTCCTTGAGGAACAACACCACCTATCAAATTATTATTATCATCCATAACTGAGCCGTCAGCCGTAATGTGTCCTATCAATTCGTTTTGCGCATTTATTACAGAACCATCCGGAATAACTTTTCCTAACAAATCACCATTATAGTCTAAAGCGCTCATATCTGCGGCATAGACGGAAGCACTGCCTAAAAAGGACATCATAAACACCAGAGCTATTTGCTTCATTTTTAATGTTTTAATATGCACTCTAGTTCCTCCGATTTTGTGCTACTTCATCCAATACATAGCCGGAAACTTTATTTTTAGTATTGATATATGTGCCATTGCTTTTTAAATATCCTATTTTGCCGTTAGTGGTGCTTAAAACTTCCCCGTTTGGCGCTAAGCGACCAATAAATTTTCCGTCATTGCTTAGTATATTAGCACCTATTTTATATGTATGTCCCATAATTTTTCCATTGTTATCTACAACTAAATTTGCCGAAATGACTTTTCCGATGACTGCTTTTTCTTTATTAACCACTTTTCCGTCCATATTTACAAAGCCAACTACTTTATCTTGCTCATTGATAACAATATCGCCTTCAACCAGTTCTCCCATTAGTGCCCCTTTATCGTTTATTGCTTTATTAGATCCCAGTATGCGCCCAATTTGCTTATTTGCTACGGATAATATTTCACCACCGGCAGAAACTTGTCCGATAATTGATCCCGAATAATCGACTATTGCTCCGTTTCTAATAACACTATAATTTTTGCCAGATGTTCCCCCCGGTAAAATAGCTCCGGAAATTTTATCATCCAAATCTATAACATCCCCTAATACATTAACATAGCCTTTAATATTGCCTTGAATGTCAATCACAAAGTCTTCTGAGATAACTTCTCCAACAATCTGCTTATTATTATCCAGTATATGACCATCGGAACTTATTATACCGGTGATATTACCATCTACATCAACAACCTTTCCGCTCTTACTTACATAACCTAAATAAGAACCGTCATATCCAATACCAGCACCGGTTTTTACAATACCTCCTTTGTATTCACCGTCTTTAGTGAACATGCGTCCTTTTGCATCAATATGACCTAAAACATTGCCTGTTTCATCTATGACATCCGCATTATCATCTATAAATCCTATGATGTCACCAAAGAAATCAACCACATTGCCTTTGGGCAATATTCTCCCAGCCTGTCCCGCATAAAATGAATTACCATCGGAATTTATATTATCTACCGCTATGCCCTTTTGATTATATATTTTACCATCAGCAAATAAATGCCCTATAACATTACCATTAGCGCCAATTATAATATTCTTTTCGGGCAGAATAATTCCTTTAATCTCTTTTTTGGAGTTAACCAACAGTTTGTTAAACAGTATCTTGGTATTAGGAATTAAAGGTTCATTATAATTATTTTGATGCATATTATCTACAAATTTTCCGTCTTTATCATATACCGCTGTTTTATCCATAATATATCCGATAACAAAGCCGTCTCTGTTTAACACTTCATTGTCTAAATTAGCACAGCCCACCAATGTTTTACCAGATCTGATGCTTCCATCCGGACTAAGTAATCCCATATATTTTCCGTTATAATATAATGCAAATCCAGGTTCATAGACTTTACCGATAATTTTACCGTTATTTTTACTTATCACTCGCCCATCAGGATTAGAGCATCCGATATATTCACCTTTTTCATTTTTCACGCTACCGTCATAGTCTACTTTACCTATCAAATTGCACTTATTATCTCTCACCCAGCCGATTTTGACAACATCACCGACATGTTTGCCATTTTTATCAACGATACTGCGGTCAAACAGCATTTTATAGTCTGTTTCTTTATTGTTATTCTTAATACTTAAATCTTTTTCAACATATCCCAATTGTTTGCAATCCCAACCTAACGCCATACCTCCAATAACTGTTTTTCCAATAATTTTATCGCTTTCAACCGCTTTAATAAGCCCATTGGGCAATATTTTACCAATGATTTCTTCTTCGGTATTCAATACTTCGCCTCGATTATTAATCAATCCTAAGCTTTTGCCTTGAGGGGAAACAGTTAACATATCTTTCTTAACGACGGCACCAATTTTTATTCCGCGAGAAGTTATGGCATTACCGTTTTCATCTATATAGCCAATCATCACGCCGTCAAGACCATAGACTTTGCCATCTTTACCAACATATCCGATAACTTTACCATTTTTATCAACAACTAAATTGGAATATCCTCCGACAACGCCGATAATTTTGCCGGTTTCATCAACTGTATACTCTATTTCATTACCGACACGACCGATGACGTTGCCATCTTTATCAACAATCGTTCCATCTTCTCTTAATGTTCCCAATATATTGCCATTAAAATCACGTGGTATACCGTTTTCATCTATATAACCGATAACATTGCCATCTTTATCTAAGACAGCCCGACGTTTAACAACTCCTAACTTTGCATTGGTTGCATTAGCAACTTTACCGATAACTTCACCTGATGTTGCATAAACTGTTCCATCATCTCCTAAAACACCTATGATTTCACCGTCTTTACCGATAACACGTCCTTTTTCATCAACATAACCGATAACATTGCCGTCTTCATCTAAAACAACACGTGCCAAATCTCCGGCATAACCGATAACTTTACCGTTCAAATCATGAATTGTTTTACCGTCTTCACCTAAATATCCGATAACATTGCCATCAAAATCTCGAACCGTTCCATCATCATCCACATAGCCAATCACATTACCATTTTCATCATAAGCCAATCTCTTCATGGCACTAGCTTTGCCTAAAACATCTCCGGTTAGACCAATAACATTACCTTCATCATCTAAATAGCCGATCAGTTCACCATTTTCACCGTAAACTTTACCGTCCGAACCTATGTAACCGATAACATTACCGTTTTCATCAACAGCCAGCCCCACCAACTCATCTCCGACTTTACCAATCATATTGCCATTTTCATCTGCAATTGAACCATCAGGCAAGGCTTTGCCAATTAGTCGACCATTAAAGTCATAAACGTTGCCATTTTCATCTACATAGCCAATCACATTACCATCTTCATCATAGGCAAGACGCCCCATTTTGCCAACAGAGCCAATAACTTCTCCTGTATTATTCAGCACTTTGCCATTTTCATCTACATAACCAATCACATTACCGTTAAAATCTTTAACCGCCCCGTCATCATCTACATAGCCAATTACATTGCCTTTCTCATCATAGACTAGATTCTTAGCATCCCCTACTTTGCCAATAACTTCACCATCAGTACCGATAATATTACCGTCTTTATCAACCACTCCGATAACATTGCCGTCACCATCTATAACACGCCCTTTTTCATCAACATAACCAATCACCTTACCATCTTTGTCATAAGCCAAGAGGCGTTCTTCACCTGCATAACCGATAATATTACCGTCTTTATCTCTAATATTGCCTTCTTCATCTAAATGCCCGATAACATTTCCTTTAAAATCACGCACTGTGCCATCTGGCTCGATGTATCCGATAACTTTACCATTTTTATCATAAGCTAAACGGCGACCCTCACCAACGTGACCGATAATTTTACCATTTGTTCCAATAACATTACCATCTTTGTCCACATAGCCGACAATTTTCCCGTCTGGACCAATAACATTACCATTCTCATCTACATAACCTATTATATTACCGTCTTTATCATAAGCCAATTTTGCAGCTTTACAAGCTGAACATAATCTTTCACCAGCAGCAACAACTTCTCCTTTATCATTTACATAACCAATTAACTTGTTATTTTTATCATAAGCAAAATTATTTTCTTTGGCATAGCCGATAATTTCGTCATTACGATTGCGTAAGCTTTTTTTGCCTACATCAATTTTGCCGATAATGTTATTATTTTTGGTAGAAAGAACATTACCGCTCATATCGACAATACCAAAAATCTCATTATCCTGTCCGCGAGCATAGCTTTTGCCGTCAACATAGCCGACAATATCATCTCCTAATTTGATCATATTCAGCGCAACGCTTGTTTTGCCGATAACAATGTTATTGCTATCAAAAACTGTGCCATTGCGATTTTGCCCAATGGCTTTTCCACGGAAATTTTCAACAACGCCGCCTTTATCCAAATAACCAATGATTTTTCCACGCTCGTTTACTATGGTCTTTTTCTTGATACAGGTTTTACCGATAACTTTATCCCCGGCTTTAATCACATTACCGTTTTTATCTATAAAGCCAACAAGTTTGCTATTAGCCCCGATAACCCGACCATTTTCATCTATATAACCAATCACATTACCGTCTTTATCAACTGCAACTTGCTTAAAATCTCCGGCTTTACCAATAACCCGACCGTTTTTATCTACAATTGTTCCATCCGGCAACATCTTGCCAATCAAATTACCATTAAAGTCTCGCACATTACCGTCTTTGTCTACATAGCCAATCACTTTGCCGTTTTCATCGTAAGCCAAACGACGATAATTTCCGGCCGATCCTAAAACTTTGCCACTAGAAGCTATGATGTTACCATTTTTATCCACGACAGCTATAACTTTTCCGTCACAATCGACAACTCTTTTTTTATCATCAATATAGCCTATAAAGACATTGTTAGCACCAAAAGCCAACTCTCTTACTTCTCCGGCTGTACCGATTTTTTTGTTTCCATTATAAATATCACCGTTTTTATTCATCTTACCGATTTCAGCACCGCCACAGGCAATTACTCGACCATCTGTTTCAACGTATCCTATAAACTTCTTATCATTATTATAAGCAATGCGACCTGATTTACCGGCTTTACCTATTACTTTTCCTGTGGTACCAATAATCATACCATTTTCATCTACATAACCGATTACTTTGCTATCTTTTCCAATAACACGACCGTTGTCATCTATATAACCGATGACTTTACCATCTTTGTCATATGCCAGAGTTTTATATTCGCCGGCCTTACCAATGATATTTCCATTTTTATCTTTTATATTACCATCTTTATCAACTTTACCGATAAGATTGCCTTCAAAATCATATACGTTTCCGTCATCATCTATATACCCGATAACCTCACCATTAGAACCTATTGCCAAACGCTTTTTGTCTGCTCCGGCACCACCATCAAGACTTACAATATTTCCATTTTCATCGACATAACCGATTTGTTTTCCTAAGGCATCAAAGACACGTCCTTTTTCATCTACATAACCGATGACATTGCCGTCTTTATCTAATGCCAATTTTGCATAAGAACCTGCTTTACCGATGATATTTCCGTCTTTATCTCTGATATTACCGTCTTTATCTAAACGGCCAATAATATTCCCATTAAAGTCTTTAACAGTGCCATCCGATTCTATGTAACCAATAACATTACCATTTTTATCTAAGGCCAAACGACGACTAGAACCAACTTTACCGATAATTTTCCCGCCTTTGGTATTGGCCAATTTATTCGTATTAGTTGTTCCGATAGTATTACCATCTTTATCTCTGATGTTACCATCTTTATCTACATGACCGATGATATTCCCCTTAAAATCTCTTACTGCGCCATCAGGATCTATTGCGCCTATAACATTACCATTTTTATCATAGGCTAATTGTGCCATACCGCCGGCTCTCCCGATAATATTACCGTTTTTATCTCGGATATTACCGTCTTTGCCAACCTGTCCTATAATATTACCCTTAAAATCACGAACTGTGCCGTCAGGACTTATGGTTCCTATAACATTTCCATCTTTGTCATAGGCTAATTGTGCCATACCGCCGGCTCTCCCGATAATATTACCATCTTTATCTCTGATGTTACCATCTTTATCTACATGACCGATGATGTTGCCTTTAAGATCTCTTACTGTGCCATCAGGATCTATTGTGCCAATTACATTACCATCTTTATCATAGGCTAAACGAGCCATTCCACCGGCATGGCCGATAATATTACCGTTTTTATCTCGGATATTACCGTCTTTGTCAACCTGTCCTATAATATTACCCTTAAAATCACGAACTGTGCCGTCAGGACTTATGGTTCCTATAACATTTCCATCTTTGTCATAGGCTAAATGGGCACTTATACCGTTTCCCTTTCCCTCCATATCCGAAAATTTAACAACATTACCGTTTTCATCAATATATCCAATAGCTTTTCCATCGGCATCATAAACTAATTTATGACTGTCTCCGTTTGCACCAATTTTTTCAGCAGAGGTTTTATATACCGTCCCGTCTTCTCCAACATAACCTACGATATTACCATCCTTGTCTACAACACTGTTATCCGGCATCACCACACCTAAAACGTTGCCATCTTCATCTACAACAATTTCACCCGATGAAGTTACCTTTCCGATAACATTGCCTTTCTCATCCACAACTTCACCTTTTTCGTTAAGGTGACCAATAACTTTATTGGGATCATTAATATCAACAACAGTTCCATCAGGTAATACTCTACCTGTTATTTTACCATTTTCATCATAAACAAAGCCAGCCTCAACAGCATGACCAATCACTTTACCGTTTTCATCGACGATTGTTCCGTCTGGTAAAGCTTTTCCAATAACATTTCCGTTGAAATCAACAACAGAACCGTCTGTTTTGACGTATCCCATAAGGTTGCCATCTTTATCATATGCCAAGCGCATATTTTGTGCCACACCGATAACATTACCGTTTTCATCTACGACCAATCCTTCTTCATTAACACGGCCAATAAGGTTGCCTTCCTTATCATATACATTACCAGCTTCATCTATATAACCGATAATTTCCCCATTTGGTCCGATAGCCAATCGATGAGCGCCCTTGCGCATTCCACTCGGTTGAATCGTTGTAGAAGCATTACCTTCTCCCTGATATTTAGAATAGTTATCTTCAGGATAAATTGCATTACCGCGGATACTTACAATTTCAGACTTAGCGTTTTGTGGTCCTAAACGACTTTCGTACCAAATAATCTTAAAGTTATTTTGCACATTACCCGGTAAATGCGGAATCCAAGAAATCAATACATTACAAGTTTCATTACCACGCAAATCTTTACCACGACATTTGTCTGTCGGAATAAAACCGTCTTCTGTTTCTTCTACTAAATCCACACGCACAATATGAATACTCTCCGTGCCATCCGTTCCTATGGTTAACACGGTTTGATTTTGTGTATCCACACCTAATACAAACTCATTCATATTAATTTGTGATGGGATTATAGTTATCGGCTTTTTCTTTTCTGAGATGTTTTCATCTTCTGTTTCAATACTCATATCTTCTGTATCTTCAACAGTGGCCGTCATACTCTCATCTTCAGTAAATTCAGGCGCAGCCTCTTCCGGATTATAGTCTTCACCGTCTGAAGATATGATAAGCAACCCGAATAAAAATAAGACACCGAAAATAATACCGGTTAAAACAATCAGTTTCCGAGTTTTCTTCTCATATTCTTCAAAACGTGTATTTTCACTCATTCTGTTCTTATAACCCTACAAATAATACCATTAAGTGTCAGTTGCGTGCAGACTTTATCTCCGTCTTCCAATGACTTCACCGGCCCAACGCGTAAATGGAAAATATCTTTACCGCGACCATCAGCCGGAGCATCTACCGAATAGAATGGCTGATATTGGCCTAAAGTAGCAGAATATTGTTTGGATATTCCTTGCCAAAGTTTTTCCAAATTATTGACATTTTCATCTTCGCCCAATTCTATGGTAATATTGGTTTCATCGGTATTACTAAATCCCTTTCCACTGCGGAACTCTTGCAACAAAGCTTCTGTTTCCGGGGATATTAAACTGTTTTTCTTGGATAAATCCTCTTTAGGTGTAATAACTACCGGATTAGAGTTGTTGCTCGATTTGCCAACATTTTCTTTCCCTGTCTTTGTGCCAGCTTTTTGTGTTTCAGAAACTACTTGTGTTGCATTTACTGTTACCGGCTGATTATTATAGTCCGGAACAACGACTTCTGATGTCCCAGTCTTTACCTCAACCTGTCCGGTTACCGCAGGCGTAGTTTTTGCTGAATTTTCTATTACTACCGGCGTAACTTTGGGCAATGTATCAATATTGCTCAAAGCGTTATTAGTATTAGTATTGGTTTTTAGATTATTGTTTCTTTCTTCTGTTGCCGCAGGTGCCCCTGAGGTGAACAAATTATTGAAGAAACTACTATCCCCATTTTCATTTTGAGGTTTTGAATTGTCATTATAAACATCTTCATAGGGAAATACACCATTTGAAGCATTTGCACCATTCTGCGGTTGCGAAGCATAAGAATTCTGCAAATCCCATTCATTTGTTTTGGCATAAACAGCATTTTCTAAACCATCCGAATCGGCACGGCGAAGCTTGAGGCAAACAATTCTTTTACCGCTTCTTAACACCATATCGCCCATTCCTTCTACAACAATCAACCGATTATTTGGTCCTGCAGCACGAAAACCGACCGGTGTTTCCGAACGTTCAACAATCATCGTTACAATCGGACGTTGGATTGCTGTTAATGCTTTTTCACCCAAATCTATATATGTAAAGATATTATCTCTCCAAACACGCTCCGGTGCTATGATAATATCATCCGGATTAGGGACATATACTTCTATATCAAAACGAAACTTTGTCGGATCAATCGGTATTTTTTCTATCCAATCTTCTTTTTGTAAATTTCTGGTATAGGTAGAATCCACGCCAGCACTCGCCCCCTGTCCATCGTTATTTAAGAAGCCGGAACCGCCAGAACCACTACCATTACCACCTGTTGCCCATGTAGCGCCTTGTTTTTTCACCACTTCAATATCAATAATTGCATTAGTGATGCGATCTGTGTTTACAGTTTCACTTTGGACATAGAACACGTATTTATTGCCAGAACGGCCGAATACAATCATATTGGTATCCACACCAACAAACTGTGAAGCTTCAGGATAAACCATCAGACTGGACGGACCTTGAATTTCCGCATTGAAAGACTGAGCATCCCCTAAATATACATTTTCTATCACTTCCCATTCCGGAAAATTAATAAGTGTATACATTCCCTCACGTAAACGAACCGGCAAAACTAATTCCGGCGTCCAATAATATTTGGTATATCCCGGTTTGGTTTGTCCCTCTCCCATATGTTGCAACGGATCTTTCCAAGCGCTTTGCATCATACCCAAAGAGCCACTACCTAAATAGTTCAAATTGGTTGTTGCATAGTTTCCTTGTGCCTGATCGGCGTTTTGATCCAAGTTATCTTTTGTTACCTGAGCCGAAACGCTTGTTGCCCAAAGCGATCCAAACAAAATCAACGCTGATGTTATGTTAAAAGTCTTAGTCATACTATGCCCAACTCCTTTTACCGTTTTGTGCTCTTATATTCTTCAACCGTAAAACCAAGCGGATTTTTCAACCGCTCACCAAATTTCACTTGTTTTGCTCTATATCTTATTTTGAGGTTTGCCACCCATGTATTTTTCCGAGGCGCTTCAAAAGTAGGTGCCATGTCATCTGTTCTAAATTCAACCTGCCACCACGTTTCAACTCCTTGCTTCGATGCCGCTGTTCCAACTTCTGTGGCTGATACAATATGAACATCTCTGCGAACACCATATTGGCGAATCTGTTCTATAATTTTATCTGCGTCTTCCTTAAAACGTATATAGGCCTTATTAGAAGTCTGTTCTTGCATTACGCCCTTAGGCCCCCAACGTCTTTCCATTTCTTCAACATCGGCAACAAACGAGTTTCTAAGCAAGACATACTCTCTTACCATAATTTCTGTCAGGTATTTATAATCACGAATATTTGCAACCGGTTCAATTTGATATATTTGCTCGCCTTTATCCGCAAAAGTGAACAAATATGGTTCCACACGATATAAAGGGATACTTGTAAAAATCACATAAGTCAAAATCAGATTACAGCAAAAACTTACAGCAAAAATAACAGCAAACGCACGAGCCGTCCAAAGATATCTCTTTTCCGTTGCATTTTCCACCACAATATCTGCAGGCTTTTGAGGCGCATGACGCATAGGACGAGGCTGTGGCGCCACCGTCTGTCCGTTTCCTTCTAAAAGAAGTTTTTTTGTGTTATTTTCTGACGAAATCTCTTCTACCATGTGTTCAAAGCCTTAAAAAAATTATCCAGCGACCTTAAACCAATCAGGCAAAGTCTTTGGTAATTCCACTTCTATACAAGCACAAGGCGACAGTTTTAATTCATATACGTCTTTACCAATACCGACCGGTTCCGGTTCATAATAACTACCTAAGACATTGCATGCAGCCAATATACAAAATGCCAACAAAACAAATACGGTTTTATACATTATTTCCCTCATATAAAAAATAATCCTTTTCTATATTTAGAACTTTTAATTTTAAAAGTCTAATCAGAAAATAAATTGCTGACACTTATCAACAGGTTAAAATTAATTATGGCTAGTATACCGGAAAATATTTAAGAAGACTTTAATTTTCAATTTCACTTTGATAATAGCTTGAAACAACAAATCCAAGCGGATTAAGCATACGGCGATATGATGTGCGTCGTTTTATATCTGCATAGCACCTAATGTTGGCGGTCCAGTACCTTTCTATAATTTTAGGCTTTATATTTTTACGAGAAGAATATGTATCCTCTTCTGAGCCAAAAGTATAATCGTAAGTTTTAAATTCTACTTTCCATACATAGCTCTTTTCACCGCCAGAGCGCTCTACGGATAAAACTTCCACCGCACGACTTGCCTTTAAGGCAACCATATCTTCGGTTAATTTAGGATAATAACGTTCAAATTCATCATAAACTTTTTTCGTTGATAGATATGAAACAAGTCCGCCCCATAACCAGCGTTTTTTCATTTCTTCTTCATCTTGAATAAAAGTATTGCGCAATTCTATGTATTGCTTAATAAAATTAATCATAATTTTTTCGCGAGATTCCATTTTACGGTCAATGTGTTCGCGTTTTACAAGCGAACGCGAATCTAGCGGATCGCGAACAAAAATCTGCGCATCATACATCATACGTGGCACAAGTCTGAAAATAACAAGTGTGCAGGCAATACCATAGCAGAGAGATATGGTGGCAATAAAAGCCATAAAGAAACTAATTGTTTTATAGTATATTAGTTTGGCACGACTTTCTTCCACCACATCTTCGGTGATATAATCCGGTTCCTTTTCCGGTTTATTTTTGTCTGTTATGCGCAGAACTTTTTGATTTGCTAACTCTGTCATTATTTTCCTTCTTAATAGGTAGGACAATAAGGAACAGCTTGCGTACCATTATCCATACCGGTAATACTTTCTTCATCGGTAGAACGCTCGACGGTGCGGTTAGCCTTTTCTTTATCGACTTCACCTTCTATATATGCCTTTGTTGCGTCTTTTTCACCTTTCTTCATATTGGGTGTTAAGAATACAACTTCGTTTTGATCAGTTTCAAGCATGGCGATATAGTCATCAATATCTGCTAAGCGATCATCAACATACTTTTTATCGCCCTCTTTGTTTATCAGTTTGTCATAGATTTTTTGAGCTTCTTGACGCAAGCGTTTTGCCTCTGCCAATTTATCTTCTTTAATCTCGTCCAATTTACAGAAGATATTTTCATAATATGATGAACCAGATCCTCTGCCGCAACTTATACCACCGTATAAATCCTGGTCTTTAGTAAACTCTTCGTTTACACCATATTGAGTATCTCTTTCGCCGACTTTGGAGAAAGCTAAGCCTACGGCATATCCTTCTGATCCAACTTCGCCTTCACCATCAGTTAAGTATTTAGCGCATGCTTTATCCATTTCGTCACGAGCTTTTTCATTGCCATCCTTATAGCCTTCATCATTTAGTTGACTACTGATGCTCTTGCCGTTTTGGTGAATTTGTTTACACAGGCCTGCTAAACTATCAAGAACAGTCTTGCGCATATTGTCTCTGGTCTTTTTAGCCGAATGCTCAATGTAAACTGTATTAAGGAAAGAACCGAAGACATTACGCTTAAAAGAGCTCAGTTCGGCAACTTGGCGCTTAATACTATTTTCGGCATTATCCTCATCAGTCAGGTATTTTGCTATACTTACCTGCATGTCACGATAATACATATTGCTGTCACCAACCGGTATTGACATACCTGCAAATTTTACTACTGAGCCAGTTCTCAAGAATTGTCCAAGCTCACCGTATTCTCTGAACTCCGGCATACTTCCTGTGCCATTAGCCGTATGAGTATCTTTAGGTTCTTCTCCGCCATGGTCTGCCAAGAAGTGACAGAAGTGATATGAGCCACGTCTATCTTTATTATACAGATAGCAGACATTTTCATCAGCGATTGCCCCCTTCAAATGTTTATCTTGGTTTAACGCAATTTCTTTACACGTATTTTCAGCTGATAAACCATCTCCATGGATGAATGTCAGACCATCCACACTATCATTAGCCCACACATCTATAACGGTGTTGTTATTAACGAGTTTACAAGGATATACACCCTCTCTACCGATAATTTTACCATAGTTCGCTACATCTATACCACTTCCTGGGGCTCCCTCTGTTATTTCTTGGAGTTTTCCAGCATCATACCCGCGTTCAACAAAGGCTTTTTGATACATACCGTCATTACGCATATTCGGACGTGCTAATATATAGCGCCAAATTTCCGGCATATACTCCCAAGAGCTCACAAATCCATCCGGGTGCTCTGGGAACTTTTTATTTAACAAATGCGGAATTGACGGACGGTTATCATCTTGCCTTGGCAAGTCTTCATAATCTTGAGCGTCAAAATAAAACACTTCTCTTACCGGCGGCAAATATGGTAACGGACCGTTTGGTTGCATAAAGTCTTTACCTGCAAAGTCATCTGTTGCATAATCTTCAGCTTCAATATAGCCACGTGCCGGAAGTGCAACAAAGTATTTATCGTTTGTTTCATCATTTGTCGGTCTGCCACAATAATCTTTGTGGGCATCGTTATCAGTTTTTGATGTGCCACAAATCTTCTCTATACCATCCGGAATACCATACAATTTTGCCATCTCGATACCGGCTTTTGCTAAGCGCTCTTTATTAGCATGAGGATCTCTTAATTGAGTAATCAGATCAATGTGCTTATTTTTAACATCTAAGCGTTTTCCATTCCAATCCTGATAGTTAGAATGATTTATAATAGCATCAGTATCTGGTGTGGTATCCTCTTCACCAATTCCAAATTCTTTAGTCAATTTTCTAATATCTTTAGCGGCTTCATCCATTTCTGTGGTTATTATCTTGTCGCCCTTCCTGATATTTTCTACCATCTTTTTAGCGGCAAGTTCAACAATCTTTTCAGCAGCTTTCTTTACTGCTTCTTTTAAGGTTATTTCTCCTGATGGAAGCCCCAAAATATCAAATGACGCATCTATGGTAAACTTGTTGTCACCAAATTGATTAAAGAACGCCTCATTAAACCATTTTGCTTTCATATTGTTGTAAATAGGTTCTTGTTCTGCACCATCATCGAAAAAGTAATTCAAGGTGGACGTCAGATTATCTGATCCCACTCCTGTAGGGGATTCATGTTTTACACAACCAATGATGGGGATAGATTTAACACAATGCTCCCTATTTTCATCATACATACGAGCTTTATCTGCTTCTTGGTCTTCATCAGTAGCTTCCAAGAAACTTTCAAATTCAGAATTATCTTTTTCTATTTTCTCTTGTTCTGCTATGGCTGTCACAATATAGCTTGCTTGCTCTCTGGTTACCTCGTTATATCCAGCCAAAGTCCAAGTCTTGCTACCTTTGTTCCATACATATTTTTCTAATTTGACTTTATCCTTATACACTTCATTAAAGTGTTTGCCTTCTTCGCTCATAAATTTCGTTGCAACTTCGTCAATTTTTTCTTGCTGTTTATTGACTTCTTCCTGCAAAGCTTTCTTTTGATTTTGAGCTGTTTCAACCTTTCTATCTCTTTCCTTTAATGCCGGATCAACTTCTGACGGTTTGATGTATTTATTAATAGCCTTTTTAACCTCTGCCGGAACAGGCAAAGCCTCTTCCTCTGCTGATTTTTGATTATTTAAGGTGTTAATTGCATCAAACTTCTTTTGAGCTTCCATTGCTTCAGATAAATTGATAACATAGCCATTATCCGGATTATAGCAAGTTGGGATCTTAGAAGCGTCGCGACAACCTTCGGGCTTTTGCGCCTCTTTTAGACCAGCACAAGATGCCGGACAAGCAAAGTTACCAGTGCCGCTTTTTATACAATTCATTTCATGATTGAGTTTAGCTTTGCGATAATCCATTGCGCATTTATCGCTCTGTATATTTACTTTAGCTTCTCGCTCAGTAATACTAGCTATTTCATCTTCAATACTCTTGATACGTTTTTCTGACTTATCTTTAAGCTTTTGGATAAGATTCTTTTCTTCAATCGCCGAATCTACCAACTTGTTATAAGATGTCATTAGCTCTTTCGTTTTAGCTAATTTGCTTTCTAAGGCTTCAATTTTAAGATTATAATCATTTACAGTTTCTTTCATAACAATATCTGTGCCTTTACGTGTCCACATCACCTCAGCTAATTTATTGCGTGCGACTCTTCTCCCTTTACCTTTAGCATCGCTATAAAATTTATCTGCATCTTCAGCAACAAGACACCGCAGATATCTCTTAACTAAGAAACCTTTGGTTAAATCCCATGTATCATTACAGCCCATACCACCTGACGGAGTTATTTCAAAATCGAATGTACCTGAATTTGTATATTCACATTGCGGTCCGGTTTCACTTGCATACTGTTTCTTATCGCCTGATGCAACAACTTCACCACCTGCAACTGCCGCCGTAGCCTCCTCTTTGATGGTTTCGGTTATTGTATAAGAGATTTCGCCTTCTTCCTCACCCTCTTCTACACTACAGGTAATATCTTCTTCATCCTCATAATCACCGCAGATTCTTTCTTCAGCTTCTTCAAGAGTTTCATCTTCTTCCAAAGTATCCGTTCCCTCGGTAACTTCTTCTCTGCTGGTAAATGTAGCCTCTTGACCTTTGGTTATGATTTCGTAATGAATTATACCCGTAGAGGCATCTCCTTCTACATTACATTCGTATTGATCTGAAGGATAACCAGAGCATATCTCGTTTCTTGCCTTTACTACAGCATCATCTACTGACAAACAAGTCCGTCCACCATTAACAAGCGATTTAATTGCTTGCTGTAATTTGGCTTCTTCTGCATCTTCAGCAGCATTAGGATCCGGATTTTCAGATAACGATTGTGTAATCTTGAAAGATGCCCAACCTTTATCCGTGGTTTTTATAATATTGCCAATATTGTGGTATTTTTGACGCAAATATTCAACTTGGAACCCTTTCTGGTCATTCCACGGATAGAATAAAATCTTAAAGCCGTCAGTTCTACCGGTCATTTCTACTACTTTTTCTGCACCGATACGCCATGGTGTTTCTGTGCGAACACGGTTATCGTCAACAATGTTTTCAATATCTGTGTTGCTGGCAACATAATCTTTTTCATCAAAACTTAATGAGCCTTTTTGATTGTCTGCCAGTTTTTCTACACCACCGTCTAGCGAATCCTGCATATTGTCAGTATTAACGGATGAAGGGGTGTTGGCATCAAATTCAACGGCATTTTCTAATACACAAGGATATAATGTTTTATCTGCGGCACACGGATGGTCTGTATCTGATTTATAACCATCAGCACATTGTCCTTCCGCATAATAGTTCTCGCACTCGCTTGAAGTGCCTAAAATAGTGTTTTCTGTGCGTGCCTGATATTCCTTAATTAATTCTAAGGAATAACCACCACGACTTTCGTAGTTATTGTAATCTTTTTCATATTTGAACACGTGACCGTCTTCAGTCGGTTGTTCGCCTCTGCCTTTAGGTGTTCCCCAGAAGCCATCCCATTCCTCTTTATTTCTCTTTCTTTCTTGATGTGTTATCGGGTCAATAACTGTATCTGCACCGTGACGCATAAAGAATTTTACAATACATTGGTCACTATCATAAACTGCTTGCAGTGCTCGCTTGTGGTTCTCTATGGCACGCAAATATTTACGATATTGCACTTTATAAGAAGGCAACTGGTTCTTTATGTTGTGTATTGTGATTGCCTCGGTTAAAATATTATCTAAAGGTTGCAACTTTGTCAGGATCTCCGTGTCATCCATCAGTTTTTTGGCTTTAGCCTCATTGTTACTTGCCGGACAACCTTTTTCACCCGGATTACACTTTAAGCGATTAAAACCATCACTATTTATCAAACCTTTTGCATAAGAATGCTCATGTGTTTTGCTATATGCAAAGTGATATTTTTGTGGTACATAATCTGCGGCGTTGCTTTCATTTGCTTTCGGATAAACCGGATCTGCCATGTCTGTTTGTTTGGCTGATTGATATAGTGCTTCTGTTGCTGTTAAATCTTCCACAATACGCATTAATCTGTCATACACCATAGTTACAATATACGCATTTGTTGCAGCCCCCATCTGCCCAGGATTGTTATTATCCCCTGGTTGGGGCGCTTCTTCTTTTGACTCGACCTTAGCCATAGTCATGCCAAAAAATGTGCACTTTTCAGGGTCCGGTTCTTTTTGGCATTTATCTAAACGATTAAGTGTCCGTTCAACTGTTACTAAGTAATCTTCCATAACACGTGCGGTCAAATATGTATCTATTAACATATCTTGACGATATTTTGCGGCTTTTCCCTCATAAATTGTGCGCATAAATGAATAATCCGCCTCTCCCTCAGGAAACATACTTTGATAATCAGCTATTGACGGATAAGTAAAGAATAGAGCGTTATGAGCATTAAAGAAAGCTTCTTCATCCAGCAAACCTTTATTATCATTGGTTATTTTAAGGTCAGAATTGGGCTGAACGGTGCCTTTATTAGGAGATTTCTTTTTACCACCTTCAGTCAGAGCATTGGCTGTGCTAAGCAATTCTTTAAGCGCAAAAAGGTCACCTTTTTTGATTGCATCCAAGCGGAGTGTGGCAAGTTTGGAATCAATAGATTGAACCTTTTGATAGGCTGCCTGGGCAACTGATACAACTTTTCCGCCTTCATCCGGAAAGTCTACAACAGGCTCCGGTGGGAGTGGCGGAAGCCATCCAAATGCTTCCGCTTTTTTTATGTTAGTAGAAAGAAACAAACATAAAATCAGTATGCTTCTTAATAATCCCTGTATCTTTGTCATTGCTCATCACTCCTTAATTAATAATTCCTAAATGCTTCATTAGCATTGTTGTAATAATCCGAATTCAAATTTGATTTTTCTGCTTCTGCGTTTTCACCATATGTGAACTTCTTCACCACGGCTTCAACATCTGAGGAATCTAATATATATTTTTCTAAGTTAAAATCTGCATTTTCAGTCTTGTCTCTTTGAACATCTGACTTGACTAAATCACGCGCTGTTTCATACTGCAGTTTAGCGCAAAGCAATTTGGCATACATCAATAAAGCTCTGGCTGTTTCAACTCTGGTCGCAGAATATACATTCATTGCTGCTAATTCGCCTTCATCTTGCCCGATAGATGTAAACATCTCTTTGTTCTTTTTATACTCAACCGGTAATGAGCGACGCATTGAAGCAGCCACCTGCATTAAATGTGCGGCACTATTAACAACCAAATACCGCCTTTGGCGCATAATTCTATCCATACGGCTTTGATGAGCAGTTAGTCCCTCTTTACCGTTATCTCCCAACTCTTTGGGATCAAAGAAATATTGTTCAACAAATTTATCATAGTATTTATTTATATCAAAATCTTCTACATCAACTTCATCCCATTCGGCTTCTTTCGGATCAATAGATACCAACTCGTTCTTATCTTCTTCCATGGCCTTAACACGTTCCTCAAGAGCCTTATATTGCTCATCTTCTGATGCAATTTTATTTTTTTCTTGCAGCAGATATTCTTTCTGTTTTTGAAGTTCAATGCTCTTTTTATCAAGTTCAAAGTAATCGTTGGTCCATTTTTCAGCTTCTGCTGACCACTTCATATATTCCATCAGCTTGTGATTCTTTGCTTCAGGGCTTGTTTCAGCCTCATAAGCCGCTTTTGCTGATGCTTCTTTGCTTTTAGCCTCATTCATTTTGGATTGCGCTTCTGCTTTTGCACTATTAGTTTTTGAAATTTCCCCTTCTAAAATCTCCAGTTGCTTATCATATAAGGCTTCTGTTGCCTCTTTATAATTTTCTTTATCTTTTTCCAAGACTTTCTTGTTTTGCTTATTGGTATCGCCTTCAACTTCTTTGAAGCGCTTTGTTAAAATCTTTTGTGTAACATAGTCAATTGCATATTTAGTTGCAAATTCCGTTGCCTTATTTATCAAAGCTTGATAATTGAACCCTTGTGCTGCCATTTGCTTAACTTTGTTTACTTCTTCAATACCTGTCGCCACAGCATCGGCAATGTCTTGCACTATTTCTGCAATTTTGGCAGCAATTTGCCCCGGATCAATAATAATGGCATGGGCAGGTTTTGGACTTCCTGTTACTAATAATGCTGATAATATTATGACTGATAATATTTTTTTCATGCTATTCTTCACCTTTATCTTTACCTTGCTTTGTTAACTCTACGGTTGCTTCTGCGCCGACCATATGTGCACGGAGTTCCAATATACGCGCCAAGCGACTTTGTGTATAAATGGATACAAAAGTTTGTGCCCGCAAAATCTTTTGTATATTTTCCGGATTTTTAGGATTTTCCGGATCTGACGCTCCTGAATTATCACCAAAATTTGTTTGATAAATAGAGGCGTCTTCCATGATAATAGCATGACGTGTGGTTATCGCTTTAGCAAACAAAACATTCGTGTCATTAATAACGATACCATTAATATTTTCGCGATTTTCACTCAACCTTTTCATATCATCGCCTTCACCTCTTTTATAGATATAAGTATCTTTTACTTCATCTTCTAAACAGGAGGTGCATTGTTCATTTAAGTTTTCTTTTGCCATTAGTTTGGCTTGTTTCATAACATATACTCCATCAAGAGTTTTGCTAACAACACCGAGGCCATCCCCAATAAAGTTCTCTAATGCATTCACATCACATTGCATCGGATTTTGAATGCATCCACCAGCGAGAGCAAAACCTTGTGTAATACGTTTTTTTATTTCCGCAATTTTGTTCTGTATTTGCTCTACTTTGTTTTGAATATCTATAGCTAGGTTAATACCATCTTCTATGGCAGAAATAAAGTCAAACACGGCATATGCCGGTCGCGTATATACTAAACAAAAAAGGAGTAACAATATGCTTATTCTTTTCCTCATTATTAGTTTCCTCCCTCTTCAATTTGAAAGAAATTGTATCCCATTTCATTTAAGTTCTGAATAATTTCTGTTTGTAATTCCAGAGCATCTGCATCTACAACGCTTAAAATTTGATTTGTTGTATAATAGTTAATTTTGGCGCCAGCAGCATAGCCATCCATTACTTGAGTTGCTTTTTCACTTAAGCCTTTATCCAACGAAACTATATTAATCCCATCCTCCGGCGGCTCTTCTTTATAATCCAAGCTTGATTTATATAGATTAATAGCAGCAACTGTTAAATTTTTGAACATGCTATCCGTTGCTGCGCCGATTTCTTTTTCTTTCCATAATTTCTTTTTATCATTAACTTGGCTGGCTTCTCCGGCTGAAAGCTGATCCTTGTCTGTTCCTTTATCTACCCATTTAGCATAAGTCTTTAGACATTTAACAATCTTTTTTTCCGCTTCTTCTTTTTTGCTTTCATTTCCGGCATCTTCCGGATCCATAGAAACATCTTCAGCCTTTATTTTGCATACATATAGCAATACGTTCGGCGCTACATCTTGGTCTTTATCTTCCACCTTAACTACTCCAGGACGTTCTGATGCGGCAGCTGTAGCATCTACATACGGACTTTCCTGTCTACCATCATCTCTACCATCCAAATATAATGTCTGCATTGGTGTAAAATAATTAACTGCCTTCTTAGAACGATGTAATGCATCTACGCGCCTTAAAAAGCTCCAAAATTTAGCGGCTTCCAATTCTACTTTTGCTAAGAATTTTGTTGCATCGTTGGCGTTGCTGATGGTTCCATCACGAACTTTATTCGAAAACTCGCATAGAGTTCCCTCTTTACATTCTCCAGTGCTTTCGTCATATTTCCCCTGCCAAGAATGTGCATATTGTTTGGTTTTAGCAATATTTGCTACATTAGCTGCGTCATAGTCCTCTAAAATATGTTTATAAACACCTTTATTTTTATATGGTTCATACAGCTTTTCCTTAAAAGGATCACATCCGTGCAAATTACTTGCACTGCAACCGGCTATCCCTTTAATGGCAAAATATTCTTTTTCTGTTTTGGCTCTGGTTACGCAATCACGAAATTTTTCAACCTCACTTGCGCTTTCCTCTAATTTTGTAATATCTAAATCCTCACAAACAAGTTCTGTTGACATTAAGAAGTTGCCATCTGTTTCTGTTGAATATTGACTTTTAAGATAAATATGTTCGTTTTGGGTATGATAGTTATATACATAGTGAACACCATCTGTTGTTTTTAAGAATGATGTTTTATCTTCCTCTTCGTCTTCATCGGAATATTCTCTGCTATTAGAAATTTTATTTAAGATATCCTCTTGTAAATCTTTGGTTTTGACTGAAATCTCTTGTGTCAGTTTTTTTAGAGTATCCAGTCTTTGCTTATCTAGGCTTACATTTGTTGCGGCAATTTTTTCTTTGAAAGCTTTTCCTGCTGCTATCATCTCTTCTTTTGTTGTTTTACCTGCATAATAATCACTAATTGCCAAACTATATTCATCATAGGCTCTTAAAACTTTTGAACTTTCTTTGGCATAGTTATCGCGCATCTCTGCAATAATTTTTGATGTTTCATCTCTGAGATCTGCAAATTCCTGTTTTACCTGATTTACTTCTTTTGTAACAACGTCCTGTTCTGGTGCTCCCAGCCTTCCTGTGGCAAATACAGTTTTTTCCACGACATCTAATGATGTTTGTACTGAATTTAATGTTTCGGTTATTGTAGTATCAGCTTTTTCTAATACTGCTAAAATTTCTTTGTCACGAATTTCATTTTCGCTTTTGGCTCGAACAATTATTTCTTGGATATTTTCTTCATCGGTTTGTTGGGATATTGCAGCATCTATGGCATATACGTTGTTTATACATAGTATACTTACCAAACTTAAGAAAATTGATTTTAGCATATTCATTGGTCCTCTCTAATAATCCCAGTCTAATGTGCAATATTTAATAAACCGTTATTTTAAAACAAAAAATTGATACCCCTTTACTTCATCGCCTTCTCTACAGCATTTACCAAATTATCCGCCATTTGATTATTTTCTGTATTTACGTTTGCTAAATCATCAACGGATGTTTCCATGGTTATTGCTACATATTCATTAGCTTCTCTTGTTACTCTGCCCAGACGCTCCACGCTATCTTCTATGCTGTTTATGGCATCCCCGATATCTTGGGCATATTTACAAACCATACTTACCTGATCACCGATTGCCTGAATTGTGGCTATATATCCTTGAATTTTTGCATTATCAGTTGCAATTACACTTAGTGCCGTAATAACATTGTTTACAAAAAGGCCAATCTCTGCCGGAGCAATAGCCGGCCAAACAAAGGCATGTGCAGGCTTTGGCACTACCAAACTACAAGTTAATAACATTACTGCTAAAAATTTTTTAATATGTAGTTTTATTTTCATCTCAACCCTCCCTAATAATCTATTTCCCCAGCGCTTAACTTTGACGAACCTCAAAGCGTTGAATAATATTTTGGGTTACGCTTTCCACTTCGTGTTGTAAGCCAATAGCATTTTGCTCGTAGATTGCACGTTTATCTTCGTTCAAGGCTGTATTGATATTTGCCACTGCAATTTTAAACTGTTCGCCTGCTTTGATAACATCTTCTTTATCGACATTACCGTCTGCGTATGCTAGAACTATTTTTTGATAATTATTCAGCTCATCAGAAAATTTTTCTTTGTATTCCCTATTATATTGTTCGTGTGCTACTTCTATCATACCTATACCTTCATCAGAAACAGCCTGTTCACGATTATTTAAATCATTTGTGCGCCAACTATCCCTTTCTTCGGCGTTCAACTTCTCTTCAAACATAGCAACTTTGCGTAGTTTAGTCAGTGCTTCGTGACTTTTTTGGGCATTCTGATTAACTGTATTTAATGCAGTATCAAAAGCTTCATTTACATTTTCAGTTAACTGGGAACTCAGTTCTTTGACATTTTCAAAATTAGCTGCGATATTTGCCTTAATTTCTGCATTATTTTCAGCAGTTGCAATATTTATAAGCTCCTCTGTCTGAAGCACTATCCCATCTGCCAGATTTTCTTTGGCAGATTGAGCAATTTTTAATATGTTCGCTATACCACTTTGAGCCACAGCAATACTTTTAATATTGTTCATTACTCTATCATTTGCTGCTGTAGCAGCGTTTTTACATTTTCCGTTATCTTTGGATGCGTCTTTATTAAACTCAGAAATGCTATTAACTTTATCACCGATGGCAGAGAGATTTTCTTTAAGATTTGTTAAAGCACTTTTCATTTCACCAAATTTTGTAATGCCATTACTAATCTCTTTTGGAACTGGAATCATTTGTCCGGGATCTAATACTACTATAGCGTTTGTCGTATTGCATAAAAAAAGCACCCCACAACAAGCAATTATTGTGCCTAATTTACATTTTTTCATATTAAATCTCCCTTAAAAATAATACGGTATACGCCTATTTTACGTTGAATTATTTTATCATATTTTTTTATTTTTGTCAACTACTATCCGCCCATTCCATCCAAATACTTGGTTACAAAGCCGTCTTCGCCGAACTCTTTTACTAGGCTGTCAACAAGCAATACATTTTTAATGCCGGAGTTGTATAATTTAAGATAAGGTCCAAGACCACTTAAATTAACATCCAAAACAACTGACTCGCCTTTACCGTCATCAGCATCCGGCCGTTTTAATAATATGGCATACGGGCAATCACGGAATGATTTACCGCTAATAAAATCGTATTCACTGGCGGTTAAATTCCATTTTTCATAAGATTCAGGCGTTGCTTGTGTATTGCGGAAGAAAATCATGGTTTTACATTGACCGCGCACTGCATCACCAACTCCTAATGTATCTATAATATTTGGTTGTTGGAAGGCGCAAAGATACGCCTGACGTTTTTTACGTCCTTCTTGTAAACCTTTAATAAAGGCATCACGGAACATTTCATGCTTTAACATCGGCGCTGTTTCATCAATCATCACCAACGCAGGATTACCTGTATCCGTACTTTCAGCATTAATGCGGTGCATAATATAACTAATTGATGCCGCTGCCAAAGTATCATCATCAAAGATCTCTGTGAAATCAAAGGCAACGAATCGATTGGAACTTAAATCCAGGCTATCATGTTCGGCATTAAAGATGTTGCCATACTGATCCGGGTTTACCCAACGAAACAGTTCACGACGCATTGTTCCTGTTGGCGAAAAACAGCTTTTATATAAGTTACTTAATACGCGTTCTTCCGGTTTTAAGTAATCAAATGCCGTTGTTACAGCTCGGGCTGCCTCTCGTTCTGATAGAGCATCTCCGGCCAAGGTAATTGCTTTTAACCAGTTACGCAAAAAGGCGCGATTGCTCATTGTGTCTCGCGTATCAAACGGATTTAAGGACACATTTTTACGTTCACCGCTAAATCCGACATATTTTCCTTTTACCATGTGCGTGAAGATTTCAGCACCACGGTGACGGTCAAAGAAATAAACCTTTAGATCACCATGACGCATTGCCTGCCCAGCTAAGAACGTTAGTAAAGTCGTTTTACCTTGACCGGTCGGACCAACAATACAACAGTGAGCCACGGCAGATTCAGCAGCAGAAATATGGAATTGGAATCGATAGGGTGATCCACTCATGGTGCGGAATACGGTAATAGCGCCCTCACCCCAGTCACTTCTCGGTAAACCAGTTGATAATTGTTCAAAGGCCACTGCCAAAGTTACAATTCTTGAAAGATAGAAATATGTGCGTCCGCAAGTATCAAACCCCGGAAATTGATTAAAAAATGTCGCTTGCGCAATCCAATTTTCACGAACCGGTGTCACGCTGAACAAACGGCAAATTCTTTGAACTTCGCTTTCACCGAATTCCACCTCTTTCAGGCTATCACCTTTAAGAATAAAGCTCATTGAATATTCTACTAACGACTGGTGATCCGCATCACTATCTTCAATTGCAGCTAAAGCCTCACTATATTGTCCGACAACATCACCGGAAAAACTTGTAAGTCCTGCCATTCTTTGTTGTTGCACCAATATCATACGTGCTTTTGGCTTAAATATCGGATGAATATTATGTAACACTGTGATTTCACAATCTATGGCCAACAAACTTGAAATCATGCTTTCATCCATATAATCACCGGAATTGCGTATTCCCATTGCTATGGCATATTTTTCTTTATTACCTGAAAAGAATTTAATTACCCCCTCTTCTCCGGTAAAATGTATTCCATCTGCAGTTAAAAGCTCTTTTAATTGAAAACCTTCTGCGTTTCGTATTTTAGGTGTCGGCTTGCTGATTGGATTTAAGACACGAACAAACGGATAGAACGGACTACGCTCCGGCGGCGTGTCATCATCTTCATGCATAGCTTTAACACCATAATCATTAAGGTTTGCCATAACCGATTGTGTTGCATAGTTTAAGTCCTTAATGGCATCTTTACGGTCTTCTACCGAAATAATCAAATAGTGATCATTTTTATAAACACGACTTAAATTCGCACGCCATGTATCATCTACAATTTTCAGCCACTTATTGCCAAAATCGCTTTTATTACCTTCTACCGGTGCACGCTCACGAATCGTAATAATGCGGCAGGTTACCTGCATATCTGCCATATTATCTACCCAAGCTTTTCTTGCTTCAAACATTGATAAAACTGTTTCTTCGCGGGCTGAAGTTAAGTCTACACCTTCTATTTGGAATACCCGAACATAGGTGCCGTTATCACAGCGAATCGTTGCTCCATCAGATAATAAATTTTTGAAAGGCAGAAAATCCGCCACCCGTGATTCTCTTGGTTGTGGCAAAACCCATGTGCCGATTTTAGAAACTAAAGAAATAGCTATTGCCGCAGCGGCAATAATACCAAAAGTTGCAACTACGGCATCTATGCTCTTTAGGCCCGTTAAAAACAGAGTATAAAAGTCAAAATCAAGGTTCAAATTTATGTCCTTTCACTCTATATAGATTTGTGGATACAACATTGGTTGCGCCAAAGGCTTGTATCATTCCGGAAAGATGTGGATCTCTGGCTCCTAAGCCAACCATAATCATATGTCCTAAAATTATGGTTATCACAAAAATCAATGGATTTGCGTTCCAAAATGCCATTGCAATAAACATAAATGGCATTTGCAAGCCGCCATTTAATGCAGCAGGCAAAATCGGCGCCCAAAAAAGTTTGGGCGGATTGGCTACGGCTTTTAGAATTATATCTCTCATTATCCCCTCGTCGACTATTTGAGAAGAGTGTAACAGAAATTTATTACAAAACGGTTAATTTGTCATTAAATTGTGTATTTCTTAAATACCAGCAGAACTCATATATGTGTCATTAGCTTCATTGAATGTTGTGGGCAATTCAGCATTTCCAACGATATCCTGCGAAATAAATGTGGCAACACCACCCAGGATAAAAAGACAAATTGCGATATAGCCGAGGTGCTTAAAATTAATTTTACCGCTGATTGCCATAAAGGTAAACATTACCAAACCAAATGCGCCCATAACCAAAGCAATTTTTCTAAATCCAGAAGCAAAGGTACCTATTCTTTCGGCCAGTTCCTTAAAAATAGTATCCGCACCGGCATATGCTGGCATAACAACGAGAGAACTTAAAAGAAGTACCATTATACTTAAAACAATTATTCTATTTGTCTTTGTCATGACTTTTCTCCTTATGCTCCACTTAACGTATCCGCCGGAATATCTCCAGAGTTACCAGTAAATAATTGCACCAGACCTGCGCAACCGGCAATAACTATTAACCCAACAACAAGTGTTAACAGCCATTTCCAGTTAATATTACCAAAGAACCCACCGATACAAACGCAAATAATGCCAATGGCTGATGCCGGGTAAATAACTTTGCGAAGTCCTGTAAATATTGTCTTACCAGAATCCCTTAAAGATTCAAAGGCCGCGAAAGCATCTGTCGGTAAACAAATCACTACCGCTAATGCGATTAAAAGGATATATGTTTCTTTTTTAGTCAGTCCGAACATCATAATTCCCTCCTAAAGTTTAGTTTATTATAACACAATTTTCAAAATTTTTCCACAAAAAAGATTCAAGCATAATTTAACTTATTTTATTGTTTTAATTGTATTTATTTTCCTCGTAACAAAAATTTCATATAGATATTTCTACTTTCAAATCAATTTGTGTCTAACATATAAAAGCTCTTTTTATTTGCTCAACAGAAACTAAAAGAGGCATCTTTATGCAAGATGCCTCTTTCTGTTGTTGATTACTGATATACTTATTAGTTTTCATCAAAAGTATCGGTAACCGTTACACCGTCTTGAGATTGACCTGCAGCATATTGAACAACTGCTTGAGCTGCTGCAACAATTGCCAAACCTACAGCAAGACCTGCAAACCAAGACCATTTTACCTTACCAAAAATTGCTTGGAACGCAAGACCAATCAAACCAAATGCACCCAAAACGAACACAATTCTTCTGGTCTTTTGGAATACATTGTTTACTTTATTTAAAGCTGTAGCCATAACATCTGCAGAAGCAACATCAGTAAAAGCTACCGTTAATACAAGTGCCAATGTGCACAATACTAACATTTTTTTCCAATTAAACATTTCAGTTCTCCTAAAAAATCTGATTTCATTTCACAATTTTACTTTACCTCAAAATTCAAAAAAAATCAAGATTTTTGGACGCCCCTGTTTTTAAATCAACATATTGTTTTTAATCACTTTTTAACTTCTGTAACAAAAGTTTCATACTAGGTTTTGGGTTATTTTGCCACAAAATGCATTTTTATTGTTACTAATTGTATAAATCTGTTTGCTAAAGAAAATAAACAATGTTTAAAATATAGTTAAATTTAAATATAACTTATCTTATATGTCGGGGAAAAGCCTACCTATGTCAGGTATTCGGAATTTTATTATAGGGTTTTGCCTATCAGTATTCAGCGTTACACTCTGTGAACGACTTACATCTTCATCACCCCGAAATGTTCGCTTTAGCAATAAGCAAAACATCAGAATAAGCTTATTTAAGGATCACATTAATAGTAGTATTCCTCTTCCACCCCTAATGCTTACAGAAGTAAAAAAGTTATCTTTAGCCACGCCTCAATCATTCAACCCTATTGAAGTTTCCCCAGAAGGTGTTGAAGATGACGAAATAATAAGTATCAACTTTGATGATCAAATTCCTATAGAACAGGAAATCAGCGCTAACGATTTTGAGCCTTCAGATTTTCAAAATGACAATGTACCAGATGCCAGCGTTGCCATGCTTCCCAACACAGAAGAATCCCGCACCTTCCAAGACGTTCCTTTTGTTGACGATTCCCCTTGGGTGACCGCCAAAACCAAAAAAGCGGCCAAAAATAAAAATTTTACGCAAATGATAAATAATAACAAAGAGAATCTATTTACTGAAAATTTACAACAACTTACTCAAAATGATGAGGCTGTTTCATATAAAGTTGCCGAACGAATTAAACAAAGCGTTATATTCCCAATCCCTGATGAAATTTTAAATGATGAGAATTTAACACCTACATTTATTAAAGGTAATTCCACCCCTGCAAAAAAAGCAAATACTAAGAAACAAATTTCTCAAAAGGATGACACTTCTTCATTGCAAATAAAAAAAGAAGATACAACATTTAAGAAGCCATCCTTAAATACAATTTCAGATACAGCAGACACAAGTACTGATGCTTCCGGTATTTTGGACAGTATATCTTCATGGTTTAGCAGTTCCAAGCAAAATCAGACAGAAGATGTCGCCATAGAAGCCCCTATTGCTAAAAAGAAGAAACCTGCACCGACTTATGAAACAAATACGCAGAGCGTTTCTACACAGAAAATAAGCAAAACCAAACAAGAAGAATTAGTAGACTTTTATTCATCTTTGCAAGAAACCAGACAAGAATACGCGCAAAGAAAAATTATTCCTTCGGAGCTCAAGTTATCCTTTCAGCCGGGCAAAGCTGAAATTTCAGGAACCACTCTGACATGGCTTAAGGCTTTTTCAGAGGCCGCAACCAGTGATGACATCCGTCTGCAAGTCAGACTAGATGCATCTGTTGCCACGGAGCTCCAAAAGAAACGCCTTAACCTATTATACACTATTTTTATGAATAACGGTGTAGACTTCAAAAAAGTTGACACAGTCTTTTCAACAACCGAGCCCAACGCTTTAATTATAAGAACAATAAGGATTAAGTAACAATGGTATATGCATTTTACAAAAGAATCCACAATTCGTTTATAAATAAAGTGTTACGCTTGATTAATTAAATTTTAACCTTTATTGTGAAGTGAGATTATATTTAAAGATGAGTCAAATTATGAAAAAGAATGTTTTATTATCGTTTTATTTATTATGCACATGCAGTTTGTCGGCATGTGGCATATTTCATTCTGATGATGAATTCACCCCTGAGTACATTGCGGTTAATGACCAAGCACAGGTTATTGATGCGACCGTAGATCCATCAAGCAGATGTGGTGTGGACGGTATCGGTTGTAATGATTCACCTTTAATTAATTACACAAAGACTGAAGCCGATTACAGGGCTTATGGTGAAAGGACAAAGCGTGATCACCTTTATACACAGGAAGCCGCAGGCAACAACATTTCAGCAACCGTTCGCCCGGGTTATGAAGAAGATATTGTTGAAAAACCTAAATTTGAATCTGAGCCGGAGCCAGAATATGAAGTTGCAGAAAACAATGTTCGGCGCGCCAGAAATATTGATGGGTATGAAGTTATTTGCACTGAAGATTGTGGTAGCTTGCTAGATGATATTAATGATGATTCCATTACTTCAGAATTCACGGAAGATTCATTTAAGATTGATGATGACGATATTGAATTTACTGAAATCGGCGATGGCTCTGAAGAAAAAGTTGCCGAAGCAGAAAATATTGCTGACGACACCATCTTAACCTGGGAAGCTAACGAAGGTGACACCTTACGTGAATTACTTACCAAATGGAGTGGTATGGCAGGTTGGAAACTTTTGTGGAATACAAACAGGAATTATACTTTGAATGCCGGTGTGATGTTTAAGGGCAAATTTACAGATGTCAGCGCAGCGCTTATCCGTGCTTTTGCTCGTGCCAGACCTGCACCGATTGCAACCTTCTATAAAGGTAATCGTGTTATAGTTGTAGAAACGATGGAGAATGAGAATGCTTACTAATAAAAAATATTTAATTGGTTTTGCCGCCTTATTGTTATTAGGTGTGGCTTCATGCTCTCTACCGACAGATTATGATGCAGCAATAGAACGTGATGTGGATGCCGCCATTGTTACTAAAGAGGAAGCTAAAAAGCCTCAACCTCCTGCAGATACCGATGTTGTTCGTGTAAAAGATGACATTTGGCTTGGTGATACCAGTGATGTTGAATATGAAGGTGATAAGCCTTTGCCTAATTACTTAGAAACGGCTGATGGCGTAACTTTGGTAAGCAACAGGCCTATTACATTATATGAAATAGGCAATATGATTAGCCAAATAACCTCCATTAAAATTCGTTTTGCGCCACAAATAGAAGGAACAGTTAAAGCCGTAGCGGATAAAAATGCGCCGACAGTTTCAAAAGTCGGCTCAAAATGGTCTGACACTTCTCGTATGCTTGTTTCCTATAAAGGATCCTTAAGCGGATTATTAGATGATGTTTGTTCTTATTTTGGTGTTTGGTGGAAGTACGAAAACGGTGAAATTTACATCTATAAATACACGACTAAAACATTTACATTATATACCTTGCCGACTAAACCTTCTATGACTGCAAGTGTTAGTAGTTCTAAAGGCGGCGGTAGCGTAACAAGTGGTTTATCTAATGTGGATTTATGGACAAATATTGTTGCTGCAGCTAAATCTATGCTTGGCAAAGGTTCTACTTTAATGTCTGACCCAATGAACGGCACCTTAACCGTAACGGCAACACCTACAGAAATTAAAAAGATTTCTAAATTTGTAAATGAACAAAACATTCGCTTAGCGCGTCAGGTTGCTATTAGTGTTAAAGTGCTCCATGTTTTAATAAATGACAGTTTGGGGGTTGGCTTTGATCTTAATGCAACATTTAAGGATAGAACAGCAAATGGTGGACACTTTACCTTATTGGGTGCTAACGGACCGAAAACTTTGCCCGATGGAAATAATAGCACTTTATCTATGAAGATTTTGGGTGGAGATGTAAACATTGATGCTGCTATTAAAAATTTAGCCGAACAAACAACCACTACGCTTGTTACCAGTGGTACAGTTACAACGATGAATAACAAACCGGCACCGATTAAGGTTGTCACCACACAGAACTACATTTCCGAATATACCAAGACAAATAATGGTACCGTTGGCGGTGATGCAAGCTATGATGTTTCTATTGACACAGAAGAAATTGAGACAGGTTTTACACTTGATGTTTTGCCGCGTATCATGGATCATGGTCGGTTGATGATGTTATTCAGTTTAAGCTTATCTGAACTTTTGGATCTTGAGGATATTCCATTAAGCGGAGATAAAGGTGACACAAGTGCTAAAAAAGACGGATATATTCAGAACCCGATTATAGAAGAGCGCGGTTTCTCTCAAGAAGTTGCCATGAAATCAGGAGATACTCTTGTGTTGGCTGGTTTTGAAAGAGTTGAAACAGACAGTTCCAAAGCCGGTTTAGGTGCAGTCAATAATAACATACTAGGTGGTCATCAATCTGTTAACAAGAAGCGCAGTATTATCGTTATTTTGATGACTCCTGTTGTTTTGGCGTCACCCTTATTACCAGAATCTCGCATGAGATATTAGTCTAAAGGAGAAGGCGTTGGTAGAAGCTTTAGAAAATAATACCGATGATTTTGACGGCACCAATCAAGACAGTAAAGAATGGGCTTCCAGCTTTACGGTTGACGGTGTGCGTTATGCCGCCAGTATCTTTTGGGAAAGTTTGCAAAACATAGATGCACCTTTTTTAGATGCGAAAGAAGCTGCTACCAATGTTCTTATTGGTGCGGATTTATTTTGCGTTAAGCATGGTAAATCTCCACAGTTAGGATTAGCTATTTCCTCTCAAGGTTTTCAAAAAGGAATGAGTGTTGCGGCTGTTGCTGCCGTAACTGCGATGAGTGAAGCGTCTTCATTATTAGCAGTTTTCAAGGTTGATGCAGGGTATTGGTATCTCTGTGTCAGAAACGATGTTATTCTTTCTGACGGCGATGTGTTATTTGTTAAAGAAGCTGATGCTAAAGAGCAGTTTATGTCTATGCTTTCAGTTCCAGATTGGTCTAAGAAAATTGCACCAGCAGAATGGGGAATTGATGAAACCGAACAAAAAGATATTGCAGAAGTTTTCGCTTCCGGATTAGATACTAAATTAGAAAAAATCAATGCCCTTCGAGGGACAGAGCTCGCCATTGTTGTTATCCTATCGGTGCTAATTGGTATTTGGCTTGTTATGTTTATTTCTAAGAAGTTCTTTAATACCGCTCCTCAACAGAATAAAGTTATTACCAGACACGCCAAGAAAAAGGTTGTTAAACAGGTGGCAAAAGTTGTTCCGGCTCCGTGGGAATCTATTGTCGATCCAATTTGGATGTTAGATACTTGCCGTGAGAAAATTTTGTCACTTGTTGCAATATCCACTCCCGGATGGACAAACGGTGGTGTCACTTGTACATCTTCAAACGCAATTACTTCTTGGAAAAGGCAGTTTGGCCGTATTTCTTGGTTAGAAATGTCCTTGAGTTATTCGGGATTGACTTTCGCTAGTAAAATTATAAATCCAAAGGGTACTGAAGTAAAGGTTTCTATTCCTTTCCAAAAGGTTAGAAATATTAAGTCTATTCCTAAGAAGACAAATTCAGAGCTCAGAAATCAAATAAATGATTTGTTTCAATCTTTGAATTTATCTATATCGTTAAGTGACGGGAAAACTAAAGTAGGTGATAAAGTTTATCAATATCTTACTTATAAAATAAATTCTCGTTACGATCCTGAAATTTGGAAGCCGATGTTAACAAAATTTTCAGGACTTAAGATTAATACTATACGTTATAACAATGGCACTTGGAATTATGAGGGGATAATTTATGTTCAATAAACCGATTAAAAAGCTTTTATTTTTGACTGTTGTAGGGGTGGTTTTTAGTTCTGAGACAGTTTTAGCTGTTGATGCAAAGAAGAGTGAGGTCTTTGTCGATGCATCGGCATTGCCGGTTAATGTTTCGGCACCCAATGCTAATGCTAAAACAGTTAATTCAGATTCAGCAAAAACAAATGCTCTCGTATCCCCCTCACAAGCGCAACAAGTTTCTGCTAATGCAGCAAAAGCCTCTGCACAGGTTCCTGTCGTAACTGCTGAACAAAATGCGGCTTCAGTTTCTGTCCTCCAAAAACCTCAGGAACAAGATAAAGTGCCTGTAACCATTTCGTCTGCAGCTAGTGAGCAAAACACTATTCAGGTTCAGCCATCTGTTCAGCCCAAGCCTCAAACTCAAAATGTTGCAGGTGACTTTGATTTAAAAATGAAGGCTCAGGTTGCAAATAGTTCCGCTAAAGAGGAAGATAAAAAGAAGGCAGAGCCGTTGGATTTGCCGAAAAATATTCAGTATACCGTTGATCCGGTAGAAAATCTCGGTAATGATGTTCTTTCTCAAATGGATAGCGATTTGTTTACCCAAATGTCTGAAATTGAAAAAAGCACTACGCTCTTAACTTTGGAACTACGCAGGGAAAAACTTCGCAATGAAATTGAAGCACAAAAGGCCATTCGGCAAAAAAGTGCTGATGATTTATTAAGACAGCAGGAAGAAGAAAAGCTAAAGAACCTTGAAAAGAAGAAGCAAATTGAAGCGCGCATTTTACAAGAAAAGCAGCTCATTTTAGATAAAGAAAAAGTTTTAGAATTGTTAAAACAGCGCAAGCTTCTTAATGCTTATATGAATGAGATGCTAATTCAACAACAAAAATGGTTAAAAGAAAAAGAGAATCTATATGCGCAATTAGCGGCTGTCGAACAAGAGAAAAAAGATTTGGTTGTATTATTCAGACAGCGGATTGATAAAGTTTTAGAAGCCTCTAATAAAAATATTCAGGCGGCAGAAGCAGCCAAGGCCAATTTCGAGCGAATCGTTAAAGGGTTAAAGACTCGTAACGAGCAGTTGAGAAAAAGAATTGAGGCTGATGCTAAGATTATTAAAAATGCTAAAAATAATCTTTATATTCAAGCTCAATCCATTGAAGAATTAAAAGATAAAAAGGCCGCCACAACTGATTCTACTTCTGATAATAGCAAGGATAAAGAGGTTATTTTGGATGAAGAACAGGAAGAGGAAGATATTTTGAAAACTTTAAGTTCTGAGTATGCTATTTTGGGTATAGCCGGTCGTGCCGGAGTTATGTCTGTTGATTTGATAGATAAAGCTGGCCAATCTTTATCCCTAAAGTTAGGCTCAACATTACCTTCCGGTCATGTTGTTAGTGACATCGGTGCTGACTATGTTAAATTTACACGCGATGGGCGTGATGACTTTCTTTATGTCGGAAAAACTATTGACGGTATTGTGCCAACGCTTGATGTGATAACCGTTAAAGGTAAGCAGTAAGTAATTATCCGATTTCAGGTTTTTTAAAATGGTTGAAGATGTAAAAAAACAAGATGATACTCAGGATAAAGCTCCTCAATCTAACTTTGAGGAAGAAGAGGTTAGTGCAACCCCACAAAAAAAAGCGAGTTTGTTTGATACATTATTTGCCAATAACAATAAGCTCCTAACAGTTAGCGGCTCAGACTTTGCCATAACGAATGAAACCAGACGTTTACTTGCATTGTTTTCAGATGGCACGTATCTAGTGTCTAAAGACAATCGCTTTGATGGTGCCGTTTACAACTTTGAAGCCACGGTTAAACGTAGAAAAATTCCTATTAAAGCACCTGTCTATGTTACATTAAATGAAATTGCAGCTATTTATGCTTATGCAGAGCGCGGAACGGGAACTGTTGATGTTTCTGCCGAAGAAGCAGAAGATATGCAGATGCAAATTGACTTTATTAATATAGTTCAACGTGCATCGCAAAAGAAAGTTTCCGATATTCACGTTATTGTCGGTTCATCTTCTACAATTCTTTTCCGTGAAAACGGTATTATGGTTAAGCAAAATGAATACGGTGGCGAATGGGGTGAAGCTTTTGTTCGTTCCGTTTTTGCTTCGGCCGATATTTCTGACTCAAACTATTCACAAAATGAATTCCAAGGTGCACAAAAATTAGGTGCTACACCGTTGCGTGGTTCTAACGGCAAATTAATGCTACCGCATAATGTGTTGGCTATTCGTTTGCAGTTTAACCCGATTGCTTTCGGTTCACAATATTTGGTTATGCGTCTCTTGTATGCCGATGATAATCCGGAGGGCAGTTCTGATTTGCGTTCCCTTGGTTTGGGAAAATATGAGGAAGATTTATTCTATAAAATGCGGAGTATGGCTACGGGCTTGAACGTTGTGGCTGGCCCTACCGGTTCAGGCAAATCTACAACCTTGCAACGTAATATGATTAAGCTTTTACAAGAAAAGAATTATCAAATTAACTTATTAACCGTGGAAGATCCTCCAGAGTATCCTATTCCCGGTGCACGTCAAATGCCTGTGACCAATGCCAATACCGAAGAAGAAAAAGATGAACAATTTACAAAAGCTTTGTCTGCGGCGCTTCGTTCTGACCCTGACGTGATTCTTGTTGGTGAAACACGTTCTTTATCAACTGCGAGCTTGGCATTTAAGGGGGCGCTTTCCGGTCACGGTGTGTGGACAACATTACACGCTAACTCTGCACCGGCGATTATTACCCGTTTGCGCGATATGGGTATTCAATCTTATATGCTTAATGACCCTGAATTGGTTAAGGGGTTGGTTTCTCAACGTCTGTTTAGAAAATTGTGCCCTGTATGTAAGCAATCTATTAAAACAAAAGAAGGAACACCGGAATTTCAGCGCCTGCGTAACGCTTTAGGGGATTATGGTATTGAAAATGTATATATCAGTGGTCCCGGCTGCAAAGCATGCGGTTATAAAGGGTTTAAGGGAAGAATGGCTGTTGATGAGATTATCTTGCCGGATTCTCGTGTATTGCGTCTTCTTATCGATAACGAGACAGCAAAAGCTATTGACTATTGGGTCAGTGAATTAAACGGTCGTCCTTTAAAAGATGCGGCAATTGAACGTATGATAAAAGGACAGATTGATATGGATGAAGTAGAGCGTTGGTGCGGTTTAATTGACCAAAGACCTGTTTATTAGAGGTAGAATATGGCTAAGGAAGAAAAAAGAAATACACAAGCTGCATTTAATAAAGCAATGAAATCTTTAGGTGCTTTGGAGGTTTCTTATGCTAAATTTCGTATCGGAATGGCCGGTAAGGCTCGTCTTAAAGTTTATAAAAAATTAGCATCATTGTTAAGAAACCGCTTTTCATTAATGAATGCGCTTGACGTTATGTATGATAGTATTACCGATAGCGGTAAGCATCCAAGTGAACCGATGGCAATTGCTATTGCTTCTTGGGGTAAGTCACTCCAGAACGGTTATGCTTTTTCTGATGCCTTAAAAGGATGGGCACCTAGCCGTGAACGCCTAATGTTGTCTGTTGGTGATATGTCTGACTTGGAAAGTGCTCTTTTAAACTTAATTCGTGTGGCAGAAGGAACTGATAAAATGATTAAGCCGATTATCGGTGCCATTGCTTATCCTTCCTTCTTACTTTTAATGTCAGTTTTGGTTATTTGGGCTATCGGTGCATACATGGTTCCGCCGATGGAAGATGCTGCCCCTAATGCACGCTGGACAGGAACAGCAAAAGATTTGGTGAATGTTTCACACTGGATTAAAGATAATTGGATATTTGCTTTTTCATTTTTCCCAGCCGTTTTCATTATAATTTATGCGACTATCGGTATATGGACCGGTCCTACCCGTAAAGCAATTGATGATATGCCACCGTGGTCACTATATAAAATGTTTATGGGCATTACTTGGCTGTTATCCTTGTCCGCTTTGATTAAGGGCGGTGTGCCAATATCTGTGGCGCTTTCTTCTTTAAGAAAAGACTCCAATCGTTATTTGCAGGAACGTATTGATAAAGCTATGGATTTTATTAAAAACGGTGATAACCTCGGACAAGCTCTTTCCAAAACTAAATTGAATTTTCCTGACAAAGATATTGTTGCAGACTTACGTATTTACGCCGAGTTGGACAATTTTGAAGAAGCACTTGATAAATTAGCAAATGACTGGTTAGACGAATCGGCTGAAGCTGTTGAAGCAAAAGCTTCTATTTTGAACATGATTGCTATGTTCGCTATTTCCGGTATTATTGCTTGGGCGGTTTTCGGTGTGTTTGAAATGCAAGATCAAATTACCAGCGCAATGGGGTAATATCGGACAATGAAAATTATTTTAAAATATTTGTATCAAAAAGTTTATTTTTGTTGGCAAAAGATTGTTTTGTTTTGCTCTAATTTTTTTGTCGGTGGAAAGAATTTTTTCAATCAAAACAAGGTATTCCTGATTAAAATATTTATTCCTTTGCTGATTATTGTCTTGGGGTATTGTTCTTGTGTTTATTCTCAGCATGTCATTACAAAAAATGTCAGAGCCATTTTTAGTATTTCTGAAGCCATTCGTCAGCACTTTGCCGATAAACCGAGTTATTGGGGGTTAAACACTGAATATGTGATTAAACAGAATATTGTATCACAAGATATAATAAAAAATAACCAACTCCGCTTAAATGGAGGCATTACTATTCTGATCGGAGCTGGTATTGATGGAAGCACAGTTATGCCGATGGCTCAAAGTTTTGATATTGTTGTTCCGCATCTTAATAAGGCTCAGTGTATGTCATATGCAGAAGCCAATCTTTTAGATGAAGAATATTTGGCGCTTTTAAGCCTAAGTGTTATCAATAATTCAGGGACTTATACCTTCAGTTGGGGGGGCGAGAACACTCTTCCCATCAAGAAATATGCCACCAAGCAACTTTGTCAGGATAAAGAAAATACCTTAATTTGGTCTTTAAAATAGAAAAACACCGCAAGCTGAACGCTTACGGTGTTTTGAATTAGAGTATTTAACGAATGTTACTTTATCTGATAGATAGTATCTACGGTTGCCGCATAAAAATCTTTTCCAAGATATTTGCCTTTTATTTCATTAGTAAATACCTTCGCAGGCGAACCATTAAAACTTATGTTTTCCTCGCGAAAATCAAAATTATAGGTCATTCGATATTCCGGGAACTCAATAATTTGACCGTCTAGGTAAAGGAACCAGTCACCAAAATTAATCCATGTTGGTTCTAATCTTATCCATTCAGTCTCATGTCCAGTAGCATTACAAAATATCTGCAAACTCCTTTTACGAGAAATAATTTCACCATACCAATTTTCTTTTGGTGATGAAGGATTATAGAATTCATCACTAAATACCATCCGATAACGATTAAAATTCCGTTCATTCCACGTATCTTCATCTTCTGTTATTTTCCCACTAATAAGTGTAATATCTGAAACGCCCGTTTTAGTTGTTCTAACCTGCTTAAAATCATCATTATTTATATCATAATTCTCATTATGATAAATAACATGGAGGGGACCTACCAGAATATCTTTATCTTCAATTATTTGGTAAATAGTACCATTCGGAGATACATTTGTTCCTGTTGGCAACCTAAATTCATCGGTTTCCTTTTCACCGGTAGAATAGGTTCTGACACGACGGACAATATAATTATATCGCCAAGGTAAATCACACCAAGGTTCAAACCACTCATAATCTTTCTCATAAGTGGTGCTGATGAGTTTGGCTTCAACTGCAGCAATATATTTCACAATATATTCCACCGTTTCTGCCACTTCGTTTGGTGTATTCTTACCTTTTAAGCTCTGGCGAAGTGTTACGGTCACGGCATAAGCTTTCGCAGCTTTTCCAGAAACCTGTTCTGCATTTATTTCCGTTTTGGTAACATTTGCTACTTCCACCTTGCCTAGTTCCAAATAAGGCAGTTCAACCTCTTTGCCGTTAATAGTTGTTTTGGCATATGCCTCGTAACTCCAATCAACATTTATGGTTTTACCACCAATATCAAAACTTTGCTTAGTCGTATGCTTCATCGGATTTTCACCGTTTGTTGTCTCAACAGGCGCTGCTTCGGTTACTTTCTCAAGGTCCTCCACAGAATTTGCCCACAAAGTATCTTTAGGAACCATAATCTTTATCGTAGCTTTTGGCTTTTCACCAACCGTTTTACCGGTAAGCTCCGTCGCGGAGAAATAGGTATATTGGCTATTCTGCACCCACTCTAAAGAGAATTCTTCTCCTAAAGTTACGGAAAATGGTGATGCCGTACTTGTGGTGCCACTCAAAACATTGAGCTGATAGCTCAAGTTGGTTGTAGCATCAGGAAGCTCCGTTGTAGATTCAACAATTCCTACAAACTCCGTTTCAAAAGACAGCGGCGTTGTTGCATCATTGCCTGTATTTTGGGTTTGCATATCCAAATTAAAGGAAACGTTTACCTTATACATCGTTGTGCTGCTGACAACTTCGCCTCGCGTTGTTGCAACGGGAGTAATCGGGGTTAAGCGAACACTTGTGACTGCTTCTGCACTTCTTGTGGTTTGCTTTGTATCAGCGGCACCGTATGATGCAGGACTAAGTTTGATATAGGGCATTTCAATTGTGCGATTTGCTGCGTTGGTATAGCGATAAATTTCATACCCCAAATCAAATGAAACATCCTCCCCAGCTACCTCAAAAACTTGCGTTATTTTGGTTTGTGCCGGATTTGTGCCATTCGTGGAAGTATTAGGATTTCCCTTTTGTGTCACACTCGTTAAAGTTGTAAGGTCTTTTACACGAACAGTGTCTGCGGTTACCTTAAGCGATATAGTCGCTTTAGGCTCACACGAGAACACTTTGCCATCAGAGTCGGTATAACTACTTTTCTGACTAATAGTCATATTAAGCGGTTGCCCCGTTGTTACCACCGTGGGAGTAGTTGTGCTACTGCCACCGTTTCCATTGTTAATAACATAACTTACCTCACCCTTTGGCTCTTCAGGCTTTGGGGTTGGTTCGTCGTTATCACCGCTGCACGAGAGGGTGCAGATTGCCAGTGCAAATACAGCTGTAAATGCATAGGCATAAAGTCTTTTTGTTTTCATAAGCTGAAAATATTTAATGGTGAAACTTAAGTTTATCTAAACAATGAGAATCTGTCTTTATGACAATACATGCAAAAAAGCTCACACTTTATAAATTATAGAGAGCATAATTCATCAAGACAGAATAAATACCATTCGGGGTTATATTATCCGGCTTGTTTTATTATGCAAGTAATTTTATTATCGAACTCATTTTCGGAGTCTATTTTAAAATGCAAATATTTTATAGATTTTTAAAAAATTATAAAAAGAAAATTATATATCAAATTAAACAAATTTTAGTTGCTTTTTATTTTTAATGTTCTATTATTGCCATCAACATTAGAAAGGATAAAAAGATGACAAAATTAATTACAAAAATCATTACTTTAAATAATAGAAAAACCAGTATGCGTTTGGCTCAGGCTGAATGGGAAGCCGTAGATTTAATTTGCAAAAGGGAAAATATCTATCGTAAGGCTCTTCTTGAGATGATTGCCGAAGCCAAAGACCCGAGTATATCTCTTACAAGCACGGTCCGATTGTTCGCTATTGTCTACTTTTATCAATTGCAAAAATTAAAGGACACACCAAGTTATTCTTCTTTCAAACAGCAAGGTGAGGAACCGATTTTCAGTGCAATTAAGAGTATTGTTTAAAAATTAACCCCATACAGCATAGATTAGATACCAACGCTACCTTATTGTATTAATCTTCACCATCTTCTAAAACAGACCACTCACGAACACGGGAAAGATGCTCGTAATCTCTGTTTTTTATAATAAATTTCGGCACAGGACGAAAGTGATATGGCATATTGGGGTTATCAAAGGTTTTTACCAATTCTAATAAAAACGCCTCGCATTTTTTTAATATTTCAGTCGTTTTTGCGGATATTTTTAAATCTTTTTTGCCGAGCTGCCAATAAATAAGGTCTTCTACTTCTTTATTTTGAATTTTTACAAAACCATTTCTTTGGGCAATAAGTCCTTCCAATGGCAATTGCAACGCATAGCCGTTTTTAAGTTGTTTATCTGTCGGGATGTTACCGGTTTTATAATCTATGATATTGATTTTCCCATTTTTTAAGACATCCACACGATCCGCAATAGCGGTAAATGATATATCTCCTGCCGGTAAAGTATATTTTATTTCTCCCTTAATTTCATTGTTTACTTTAAGAACTTCCAAACGATACTCCCTTTCTTGTTGAATAATCCATTTTGCCGTAACTGCAAATTTAGGAATCCAAAAAGCCGCTAATTCTTTGGCAATATTTTGTTCTGAAAAATGTTTTTTACCTAAATCTAAAAGGATTTCTAATGCATTGTCAGGAAGATTTTCAGGATATTGATTGTTAAAATCCTCAATAATTGCATGGATAAGCGTGCCATAGGCTCTTTGATCCAAAGGCATATCCAAATCGTTTAACGGATACAGTTTTAAGATATATCTGGCATAAAATGAATACGGATCAGACATCAATAAATCAACCGCACTTGCCGAAAAGCTTCTCGGGCGCGCATTAACCGGCGGAGTTGGTTGTGGTGGCCTTATCGGTTGATAATGTGATGGTTTATCTATGTTATGTATAAAATTATAAAAATCAGGATTTATAAGTTGCTCAATATCTGAGCCGAGCGCTTTTAATACTGTTTGCAAGCGCAGCAGCCAACGCGATTTTTTCATCGGCACGCCGTCAACACGTTCGGCTCGCGTCAAAATAACGTTATCCGCAGCTAAAAAACAACATAAATCAGCAGCTAAAATCCCGATATTTTTTTCCGGTAATGCAAACCCAAAATCTTTCTTCATCGGGCGCGACATCCACATATCGGCATTTGCCGGTTTGGGCCACACGCCTTCATTAACTTCCCCCAAAATCACATAATCAAAATTGCACAGCCGTGCTTCTATCGGTCCTAAAATACTTAAACGCGGATGCATCCCATAGTTTGCACGTACGGTTTCCATACTCATTAGGGTAGAAAACAGCGCCGGATAATCGCTTCCTCTTATATCACCCAAAGATTTTGCTGATGCTAATATTTTTGTGATAAATTGCGCGCCACATTTACCGGCATTTCCTCGCCATAATACTTTATCACCTGAAATATTTTGTGATGACGCAATTTTTTCTGCAAGTTCAATATGTTCCTTTAAGATGGCTTCAAAAGATATTTTTTCCGCTTTAAGCATATCCGCAAACGGTGTCAATTCAGTATAGATATTTTCTATAAAGTCATCATTCTCATTATCAGAAATGTTACGTTGTTGACGAAGCTTTGTTTCATAACGGTAGACTCTATTCCGAAATTCTGCGGCATCCAGCCCGAATAAAGCAAACGGATGTTTCAAAAGACTAAATATCTTAACTTCTGAATTTAGTTCTTCTGTCGCTTCCATAATTAGCCGCAAAAAGATACCTAAAGGACAAAGATGAAAAGGTGTTCCTGCCGAATCGTCAATGTTTATATCAAAGCGTGCTAATTCTGTTGCCACGCGTCTGGCTAAATTGCGGTCATAGGTAATCAACGCAGCCGTTTTTTCAGGATATGTTAGCACTTCACGCATTTTTAAGGCAATAGCGGTTGCCTCATCTCGTTCTGTATCACAATTTATAACTTCCATTCCTTGCAAAACTGTATCCACATCAATTTTATTTTCTAATCGGCGCCATTCGTCAGATACTTCTGCCGGACGCATTAGTTCGGATATAAACTGTTCTTTCAGCGGATTTTTAGGGGGAATAATATCAACGATTTCCTTGCGATTTACCTCTAATTTATTTAAGAGTTCCTTAAGTTCAAATTGCGGATGCGTCTCATCCACATAAGACCAATATGTATCATCAGCAAATGTATCAATTCCTGAAAAATAGATTTCACCTTTAGGTAGTTCCTCTATAACCTGCAAAACTGCTACAATTTGAGGAAAACTTGCGGTAATACCGGCTGCCACAATATGTCTGGTGGTTTGGCTTTTTTGCCAAATTTCTGCTTGTTTGAATAGGACATCTTTCCTTGCATCGCATAAATCAACGGCATTGCGCTCTTTTAATATCAATGGCCAATATTCGGTAATGATTTTTAAGAGCTTTAATGTTTCTTGCCAATGTGTTGCATACTTTTCCGGCACTAAATCTGTCAGTTTGTCAAATGACAACCCTAGTGTTGAAACCATATCTATCAAATTAGCTAAATCAATTGCCAAGCTTAATGCTTGTGCTGAAGAAATCTGTTTTAGCCCAAATGTGTTTGGTTTAGACATTATTAACCGCACAAAGAGGAATAATCTTTCTTCTTTGCTAATAACAGTTTTATCTGCAAATGAAGTTAGAGCCCCACTAAAAAACAACTCATCATCATCTATTTCGGCAATCGGAACAATCTCCGGCAAAATTGCCGGTGTAAGCCCCTTGTGACGAACAAAAGCATTAATAAGTGATTGGCAGGCACGTCTGTTTGGTACCAAGAACAACATTTCACTTAAGCCGATATCGTCATCTTGATATTTTCTTAAGTAAATCTCGGCTACTGTATCCCAAAAGGAACAGCTTAACGGTATATTAAAAATGTTGTTGCGTTTATTCATTAAAGTCCGTCATTATCCGTTAAATAACTAATAAGTTTCTGTAACGCACGACCTCGGTGCGAAATTTTATTTTTTTCCACACTGTCAAATTCTGCAAATGAACGATTAAATCCGGTCGGAACAAATATCGGATCGTATCCGAATCCGGCATCACCACTCTTATGGGTGGATATATTGCCATCCACTCGCCCCTCAAAAGCTTTATATTTGCCGCTCGGATATGCTAATACGATAACACATGAAAAATGCGCCGCTCGATTGCTAGATTTTGTTTCAGCCAATTCATTTAATAATTTTTCTATCCCTTTATTAAAATCGCGGTTTGGTGCATAACGAGCCGAATATACACCGGGACGTCCGCCCATGGCATCAACACACAGTCCCGAATCATCTGCAATGCAAGGCATATTCTTTTCTTTTGCGGCGGCTAATGCTTTAATATAGGCATTTTCTTCAAAAGTTTTACCGGTTTCTTCAACATCTGGTAATTCCAAATCATTTCCAGACAGAACCTTTATTCCCAGAGGCGCCAACATATCACGAATTTCTGAAATCTTACCGTTATTATGGCTGGCAAAGATAAGTTCTTTATACTTTTGCATTTTATTTCTCCCGTTGATAATCTTCAATTGCTTTTATTACTCTTTTTACGGTGTTTTCCACCGCCTCATTTTGGGTTGTTACGACTATATCTGCTTGGCGATAATACGGATATTCATTATCAATGTATGATTGTAGTTTGCTCTTTATTTCAGAATCGCTACATTGTAAAAAAGGCCGGCGTTTTCGTCCTGTAGTGCGGTGATACAGCACATCAATATCAGCTTTAAGCCATACTGTGAGCGCTTTTTCTTTAGCAATTTTGCGCGTTTCTTCGGCCACAAAAGCACCTCCCCCAGAAGCAAGCACGCATGGCGTTCCGTTAAGCAAACGCTTCATTATTCGTGCTTCACCGGCTCGGTATTCTTCTGCCCCAAAACACTTAAAAACATCAATTACGGCAAGCCCCGCAGCTTTTTCTATTTCTTGATCACCATCCACAAACGGTAATGAGAGCCTCTTAGCCAGCCTTTTACCAACGCTGGTTTTACCACTACCAATCAGTCCTACAAGCAAAATGATTTTATCTGTTATCATCTTTTTACTACTTTGTTAATATGTTTAATTACAAGATACCGTGTTCTTTGTAAAAATCAAGAAGATATAGATTATTTATGACAAATGATAAATATAGCGACGATAATTTTGACTTTTAGCTTGATTGCTTTGGAATAACTGTTAATATTATTGCGAACAATTTAACAACTGGGGGGAACCATGAAAACAAAAAATAGAAGTATGCTTTATGTTTTTTTGATTATACTCGTTGCCGGTATTGCTTATACGGCATGCAAAGATATTACACCTGTGCAAGAACATATTCAAAGTGATGTAGACATAAAGTTGAGTAAATGAGAGATTTAATACAAGAATTTATCAATGTTAAGGTTGTAGAGCGCGGCGTATCTGTTAATACAGCTAAGTCATACAATTTGGATATGGTTCAGTTTAAAAATGCGATTGCTCCGGTAGATATACAAAGTGCTACAACCAATGATATTGAAAATTACCTGAATTGTATTAAAGCAACAAATGTCAGTCCAAGAACTATTGCAAGAAAAATGTCTTGCATTCGCGAATTTTATAAATTCTTACAAAGTGAAAAAATTATAACTGATAATCCGACAATTCGGCTGCACACACCTAAAATCGGCAAAACCCTGCCGGATTTTTTAACAATGGATGAAATAAACAAACTTTGCAGCTCGCTGGAAGAAAAAAAAGACTTCTTAACTTTGCGACTGAAAATTATGTTACAGCTTATGTATTCATCCGGTATGCGTGTTTCAGAAGTTGTTGCACTACCCCTAAATGCTGTTAATTATGACCAACATACCGTTCTTATTTTTGGCAAGGGCAGCAAAGAAAGAGTTGTGCCGGTAACGCAAAAAACGATTAAAGATATTTTAGAGTATATGGAATACAGACAACAGTTCTTGGGTAAGAAAAAAAGTAAATGGCTTTTTCCGTCACTCAGAGCTGCAGACGGGCACATCACGCGCGACGGATTATTTAAGAATCTGAAAAATTTAGCCATCAATGCCGGAATCAATCCCTCGCGAATCCACCCGCATATTTTAAGGCATTCCTTTGCAACGCACCTGATAAACAAAAAGGCAGACTTGCGTTCTATCCAAAAAATGCTCGGGCACGAAAATATAAGCACAACCGAAATTTACACACATGTCACCACAGAACATCTGACAGAAGTCGTAAAAAAATATCACCCTTTAATGCAAGAAAAAAAATCATGAAAAAATATAAAATAGATATATCTTCGGAGCGACACAATCGTGATTTGGAAAGTTTAGGCAGTATTTTTATCCCTTTGGTAGAAGGGGCTGTTTCTTCTGATGATTTAATAGGAGTTGAAATAACTTTACATTGGGAAGATATTATCGGAAAAGATATTTACAATTTCAGCACTCCGAAACAAACAAAATTTGACCCTAAAGACAATAAACGCACTTTATATATAGATGTTCCGGTGGGCGGATTTGCCTTAGAACTGCAGCATAAAGAAAATTATATTTTGAACAAAGTAAATGCTTACTTTGGCTACAACGCCGTGCATAAATTGAATATTAGCCAAAACATGAATATGTTACCTAAAAAGATTGTATCTGACGTGTCTCGAGATCAAAAAAAAGAACTTACACCTGATGAAGAAAAATATTTACAAGAAGTATTACAGGAAATAAAAGATGAAAAATTAAGAGAAATTTTAACAAACCTTGGTAAAAGTATTATGACGAATAAAAAGGAGTAAAATTGTGTTGATACGAAAAATAAGTAAATGTATTGCCGCTGTCTTGGTTTATATCATGTGCGCTTACGGTTATCTCACTACTAAAGGATTTGTTTATGATGGAAATCATTTTATTCTATCAAATAATGCAGAGGCTTGGGAAAACAGCGAATTTCAAATAAGCGAAGACGAAATACGCGGATTAGGCAATCCGAACTCACCTTTAACCATGTATACAATCTCGGCTGTAACCTGCTCTCATTGCAGAGATTTTCATAAATTTACTCTACCTAAGCTTGAGCGTGACTTTATCTCAAAAGGTCTTCTACGTTTTGTTTACATTCATTTTCCAGCAGATGAAACCACCATGCGCGCAGCAAAATTATCTTATTGTTTGCCTAAAGATAAGTTTTATGACTTTATTGCTGACTTGTATGATAGCAGAGATTGGCAATTTTCCAGAAACGAAGCCATTCTTGAAAATCATGCCAAGAAGTTTGGGATGACAGATGCAGATATAGAACAATGCAAGCAAGATAAAAAAATTACAAGTGATCTTTTGCGCATACGCGAAAACGCTTTCAAAGCTTTTCATATTACGGCAACCCCAACAATTGTCGTAAAAACACAAAGTGGCGAGAATGTTGTAGAATTCAACGGTTATGATGAATTAAAGCAATATTTGGATACTCAATTACCTCAATAATTTGAAATGACAGAAACATCTGAGAAAATAAAAGAACTGGCGCAAAAAATAGAGGCAATGAAACAGCCATCTTCGCCTGAAAAAGCAGTAAAAACTGTTTCGCTTGGGGCGCAGGCTGTGCGAATTTGCATTGATCTAATATCCGGTGTTATTGTCGGTTCATCTATCGGGTATATTTTGGATGAAATGTTTGACTTTAGATTTATTTTCCTGTTAATATTCACCATATTTGGTGGCGCAGCGGGAATATTAAACGTTGTCCGCTATATCAATCGAAATCAAGAGCATAAAGAGGAAAACTGACGTGTCTGACCTAATGGAGCAATTTGCAATTAAAACAGTAAAGCCTTTAGAACTAAACGGCTATAATGTCAGTTTTACAAATTCCTCTCTATTTATGGTTATTGCTGCCGTATTTATTGTATTAGCATTTAGCCTGTGTCTTAAAAAGAAAGCCATTATTCCAACCAAGGCACAATGTATTCCCGAAAGCATTTATGAGTTTATCTATAACATGATAGAAAGCAATATCGGTAAAGAAGGATTGCGTTATTTTTCATTTATCTTCACTTTGTTTCTCTTTGTGATAATGGGAAATGTATTGGGTATGATGCCATATTGTTTTACATTTACCTCACATTTTGCCGCTGTCGGGGCTTTATCCGTTATGGGACTTTTGTTTAATGTGACTATGGGAATTAAAAAAAGAAAATGGGGATATTTCAGAACCTTTTTACCGCACGGCGTTCCGTTATGGCTTGCGCCGCTCATGGTTCCGATGGAACTTATTTCTTTAGCAACCGAGCCTTTTAGCCTAACAGTTCGTTTGGTTATGAATATGATGATCGGACACATCATCTTAAAGTTGTTTGCCGGATTTATCGTCATGATGGGAGTATTTGGAATAATCCCAATGATTTTTGATGGCTTTATTATTGTATTTGAGTTATTTATTGCATGTTTGCAAGCGTATATATATACAATCTTGTCGTGCATATATTTAGGGCAGGCCTTAAACGGGCATTAATTTTACTTTGAAAGGAAAAACAAATGGAAAGTCTATCACCTGAAACAATGAAATATTTGAGTGCTGCTATCTGCACATTACCGATGGCCGCAGTTGCATTGGGTATTGCAAAGTTTTGGTCTACTCTGCTGGAAAATGTCGGACGCAATCCGCAAGCCAACAAAGAGCTCAGTGGCTATTCAATGATTGGTTTTGCCACCATTGAGGCTATTGGCTTGTTTAGTCTTGGTGTTGCTTGCGCTATCTTATTTATGTAGAAAGAAATAAAATGCCGCAGTTTGATGTATCAACATATATGCCTCAAATATTTTGGGTGCTGGTTATTTTTTTCTGTTATTGGCTGTTAATGGATAAGTTTCTTATACCCAAAATAGCTGAAATGGTTGAAGCACGTAAGCGCAAATATAACGACTTTATTTTAAAAGCGGAAGAAATAAATAAAAAAGCCCAAGAATCTTTGGCGCAATATGAAAATACATTATCTGCGGCAAGAGCCGAAGCTAATGCTCAAATTGCTAAAAATGAAGCTGATTTGAAAGAGCTTATCACTCAAAAAGAAACCGAGCTTAAAAAAGAATTATCAGCTAAAATGGCTGAGCATGAAGAAAGGTTAGCAGCCGAAAGAAAAAATATCTTAAAAAAGATAGATGAATTATCAGCCAAAACCGCGTATATTGCTGTGCAACAACTAGATTTGCCAGTAATCACTCGTAAAGATATTGATGAATTGGTAAAAAGAGGAGAAAGTTTATGACAGTTTCCCCTACAATGGACGATTTAGTTGAAAGTGTTGCTAATATGCCGGAAGTTGAAGAAGTTTTTTATCTGAGCGCAGAGTTTTGGGTATCTGTTACATTTGTTATTGTTGTCGGAATTTTATATTCGCCACTGGCTAAAAAAGCAAAAGAGTTACTGTTAAAACGTATTGAACGTATAAAAAAAGAGTTAAGTGATGCTGAAAATATCAAATTGGAAGCACAAAACCTTTATGCCGATACCGAAAGAAAACTAAGTAACATCGATAGAGAAATAGAAGATATTGTTGCAAATAAAAAATATCTCATTGAAGAAACAAAAAATAAAAAAATAAGCGAGCTTAATTATGCAATACAGCGTAAGAAGGCTGATTTAGATGCTGAAATTGAGCAAACATCTGCACAGATAGAACAAGAAGTTAAAACACTAGTTTGTCAAAAAACAATAAGACTATTACATCAGATTATTAGCGCAAAATTAACTAAAAAAGAATATAGTACATTAATAGATAACTCCATAAAAAATATTAAAGAGATGAAAATAGGTGGTTAGCATGACAACAAACTCCGAGGATAAAGAAATATTGGAATATAATTGGTCTGACTTACATGTTGACCAGAATTACGATTTTTTTATATCAGATGAAAGATATACTGATAGTTTAAGAAAGGTCAATCCGAGCGATAAAGAAATATTCTTAAAGCATTTGTTGGCCATTCCGCACCGTGACCGCTCTTATTCAATGAACTATAAAGGTACCTTTTTTCGTATAGAAAATGTACGGAGTATCAGTGGCGAATTGTATAGTTTACGTCGCATGCCGCTATCTGTTCCAAGTATCCATAATTTAGGATATAATCACCGCTTTGTGCAGCATATATTATCTCTATCTTCGCACAGTGGATTGATATTGTGGGCAGGCCCTACCGGACAAGGTAAAACTACAGCGATATCTTCTTTATTGACGGAATATTTAAATCTCTATGGAGGTTTTGCTTATACAATTGAAGACCCTGCCGAAATGCCGCTAGAAGGAGAATATCAGGCTTTTAACGGTTCAATCGGTTTGTGCAAACAGGTTGAGGTTAAACATGATGACTGGGGTATAGAATTAAAATCAGCCCTAAGAACAAAGCCTCGTTATATTTTCATTGGCGAAATCAGAACGCCGGATGCGGCAAAAGAATGCTTGCGTGCCTCTATTTCCGGGCACTTGGTTTTGGCTTCCATTCACGCCAGTTCCATACCTGATGCATTAAGTTCTTTGGTAAAATATGCCAGTTCCGATATGAGCGAAACTGCTTCTTATGATATTTTATCTCGCGGTATTTTATGCGTTGTTAAGCAAGAATTGAGTGGGCTTGGTGATCGTTGCCATCCGGTAATAGAAACTTTGTTTGCCAACCCAGATTTAAACAGCGGTTGCACTGTGCGTTCTATTATCCGTAGCGGAAAGTTAAACTTGGCAACATCTATTGAAACCCAAAAAATCAGAATTGAAAAAGGTATTCCTCTGTTTCAATAAGCGCTACTTTACATTCGCTTTTCTAAATGAAAAATATTTATGCACAAAAAAGGTGATGACTGTGATAATGCATACACAGAATATCTGTGCCACTGCTTTATTTAGGTTTGGAACGCTGTTTAAAACACTGTCAGGTGGTAAAGTTTCCGCTATATGCACAACGCTGACAAAAAAGGCAAGTAGTCCCGTATTTACAAAATAAAGCACGATATATGATGAAAATGCCTTACTGTATTCCTTCCAAAAGCTGCCGGTGCTTCTAAAAACATAATAGCGCATGGTGGCAATAGAGATATTGATATTGATGAGATTCATTAAGAACAGCGAAAGTTGCTCTTTGCCGTCTGTTGCATACAAAAAACCGTAATATATCAAAAAGGATACGGCGGTATTAAATCCGCCGACCAGTAAAAAACGGAGTTTTTCGTTTTGCTTAAACCAGATGTCTTCTAAGAATTTATAAGCTTTTACAACACACATTTTTTCCCTTTCTTGGGTATCATATACCAATTTCAGCTAAATAAAAGCAAAAAAATTATTTTCTTGCAAATAAATCGATTAGTGGTAAAAAGGCAAAGTATTTTCAGGAGAATAATAATGGCCGTTGATAATGATACCGTAAGAAGAATCGCCTTTTTATCCAGACTTAAAGTTGAACCGGATAAATTGGAAGAAACAAAAGAAGAGTTTAATAAAATCCTTAATTGGGTAGAAGAACTTGGCGAAGTTAATACCGATAATGTTGAGCCTTTGGTTTCGGTTAATAATGAGTCTTTGACTTTGCGCGAAGATAATGTGACCGCCGGACATATCAGCCAAGAAATACTAAAAAATGCACCGGCTCAGGAATTCGGTTATTTTGTGGTACCAAAGGTTGTGGAGTAAGATGATGAGTGATTTAACAGATTTAACTATTAGCGAATCGCTTAAAAAATTAAGAAATAAAGAAATTTCTCCAGTGGAGTTGACTAAGGCTTATGTTGAAAATATGGAAAACAATAATGCCAAATATAATGCCTATGTAACAACCACCGCAGAGCTTGCTCTTGCACAAGCTAAAGAGGCAGAAATAAAGTATCTTAACGGCACCAATCGTCCGCTTGAGGGAATAGCTTTGGGTATAAAAGATTTATTTTGCACCAAAGGCGTTCGCACCACCGCTTGTTCGCATATTTTAGATAATTTCATCCCGCAATATGAATCAACCGTTACACAGCATTTGCTTAATGACGGAGCCATTTTTTTGGGTAAACTAAACCTTGATGAATTTGCCATGGGTGGCAGCAACGAGACGAGTTATTTCGGTCCGGTTATCAATCCGTGGAGTAAAGAGGTTAAGCTTGTTGCCGGTGGTTCTTCAGGCGGTTCGGCGGCGGCTGTGGCAGCAAAAATGTGTGCAGCGGCAACCGGAACAGATACCGGTGGTTCTATTCGCGAACCTGCGGCATTTTGCGGTGTTACAGGCATTAAGCCGACATACGGTCGTTGCTCACGCTATGGAATCGTGGCATTTGCTTCATCTCTTGACCAAGCTGGGCCTATTGCCAAAGATGTTACCGACTGTGCGCTCCTCTTAAACAGTATGGCCGGATACGATGCGAATGATTCAACCTCGTCTAAAGAGGTTGTTCCTGATTTCAGTTCATTTATCGGGCAGGATATTAAGGGCTTAAAGGTCGGTATTCCGCAAGAATATCGGGTTGACGGATTAAACCCCGAAGTGGCGGCATATTGGGATAAAGCAGCTGAGATGTTAAAAGCCTCAGGGGCTGAGATTGTATCTATATCCTTACCGCATACAAAATATGCCCTTCCGACATATTATGTGATTGCACCGGCAGAAGCATCTTCTAACCTTGCCAGATATGATGGTGTGCGCTACGGTGAGCGTGTTGAAGGTAACGGACTTGATGAACTTTATATCAATTCCCGCACCGAAGGTTTCGGTAAAGAAGTTAAGCGGCGTATTCTTATCGGCACATACGTTTTATCTGCCGGATATTATGATGCCTATTACCTTAAAGCACAAAAAGTTCGTCGCTTGATTAAAAATGACTTTGATGAAGCGTTTAAGAAGTGTGATATTATTTTAACCCCGACAAGCCCGATAGAGCCGTTTGCTATTGGTGATAAAAAAATGTTAGAAAACCCGATTAATATGTATCTTAATGATGTGTTTACGGTTTCAGTCAATCTGGCAGGTTTGCCGGCGATGAGTTTACCTATCGGGTTGTCTCAAAAAGGTTTACCGTTTGGTATGCAGCTTATCGGCAAAGCTTTTGATGAAGGCACTATTTTTAAGACGGCGTATCAGTTAGAGCGCAGTGCAAATTTTGTGAGGATGTAAAAAATGGCAGAATATATTATCACAACAGAAAAAGAAAAATGGGAAGTTATTTGCGGTTTGGAAATCCATTGCCAAATCATCTCACAATCAAAAATATTTTCCGGCGCTTCTACCGAGTTCGGCGATGATGTAAACGAAAATGTATCTTTTGTTGATGCCGGTATGCCTGGGATGTTGCCAACGCTTAACAAAGAGTGTGTACACCAAGCAATTAAAACCGGTTTAGGGCTTAATGCTGTCATTAACAAATATTCGGAATTTTCGCGTAAAAACTATTTTTATGCGGATTTACCACAAGGTTATCAAATTACGCAATTCCAATATCCGATTGTCGGCGAAGGTGCTGTTGATATTGATTTACCAGATGGCACAACAAAGACTATCCGCATTGAGCGTATGCATATTGAGCAGGATGCTGGCAAATCTATCCATGATATGTCTCCGACCAAGAGTTTTATTGATCTTAACCGCGCCGGTGTCGGCTTGATGGAAATTGTAACCAAACCAGACTTTCGCTCGCCGGATGAAGCCGGAGCATTTTTAAGAAAATTGCGTTCTATTCTTCGCTATCTCGGGACTTGCGACGGCAACATGGACGAAGGCTCTATGCGTTGCGATGTTAATGTCTCTGTGCGCCCATACGGATCTGATGAATATCGCACACGTTGCGAGATGAAAAACGTCAACAGCGTTAAGTTTGTGATGCAAGCAATCGAATCGGAGGCTAAGCGTCATATTGAAGTTTATGAAAACGGTGGCGATATTGCGCAGGAGACGCGTCAGTTTGACCCTGCCACACAAACTACCAAAGTTATGCGTAAAAAAGAATTTGCCCATGACTATCGTTATTTCCCCGAGCCGGATTTACCGCCATTGGTTTTAAGTGATGAATTTATCAATAAAATCAAAAGCGAATTAGTGGAATTACCGGATGCGAAGAAAGCACGGTTTGTGAAAGATTTGGGTTTAACCGCCTATGATGCTATGGTCATCTGCGAAAACAAAGAGACTGCAGATTTCTTTGAAAAGGCGGCCAAGGGACATGACGCCAAAAAGGTTGCTAACTGGCTGATGGGCGATTTCTTTGCGATGCTCAATGAAAAGAAATTGGAGCTTAAGGATAGTCCGGTATCGGCTGAAAACTTGGGCGCTTTGGTTGAGCTTATCACCAGCAACGTGATTAACGGCAAAACCGCTAAGGATGTGTTTGCCATCATGGCAGAAACCGGCGAGAATCCGGAAAAGATTGTGGAGGAAAAAGGCTTAAAGCAGGTTACCGACACCGGTGCCATTGAAAAGCTGATTGATGATTTGCTTGCCTCTGCCACAGACAATGTGGCGGCTTATCGTGGTGGCAAAGTCGGTCTATTCGGTTGGTTTGTCGGTCAAGTTATGAAGCAATCGCAAGGCAAAGCGAATCCGCAAGTGGTTAATGAGTTGCTGAAGAAGAAGTTGGGGTAAACTATCCGCAGTTCTTTCTTCAGAAAAAATCCCCATCATTTATTGTATGGGGATTTTTTATTTTCAGATTGGTTATTTATTTTTTTAGCTTAACTGTTGGCGCTATATTACGTAAATCCCACACTACTTCTTTTGATATATTTTTCATGGCTTTTTCAAAACCATTATCCCCCATACCATAATAAATTCCTGTTAGATTAGAATTTTTTGCTGTATATGTCTTAGTAAAGTAAGTATTATTTTTGCTGTCCATGAGTTTATATTCTAACTCTATACCAAAATGGTATTTTCCATTTGGTAATCCAAGAAGCCATAATAAATCTCCGGGCAATGACAGACCATAAAATGTGCTATTCCATATTTGTTGCGAGCTTTTTAAGTTTCCCACTAAATATAAATCAGCACCTGTTTTATTGAACTGAAATTCGCTTGATTTGAATATTGTAGCATTTTCAATTTCCTCAGCCATTGCCTTTGAAAATTCTTCGGTGAGTTTTGCATTCATTGCTCTATCTGGAACATTTATGGTGCTCGTTCCATACGGAACCAATGGTATCATAGAAATAAAGTAGCCCGACATACTGTTTTCATTTGACCTTTCATCTCTTAATGGAGGGACTACTAAAGTATATTGAGTATCAGCATTTTTATATACTTTAGGTTCTGATGTATATTTCCAAGATTGAGCTGTGCACCCCGTGCAAAGATTTATAATGCATACTATAAATAAAAGTTTCTTCATCTCTACTTCTCCAGTGTCTCAAAATTAATTCCAATTTCTTTTAACATTTGTTTTGCTTTACTATTTGCTGGTCTAAATCCTTTATTAGCAGTCAAATCGTTGATATAAATTTTATTATATATAAATGGAAAAACTAATAGTGCTATACCATAAGTAAGCAGTGAAGTGAGCAACATAATGAAAAACCATTTTATGTCGCCTCTAAATAAGGGAACGAATCCGCCAAATAATAGTACTGTCCAAGAAAATCCTATGGGAACTTCTTTAATTAACCCTGAATTGCTCTTTAATTGAATCATCTTCTATTCTCCAACATCATTACAACAAAAAAGTCGCCGAATAAGGCGACTGGAAGTTGGAAACTACTTATCAGAAATAGTGCGATATATTGACCGCAAGGTTTATTTTACCGCCTTCCAGTCATTTTGCTAAATAACTAGTTGGCGTGTAAAATTTAACGTCTTACACAAAGACGCTGATAAAGAGGTTTCCACACCCCAGACAGGAACACCCTATCCGTGAATTAGGATAGAAATAAAAACGCTAAATGTAAAGCAGAAAAAATGAATCGCCGATGATAGTTTTAGGAGATTGCCACACGATTTACGACCGCTTGCAATGACGTCGGTGGAAGACGTATCATTTACATCGTCATGCCTTGAACGAGTGCAACGAGTGAGGTCAGGCATCTTCTGATTAATTTGAAGACCGCTAACCTCACTCGCTTATGCTCGTTCAGGCGGTGACGGATAGAACTTTCGGTTTAAAATTCGGTTGTCTAGGGTAAAAATCGGCTTATAAACATAGACATTAGTTTTATATAACCTTTATATCGTAAAAACAATGCGTTATATTTTTTGTGTCTGATAACCCTGCGTCATCCCGAATTTATTTCGGGATCTCATGAGATGCTGAAACAAGTTCAGTATGACACAATTGGGATTTAGGATGGCGCTATTGGAGTTCGGAGAGAGGACTTGAGCGAATTATAAAGGAGTTAGGTCTTATGAACAAGGTTAATATTGCGAACTATGTAATTTATGACTTGGCGAATCGGTTTCATGGCACGGCACATGCCGATATGGATATGGAAATGACCGATTTTGTGGCAGAAACTTGGCACAAAAAACACTTTGTTTCTGCACCGCATGGCATTAAACAACATCACAATGAGAATCTGCACCGTAAATTCCTTATCTAAATATCTGTCAATATAGCAATATGAAGAGCTTTAAAATCTGTTTGGCGCACATACCTCTATCGCGTTGATTATAATTGCGAGGTGAGATATGAAGAAGAAAACAGACCTATTAGATGATAATATGATTTTTGTCGGCACAATTTATGATAGCTTTGAAGCTTTAGAAGAAACGCTCGGCAAGCTCAAATTAGAGCGCCCTCTATTTTTAACCCACATTGCAAAAATGGCCTTTGCCGAAGAGGTTTTCAAGCGTGCAGAAGATGCACCACAATGCCGTTTTATTCCGCGAAAGGATATTTCCAAAACAGACAGATTATTCAACTAACCCAAATAAAGTGAGCTCATTTTATAATGTTTTATCGCATGACGCACTAAAACACCGATGATTGCGGCCAGTGGAACAGCTAACATTAAGCCTAAGAAGCCTAGCAAAACTCCACCTGCCAACAAGGCAAACATTACCCATACCGGATGAAGCCCGACATTTTCTCCTACCAATTTCGGGGTTAGGAAGTTGCCCTCTAAGAACTGGCCTGCCATAAACACGCCGATGACGTATAAAACATGCGTAACATCACCATACTGCGCAAAGGCCAGCACCACGCCCAAGATAAAGCCGGTGATTGAGCCGACATAAGGGATAAACGAAATAATACCGGCGATAAAACCGACTAACAAGCCTAATTCCAAGCCAACGAGTTTTAAGCCAATGGAATAAAATGCACCCAATATCAAACATACACTAATCTGCCCGCGAATAAATCCGGCAACAATTTTATTTATCTCTTGCATCACATCTAAGATTTTCTTTTTGGATTTTTTAGGAAGTAACCCCTCAAACTTTTTCACAAAAAGGCCCCAGTCACGCAACATATAGAAGGTTACTATCGGGGTAATCAGTATCAGTGAAACGAGATTGATTAGGGCAAAACTGTTGGATAAAAGTTTATTTAAAACCTTGCCGACAAACTTTAGTCCATTACCAATATTGTCTTTAACCATGGTATCCAAACCGCTGTTTTTCAAATCCGGAAATTTCTCGGCAAAACCGTCTAAAGTCGGTTTAATCTTATCCATAATCAGGCGGAGATATTTCGGTGTTGCTTGCAAGAGCAAAGAAACTTGATTTTCTATCATTCCCCCTAAAAGCCCAAATGCCGGCACAATGATTAAAATGGCTAAAACACAGACAAGCAAAGTTGCCCATAAACGAGATATTTTCAGCTTTTGGAGCTTTTCTACCGCCGGATCAAGCAAATATGCCAACAAAATACCTGCCACAAACGGCATTAGCACCGAGCGCAACACATACAACAGATAAAAAAAGATAACAAAAATGACCAACCATACATAAGGACTGACATAAAGCATTCTGCGATTAGCGGTTGGGTTATTGGTTGATGACATAGTGTTCTCCCTCTTTTACAAAATTATAGCCGTTAGCAGTTAACGTTGCTTGAAGTTTTTCTATGGCGCCACTGTATTTAAAATTAAAATGCACCTTTCCGGTTGACATAGAAACAATATTGACATCCTGCACTTGCGGATTGTTATTGAGCAAATTCTTAAGCTCTGCCCATGCGCTTAAACGCGGATAGTTATAAATAACTTCTACCTGCTCTTGTGAATATATAGTGTTTTCTTCTACAGCGATGGCTTTTTTATTATCCTTAAATGTATCCAAAACCGCCGCAACGGAATCTGCCGGATTTTCGCTATTGATGTTGATTATCCGTTCTTCTCTTAACGGAAAAGATTTAATGAATATTTTTTTATCTTTTTCGGAATACTTTAAGACATAAATACCGTCTGCATGATTAAAACTCTTCAGCTCGTTATATTGTCCGTCTGCCATATTATAAACGCTTTCGGCTTTAACCATGGCAATATTTCCTAAGTTTTTCCCTATCACAGAAAAACTCAAATTGCCTTTTTGCATATTTTTATGTGCCAAAAGTGTTTGACGCCAAGCGTTGTCATCGCTCCAAATATCTATATTACCGTCTTTATCTTCATATAACGGAATAAGCAGGATATTCTGTTCTTCGCCAATGATAATCGGCATATTATTCTCTGCCATGTAGGCTTTGAGGATTTTTTCATCAACACTAATCCGCAAATCGGCAATATAGCGCACGTCTGATGTCTTTTCCATCAAGACCATTACGCCCGTGATAAAATGCTCTAACTGGTTATCATTTAATTTATTTATCTCTTTAACGCTCTTATCGGTGCTTATTTCCAGCACAACTTCGGAAAGTGCATCACGCATAGCTTTTGATATAGCCTTTTGCTTGGCTTCGGAAACATTTTTATCCGTTACATCAACATTCACGTCTGCTTCGTATTTTGGGGCAGCTGAAGCACCGGCACAAACACTTATTAAAAACACCAAACTTAGCAATATCTTTTTCACGGTCACTCTCTCCTTTTTGCTCTAAACACTTCTTCTTTATATCAAATAAGCATAAAAAGCAAACTTTTTTATTGCCTTTTAAATGGTCTGTGGTATTTATCTTGTAAAATTTGTTATCACTTAACTTTAAGGATGTTAAAATGCAATTTTCTAAATACTTAAACAGTTTATTGGATCGTGCCGGCCAAAATGTTAAAACCATCGTTTTACCGGAAGGTGAAGATGAACGCATTTTGGAAGCGGCACATTATGTGGCAGAACGCAAAGCGGCTAAATTGATTATTTTTGGAAAGCCGGAAGAAATTAAAGCTTTTTATGCTAAAAACGGTTGGGGGTTTGACGGTATTGAAATCAGAGAACCGGAAAAATCACCGAAACTTGATGAATATGCCAATTTATTGTATGAAATCCGTAAAGCTAAGGGTATGACATTAGAAGAAGCACAAAAGTTGGCGGTTAACTATACTTTCCATGGGACATTGATGATGAAGGCAGGTGATGCTGACGGTATGGTATCGGGTGCCAATCACTCCACCGCTGATACAGTTCGTCCGGCTTTGCAAATTATTAAATCTGCCTATAAAGATAGAAGTGTTTCTTCGGCAGCTATTATGGTGATTAAAGATAAACCGTATATCTTCTCTGATCCGGCGATTATCATTAACCCGACTGAAAAAGAAATGGCTGATATGGCGCTTGCTTCTGCAGAGACTGCTATTCAATTCGGTTTAGAGCCTAAGGTTGCAATGCTTTCTTATTCTACCTATGGCTCCGGTCACGGTGATATGGTTGATAAGGTTAGAAACGCGACAAAACTTGCACAAGAAATGCTTGAAAATAGTCCGCTTAAGGGTAAAGCGTTTATTGATGGTGAATTGCAAGCTGATGCGGCTCTTGATGAAGTTGTTGCTAAAAAGAAAGCGCCGGGGTCTCAAGTTGCCGGTCATGCCAATGTGATGATTTTCCCTTGTTTGGACGTTGGCAATATCAGCTATAAGCTCTTGCAACGTTTTTATGGCGCAGAAGCATACGGTCCGATTATGCAAGGCTTAAATGCACCGATTAACGATTTGTCGCGCGGCGCATTGGTTGAAGATATTGTCGGCATGATTGCCATTACTGCAATTCAAGCAGTTAAATAATATAAAGGAACATAATTGATGAAAAAAATTCTTGTATTAAATTCCGGTTCTTCTTCATTAAAATATCAGTTATTTGATGTGGAAGGCGATAAGTATAATGTTGTGGCTAAAGGTGTTGCTGACAGAATCGGCATCAACGGATCGGTTGTTGAAATTAAATTTCCTAATGGCGAAAAGCGTAAGAGAGAAGTTGCTTTGCCAACACATAACGAAGCCATTACCGAAGTTATCAGCGAATTATTAAACGGTGCGCTTTCATCTATGGACGAGATTGATGCTGTCGGGCATCGTATTGTTCAAGGTGGCGATATCTTTAAGCACTCGGTATTGGTTAATGATACTGTTATTGATCAAATTGAGGAATTATCCGAATTGGCACCTTTACACAACCATGCGCACGTTTTGGGCATTAAAGCGGTTAAGAAATTACTCCCGAATGTGCCGCAAACGGTTGTGTTTGATACGGCATTTCATCAAACAATGCCAAAGGAGGCCTTTTTATATGCCCTCCCCTTAGAGCAATATACAAAGCATAAAATTCGTCGCTATGGTTTCCATGGAACATCGCATGCTTATGTTTCACAAAAGGCGGCTGAGCTTATCGGTAAAAAAGGGAAAATTATTACATGCCACCTTGGTAACGGCGCCTCTATTTCGGCTGTTGAAGACGGCAAATGCTTGGATACTTCTATGGGCTTTACGCCGCTTGCCGGTTTAATTATGGGCACACGTTGCGGTGATATTGACCCGTATATTCCACTTTATATCTGCAAATCTCAAAACAAGACACCTGATGAGGTTAATGAGATTTTGAATAAGAAGAGCGGTATGTTTGGTATTTGCGGTTATTCCGATAACCGTGATATCGAAACGCTTTATGGTGTTGAAGAAAAAGCAACTGTTGCCATGGACGCCTATGTTCACAGTATTCTCCGCTTTATCGGTTCATATATCGCTGTTTTAGGTGGTGTTGATGCGATTGTCTTTACCGCAGGTATCGGTGAAAACGGTTCCTTATTAAGAAAATTGGTAATTGACCGTTTGGCTTATCTCGGCATCAAACTTGATGAAGAAGCCAATAAAAAACGCGGTGCGATTACCGAGATTTCCACACCTGATTCAAAGGTTCGCGTTTTTGTTATCCCGACGGATGAAGAGTATATGATCGCTAAAGATACAATGAAAATTGTATTCGGCGAATAAGCCAGTTTGGCAAAAATTTAAGCCACAGTTTTAACTGTGGCTTTTTCTATTTGTATTTTTCAAGTTCTCTAGAAAGAAGACCTTTATTTTGATTAAAGAATGACTTATCTAGGTTCATTAAAATATATTTATCATCAATATATATACTCTCTTTGCTCGGATAGGTTTTTGATTGCAAATAAAGCCACATATTGATGTCTTGGCTATTAGTTTCTGTATCATTTTTCCAATCGTTTTTAAGTATAGGATCCGTTACCTTCCAAAAGCTCTTGCCCCATACTGCAAATTTAAGTGAAACAGGGCTTGTTACTTCATCCCAAAACAAGACATATCCTAAATCCGCAGGTAATATCGTATTATCTAAAATCTCGTTGTTAAAATTTTGACACCCATTCAAGCAGACATGTGACAGAAAATCCGGATATCCAAAATTCAAAGTGGCGTAACTGCCGTTAATATCAAACTTTGGATAATCAAAAAATCTTTCTTCTATATGTTTATGATATATGCGTTCTAAATTAAATTTATAGGATACAGTCTTTTCTATTTCAAAATCTGTCCTGATAAAATAAAACAGCGTTAACAAACTTAGGCCAAATATCAAATTTTTTACAATTTGCTGTTTTGCATTCAATAATATACTTAATGCAACAGCCGATAAGCCGAAAAAAGCCCAGTAACCTATCCTAAATTTGGCATACCAAGCATTTGCAGAAACAAGATACGCCACACGCGAAGCTAAAATCAGACCGCAAACACCTATTACTGCGGCAACCTTGTTTGGACTATCTTTTATAATTTTGGTAAACGATCCAATACAAATTGTTACTATGAAAAATGTATAATAAGTCCCTAAATCTTGATGACTTTCAATAATATCTATAAAGGCATTTAAGAGCTCTTGCGGAATTTTTTGCACCATTTCAAATAATGAACTGGTGCGCATGTTATACATATCAAAATTTAGCCCCAAATAAGCCGTCAAAATATAAATAATTAAACGGTTTATCACAAATCCTAAGGCTAATGCCGAACCAAGAAATGTACCATCAAATATAATTTGTTTTAACGTTTGTTTTCTTGATTGATATGTAATAATTTTTCGCCCGCAAAATATTGTGGTTAAAAAAGATATATTTGGTGGATAACCTCCTAGAATAAATGCAAACCCCAAAATACTTAACAGCCATTTTTTTAGGCTATGCAGGCCTTCTGATAATTTTAACAACAAAATTATTACGCTTCCCCACATTATCATTGGGACAGTAATAAAGACATAATGAAATAAGACGAAGGTATATGGTGAGCACCCCAAAAGCAGTATAAAAAGCAAATACTTTTTTTCATCTCTTGGCAAGCATAAGTAATCTGCAGATAATAAGCATAACAATGCAAGTAAGGCCAGTGAAATTATGATGTATAAGGTCGGCAATATCTGCCCGTTCAAGAATATAACCGTAAATAGATGTTGGCTATAACGTGCCTCAAACAGCCCATCACTCCAGTGAATGCCATAAATTAGTGGTTCCCAATCGTGATTACCCCACCAAAACTGAAACAGCATAAATGAATAAACAAGGCAAAATATCAGCCAGCTCTTCCAAAAGAGAGGAAAGTAAAAATCTTTATATGTGTTTTTACCACTTTTTTTCATTTATTTATCCAACTTTAAGGTTAGAAGTTCTCTATTTTTATAAAAGCTCTGCAAGTCTAATACCATTATAATGTATTTATCATCTACATATACACTATTATACTTTGCCTCGTTATACAACCAAAAACGAATATTTTTCATATTTTCTGGATTGTCCGTCCAATAGGCTTTGTCTTTCCACTTATCTTCGTTTATTCCGATGTGCCATAGGTTGCGCCCCTCTATTCCGACTTCTATGGCGGTCGGGGTAATACGTTCTTCCCAAAACAGATTACTAACTATACCAAATATATGATAAATTGCATAGCTTATCATTTCCGGTGTATGGTATATATCCTGATAATACCTTTCACGAAATGGTATAGCGCCAAATGTATAGGAAATATATTTAGGCTTCAGTTCAAAAGTGGGATGCCTTAAAATGCTTTCTTGTATTCTTGACTGATGTTTCCTTCCGGCCGTAAAACCTAGATATTGTACTTTTTGAATTTCAAAATCTGTTTTGATAAAAAGACTTAATGTTATGATTGTCCAGAGTAAAATTAAATTTTTTATCCATTGCTTGCTTTGTCTTAGTAAAATCGATAAGGCAAATGCATACACTCCTAATCTACCCCAATATTCCATTCTGACAGTTGCCATATCTGAACGAGCAGATAAGATAAACGCATAACGGGAAACAACGCATAAAATCAATATTAGAGCAACATAAATCCATTTATTTGATGCTTTGCAGTAAGCTATGCTAATTGCTGTGATAAAAATAATGGCCAGTAAAATACAGTAGGTTGTATCTAAAAAAGTATATGGGTGGAAAAACTGTGTTACTGATTCTAATATATCCGTCGGTAAATGGTTAGCTATTTCTTGAGGTGAACGTATTGCTAAATTATACATCCCCGTATTTACCAAATCGGCCTGTATTAGATATTTCCGCACCAAAGAAAAACCAACATAAGCACATGCTATTTGGCTTAGGAACATCATTCCTTTTTTGATAATTTCTTTAAGATTTTCTTGTCTGTTTACGTAGTTTAAGCATCGTTTTGCCATAAAAAGGGTAAAGGCTAGCGCCATATTGGGCGGATAGCTACCTAGTGCTAAGAAAAAGCCTATCCCCCCTAATAACCAATATTTTTTATTTTCTGATTTTTCGGTTATGTAGAGTAAAGCAACAACGCACGTTCCCCAAAAGGACAGTGGTAAAGCAATGTATACATAATAAAAAAAGATAAACAGGTATGGATTGAGCACTATAAACAGTATAAAAATCATATACGATTTAAAATTTTCCGGAACTCTCAAATATTTTGCCATTAAAATTGCTTGCAAGATAATTAACGCCAAAGATAGTGAAATCACAATAATAGGTAAAATATGTCCGTCTAAAAACAGAACTGTCGGTAGATGCTGACTAAATCTGATTTCATAAAGCCCGCTTAAAAGATTCATGCTTTTTTTAATATGCTCCCAGTCGTGATTACCCCACCAAAACTGAAACAGCATAAATGAATATACAATACCGCTTATCCCAAAGCTCCATAAAAACGGTTTGAGGTAAAAAATAAGATTATTTTTTTGTATATGCGTCATTATTCTCCTTTATTATCAGCTTATAACAAAAATCCCCTAGCGCATTGCTATTTTATTTTTTACACACAAAAAAAGAGCCAAGTTATAAAACTCAGCTCTTTGCTCCCACAAAAGGTCTAATTTATTGCTTATTGACTAAGACAATTTCAACACGGCGGTTTTGTTCACGTCCGGCTGCCGTTGCATTTGATGCAATCGGATTTGAAGAACCAAAACCATTGGCCAAAATGCGGTTGCCGTCAACACCTTGCGCTCTTAAATAATTAGAGATGGAATTAGCACGCATTAAAGACAAAGCATTATTGGTTGCGGCAGTACCGGTGCTATCGGTATAGCCGTTAACCTGAACCATTGTTTTGTTATATTCTTTGATTACTTTTGCAACGGAATTTAGCACTGGTTGAAAAGCAGGTTTAATACTTGCGTCGTTGCTGTCAAAGGTAATATTTCCCGGCATAATGAGATAGATTTTCCCATCTACCTGTTGAACTTGAACTCCTGTATTTAAGAGTTCTTGGCGAAGTTTCTTTGCCTGCATATCCATATATGCGCCTGTGCCTGCACCAACTGCCGCACCGGAAGCCGCACCAATTAAAGCACCTTTTTTACCACCAACGAGTGCACCGATACCTGCACCGGCTGCAGCACCAATACCTGTTCCCCATGCGGTTTTTGCCACTTTACTTTCGCCTGTATACGGATCTGTTGCACAAGCTGTAAGCATCGAAACTGCAAGAAGACTGCAAATAAAAGATTTTCTCATATCATTTCCCCTATGTTATTAAACTAGTCTAGTGGGAAGTATATATTTTATTGCTTAATATTGTTTTAACGCCGATGCCATTTTTTGAATACATACCACATAATAAGGATTAAATACAGTGTTCCCAAACCCCAAATTATAAATTCTTTCAGTTCTCTACCGCTGATTGTTCGGGATATTTCGCTAACATTTAAGGCGCTTCCGGTGACAACAATATTGTCACTTGGCGCCTCGTGTAAGATATTTACAACATATTGATAATCAGGATTTAAGAAATCAAAATTTAAGACCAAATCTTTACCATACGGTACAACTTCGGCGGTAATAGATGAGGTTGTTTCTTCATTATCCAAATTGAAATGTTGCATTTTAGCCTCTTTTGGAATTTTAATTCTAATCGGATCGTGGCCAATATGCGATACATCTGAACCAGAGAGAGCCTGTTCTCCTTGGTTATATAGATAAACCTTGGTTAAATAGAGGTCTTGATATTTTTTACCTAGGATATCCACGGTATAATTATTGCTATTAGAGGAAGATATAAGCTTAACCGTATTGGTATCATAACGCAAAATAGGACGACTGATATAAAATTGATAATATCCCAGAGCCATTGCCGAAACCGCCAAAATAAATGCCCCTTCTGGACTCGTCCAAAAGTTCCACATACTTTTCACGGCGTCCCTTACAAATCGCCGTTCTTTAGCTTTTTCGCTTTTTGTAAACATTGATTTTTCTCCTTTGGTTTTTAAATGGGGCGATTTTACTGATTTTCAAGATTTTAAATATAAAAACACCGAAAGCAAAAAACTTTCGGTGTTTAAATACGGTGTTATAATATATTATCCGATATAAGTATTGAGCCAACTTTCTATGGCTGACTGAGAATTAAAGCCAACTTTTGTATCCACTCTTTCGCCATCCTTAAATAAAAACATTGTCGGGATGCTCCGAATTTCATAACTGGCAGCGGTTGAAGGAGCTTCATCTACGTTCATTTTGCAGATTTTCACTTTTTCTCCATAGCTTTTATTTACTTCTTCCAAAACCGGCCCCAATTGACGGCACGGACCACACCATTCTGCCCAAAAGTCAACCAAAACCAAACCTTTTGATTTCAAAACTTCTGTTTCAAACTCGCTATCATTAATTGCTTTCATCTGTTCTCCCTTTCACTTTTTCACATTGCAGATTTATATATAGTATTATCTTTTAAATATTCAAAGATTGAAAGTAGTATAAACTTTAAAATTTATAGTTTCATCATATTACAAGTATTAGTCCACAATATGTAGGATTCTACATTTTTTTCAGGATAAAGCTTTTGCAATAAAGCCTTATATGTGCTTAATTGATTAATATAAAGTTCAGGAACTTCTGACAAAGTTGTCGCTGCCGGCCTGTTTGTTTTATAATCCACAATAATTATTTTATCCTTATTTATGACCAGGCGGTCAATTTTTGCGGAAATAATTTTGCCGCCGACTTCACCAATTATCGGAACTTCGGCCTTGGAATTTAACCCAAAAATTTCAGGATATGTCTGACACAGATTCAAAACCTCGTTTATAATACGTGTGATTTCATATGTCGACGAATCCGGTAGCTCCGTTTTTAAGAACATTTCTGCACGTGTCTGACGATCTTTTTCATCTATGGTTGCAATATATTGTAAAAGTTTATGAATAACCGTTCCTCGTTTATAAAAGTTTCCTAATTCTTTTAACGGAGAGGCTACAACATCTATCTCATCATTTTCATCGTGTGACGGCGCATATGGTTTTGCTAAGGTATCTTCTTTAGGAGCCGGAGTTAACAAATCGCTATAATCCGTTGGTTCTTTTCTTAAATCCGTTTTTATATTATCCTTCTCAACAGTGTTTTCTTGCTCTATTTGATAAACAATTCTTTTATCTTCCGGTGGTAAAGGAACGTTTGATTTTAAATTGTCGGTCAATAATTTATACCATGAATCTTCATTAACCTTATTACTTTTGCTAAAGCCTGCTATATAAAGTCTGTCTTCCGCACGTGTTAATGCAACATATAGTAACCGGCGATATTCCTCAAAATCAGCATTACTGTTTGCTTCTTTAATGGAGGTGCAAACGTTGTCATAGCAATTTGCGTTCATCGGAAAATAAAGTAATCCGTCTTTCCATAAAAAGCCACCTTGCATTGATTTACTCTTAACACGTGCCGTATCGGCTAAAATTACAATCGGAGCTTGCAAACCTTTTGAGCCGTGAACAGTCATTATTTTTACGGTATCGCTATCCCCTTGCTCCATTTCTTTTTTAATGATAACTTCATCTTGCCCGATCCATGCCACAAATGATTCTAAAGATGGGGTATGATTTTGTTCAAAAGTAATGGTCAGATTTAAGAACTCATCTAAAATGTCATCAACTTCTGCCCCCATCCGTTTAATATAGTTTTGTCTAGCATTCATTTTAATCAGAACATAACTGAACAGTTCATACGGACGCGCAAAACCGACCATATTAAGCAAGTTTTTTAATTCTGTTGCTAAATTGCTATATTCTTTTCTTTTTAAGATTGAACGGAAAAGTGAACTTTCTCTTTGATGACACAAAGTAAACAAATCGTCATCCGTTAAATTAAAAATCGGAGATTTAAGCACTTCGGCTAAAGATAAATCATCTTCAGGCAACAGAAGAAACTTGCTTAGTGAAATTAAATCTTCAACTGCAATCTGCTCCAATAATTTTAACTTATCAATTCCCGCAACTTGAACCCCCTTGTCCTTGCAAGCACGAATAAACTCTTCTACAAAAGCGTTACGCTGTTGCACCAAGAACATAAAATCCCCATAACGCACCGGACGATTTTTTGAGGCAAGTATTTCTTTATTTTCTACCATATCTTTAATATTTTGTGCAATTTGGCGCGCCAAAAGATTAGAAAGGGAAGTCTTTTGCTCTCTTTTCAAAGGAATTGTCCAACTGTATTCCGTCGGCTTCTCCGTTTCGTCGGCACAAACAAGCGGCAGTATCTCGACTTTTCCCCCCTCACCTAAGCGAAATGGTTGGTGATTGATATGCTCACCTGATGGGACAACGCCTTTTTTGGCATTTTCTGCTTCAAACAACGTGTTTACGCAATCCATAACGGCTTTGGTGGAGCGGAAAGAAACATCCAAATGAATCTTAGCAAAGTTTTGTATCTTTTGCTCAAAGTAATGATACATTTTATCGAACTCTTTGGGATCGGCACCTTGAAAGCTATAAATAGATTGCTTTCTATCTCCAACAACAAAGACTGTTCTGGGGATTGCTTCTTCATAACTACCGAGACCTGCAAAAAATTCTTGAGTCAAAGCACGGATAATTGCCCACTGGTCCGGTGATGTATCTTGTGCTTCATCAATTAAGATATGATCAATGCCACCATCAAGCTTAAACAACACCCAATCTGCCACTTCCTGATTTTCCAACAAGCGTCTGGTGATAACTATTAAATCTTCATAGTCAAGTGCGGCATATACAGTTTTATAAGCATTATACTGCTCGATAATATTTTTAGCAATTTGCAAAACCGCAACAGTTGCTTTTAATACTCTTAGAGCCGCAAAAGTATTGTCTGCCGCTAATAACCGCTCGGCTTCTTGTTGTAAAAAGGTTAAAACTTCCGGATATTTCTCAGCTATACCTTTAGTCATTAGTTTGGCGCGAATCGTTCCCTCTCCGGTAATCAAAACAGAGCGGTAATTATCATAGTCCAAAGCAGATAAATGCCCCCAAATTATCGAATTTAGTTTTTCGGCTTTATCTATATCGGTTTTGGTGCCCTCATTTAGTGCTTTTACGGCTTCTTTTAGCTGGCCGGTATCTATATTTTGCAAAATCTGCTGTTTTAAGTCATCTTCTCGGTCTGCATATTTAACACCCAGACTTTGTTCTAAAACTGTAATAAGAGTTTCCATGTCGCCATTATATTTTTTTAGGAGCATGGCAATTTTGACCCGATTTTCGGTAATCAGGTTCATTACTTCAGGAAATTTGAACTCACTGATATTCTCGGTTAAATAGGCAACAGCTTTGCTTAAATCACTTGAACTATCTTCATTTGCTAAGCGCAACAACTCGATTTTGATATTTTGTAAAATTTCTTTAGCAACGCGGTCATCCAATACTTCAAAATAAGGAGAAACACCCGCCTCTAACGGAAATCTCTTTAATACATCTTGACAAAAACTATGAATGGTTTGGATTTTCATTCCACCCGGTGTGTCTAAAAGAAGTGCAAATAGCGTCCGCGCAAAGTTTAACAATTCTTGCTTATTAGATGAATTAAAATCGTCCCCCAAAAGTTTTTGCAATTCTTCGGTTAATGTTTTTTCATCTTCCACCGCCCATAGGCTTAGTCTTTTGGCAATTCGCTCATTCATCTCAACGGCGGCGGCTTTGGTATAGGTCAAACAGAGCAATTTAGAAGGATTAACTTTAGCCAAAAGCAGACGTAAAACTCTATCTGAAAGGACTTTTGTTTTTCCGGTTCCGGCTGATGCTTCTACCCAAACAGACATATTCGGATCAGCGGCAAATCTTTGTTGAGATGTTGCCAGGCGTCCAAGTTTTTCTTGTTCTTCTTTATATTTATTTTCCATAAAATCCCGTGTCTATTTATGATTGGCATTGTTATTTTAATGACACTCGTTCGCACAATCAAGCGGAAAATTAAACAAATCTTACTATATTAAAAACCTGACTTGTTAGTAATTAACAATTTTTATTTGAAAATAATTTTAAACTCTCTTTTAATTCACATTGTGAAATAAATTCACGTCGTTTTTAATTTTTTTGTAAGGAGTCCTTAAAGTGAATAAGAATGAGCTTATTTCTAATATAGCGGACGAAGTTGGTTTAACTAAAGGTTTAGCTGCTAAGGCTTTAGATGCTTTTATTGCAGCTATTACTCATAGTTTGGCTAATGGTGAAGATGTGCGTCTGGTTGGTTTCGGTACATTTTCTGCATCAAAACGTGCGGCTAAAACCGGTCGCAATCCGCGGACGGGGGCAGCAATTCAAATCAAGGCACGAAAAGTTGCTAAATTCAAAGCCGGTAAGACTTTGCAAAATGCCGTAAACTAGGACTTTTGATGATGTATAAAGGCAGGTGCATTATGCACCTGCTTTATTTTGAATCTAAAAATTTTTCTTTTTTTTGTATTTTTTACTTGCAAACTAAAAAAATATCCTCTATAAACGCTTTTGTTAATGAGATGGGCGTTTAGCTCAGCTGGTTAGAGCATCTCGTTTACACCGAGAGGGTCGGGAGTTCGAATCCCTCAACGCCCACCAATAAAAGGCTATCTGTAAAGGTAGCTTTTTTTGTTATGGGCGCAGGGATTTTACTTTCTTTCATTTATAATAGAGTTTATCAAGTCAATATCCGAGGGTTTGTTTTTCTTTTTTAAGTGTTCTTGTGCCTCATCTTCTTGCTGTTTTTTCCGAGCTTTGGCTTGATTTTTTTCTTCCTTTTGTTTTTGTATCATAAAACTGATGTCTTTTTCAATTTCGTGGTCATGCTTTTTAATATCATCCAGCGCCAAATCTATCAAGCCATGAAATCTTTCATCTTTAGGATATTCCAGCTCTTTATTGCGAATCATACCCCAAACAGAAATAGTAAACGTATCAACAGGCGTTTTAGCATAAGCCAAAACCTTGTCACCAAAAATATTTTTTAATGGGTTTCTGCTACGTTTGGTTACTTCCAATCGGGCATATTGGTCGCTTACCCAAAAATCATATAAATCAACAGAAACAATGTATTTTTTATTTTCTTTTTCATAAAATATGGACATAGAGCGCACATTGCCCCATTCGTTTATTTCATATTTTAGATTATCGTGAACAAATTCAGTCATAATTTTCTCCTTCTTACGCGAAAGAGAATACCATGTTTTGTATAATTTGTCCAGCATTATTTATGAATACATACTTCGACCGGCAACTCGCACCAATGGCGCATTGTGCTTAAGCAACGGATAACGCTGTTCATCTTCTACGGCACATATTTCTTTGATAAAGTTTTCCGCATACTTTTCAGGAATACGCAGTTTAGTTAACTGAACTTTCCAAAACATTGCCATGGCATTCGCATCACCTTTGAGATAGCAACCGACGTCGTTTAAGTGATTACGTTTAGCTCCTTGGATGATTTTATCGATAATTTCCGTTCTGCAATCAATCAAAGGCAGATATTTGGCATGTTTTTCGGCATATCCGTATGCACCAGGGATAAGACCACGGGCTAAAAATAGCGGTGAATTAAATCCTTTGGTATGGTTTTGGGGAATTCCAACCCGATTGCGGATAAACGGTTGAATATCTATGATTTGGAATCTCTTATTTGCTGCATCCATTAAGATGTTACCGGTATTGGTAAACAGACCGCCATTACCAACATCAATTGAGTATTCGCGCGAAGAAAGGAATAGCAAATCATCATATATCTTATCAATTGCAGAATCCGGCATATTCAGCACAGCTTTGGATAAAGCTATGGTTTTCATCATAGCTTCATCATCTGACGGCATTTTCCGCCCAGGTTTATGAATTTCCATTGAAAAGCCCGGCGCATATAAATTTATGGTTACCAGTGCATTGTGGCAATCATCCGGATCAAGCCCCAAATAAGCTACGGGTTGCGCATAATTTCTCCGCTCAAAGATATCTTTTTGAATAGTAAACTTTTCATTATATAGCTTCTGAGAGAGTATTTCTAAATCAGGTGCATCATTGCTTACACGTACAGTGTAGTGCGGATGGGTATGAATTTTATAAACTTTTGCTTCTTCACCCATACCTAAGGGCTCTTCACTCATCGCAAAAATGATGTCATCAATCGGGGGTAAAATTCTTTCTGTCATATTATTATTCTCCAAATAGGCTTGCATCATAGCAGGGATTTTTTTATTGTCAAGTTTTGTCCATATCAAAAAAATGTTTTTTTTAGTTTTAATTGATTTTTTAACCGTTTTGTATAAATTTGGGTGTAACATTAAAGGATAACGAATCAAAAAATTGTTATAGAGGTGTGTTATGGCCATATTTTTAACAGCAGTTTTGTTGCTGATTATCGGGTATACCGTTTACGGAAAAATTGTTGAGAAGATTTTTGCGGCAAATGCAAAAGCGACCACACCGGCGGTCAAGAAATGTGACAATGTTGATTTTATGGTATTGCCGACATGGCGGGTGTTTTTGATACAATTCTTAAATATCGCCGGATTAGGACCGGTATTCGGCGCAATTTTGGGGGCGTTGTATGGACCGGTGGCGTTGTTATGGATTGTATTCGGCTCAATCTTTGCCGGTGGCGTTCATGACTATATGGCTGGAATGATTTCGGTCAGAAACGGCGGGCAATCTCTCGTTCCACTGGTTGAAAAATATCTCGGAACGAAGGTAAAATTTGTCTTTTTAGTGTTTATGGTCTGCTTTTTGTTGCTCTTAGGCTCGGTTTTTGCGATGAGTCCGGCGCGGATGTTAGCCAACTTATCGGAAACCCCTTTCGTGTGGTGGGTTATTGCCATATTCGGCTATTATTTCTTAGCTACACTTTTACCAATTGATAAAATCATCGGACGGTTTTATCCGTTATTTGCACTGTTACTAATTGTTATTTCTGCGGCAATGATTGTGGTGTTATTTGCCAGTGATGCTCCTTTTTATCCTAATCTGACATTTTCTAATCAGCATCCTTTGAAATTACCGATTTTTCCGCTTATGTTTGTGACGATTGCCTGCGGAGCCATCAGCGGTTTTCATGCGACGCAATCACCTTTGATGGCACGTTGTTTGGCCAATGAAAAACACGGAAGAGCCATTTTTTACGGTGCCATGATAACAGAAGGAATTGTCGCCCTCATTTGGGCAACATTGGGGATTGCCTTTTATCAGGGAAGTGACGGTCTGCACAACGTGATAATGTCAAGCGGTCCGGGGGGCGTTGTTTCTGATGTGGCAAAAGGATATCTCGGTTCATTCGGCGGCACGCTTGCGGTTTTATCGGTTATTTTACTATCCATTACTTCCGGCGATACGGCGTTTCGTTCGGCACGTTTAACTATTGGCGATTATTGGCAAAAAGAAAATAAATCCCTTAAAAAACGACTTTTAATCAGTCTTGTTGTGCTTTCAGGCGGCATTGCCATGAGCTTTTTTGATTTGACGACAATTTGGATTTATTTCGGGTGGACGAACCAACTCCTTGCTACCATAACTTTATGGATGGCGAGTTTTTATCTCTATCAAAATAATAAGAATTACTGGCTTACGCTTATCCCTGCCGGATTTATGACCTCAGTATGCGTTACCTATATTATGTTTGATAAAATCGGGTTTAGCCTGCCTCTTGATATATCATCCATAGTCGGCAGTATTGTTGCCATGGCTTTAGTCATCATTTTTGTGATGAGACATAAATAAGTTCATCAATTCAACAGAACGCGGATAAAAATATTTAAGTCCTTCAAGTATGGAATAGACATCATATAGAGCATTATGCGGATTTCGACCGGATTTCATCAATTTTTTATCCACGCCGAGAATCCCTGCTATCTCACCGCAGCATTGGCTTTTAACAAATATGTTGTTTTCTTTGTAAAGCTGTTTAAAAATCGGCGCAACATTGCGATAAACAATCTTTTTCTCAGCTATTAAGTTTTGCAAATAAAGGTTTTCTTTTATGATTGAACCGTCTGATTCATTAAAAAAATCAGAACCCCAACTATGTGAGTAGCAAATGTTATTTTTAACAAACGCCTCAAACCTTTTATATGCATCAGCAAAAGGCTCACCATGTTTTTTGATTTGTGTATTGGTTATATGGGTTAAATTGGTAAAATATTCTGATAGAATAGGATTTATTTTTGGTTTGCAAAGCGCATTAAACTCAGCAAGCACCTTTAAGTTATTAGAAACTTTAAGGGCGGCGATTTGCACGATTTCCTTTTTTTGATTGCCCTGCCAACCGTTTTCTTGACAGCCTTTCCATGCTGTATATTCCGTATCTAAAATGATAAAAGACATTTTATTGTTCCCCATTAGCGACAGGAATAATTATTATACAAGAAACATTAAGAAAAGTTAAAAGCTATTTTATTTAAGCTTATCAGCGTGGTTTTACTTCTCGTTTCTTATCTTCATCATTTGCTTAGCAAGGAATGTTTGTCTTTGAGCTATTTCAATATGCTCTTTAGTGATTTTTCCTGTTTTTTTATCTGCTGTTTGACCAACTTTATCGCACAATTCTGCGCGCAACATATCCATTTTTAGCTGTAAATAATCCACTTCTTGCTTTTCATATTTAGCATTACGTTTAGGATTAAGGACGATTTCTTCATCTTTGGCTAACTTATCTTTATACAAAGATGTAAACTCACTATAATTGCGTAAAAATGCAAACGTAATCGGTGATTTTCTGTCATCATTTTTTATTATCAATTCAAAATAATGCCGAACATTGCTTGGATCACTCACCAAACCGACATTTTCGGCTGCCTTTTGACATTTTTCAATCACAACTTCGGAAGCGTATTTCATCAGCTTTTGTTCGCCGGGAGATAAAACCTTCATATATTCGGTGTGCATGATTGAATCCAATAATATGGCTTCCATATTTCGCACACCGTTTATCGGGCTTTTAATTTGGCGTAAAAATTCAGGACCATCCAAAACGTCAATAATGTTTATCTGCTTATTTTTGGGGTCAATTAAAATATTGTTCGGGTTAATTGTATCTAAAGGCAAACCACCCTCATTCAGATATTTAATTTGCATAGCCATATGGTTAAAAGCTGTTATCGGCATGCGAGAAACAGCACATATTTTAAGCAACGCTTTTTCTGCCGTCTTTTGGGGCATACTCATGGCACCTTCTAACACTCCGAAACTATACTTAACCCACGGCTCTGAAGAGTGGGGCACGCCCTCTGCCTTTCTCATCACCATCAAACCGTTATCGTTTTCAAAAAGAATCTGTCCAAAGTTATATCGGGGTAGCGGTATTTCACAAGCCTTAAGCGGCACAGGAGGTCTTGATAGGTCAAATTCATCTTTTAAAACAGCTAACACGTAGCCCTCAATACCATCAATTTTGAAAACATATTTGGTATTACCTTCGCCAATGATGTTCTTCGGATTTGTAAAAATTTGGGGAGCCACTTCGGCAAAATTATCTGTTCCATATACTTTTTTGACGATTTTTAAAAAAGTTTGCCCGGCGACTTGCATATATTCGCTTTTTGGGTGCGGTTCGTCTAGCATAATATATCCTTTCGTTTTGCTAAAACTGAGCCTATAGTATCACAAAAACAGGTATGTGTCAATGCGGTTTAATGGAAATGTAGCACTCGTGTAGCACCAAAAAATAAAGGATTTTAGCAAATTGCTAAAACCCTTATAAAAACTGGTGCCGCTAGTAGAAAGTGCGCGCGTTTCACTCTGCGCATCTTTCGCTTATGCTCAAGACCTCGGACGCTTTCAGCGCCTCGTCCAACTTCGCAACTCTAAAGCGCCGCTCGTTAGTCGGACTTACGTTGCCCCCGTAAGTCCGATGACTCTTGTAATATCACCATTAAAAAAGCCTCCGCGAGGGAGGCATTTTTAATGGTGCGCGTTGCTTTGCACTTATCGGACTGAAAATTATGATGAATACAAGATGACAAAAGTAATTACTTGTTGCAAGTCTTATTTGAAGATAACATAAAATCCATTACAGTTACTTTTGGTGTTGGGTCGAAAATTATACTTGCCCATGCACCATTACCGACTTTCATACAGGGAAGATAAAACATTATAAAGACTCTATTTACTGCCGGAATATCATCGTAAATTTCATAAGCTATTGTTAGTAATTCATCTTCAGAAAATTTTGAATTGATCCTCACATCAAAAGAACATTTATGAGATTCAAAACAAGAATATTGCTCAATTTTATATTCTAAACCACTTTTCTTTTCAACATTATCAGCAGCGTATACATTCGTGCAAAGAAAAAGTATACATATACATATTTGATAAAATTTTTTCATATTATTTTCCTATGATTAACTATAATATCTTTAATATGAATAAAATAATTAATCAATAAAATAAGATAAAAAGTCCGATAATTTATGAAAAATTGCTGTTTTAGGGATTTCCTAAATCGGACTTTGTGAGAAGCAATAATAGCAACATAAAAAGCACCCCAAAAGGTGCTTTTTAGAAAATGGTGCCGCTAGACGAAAGTGCGCGCGCTTCGCACTGCGCATCCTTCGGGGCGGCTCATAAATTCGCCGACATCTTGCGCCGACTAAATCCGGCGCGGCGATTCCGGACTTACGTTGCCCCCGTAAGTCCGATGACTCTTGTAATATCACCATTAAAAAAGCCTCCGCGAGGGAGGCATTTTTAATGGTGCCGCTAGTAAGAATCGGACTTACGACCCCGTCATTACCAATGACGTGCTCTACCACTGAGCTATAGCGGCATAATCTATTTTGCTCGGTAAGCTTGCGTTAGAATAGCCAAACTTTTTAGAAAATCAATAGAAAAGTTTAAATTTGTTCAAAATTTTTGGATTTGTGAAATATTGTGCCGCAATGCAATAATTTATTTGAAAAAAATAAAAGTTAATGATAAGTAAATATTAACGTATCAATTTAGGGAATTTTGAAGATATGTCCGCTCAACAAAGTCATAATAATACACCACAAACAGAGAACATAGCCCGAAATCGTTTTTTATGGGTTAGAGGCAATTTTGCCTATTGTTTGGCTGTCTCTGCGCTGTTGTGGGGTGTCGGTGTGGCTTATTATATTGAGCACTTCATCGGATGGAGCAGCATTACAGCCTTGGCTCCGGCTGACTTTGGCATATTCATCTTAACCATTACCCTGCCATTGTTTTTGCTGTGGTTCTTTTTGGCCTATATTGAGCGAAGCGGTAGTTTGGATGCCAATGCTCGATTGTTCCAAACTTATGTTGACGGTCTGATGTTTCCGGACAACGAGGCTTCTCAAAACGCCAAAGCCTTTGCTAAGGTTATACAAGAGCAAGTATCCTTATTACAGCGTGAAAACAGAGAGGTGCTTGCACAATCATCAAAAATCAAATCTGACTTGGATTTACGCGTCACCGAACTTGCCAATATACTTCATCTGTTAGACGACTATTCGGCAAAGACGTTGATTGCGCTTAATGGCGGTGTAAAGGAATTGGCAGACAGATGTTCTTATATTACAGAGAAAATGTCCGTATCCGCTGATAATTTACGCAATTGCTCACAAAATATCTCGCAAAATTCTGATAGTTTTTTAAGTAAACTAAACCCGATTTTGGAGGAGATATCTGCGGTATCTTCTAACATTAAAAACAACATAGCGGACAATAAAAACTATTTAACGATTATCAAAAACCAACTTACCTCTTGTGCTGACTTGAGCCAAGAGCATATTAACACCATGCTTTCAAGAACCTCTGAAAATGCACAACGTATTGAGCGGTCGTTTGATAGGGCAGCCGATGAATATGAAGCTCTTTACAAGCGTTTGGATACCAGTATTTCCAGTATTGAAGGACGTGTAGAGGATCAAAAAAAGCTTATCCAAACACAGTCAGAAGTTATTGACCAAAATGCCGAAATGATTAATGATAAGCTTTCTAAATACGGAATAACAGTATCCCAAGAGATTGATAAACTGGTTAAGCACTCCATAGAAATCGAGAAAGTTACCAAAAAGCAAATTGCCACACTTAAAGCGGTTAATACCGAAACAGGTATGTCCATCCGCAGTATCGGCGATGTATTTGATGAAAAACGCGGCGAAATTGAACGTAAATGCGAATATGCCGTTAACAGTATGCAAAATGTGATTGTCGCCATTAATAAAGAAACAGAAAAATTGATGTCATTTACCAATATGACGCAAATTAAGAATCGTGATTTACAAGGAATTGCCGAAACGATTGTTGATAAAATCGGTGACATGAGTAATAAACTTGCTCTTAAAACTGATACCCTAAAAGATAAAGCGGTTGAAGTGATTGAAAAATTTACACAAGCAAGTGAGCTGATAAATCATAGCACCGATAAAATCAGCAGAACTTCAAACCTAATGCTAAACAATAGCCAAAACGGCGTTAAACTTTTGGAAGAACAGAATTTTTATATTACTAATGCGCTGTCAAATATAGACGCCATTCGCGATAAGCTTAATAAGCTCCGTGAAGATGTTGCAGATACAGCAACAGAAGTTACGCATACCATTAATGAGCAAGAAAAGCAAATCGACCGTTTTGAAGCTTTAACCGGCTCTAAAGTGGCTAAAATCAATCAACTTGAGCCAGAATTTGACCGAGAAAAGATGATTACTGCCGTTAAGACTATTAACCGCACATTCCGCAATATCGGTGTCATATCCGATAAGCTTTATAGTAAGCAAGATATGTTTGATTTATGGGATAATTATTTATCCGGAAAAACGACTGTCTTTACAGATGTTTTATCAAGAACTTTAAGTCATAAACAATCTTTAGCTATTCGCAAGGCGTTTGATGATAATGCTGAGTTCCACAATCAAGCCATTCGTTATTTGTTTTTGATGGATATTTTGCTTAAAGATATTGCTAATTCCGAAGAAACAACAAAGAACGAACTTATTAACTTTGCAGTCAATTCAGACTTAGATAAAATCTACTTCATCTTAGTTAAAACGTTGAATAGTGCGGAATAGGTCAATGCCTGATATTATCGGATTAAGAAGCAATGTATTTTTAGCGCCTATGGCAGGGATTACCGATTATCCGTTCCGTAAATTGGTTGCATCTTTTGGAGAGGGAAATCTCTATTCTGAAATGGTGGCAGTTAATGCGATTAACCGTAAGAACCCTAAAACATACCGGATTGCGGATGTCAAAAAAGAACCTTATCCGGTTATCGTGCAGTTGGTCGGGAATGATGCAACGCTATTTTCTGAAGCGGCTAAATTGGTGGCAGATTTAGGCGCTTATTCCATTGATATTAACATGGGGTGTCCGGTAAAAAAAATCGTCGGTAATGAATCCGGTTCAGCTTTAATGAAAGATTTGCCGCGAGCTTCTAAAATTATAGAGGAAACAGTTAAAGCAACGTCGCTCAAAGTTTCGGTAAAATTTCGCAAAGGTTGGGACAATAACTCTGTTAATGCGGTAGAATTTGCTAAAATGTGTGAAGATAGCGGCGCTTCCTATGTTACTGTCCATGGGCGCACCCGCGCACAAGGATATTCCGGTGTTGCAGATTGGGGTATTATCAGAGAAGTTAAACAGGCTGTTAAAATTCCAGTTATCGGCAATGGGGATATCACTTCTGCTCATTTGGCAAAAAAAATGATTGAAGAAACGGGTGTTGACGGTGTTATGATTGGGCGTGGCACTCTTGGTAATCCGTGGATATTAGGACAAACACATAATTATCTCAGCAAGGGGTGTGAACCAAGACAAATTGGCATAAATGAAATTAAAAATGCTCTTTTACAGCAGCTTACAGATATGGTCGCATTTTATGGTAAGGATATGGCGGTGGCTATTTCCAGAAAATATGTGTGTTGGTATTCTAAAAATTTACGTGATGCTAAAAAATTTCGTGAAATATATACAAGAATTTATGATTTAGATAAAGCGCTTGAGGCAATTGAAGATTATTTTTCTAAAAGAGAAAAGGAGGATATGTAAGATGAGAATTATCATTGGCGGTGCCGGACATGTGGGGCGGAGTATTGTGGACTATCTTTCACAGGCAAACAACGACATTATTGTTGTAGATACGGATAAAAAGAAATTAGATGCTATTTCTAAAGAATTTGACGTGCAAACTTTACAAGGGTCTATTTCACATCCCGGTGTTATGGAAAAAATTGATGCCAAAAATGCTGATATTCTGATTGCCGTAACAGATAATGATGAAGTTAATTTGGTTGCTTGCCAAGTTGCGTATTCGCTCTTTCAAATCCCTAAGAAAATTGCGCGTGTAGACTCCGAATTCTTCTTAAATCCGCTGTGGAATATGCTTTACAGCGATCGCAATTTGCCGGTTGATTTGGTTATCTCGCCAGATGTTGAAATTGCTAAGCATATTTTGGCATTACTGGAAATTAACGGCACAACCGCAGTTTTCCCGCTTATCGGCGAAAAGTTGTATTTATTAGGATTTAAATGTAATTCAGATTTTGCCCTTGTTAATAAAAGCATTGAGGAAATTAAAAAGTTTTATAACAGTCCGGTTATCCATATTATTCGTGATAACAAGAGCTTTTTTGCAAAATCTGATGAAATTATTAAGCTCGGTGATGAAATCTTTGTTCTGGTTGAAAAAGATAAGGTTTTTGACACTTTGCACGATTTCGGCATAACCCTTAAACAAACAGAAAATCTTGTCATTTTCGGCGGTAATGCTATTTCTTACTACATAGCCAGTGTTTTAGAAAAGGATGATAGTGTTGGTAATTGTCGTATTATTGAAAGTAACAACGTATCCGCTCACGATTTGGCTATTACCTTAAAAGACACGCAGATTATTCGTGGTGAAATGATGAGTGATGTCATATTAAATGAGGCTGATGTAAAAAATGCTGATATGACCATAGCCGTTACCGATAATGATAAAGATAATTTATTGGCTTCGCTTATTGCTAAAAAGAGTGGCGTTTCATATACGCTCTCTTTAGTTAATTCGCGAGCTTTTGATAGTTTGATAGAAGAAGACGGCGAAAGCATTATTGTTGAACGTTCTTTGGTTACAACATCTGCTATGCTCCAAGATTTGCGTAAAGCCAAGATAAATAATGCTTATTGCCTCAGGCGTGGCATGGGCGAAGTTTGGGAGGTTCGTATTGATGAAGACAGCCTTAATACAGGAAAAACGATTGAAAGTATAGGCTTGCCGGATAAGTGTCGAATCAGCGCTATTTATCGCGGCGGAAAAATCATCTATCCTTTGCCGCAAGACAGTATTTTGCAAGGAGATATTCTGATAGTCTTTGTTGCGCCACAAGCGATGCGCAAGGCTGAGGAAATCTTTAAGATTTAAGAACTAATCTTCTTATCTTTACAGGCGCAATAATTTGCAATCGGGCATTTATTGCATTCTGGGCGTTGTGCTTTGCAAATATAGCGTCCAAATAATACAAGCCAGTGATTTGCATTGATGACATATTTATCAGGCAGCACTTTGAGTAAATCCAATTCTATATCTAAAGGTGTCTTACCTTGACTAAAATTCAGGCGATGTGAAATCCGCATAACGTGTGTGTCCACCGCAAGAGTGGGCTTTTTATACCACACGTTTAGCACAACATTAGCAGTTTTACGCCCGACACCGGGAAGAGTTTCCAAATCTTCACGATTATCAGGAACATTGCCGCCGAATTTATCAATAAGAGCCTGACTAAGTGCTATGATATTCTTTGCTTTATTATTAAACAGACCGATTGTTCGGATATACGAAATAAGTTTTTCTTTCCCTAAATCAACCATTTTTTGCGGTGTATCGGCGATTTTGAATAATTCGGTTGTCGCACGATTAACACCTTTATCCGTTGTTTGGGCGGATAGAACAACTGCTACCAATAAGGTAAAAGCGTTAGAATAGTTTAGTTCGCACTCGGGATTTGGGTTTTCACGCTCAAAAACTTGCATTATTTCCAAAATTTCGGATTTTTTTCGCATTTTAGGCTTTTACTCCGCCTGCCCCCGCAGCTTTGGGCGCATTTGCATCTAACGGCCAACGTGGACGGGGCTTGAAATCAAGCGGACTGGTATATCCTTTTCTAAATCTTTCTAAGCCGGCCCAAGCAACCATCACGCCGTTATCGGTGCAGAAGCGAATCGGTGGAGCAGCAAAAATCAACCCGTTTTCATCAGCTAATTTTTGTAATTTTGTTCTTAAATATGTATTTGCCGCCACACCACCGGATACAACCAGATTTTTCCCTTCCGGATAATTCTCCTTAAAATATTTTATGGCACGGCTCAGCTTGCGACATAGGCAATCGGTTGCTGTATATTGGAAACATGCACAAATGTCTGCAACATCACGTGCCGGAATATCCGCATGAGCAATATCTCCATCGGGCGAATATGTTTCAACTATCTTGCGAACAGCCGTTTTGAGCCCTGAAAAAGATAAATTACAATCGGGTGTTCCGATAAGCGGCTTAGGCAACGTAAACCTTGTTTCATCTCCGGAAAGTGCCAACTTTTCAACTGCAACGCCCCCCGGATATCCAAGACCAAGCATTTTTGCAACCTTATCAAAGGCTTCGCCTGCCGCGTCATCAATGGTTGTGCCCAAACGCTCGTATTCACCGACATCTTTTACCACTAGAATTTGGCAATGCCCACCGGAAACCAATAACAACAAATATGGAAAACGCACATCATTACTAATACGTGCGGCAAGAGCATGCCCTTCTAAGTGGTTAACCGCCACAAACGGCTTATTTAAGGCAATAGACAAAGCTTTTGCCGTCATTACCCCAACAATGACACCGCCGATAAGCCCCGGACCAGATGATGCGGCTATGGCATCAACATCGCTCATCTTAATTTTGCTTTTAGCAAAACATTGTTCCAAGATATTATCAATATGTTCCAAGTGTGCACGCGCGGCAATTTCCGGCACCACACCACCAAAGGCTTTATGTTCAGCTTGCGATAAAAGAGCCTCGCCTAAAATCTCTTTTTTATCATTTACAATGGCGGCGGCTGTTTCATCGCAACTGCTTTCTATTCCCAAAACTATCATCTGCGTATCCAAAAAGATTGAAGTTTATTTTTTTATTTTATAAACTATATTTCAAATATTGCAAACATCTATTTTAGGGGAGAGCTAAAAAATGTCCAATAAATCTGTTGTCAGCAAAGAAAAGAAGCCCATGTCTGCTGCACTTAAAGGTAGTTTGATTGCTTTGGCAGTTATCGGGTTAGAAGCAAGCGCAATCGGTGCTGCTGTAACATTAACAGAATATCGGCAACGCAACTCAGTTCCGGAATACAAGCATATCCAAGACAAATTAGCAACACAATCTGCCCGTTTGACCGAGTTAGAAAAACTTCCTTTGGCTCTATCCACCGCTTCGCAGCAGATATCTGCCAATTCAAATGCAATAAATCTTATCTCAGATAACCTTAATGCGCTTAAAGATGAAGTCGGCAACAATCAAATCCGCACTATTTATGAGCGCTTAGATACCGCCGGACACCGTATAGAATCTTTAGAGGAAACGCAAAGTAATGAAGCGCTGATTTTAAGTTTGGCGTTAATGATTAAAGAAAATGCTTTATATCACCGTCCTTTTGCCGAAGAAGTTGATATTTTAGCCGCCCTTAGTGAAGATATGCCGCAAGTAAAATCCGATATTGCTACTCTTTTAGAATATAAATCTCAAGAAATTGCCGATAATGAAGCTCTTGCTAAAACGTATCAGCAAATTTCTCAAAATTTTACTTTTGGCACTGATATTACGCCGGAGCCTAAAGAAGTATCCTCTCTTGAAAAAGGCTTAAACCTTATCAAAGATTCCGTTTCGCATATCAAATTAGATAGAGTGATTGTCTTAAAGAAGCAAAAAAAGACTGATGAACAAGTCAAGCTCCTCAATACCTTAAGCACTTTGGTTAAAGAGTATAAGTTTGCTAAGGCTTTGCAATACATTAAGGCCAATGCTGAGTTTTCTAAAATTACAAATCCTGCCTTTAACCAATGGCAACAAGATGTGACGGCTTCTCTTAAATTTAACCAAGCCATCACGCATATTATGCAAGAGCAGTTAAACTCTTTCAGGCAAGATATAAAAAACGGGACGGTTAATCTGCCGAAAAAAGCCGAATCCACCCCTCAAGCAGAAGAGCCCAAACCCATTGAACAAGCAACCGAAGCGTCAACAGATACTCCCGTAGAGGCAAATGAAAATGCTGAAGAACTTGAGTAAAATTTTTATTTTTTTGCTTATCGGTTTAGGCTTGGCATCTTTTATAATTCCAAGCGGTAAAGTTATTTTTACCTTTGCAGGACAAGCGCGTGTTATTCCGATAACAACTATTCTTATCATTATTTTTATCTTTTTTGCGGTTATGGAGGCTGTTCTTACCGGATTAAAAGCTATATCTTCCATGCTTAAAAATGATGTTTTATTATCCAACCACACCTTTGCCGGAGATAAAGAGTCAATTCCGGTCATTGATGCTGCACAAAATTCTAAAATCGTTTTAAGTCGTTCGCAATTTGATGAGGCGGCAATTTTGATTGTTAAAACAATGGGAGATATATCTTCTGGCGTCATGAACGAAGCGCGTCGTCATTTGGTTAATTTGCGCAAGATTATCGGCAATGATGCGATTATTGATATTCTGATGCTCAAAATCTACAAGGGTGAAAAGAACTTTGATAAAATGGAGCAACTATCGCAAAAGCTCATGCAAAATGAAGAAATCCAACTGGTTGGGATGAAAGCTGCATTGGAAGTTCAGTTGGAGAAGAAAGAATTTACCGAAGCCTTAAAAACGGCTAATCAGGCTTTTGAAGTCAGACAAGATTTATATTGGGTTGTGAGCAGTGCCTTTTTACTCAGAGCCCAAAACAATGATTGGCTTGGTGCATTAGAGGTTTTGGATGCGGCAATTGCCAAAAACCTTACACCCGCGCCAAAGGCCGCGCGTCTTAAAGCTGTGGCACTTTATGAGTTAGCACATCAGGCCGAAGCCGAACATAATGATGTGCAGTTTCTCAAGTTTATCACCCAAGCGCTTAACGAAAACAGCAAGCTTATTCCGGCGGCATTGGATTTGGCTGATTATTACGTTAAAAATGATAATCAGGTGCGCAAGGCCGAAAAAGTATTATCTGCCATTTGGGCGGAAAACCCGAATTATGACATAGCTAAGGCCTATTTAGCCCTATTTCCCAACGACACTAAGTCTGAGAAAATTCAGCGGATGGAAAAACTGGCACTTACCAATACCAAACGTCCGTCGCTTAACAACCTCATTTTGGCAGAACTTTACATTAGCGATAAGAAGTCGGCTAAGGCACAATCTGAATGCAGGTTATTCTTGTTAAAAAATCCGGCGACTCAGCGTATTGCTTCTATCCTTAACCAACTGGAACAAAAAAACAAAAAGCGTTCCAAAAAAGAAAATACTCTTGTAGAAACAATCAAGAGCCATATCGGTATTGATAAAGATGAGTTTAGCGAATACCCCAAGGATTTCCAATGGGTTTGCGCCAACTGCGGTCATGTATCGGATAAGTGGGAAGCGATTTGTCCCGATTGCGGAGAGGTCGGGCGCAATTATTGGCATTTGTATGTAGATAAAGATGCCGGTTCAAATGAGGATATATGAGGCAATGGATACCAAACAATTACAAATCCTATGGGCAAAAAAATATCAAGTTGTTCCCAAGCAGTTGGAAAAAGTCAAAAAAATCTCGGCGGTTGCCACTGCATTTAACACCAATATTGATGCCGTGGTAAAAATCAGCGGCAAACAGTTAAAAAAGTTGTTGGATCGGTATAAGATTTCCGAAACAGAGCTTCAAAATATTAAACTTACCTCTTTTAGAGAGCCAAAAGATGCGCTTATCGCGATTGTAAAGTGTTTTTCTCGCGGGATTGCCGAGGAGTGGACAACGGCGGATATATCTGTTTATGAATGGCTCAAACAAGAAATCGGTTACGACCGCTTGCAAATGGGCGGTCAAGGCGGCATTATTGCCAATGCAATGGCGCTTTTAGGCATTAAAAAAGTTATCACCCATACCAACTCGCACCCTGAATTACAGGCTAAACAATTTCTTGATTTAGATAATTTGCTTGCTTTTGATGTCAACGGACAGCTCAAAAAGGCAACGGAGATTGCCCGTAACGAGCCACCGATGATTCATTGGATAATAGAGTTTGATAAAGGCGATAATTTTAGTCTGGGTGATAAAACTTTTGTTTGCCCTAAGTCTAATCGTTTTATTGCCACATACGACCCGCTTAATATGAATTTGGCGGTTAATCAGCATTTTAAGACCTATCTTAACAGCCACAAAGTTTCGTATCTGTTGCTTTCGGGCTTTCACCCGCTATTAAAAGAAAATAACGGCTTAAAACTTATTAAGAACATTGTGCCGGTAATTAAGAAGTGGCAAAAGGCAAACCCCAAAATGATTGTGCATTTAGAGGTTGCCTCCACACAAGATAAGGCTATTCGCAAAGCCATTATAGACGATATTGCGCCGATTTCCCAATCTATCGGATTAAACGAGCGCGAGACGTTAGACTTGCTCAATGTATTAGGTAAAAAGGCTCTTTCTCAAAAAATAGAAAAAGAAATGACCGCCAGTAATTTGTTTGAGGCCTTATTGTTCTTGAAGAATCGGCTTAAAACACCGCGGATACAGCTCCATATGTTTGGGCTTTATATGACGTTGCAGGATAGTTCTTTCCCGCGGTCGGCTGATGATAACTTAAAAGGGATGATGACAGCCTCTGTTGTTGCCTCATCTAAAGCCTACAACGGCGCGCTTGCCAAATATCAGGATTTGACTGCGACCTTGGGGCAAAGTGTTTCTGAGGTGGGGTTAAAGGAGCTTAGCTCGTTGGCACAAAAGCTCAAAACGCCGGAACTTTTAGAAAAGGGCATCTGTTCGGTTGGGGATTATACATTATCTGCCACCCCGACTATATTGGTAGAAAAGCCCAAAACCCTTGTCGGCATGGGCGATACCATATCTTCTATCTCGCTTGTTTGCGGGAGATAGGTACTTTTTTTATTTAATTTGAAGATCTCTTATCCTCACCTTCAGTTCGGAGGGGAACGGTTTATTTCACCCCCATTGTCAGCTTCGCTGACGTTTCCCCCCTCAAGGGGGAAAAGACATCGGCTTTAAATTTCTCTTCCTCCTTGAGAGGGGGGAGGATTAAGGTGGGGGTGACAACTAACCGTCACCCCTTGAGCGAGGCACGAGCGAATTGCCTCTTAAAGTCTTCTCCCCCTTGACGGGGGTTTGCAGGATAAAAACTCTCCGGTGGACAGTTTTTACCGAAAGCTATTTCTCCCCCTTGACGGGGAGATGTCAGCGGAGCTGACAGAGAGGGTGAAAACTAAAACATCCGAAGCGTAGTTGGCAAGCGCATAAAGCGCGAGCCTTACGAAGCAAGAATGCCACAGAATGTGACAGAGAGGGTGAAAACTACCCTCATTTCAAGTCCTATCTCCACTTGAGGGGGATATCACTCTAACAATCTCCTCCCCCCTTAAGAGGTTATCACTTTAAAAATCTCCTCCCCCTTGAGGGGGGAGGATTAAGGTGGGGGTGACAACTAACCGTCACCCCTTGAGCGAGGCACGAGCGAAATCAGGGAGCTTCAAATTAATTACAAAGAAGATCC
>CACWQT010000003.1 GCA_902763185.1 uncultured Rhodospirillales bacterium | reverse complement strand
ATAAATAATGCCGGTAAAAACCATAAATGTCCGCATTTTTTCAGTATCAAAAAATTTATGAGAAAACTCTCGTCTTTGACTATACACAAATATATCAGCGGAAGCCATACCATAACCGAAAATGCTAAAAAAGGTATCATTAACCTTTTAAACCTTTCTTTAAGGTATTGTAAAAGCGTCTTTTCATAATGTTTTCTGTAATTAAATAAATATCCTGATATGAAAAAGAATAATGGCATATGAAATGAATTTATCCATTTATAAAGCACTTTTATCTTTTGGTCTTGCGGCAAATGTAACAGCCACCAATCCTGCCAAGCATACGCGGCAATAACATGTCCGAGTAATACTAAGATAATACCCAATGTCTGCAGTATGGCTATATATGATAATCGGTTGGCACTATTACTCATATTTATTCAGTCGTGCGTCGTATTTTTTAATTTTGCCTGAAAAATGCCATAATATCTGTGCGCATATCTTTGGTATATCTGTGTGCTGTTTTGGGATATATCTTATTTACAATTGAAATACCTCTTTTTTTAGCCTCTTCAATAAACTTTTCGGCTGCTTCTTGGCGAATTGGTTTATCTTTTTCACCGATACCGTAAAATATCTCCGTTGGAATTTTTCTTGAAACAGTATCATTGTCTCCGCTTGCAATAATCGCGGCTTTTTTAACTTTTTCAGGATATAAGAAAATATACCTCCCGACAAATTGCGCACCGGCTGAAAATCCCATCATGTATAAAGAATTTATCCTTATATTTTTTTCTTCGGCTAATTGCTTAAAAATTGTGTTAAATGCTTCTCCTGACCATGCTTTGGGATATTGATAACTTTGTTGTTCCTTGAAGGCCTTTTCCCCTTCAAATACAAATGTCGGAGCAATAATGAGCCACTTTTGCTCATCTGCTAACTTTTTCCACTCGGGCGTTATCATCCTTTTGCCTTGACCTCTTAATCCCGGAACCAAAACTAACGCTTCTGTCGGATTTTCGGCAGTCTTCGGTATATAGTAGGCGTATTTTAATTTCTTTTTATTATATTCCGTATTATTCGTTAAAATGTCTGGTAGCTTTTTGGCTTTGGTTTTTGCCTCTGATGATATCGGAAAAGAAATAATAACTATCAGCAATAGGAATAATAAAAGAATTTTTTTCATATTCAGCTCCTTTATAGAATGTCGGATGCTTTTATTTTTTATCTTTTTATTTAAAATTTGCTTAAGTTCATAAAAAAATCCTCCTTAACGGAGGAATTAAAATGGTGCTCTGGAAAAGACTTGAACTTTCACTGCCTAAGGCAACATGCACCTGAAGCATGCGCGTCTACCAATTTCGCCACCAGAGCACTTGATATCTCTTTAATGAGTTTTTTTACATTAGTCAATAGTTTTTCTAATTATTTATAAAGCCATAAGCGTTGGCTAAAAGCAGTCCACCTAAAACTATCCGGTAAATTACAAACGGCAGAAATGTCGCAAATCTCAGCCACTTCATCATCAAAAATATGGCTAAAAATGAGAAGATAAATGACATACCGATAGCCTGATAAGCTAAAGATAATTCGGTTATGACGTTTCCTTTATAAACCTGATAAGTCATCAATATTCCCGCTGATAAGATAGATGGGATAGATAATAGCATTGAAAACTTAGCAATCTCGCTCCGATTGAAGCCTAAAAAACGCCCCATGGTGATGGTAACACCGGAACGGCTTGTCCCAGGCATAAAGGCTAAACACTGTGCAAAGCCAATCGCTAAGGCTTCTTTTAACTTCATATCAGATAAGTTCTTTTTGGTAGAAAACTTGGTATCGGCATACCATAGTAGCAGAGAATATATGATTAATGTCCAGCCAATTAACTTTGATGTTCTTACCCAGTCCATACCGATATAAGATAATATACCGCCAATTACTACCGCCGGAAGAGTGGTAAAAACAAGATAATAAGCTAAGCGGATATTTTCAAACTTGGTATCAAAGGCAAACTTGTGGCGGAATAAATCAACAATCATTCCTTTTATGGTTTTCCAAAAATAATACACCACCGCTATCAAGGAGCCGATGTGCAAAGCGATGTCTATCGCCTGCCCTTGGTCTCCGAAGTTAGTATATTTGGCAAATAAAATTAAATGTCCGGAAGAACTGACCGGCAAAAACTCTGTTAATCCTTGAATAACTGATAACCAAAAGATGTGTAAACTAAACATTATAACTCCCTCGTATTTTGGAAGTGAGTATAATTAAAAGTCGTTAAAAATCAAATAACGAACCCTGCTCTTTTTCAGATTTTTTTTGTTTTTTTGCTGATGTTTCATCAGGCTTATTTGCACCTAAAACAATTTCACCGTCTGCAAAGCGAACGGCAAGAGAGGCTTGTTTTTTAGCTGCAGCAGCCGTATAAATGGTTTGATTATTTTCGCCTTTTACCCAAGCAAAACCGCGCCTTAAAACTGACTCAACCGATACACCCTCCAAACGCTCGGATAAACCTCTTAAGCGCTCGGTTGAACGCTCAATGATAGTTTTGATATAAATCGGTTTGATTTCTGCCAATGCTAAATTATTTTTCTTGTGCGCTAAGACATTTTTAGCGGCAGTTTGCAGGCGTTCTAGGCGATAGTCCAGTTTTTGTGTCGCCTCGTTTAATATCTGCGATAAATTCGGAATACCACGTGCCAAACCTGATATGCGGTCTTTATATTCATTTAAGCTCCGATGAATCGCGTTATGCATACGATTATTTATGATGTTTAAATTTGACTGCAATTCGCTTTTGACCGGAACGGCAAATTCGGCGGCACCGGTCGGAGTTGGGGCTCGTTTGTCTGACACGTAGTCTATCAGCATCGTATCTGTTTCGTGTCCGACAGCGGATATAACCGGAATTTCAGAATCGTAAACCGCTCGAATAACAATCTCTTCGTTAAACGGCCATAAATCTTCTAAACTGCCACCGCCACGCGCCACAATAATCACATCAGGTCTCGGCACGGCACCACCTTTGGTAAGGGCATTGAAACCTTTGACTGCTGCAGCAACTTTCTCGGCGGCTCCCTCGCCTTGCACAGGGGTTGGCCACAAGATGATGTGCGAAGGGAATCTATCCCGAATGCGGTGAATAATATCACGAATTACCGCACCCGAAGCACTTGATACAACACCAATCGTTTCAGGTAAAAAAGGTAACGGCTTTTTGTGTGCGGCATCAAATAAACCTTCTTTAATAAACTGTTGTTTGCGCTCTTCCAATAACTTCAGAAGCGCGCCCTCTCCTGCCGGCTCCAAACTTTCTATTACCAACTGATATGATGATTTGCCGGCAAAAGTCGTAATTTTACCTGTGGCGATAACTTCTAAGCCGTCTTCAATTTTGACTTTAAGGTTTGAGGCAACGCCTCGCCAGCAAACGGCTGATAAAACGGCGTTTTCATCTTTTAGGGATAAATACCAATGCCCCGAATCGGCTCGTTTGGCACCAAATATCTCGCCTTTGACATGCACTTTATTAAAATTTCCCTCTACAAAACGCTTAATCTCGTTTGAGATTTCAGTGACCGTTTTGGCCGCCGGAGCGGTTGTTTTGGGCGCGGCGCTTGCTAAAGTAAAATCAAAACTCATATCTTCGTTCATATATCCAGCAACCCTTTCGCAAAGTCTTCTGCCTTAAAGATATCCATATCTTCAGCTTTTTCACCAACGCCTACAAAGTATATCGGAATACCTGTTTCGGCGGCAACGGCAATCAAAATACCGCCTTTTGATGAGCCATCCAATTTGGTGATAATCACACCGTTGACATCAACCAATTCCTTAAAAATTTTAACTTGATCCAAACCGTTTTGACCGGTGGTAGCATCTATGGTGATAAGGGTTTTGTGTGGCGCGTCAGGATAAATCTTTTTAATGACACGAATAATTTTTTGCAACTCTTCCATCAAGCCTTTTTTATTTTGCAATCTTCCGGCAGTGTCTATGAATACGATGTCATCGCCTTGTTTTTCCGCCTCTTTTAAGCCATCATAGCAGAGCCCTGCGCTATCGCACCCTTGAGCGCCCGAAAACACGCGAATATTGTGGCGAGCTCCCCACTCGGCTAACTGTTCTACCGCGGCGGCACGAAATGTATCAGCGGCAATAAATGAAACTTTGTAACCGCTATTTGTAAACTTTTTACCCAACTTGCCGATGGTGGTGGTTTTGCCGGCACCGTTAACACCTACCATCACAATCACATAAGGTTTCTTTGACGTATCAATCACAAATTCTTGTTCGGAGGGCTTGATAATCTCGGCAATGTCGTGACTTAATTCCTGTTTGATAGCGACAATATCGCTATGTTTATCAAACTTTTTAGCGGTGAACTTTTCTATAATTTCAGAGGTTGCCTTAACGCCGACATCAGCGGTATAAAGAAGTTCTTCTAAATCCGTTATGACATCTTCGGACAAATTTTCTTTTGTAAAAATATCGCTGATCCCTTGGCTTAGGGTTTGTGATGTTTTCTTTAGTCCAAAGCCTAATTTTTGAAAAAAGTTCATAGTTACTCCTTTCTTAAATCTCTTAATCTCTCGGCACGATTGCGGCGGATGTGCACCGGCACTTGCGGCATTTTGGCGGCAGGTGTTCCGGGGCGTTCCGAATACGGAAAGACGTGCAATTTTGTAATGTCTGCCTCTTCAACCAGTTTCATCGTATTTAGAAAATTCCCTTCGGTTTCGGTCGGAAAGCCGCAAATAAAATCTGCACCAAAGATGCTATCAGCGCGGGCAGTGCGCAACTTCCGACAAAGGGTTATCACGTCTTCGCGGCTATGGCGGCGCCCCATGCGTTTTAATATCAGATTATCTCCCGACTGAATAGAGAAATGAAAATACGGATGGATATTTTTATAATTCTTGACCAACGCCACGAATTTATCATCTATGGCGGCAGGATCAAGCGAGCCAAACTGCAAAGAGGGAAGCTCGGGGAATGTTTTTAAGATTGTTTCCACTAAACCGCTAAAGCTCGGCTCATAAGAGCAAACGTCAACGCCGGTTAAGCAAATCTCCCTAAATCCTTTATCTAACAGGATCTTTATCTGATTTAAGATTTTTTCTGCCGGAACGGAACGGTTTGCGCCTCTGGCATACGGCACAATGCAATACGTGCAACGATGATTACAGCCCTGCTCTATCTCCACAAAGGCACGCTCGCGCCCCTCAAAGCCGGTTATCATATAGGCATCATAGCCTGAAAAAGAGAAAATATCGCCGACGACGGTTTTATCTTTTGAGATGAGGTATTTTTCTATCTCGGTTTTTTCGCGGTTACCAAGCACCAAATCCACCTCAGGCATTTCGCTAAAACGCGCGGCGGAAACTTGAGCGGCGCAACCGGTTACAACAATCTTGGCATCGGGATTTTCTTTGCGCAATTTACGGATTGCCTGTCGGCATTGGCGCTCGGCTTCTGCTGTTACTGCACAGGTATTCACGACCACGAGATTATCATAATTTTTAAGTTTTTCCTTAAAAATCTCGCTTTCATAGCTGTTTATGCGGCAACCGAATGTGATGACTTTGACCATTATTTTTTCCTTGTTGTTTGAAAAAGGATATTAAAGGCAAAAGTTTATTTGTGCAAGAGGTTTATTCATACGATAAGGGGAAATTTATTTCTTCAAAGCAGAAAAAGAAGTGGCGGTTTAATTTTTAGGGTTATACCAATCCTTTGGTTTGATAACTTTTACTTTATCTCCCCAAGTGTAGAGATGCCAATCCATTTCACGTCTGCCACCGGCTTTAAATTTAACAGTTAGTGTTCCATTAGGATTTTTGATAAGTTTTTGCTTCGGGTGGAAAATAAAGTTCTTTGCTTCTTCTGCAACTTCGGCACTAAACAGCCATTCCACATCAAATGGTTCTTCATGGAAAGCTCCAAAAGATTCAAGCGCATATTCATTCAAATCAAATTCCGAACTATCAAAAACATCCGGCAGTATTTCAACGCTTTTAATCTTTTGAAGCAAAAAATTATGCGCTTTACCATTGTCATAACCATCACTATGCTTGGCAACCAGATAGTGGTCACGCTGTCCATATAAGAAACCATAAGGAATAACTGTGTAAGTATGAGTTTTGCCGGTATATTTAGTCCAATAAGACATTTTGATATGATGACAAGAAAGAATAGCTTGGCGCAAAGTATTTAATATCTCTTTATTGAGTTCAATTCGTGGCCCCGGGTGCAAGACCAAACCTTCGGATTTCATCAATTCATCGGCATCAACTTCAATTTTGTTCTTTTGCTCCGGTTTTAAGAGATTGCGTAATTTTAATTCAACATGAGCTAGAGTTTCGGCTTTTTCTTTCAAATTGCTCTGTTTTAGCTTATCAATAGCGGTTTTGAATACGGCTAATTCTTCAGCGGAAAACGAAATAAAACTGTTCAAACTGCGTTGTGTAATTCTCCAACGTTTTGTGCGCTCTCCGGTTTCAACTTCTTCCATTTGCGGAAAATAGGTCATTAAAGCATTGCGCATACGCTCGGCAGTTCTGCGAGAAACGTTATATTTTTGCTCAATATCCTCTAAAGATAAGCCTTCACTTGTCTCTTGCATCGCAAGAGCCAAATCAAACAAGTCATACATTTTTTCATAATTAGCCATTTTGTGCCTCTGTTGAAATTTACATATATCATGCGTCACATTTTGTCGTGTTAAGAATATATAGCAAAATTTAATAAATGGTGTATAGAATAAAAATAATTCAGTAATAGGAGAACGAATATGACTATTGAACCTAATATATTTAAAATCAATTTATTTTCTTATGATGTAAATGATACTAACCATAATAGAGATGAGTATAAAAAATATTGTATTGATAATAATATCCTAGGTTGGGGCTGGCAACGAGGTGATAATGCAAAAGAAGTAGATTCATTGGAAAAATATCACGAAGATTATGGAAAAAGTAAATCTTTATCAGTTGCCTGTAACCAAATTTCCCCTATGAAGGATGGAGATTATGTTTGGACTTATGTAGACGGACAATGGTATTTGGGAAAAGTTTTTGGTAATTTTATTTTCAATGCCCCAAGTGGCTATCCAAAGTTTGGGATGCAGAGAAAATGTCAATGGAAACCCGTGAAAAATAAGGATTTGATACCAGGCAATATCTTAACATACTCAAGAAAAGACGGCACAATTAGACGGGTTGAAAATAATGATTCTTTTGAAAAATACTGCCAGTATTTATATGGCGATTTAAAAGAAGAACCAAAGAATTTAAATTTTTGGGATTTAATTCATTATGAGGATTTAGAAGATATCGTTGGATTATATTTACAAAAAGAAGAAAATTATCTTGTCCTTCCTTCTACAAATAAAATGGGGACAAAAGACTATGAATATATGTTGATTCAAAAAACAGAACCTTATAAAAAGGCTATTATCCAATGCAAAAACAATAGCAGTATCGGTGAAGATAATTGGAAAAAATTTGAAGAAGGGGAATATAAAGAATTTCAAATATATATTTTAACAATAAAAGAAGATACGCATCCTAAAGAGAAATATTTAGAACATCCTAAAACAGAAATGTTTAGTATGAGTCATAATGAGAGAATTTTTGTTTTTAATAAAGATAAGCTTAAAGAGTGGGCTAAAGCAAACTTTTATATATTGCCAGAAAGAGTAAAAAAATACATTGAAATATCTGAATAATAACGTCATAATTTGACGTATTGTGATGTTTAGATGTTTTTGGGTAACATTTAATGAAAGGAAAACAATATGGAATACTACTATAAAGATGGCGTTATTCACGAGGATTCAGAGTATGGTAATGCTATAGGAAATATTGACAATGGTGTAATTCGTGATGGCTGGTGTATCGGAAATGGTAACGCTTTAGGTAATGTTGATAATGGTGTAATTCGTGACGGTTGGTGCATAGGCAATGGTAATGCTATTGGAAATGTGGATGGTAGTACCATTCGTGATGGTTGGTGTCAGGGTAATGGCAGCGAAATAGGCAATGCAAGAGATTATATTATTCACGGAATGGAAGATAGACCTGCAGAAATGGTAGCCTGTTGGCACTTTTTAATCCGTAAGATTTTCTAGGAAAACATTTTTAATTCATAAAGAAAACAGTCTCTCTTAACGAAAGGCTGTTTTTTTGTATTTTTTTGCATATACGACATGAATTGACGCATTTGTGCGTTTAATTGTCTTTGTAGCAATTAAGATACGGAGACAAAAATGGCAAATAATGAGATAGCAAAGGCAAAAATTGAAGCAACAGCTATGATGTGTAAGTCTTTTTACACTGATTTTATGCCGATGATACAGCAAATTAAAAGCAACATAGAATCCTTAAAGATTACCGAGCAGAATACAGATGCCCTAAACAATATCTGCGAACAGCTTGAGAGAGCCGAGAGCTTGCTTAAACAACTGTCAAAACTTTCTAATAGGGATTCCAATACAAGTAAAACTAAAGCAATTTTAGAGGCTATAAAAGACGGCTCGCTCAAACATCACCCCAAAGAAAAAGGACAATACCTTATAAAAGTTGATAAAGATTACATTTATGTTCTTTCTGAAACAGAAGGAAAAATTGATTTACTTGATAACAACTGGAACAAAATCAAGGAAATAGACATAGAGGAGTTGGAAGCATGATAGATTACATTAAAGATTTGCTGGATACCAGCCCTAAAATTACGACTTTTCCATATAAGATGAAAGGCCCAATCGGAATTGCTTCAAAAAATGGACATTATATGCGTTGTCCGGCATGGGGCACAGACAAAACGATTATCAAATATGATGAAAACTTTGTTTATGTTAAGTCAGATATTGCCGGAAAGGTAGATTTGTTTGATAAAGAAGGCGTTAAAGTTAAAGAAATCAATGAGGATGAACTAAAATGATAACATTGTCTGATAAAAAGGTGGTTATGACCACGGAAACAACCGGTTTTAGCCCAAAAGAGGGACACAAATTGGTAGAAATTGCGGCTATTGAAATTGATGAGAACGATATTCAAACCGGAGCGGTATTCCATGCTTATATCAATCCGGAACAGCAGATATCCAGAGAAGCTACAGCCGTGCATGGCTTAAATAATAAGTTTTTGAAACAATACCCAACATTTGCTGCATACAAGGACAATTTTTTACACTTTATTGAGGGGAAAAAAATCATTGGACATCATATAAATTTTGATATGGATTTTATAAACAGTGAACTTGGTTTTGAGCTACCGAACAAAATAACCAATACTTTAGAAATGGCTAAAAAAGCTTTCCCTGGACAAAGAAACAGTTTGTTTCATTTGCGTGAACGACTGAATATTAAAATTAAAAAATCACCGTATAATGGCGCATTATTAGACGCTTTACAAATACTTGAAGTGTATAAAAAACTGAAAGATACATCTAAATAATCAGCAAAAAGTGCCGCGTGAGTAATTTGATGATCCCTAACCTCGCTCGTTCCTCGCTCTGGGGATGCCGGTTTGAAAATTATTTAAAATACTTCTTTTTCATCTTGTCGTTATAGGTTTTCCAGAGCGGTTTCAGGTAAGGATGTGTGAAATACTCTGTCCATGGTTTGTGACCGGCAAAGTGCAAAATAACCGCTTTTTTATACACCGCTTTGGGTGAGTTAGGAACTTTTTTGCCATAAAATGTGCTTAAGAAACTCGCGGGCTTTTCTTCAAAGAAAGTGCTGTTGACATTGTAGCGATAAGGCAATGCCAGAACACCTTTCTTTAAGACAACATTTAACACATCTTGATCGCCAAAAATTTCTTGGTGCGTGTTAAAATATATCTCGGCGCTTCTTACCACATCGTCTTTGCGCATTTTTTTAAGGTTTAATAACATCACACCACTGTTAAAATAAAAGTTATGCTCTTTGAGACCGATTTCTTCTATATGCTCCGGATGCTGATACATCAAGCCGTCTTTTACCGCGGCAATGTAATAACCCGCCATATCCTTTTTATAAACACGAGCTAAATCTTTTTGCACCAGTGTATCCGCATCTAAGTATAAAACTTTATCGACGTCTTTTAAGTAATCGCTTAAGTATATCTTTTGCAACGATATTTTGAATGAGGCAAAGCGCCCTAAGTGCGACATGTCTAACTCTAATTTTTTGGCCGGATAAATTTTTATATCCACACCGGAGCTTTCCATTTTTTGCAACAATTCTTCGTCGGCTTTGGTAAAATCTTCAGCAATCACATGAACTTTATAATGCGACAACATGTTTTTATGAAGAATCGCAGAATGAAGCGAGGTCATCATGTAGGGGAGATAGTTTCTATCTACCACATAGGCGATATGCACAATCGCGCACCTTGAATAAATAAATGCGATGATGATTAAACCGAAAATAATTTTGATGAAGTTTTGTCTGGTTATTGGCATGGCTAGTAGTCCTTTATCTCGTTGTAGTATTTAAACCACAATTCTTTTAAATACAATGGCTTATAATCCGGTTGCCACGGCTTATCTCCGGCATAGTGGAGAATCGTCGCGTGTTCATAAATATAAAAGGTGTCCTTGGGCAGTTCCTCTCCAAAATATGTGCTTAGGAAATCCAAATCATCCGCCTCAAAAAATGTGCTGATACAGTTATTGCGGTATGACATCAATTTAAGCTTGTCACCAAAGACAACATTTAGCACATCTTGGTCGCCGTAAAAATCTTCATGCGTTTTGATGTAATCCACGAGTTTATGAACGATATTGTCTTGGCGCTGTAACGCAAGATTGTAAAGCATTACACCGCTATTAAAATAAAATCCGCGCTTGTCTAACCCCATTTCTGCCATTTCTTTGGGAAAACGGTAATAAATACCATCTTTGGCAACGGCGGCATAAACGTTGCTCACATCTATATCAAACAGGGGACGCAAATCTTTTAGAACCAAGGTATCGCCATCCATATAAATAACTTTATCCAAGTCTTTTAAGATGTCGGGTAAAAAGATTTTATGCATACCGACTTTGTATTGGATAAAGCGCTGCATATTATCAAAAGGCAAGTCCGGCTCCGGTTGCGGAATAAGGGTGATATTGACCGTATCAGGGGCAAGATTTTTTAAGCGTAGCAATGCGGCATCGTCCGCCGGCGTGGTGTTTTCGGTCACGATATAAAAATTATAAGTGCTGTTGGGGCATTTGTTTTTGATTGCCGAAGAAACGGAAACTTGTGTCGGCGGGGTATAGCGCGAATCGGTAATCAGCACCAAATTAACCGCGCCACCAACTTTGGGACATAGGGTTGGTTCTATACGTATCGCGCTCGGGTGCGAAGCTGTGCCGTTCTCTTGTTTTTTCACGTATTCCGGTATTAAAATTGCGGCTATCATTCCGATAATAGCGGCAACCAATCCGATTGCTAATGTGAAAAATTTTATTTTATTCATACTGACCTCTTTGAGGTATCCTTAACATAAAATCGTTAATTATTCGTGGATAATTTTTTTTATTATTGTCAAAAGAAAAGGCTATTTTATACTTTTTTGAAATGAGAGATGTTTTCACCCTCTCTATTAAGAGTGAGATGCTGAAACAAGTTCAGCATGACGCATAAAGAAAGTATGCGATAAAGCGCGGCGAACAACTGTGTCGTATTTTGGGAGAAAAATGATGAAAAGCAAACTTGCCAATATTTTTGCAACATATTTCGGATTGGGGCTTTCGCCAAAGGCTCCGGGAACAATGGGCTCGCTCGGAACATTGCCGTTGGCATATGCGCTCATTTATTATGGCGGATTTTGGGCACTCATTATTGCGGCGGTAATCATTTTTATTTTGGGTGTTATGGCAACGGATGTTGTGATCAAGGAAACAAAAATTACCGATCCGTCTAAAGTGGTGATTGACGAAACGGTCGGACAATTGTTGAGTTTTAGTATTGTCGCCTATCTTGATATTGATGCACTTGTGGGTTCTCAGAGTATGTTTTTCTATCTTATTGGTTTTGTGCTCTTTCGCTTTTTTGATATTTTTAAGATGGGGCCGGTAAAATATTTTGACTCTAAAGTGCTTAATGCTTACGGCGTTATGCTTGATGATGTATGTGCCGGTATCTTGGCGGCTTTTGTATTGTGGGGCGTGTGGAGCGTATTATAAAAAAAAGCTCCCTCCGTATCGGGGGAAGCTTTAATGTGTTTAAAAAAATCATCGCTTGGTATTGTCATAGATTTTGATGAGGAACTCATACATCAAGTCCAAAGGAAGTTTTTGCAACAACTCGTAGCCACTTCCGTTATTGATATCCTTTTTTTCAAGTGTGAGCACTTGTTCAAAGGCATCAATATGCTCTATTGTCAACCACTCTTTGAACTCTTGCATGTATTCCATATTTTGGCCAATCATACGCTGGATAGTGATGACCTCTTCCATGGCAAACGGCAATCCCCATTGATGCCACAAACGCACCTCACTTAGTGCCATAACATTATGGCCTTGACGAATCGTATCGGTCATCTCATAATGCTTGTGCCAATAGAACTTGTGATCTTTATTTTCTGATACCAACTCATCAGAATATTTCTGTGCGCCTAAAGCGCAGAGAGCACGAATTGTGAAAAAATCCTGATTACAAGTTTCTCTCATAACCTTGTGATAGAGCTTTTTGCGCTCTTCTACCGGAATGAGTGATACATTGGGAATTTCCCAAGCGAGCACTTCTGTGAATTCATCTCGTCTGAAATTCCAATAACCTCTCTGATGAATTGGGCCATACACAAGCCTTGCAATAGCCCTTGTTGAAAACACATTGTTTTCTAAACCATAAGCAATTAATTTCTCCATAAATCTTAAGTTTAAATTATTAACCTATCTATAAATTTCAAAGGGGGAATATATGCCTGCCCAAATCTATTGTCAAGGGGTTTGAGACGCTCCTTAAAAATATTTTTTATGATTTATCAGTTCATACTTTCTTTTAGCATATCAATCTCAAGCCATTTGGTTTCTTTTTCATCTTTAGACTGTTTTAAGGTGGCTAAGGTTTCTGTTAAACGATAAAATTCATCAGGATTGGTCGTATACAAATTCGGATCAGAGAGCTTTTGCTCGGTTTTGGCAATTTCGTTTTCCAGTTCTTCTATTTCTTGAGGCAAAACTTCATAGAGGCGTTGGTCTTTATAACTCAAGCGCGAAGGCTTATTTTGTGTTTTTACAATTTTTTCTTCTTTGACTTTGGGCTTTGATATCGTTTTTTCTTTAGAGGCATTAGCAATATATTTTTGATACAGTTCTTCATAGGTCCCGATATGCTCTAAAACAGTGCCGTCACCTTTCATATAAAGCATAGACGTCGTAATCTTATTTAAGAAATCACGATCGTGGCTGACTAAGAGAATCGTTCCTTCATATTCATCCAACACTTCTTGCAATAAATCTAAAGTATCCATATCCAAGTCATTTGTCGGCTCATCTAAAACCAAAAAATTTGAGGGTTGTGCTAAAGACAAGGCCAACAGCAACCGATTTTTCTCACCGCCGGACAGGCAAGATACCGGACTTTGAGCTTGCTCTGCGGTAAACAAGAAATCTTTTAAGTAGGCGACAACATGGCGATAATGTCCGCGCACAAAAATGTGATCTCCCTTATCACATAAGGTGCGCCACAAAGTCTTACTCGGATCAAGAGCCGCGCGCTTTTGATCCATATAAACCATCTCAAGATTTTTGCCTAACCTGACAAAGCCACTATCCGGTGCAAGGTTTTCGGTCAACAACCTTATCAGTGTGGTTTTTCCGGAACCATTTGGTCCGACAATACCGATACGATTACCTTTAAGCATTCGTAATGAAAAGTCTCTAACAATTTCACGGTCACCAAAACTTTTGCTGATATGTTTTACTTCTAAAACGAGTTTGGAACGAACAGCGGCCTCGGTGATTTCCATATCAACAGAGCCGATTTTCTTGACCTGTTCACGCCGCTCAAGACGCAATTGTTGCAAGCGCCTTAATCTCCCTTGGTTACGACGCCGGCGCGCAGTCACACCTTTGTGTAACCACTCGGTTTCTTCTTCTATTTTTTTATTTAAGTATTTTTCTTTAATAATTTCTTGGTTTAATATCGCCTCTTGCCATGCTTCAAAGGCTTCAAAACCTTTGTTATTGGCATGAATAATCCCCCTATCTAACCACAAAGAGGCATTTGATATGTGGGTTAAAAAGGAGCGATCGTGGCTGATGACAACCACCGCGCCGGCAAAATTTTTGATAATTTCTTCCAACTTTTCTATGGTTGTAATGTCTAAGTGGTTGGTCGGCTCATCTAAGAGCAAAATATCCGGTTCTGATATGAGCGCTTTGGCAAGAGCCGCTTTTTTAACCTCACCACCGGAAGCGGTTAGAGGTGATAAATTTTCATCTATGGCAAATTTTTTAATCCATATATCTGCTTTATAAGCCTCTTTTTCTCTATCCTTTTCTTCCAAACCGGAAAGCACTGCCTCACGCAAAGTTTGGAATTTTGAAAAATCACTTTCTTGCTCCATATACGAAACTTTAGTCGCCGGCTGAATAAAAATTTCACCATTATCCGGTTCTAGCACACCTGAGATAATTTTTAATAAAGTTGATTTACCACTTCCGTTGCGCCCGATTAAACAAATTTTGTCGCCACGACAAATATTTAAGCTTACCGATGTAAACAGCGGTCTCACACCAAAAGTGAGGCTGATTTCTCGTAAAGTATATATAGGCACATCGTTTATCATTTCAATTATTTCATCAGGATTGTTTCATTTTCAGTTTTACTTTTTGTGTTTTATACTTTATTTTTGGTTGAAAGCAATATTTTTTTGCGTTATTTCTGTTTTAGTTGATATTATCTTTTAGGGTGATGAGTAATGGTGAAAAAGCAAATTCTTACTTTGGGGCTTTGTTTAACAGCATTTTTGATATCTAATGCTGAAGCGCAGAGCTATAAATCAAATAATTCCGCACCGCTGGTAGCAGATGCTGTAACAGAAACTTCTTCTGGAAGTTCTGCCATTACCCCACAAGAAACTAAAAACAAAACGCCTGATACATTGGAAGATTTGCAAGATAAAGCTGCCAAAGGTGATGTGGAAGCTCAGCTTAACCTCGGTTATATGTATCTTTATGGTGTTAATGGCACAAATATTGATTATCAGCAAGCCATTGATTATTATACCCAAGCCGCTGAGCAGAACAGCGCTGTGGCATATAACAATCTCGGAAGCTTATATTTTAGCGGCATAGGAACTAATATTGATCACGATAAGGCTATTAAATGTTTTCAAAAAGCTGCTGAGCTAGGCAGTCACGATGCCGCGGTTAACCTTGCCATTATTTATTTAGGCGAAACACCGCAAAATCCGGATAATCTTAAAAAAGCTTTAGATCTTCTTAATCAAGCAAAGAAGGATAATACTATTGCAAAATATTTACTTGGTTATTCTTACCTTAAAGGATTTATGCTCAAAGTTGATTATAGAAAGGCCTTTCAGCTTATCAAAGCTGCGGCTGATGAAAAATATGATGAGGCACAATTTGTGTTGGCTGATTTTTATATCAAAGGTCAAGGCGCTACAAAAAATTACAATAAAGCCATTGAATATTTGGATGCGGCTGCCCATCAGGGAAATGTGAATGCGATGCTACAATTAGCAGATATTTTGGCTGAAGGAAAAATTTATACCAAAGATATTAAACAAGCTCATGTTTTTTACAATGTTGCATCTGTTTTCGGTAATAAAGAAGCCGCAGAAAAGCGTGATGCGTTAGAAGCGGATTTAAAAATTGAAGATTTGTTGGCTGTTCAGGCAGAAGCTGAAGATTTCAAAGCAGAGCCTTCAGAAAAAACGACATTTGTTCGACAAACTTTTGGTAACAGCTTAAAGAGCTTCATTGATAAAAATTTGGTAACTCAACCACAAGCGGAGGCGAAGAATTGAAAGCTTCTGCCGTCTTAAATAAGCTCATATCACGTCTCGGCATTTTTTTCTTTATTCTTGCCGCTTATATGATTTATCGACAACTCTCAAAGTATTCCATTGAAGAATTAAAGGATGCCCTTTTAAGTATCCCTTATAAAAATCTGTATTTGGCTTTATGCGCTTCGTTTATGGGGTATGTTGCCCTTTCTACATATGATTTTTTGGCATTAAAGTATATTCAAAAGAAGTTGGCTTCGTGGAAATGGATATTGACCGGATTTATCGGTTTTTCGGTCAGCAATAATGCCGGACATGCGATTGTTTCCGGAGGAGCAGTCCGATATCGATTTTATTCCCGATGGGATATTGAAGCCGGTGATATTGTTAAAATGATTACATTTTCCGGCTTCACATATTTAGTGGCCTGTTTTTTCTTAATCATTTTAGGATACCTGCTCACCCCTGAACATGCATTTGGCGGTAATGAATCTACAAAAGTATCTACGTTTATTACCATGATTTTATCGGTTGTTGGGCTTTGTATTTACTTATGGGCGAGCATTTATTATAAAAAGGATTTAGTGATTAAAGGGATTGATTTTAAGATGCCCAATTTCAAACTCGCTTTAGAGCAAATATTTATCGGTAGTTTAGATATTTTAATGGCATCACTGGTGCTTTACTCGGTTTTAATAAGCTTTGTGGAAATTGATTTCTTTACTTTTATGGGGGCTTTTATTATTGCGCAAGTATTAGGCGTATACAGTCAAGTTCCGGGGGGACTTGGCGTATTTGAATTGGTATTCTCAAACATTTTACCGGGGCAAGATAATCAAGCTATTTTGTTTGGGGCTTTGATTGCTTATCGGATTATTTATTATCTGTTGCCCCTAATTGTTTCTGGAATCGTACTTATCACATATGAATATTTTAGAAACAGACGTGAAGGAGTGTGAATACACCAAATTACAGATATAAAAAAAGCTCGCTAATGGCGAGCTTTTTTAGTGTATGTTTGATTACTTCTTTAATTCTGAAGTGCAATGTGGACAACGCTTTGCATTGATATTGATTTCAGAACAGCAATAAGGACAAACTTTCGTTGTCGGTTCAGCTGCCTCTGCCGCTGCATCAGCTTTAGCCACGCTTGTTTGGAGTTTGTTAATTGCTTTAATCAAAAGAAATACAGCAAAAGCAACTATTAAAAAGCTGATTAATGCATTGATAAACATACCGTATTTAATGGCAACCACAGTTTCACCTTCGCCGGACAATACCAATTGCAAATCCGAAAAATCAACTTTGCCTAACAACATACCAATCGGCGGCATTAAAACATCATTAACAAGAGAGTTCACAATTGTGCCGAACGCACCACCGATAATGATACCGACTGCCATGTCAATTACATTACCGCGCATAGCGAAGGTCTTGAATTCATTTAAAAAGTTCTTAAACATAATTTTACTCCTTTTCTAAAATATGAATATTAGTCTTCTTTGTGACCTAAGTCTTTAGCAACCTTAGGGTCACGCAAAAGTTGTTCTATCCGGTCAACTTCTGCAAAAGAGGTATCCATGCGGAAATTTAAATCCGGTGTATAGCGAAGCTTTAGCTTGGCGGCAATAGTTTTCTTGAGCCCCCATGTTTCGGCATTCAAATCGTCTTCTATTTGGCCTAAGTTCTGTCCGTTTAAGGTCATAAAATAAACGGTACAAAATTTTAAATCCGGCGAAATATCTACTTTAGTGATGGTAATGAAACTATCCAAAAGCAATGGATTGCGTACTTCGCCTTTTTGCAAAGCGGACGCTATGATTTTTTTTATCTCTTGAGCAATACGCAACTGGCGTTGTGACGGCTCTTTATAGACGGCATTTACCATTATGACCTCCTATAATTTGGCGGCAATGGTTTCTATCTCATAACATTCAATGTAGTCGCCTACCTGAATATCGTTATAATTTTCAAAACTCATACCGCATTCGTATCCGTTCTTAACCTCTTTGACATCTTCTTTGAAGCGCTTCAACTGCGCCAAGTTACCGTCATGAATAACAACGTTATCACGCAACAAACGAACTTTAGCACCACGTTTAACAAGACCTTCGGTTACCATACATCCGCCGACTTTACCGACACCGGTGATGTTAAAGACGTTTCGAATTTCGGCATAGCCTAAGAATTTCTCACGGAGCTCAGGTGACAATAAACCTTCCAAGCCTTTCTTAACATCATCTGCAACATCATAAATAATCGAGTAGTAACGAATATCGATACCGTCACGGCGTGCCATGTCTCTCGCTTGCGGGATAGCACGAACATTAAAGCCAATGATAAAAGCATCAGAAGCTTTGGCTAAAGTAACATCTGATTCTGAAATCGGACCAACAGCTGAGTGCAAAACGTGAACTGAAACTTCATCGTTTGAAAGTTTATTGATTGTGCCCTCAATAGCCTCAATGGACCCTTGAACATCTGCTTTGATGATAACGGCTAATTGCTTGGATTCACCTGATTTAATCTTATCCAACATTTGCTCCATAGCAGACTTGGCACTCTTGACTAACTTAGCATCACGTTCTTTGCGAATACGATAGTTGCAGACTTCGCGTGCTTGGTTTTCATCTTTTACGATAATGAAGTCATCACCAGCCGACGGTGTTCCTTGTAAACCTAAAACCTCAACAGGCATAGCCGGCTCGGCTTCAAAAACCTTTTTACCGTTTTCGTTAAACATAGCGCGAACGTGTCCCCATTCTTTACCGGCAATACAAATATCTCCAACTCTTAATGTGCCTTTTTGCACGAGAACAGTCGCAACGTTACCACGACCTTTTTCCATCTTAGCTTCAATAACAGCACCTTCTGCAGCACGATTTGGATTGGCTTTAAGGTCAAGAATTTCTGCTTGCAATAAAATCGCTTCCACCAATTTATCAATATTGATACGTTTCTTGGCAGAGACTTCAGCGCATAGGCATTCACCACCCATTTCCTCTACGGCAATACCTTGTTGCAACAACTCTGTCTTTACCTTCATCGGATCTGCTCCAGGGAGGTCTATTTTATTAATTGCAACAACAATCGGCACTTGCGCTGCTTGAGCGTGACGAATAGCCTCAATGGTTTGCGGTTTGATACCGTCATTAGCTGCGACCACCAAAACCACAATATCGGTAACCTTAGCACCGCGGGCGCGCATTTCTGAAAAGGCCTCGTGTCCAGGGGTATCAATAAAGGTGATTTTTTGACCGCCTTTTAAGGTGATTTGATAAGCACCGATATGTTGAGTAATACCACCGGCTTCACGCGCGGCAACATTGGTTTCACGGAGAGCATCCAATAAAGATGTCTTACCGTGGTCAACGTGTCCCATAACGGTCACAACCGGTGCACGCGGCAAGAGGTCTTCTACCGTGTCTTCCGGACCGGTTAAGCCTTCTTCTACGTCACTTTCCGCAACACGCTTGAACTTATGTCCCATTTCCTCGACAACAATTTGTGCCGTATCAGCATCTATGGCCTGATTAATGGTTGCCATAACTCCTAAAGCCATCAATTTCTTAATCACATCTGAGCTTTTTTCTGCCATACGATTGGCTAAATCTTGAACCGTTATAATTTCCGGAATAATGACCTCTTTAATGATTTTTTCTTGCGGAGCTGTCTGCTGAACTTGCGGTTTAGGCGCTTTCTTTTTATAGCGACGACGTGGCGCACCATAGCCGTAATCATCTTCATCCTCATCATCAGAACCAAACATATATGAATTAACGTTGATTTTATTGGTATTACGCTTAGGCGTTTCAAAACTGCGCTTCTGAATTTTTTTGCGCTCTTGTTCAAAAGTTTCTTCTTTGGTTAAAGGTTTGGAACTTTCCTGCGCACCGCCCTTTTTGCCTTTTTTATAATTTACATCTTCGTCATCGTCATCTTCGTCATCATAATTATCTTTTTTATGTTTATTGACATTATAAGATTTTGTTGGCTCTGACTTCTCTGAAACCGGTTGAGAAGCTTTTTCGCTTGCCTTTTTCTTTTCTGCGGCTTTTTCGGCTTTTGCCTTTTCTTCCTCTTGCTTTTTCTTTAAGGCAGCAGCTTCTTCTTTTTGTTTTTGATACTCAATTTCTTTTTCTTCTTCTTCTAGCTTTCTTTTGGCATCGTGTTCTTTGGCTTTTGCCAATAATTCCAGCTTTTGTGCCAAAGCCTCATCTATTTTAGCCGGTTCGGTCGGTGTGGCATTAGCCTGCGTTACAAAACGTTTTTTACGTACTTCCACCTGCACCATTTTACGCCCATCGGTTTTGGCAGACGTATTGGTCTTTTTCAAGGTGAGGGTTGATTTTCCGGATAATGTTAATTTTTTGCCATTATCTTCTGTCATTCGTTATTTTCTCCATTTACAATAAAAAAGTTCTGATACTTTTTTAAGTTTTGATATACCATACCGCTTACATCACCTTTTAAGACGGCAACATAAACCGTATTTTCTTTATTTAACGTTTTATCTAATTCATCTATACTAAATAAATTAAATATTTCAATACTTTTAGCAAGTAATGCGACTTTTTCTTTGCCGTCAAGCCCTGCATCTACTGCCTCTACAATAAAACTTACCTTATTTTTTTTGATAGCTTCTTTTAGTTTTTCAAATCCGGTTAACAGAGCACCTGATTTGCGTGCAATGTTCAAACTATCCAAAGCTTTTTGCCTTAATAACCTCTCTACATTTTCCATAAAATCTTCACTAATCCGCAGATTGTGACGGCTAACTTTATGAAATAACTTCTTTTCCAAAGCCTTAATCAAAGAGAGCCGATTGGCGGTCACATACATCCCTTTGGCCGGTAATTTTTTATTGAAATCCGGTAAAAGTTCATTATTGAGCTCGACAAAGCGCAACAGCTCAGCCAATGGCTTTACCGTGCCGTCCAAGATACATTTCCGCTCAATCTGCTCTCTTGACATGCTTTATCCTTATTTTGCCTCGTCTGTAAACCAATGTTCACGAGCGGCCATAATGATACGATTGGCTTCGGCCTCGGTGATTACACCTTCGCCTAAAGCTTCCATTAACTCATCTGCAGCTAAGTCTGCTAAGTCATCCAAGGTCTTAACTCCCTTTTCTGCCAAGGTTAAAATCATATCTTTATCAAGACCGGCAACGGTTTGCAAACTCTCGTCCACACCCAAGGTCTTTTTCTTTTCTTCAAATTCGCGGTTGCGCTTTTGAACAAATTCTATGGCACGATTTTGAAGTTCTGTTGCCAAATCTTCATCAAAGCCGTCAATAGAGGCAAGCTCTGACTTATCAACCATAGCAATTTCATCAACCGTTGAGAAACCTTCAGAGATTAAAACGTGAGCAATCATCTCATCAACATCCAAGGCTGAAATAAAACGCTCGGAACGAATACGATTTTCTGTGGCACGACGTTCACGTTCTTGCTCTTCGGTTAAAATATCAATATCAGCATTTAACAACTGTGATGCTAATTTAACATTTTGACCACGACGCCCGATTGCCAATGAATATTGTTCATCGGTTACGACAACCTCAATACGATTGTTTTCTTCATCCATAACCACTTTGCTAACCTCGGCAGGAGCTAAAGCGCTTACGATATATTGTGCACGGTCAGCAGAGTAAGGAACGATATCAATCTTTTCGCCTTGAAGCTCGGTTACAACTGCTTGAACACGAATACCTCTTAAGCCAACGCAAGCACCAACCGGATCAATGGAAGAATCTTTGGCACGAACAGCAATCTTTGCTTTTGAACCAGGATCACGTGCAACGCCCATAATTTCTACGATACCGTCATAAATTTCAGGAACTTCGGAAGTAAATAACTTTGCCATAAATTCCGGACAAGTTCTTGATAAGAAAATTTGCGGGCCTTTGTTTTCGCGACGAACATCCAAAACATAAGCACGAACACGGTCTCCGTTTTTGAAACTCTCCCTCGGGATGATTTCGTTACGGTTTAATACGGCTTCTGTCTTACCGATATCAACAATCACGTTACCGAATTCCAAACGCTTAACCGTACCGTTGATAATCGTGCCGATTTTTTCTTTGTATTCTTCGTATTGTTTATTACGCTCGGCTTCACGCACCTTTTGGGTTATAACCTGTTTTGCGGTTTGTGCGGCAATACGCCCAAAATCAATCGGCGGTAACGGATCAATGATATACTCGCCGACTTTGATATCCGGATTGATGCGACGTGCTTCTTCTAAAGTCAGCTCGGTTGTTTCGTTTTCAATCACATCAACCACCGCACGATAGCGTGCCAAAGTAATGGCGCCTGTCTTGCGGCTAATGGTTACACGAATATCATGGTCAAAACCGTATTTGGAACGACCGGCCTTTTGGATAGCCTGTTCCATGGCTTCAAATACGTCTTCTTTATCAATATTCTTCTCTCTGGCAACGGCGTCTGCTACCATAAGAATTTCTGGTCTGGGCATATTTACAATATTTTCCATTTTGTCCTCTTTTAACAGGGTTAGGTTTAATTTGCAGTCGGTTTATGGGTTTTTAAGTATTCTGCCCATAACTCGTCCGTTATAACAATCTTTGCCTTTAAGATATTATCAAAAGGCAGTTGATAGGTTGTTCCATCCATATCTAAAGCAATTACGCCATCGGACGAAACATTTTTAATAATACCCTTAAAACGCTTGCGCTTTTCTATCGGCTCAAGGGTTTCAAGTTTAATCGTATAATTGATGTATCTTGCAAAGTGCGAGAGCTTAGTCAGCGGTCTGTCCAACCCCGGAGAGCTAACCTCTAAAGTATAGCGATTTTCTATGGGGTCTTTTTCATCAAGCTCCTTTGAAAGCGCACGACTGACATTTGCACAATCATCCACGGTAATTTCTTTGTTACCGTCCGGATAATCTATCATTATCTGCAAAACCGGATTAGAATCGCCGATCGTGAGAATCCGCACAGTTTCAAAACCAAGGCCTTCCACAACCGGCTCTACGATGTCTGCAAGATGATGTCTTTGCATTATACACTCCTTAAAAAAGTAACAAAAAAGCGGGGCTTTTGACCCCACTTTCTAATTATATTAAAGATTATGGCTATGCTTATAACACATAAATTTTAAAAGAAAAGAGTTTTTTTTAAATTATTTAGCACTTTTCCTGCAGGTGTTTAGAAACGATATTGCAGGCCACCGTCAAATTCGGTCGGGTGTTCTTCTTCTAAATATTGTAGGAGTTCAGCATAGATTGAAAATGCTTTGTAATCATATTTGAGTTTGGCAGAGATTAAGCCGCGGTCATCAGAGTGAATCTTATTCTTCAACCTATACTTACCGATACTGTCACTGTGATGCGTGTCAAAGCCGCGATACGGATCGGCAAACTCATGATAATATCCGGCACCTAAAGCGATATTTAAGCGATTATCTTCGTTAAGCTCAATGTCTTTATCAACGTAAATTCCTAAAGCACTTTCTAAAGAAAAGACGTTAGTTGCCGAAATATGCAGTGCTTGAGCATCATGCCCCTCGTTTATGGAATCCTGATACCAACCGAGGGCATTTAAGCCGACAAACGGTGTGACATTAACCGATCCGAGATTTGATTTATAGCGGATTTCGTTTAATAATCCATAAGTTATGGCTGAGGTGTCCGCCTTAAAAGATTGATTTAGGCTCTTTCTTGTGTAATCACCATCGGAATAACCTAACTCGGCCATTGATACGACAGTTAAATGATTGCCTAACTTATAAGTTAATGGGACATAGGCTTGAACATTGAAATTCTTGCGGCGCGAATCGTCATTGTAATCAGTATCAGTGTGGGTAAAGCTCATACCTAAACCTAAGCGATAACGATTATTCATCTTCTTATCATAAAGTGCATAAGAGCTTTGCGAATTAATATCATAGCCGGTAAGTGAGCCACTGTCAGAGCGTCCGACTTTCATCGCATCGACACCGATAAACTTACGCACATCACCACCCTCCTTAAATAATTCATCGGTCATAGTGCGGTTAAGGCTACGCTGGATTTTTAATTCTTCCTCAGGGATATTGGGGATAAACGAAGATCCCATGGCTTTGGCTTCTACAAGTTGGGCAGCAGTTGCCGTTGGTGCGGCTTTTAAGCTGTTAAATAAAGCGGCGTTCTTCTCAGCATTATAGTTTTGTTCCAAATATGCGGATTCACTTGTATTTGATGTTACTTCCGAGAAGTCTTTCATTTCCAGCACGATATCATTTGAACCTGTGCTATTGGGCTTGATGCCGGTATTATAAAGATAAGATTTTATATTAACATTAGTCTGGCTGACATCTTCAGCATCTAGGGCGTTTTCTAGCACAATCTCTTTATCAAAATTATTCATGATGGTGTCTTGTTCTACATCTAAATCACCGCTGATAAATCCGGCCGCCTTAAAGCTACCACCTTCAGCAATAGATACCGTGCCCCCCATAGCCGATAAGTCCAAATTGCTGTCACTGGTGATAGAACCGTTGTTAATTAACTGGGCACCATCTGTCAACATAATGGCAACATTGTTTCCGCACTGTCCATCGGTGCAGATATCAGTGTTCTCTGTGCCATTGATGATGATTTGACCAGTGTTTTTAACTTTAGCATTGGATCCGGAGGCGAAAATACCGACATTTTTAGAAGCGCCCGTCAGATTAATCGTTCCAGCATTTTGAACGTAGGTATCCATGGCATTATCACTTACGGCATAAATACCATAACTTCCGGTTGAACCATTTACGTTTAAGACACCGGTGCTTTCATTTATAATCGTGCCGTTATGGACATATAAACCATAAGCATTGGCTCTTTGGCTCTTTACATCAATGAGGGCACTATTTGCTATATAGCTGTTTTCACCCATCATACCGTAAGCATTACTGCTTCCTCTTGAGGTTGTAACACTGATATGAGAATTTGCACCATTGCCGGTGTTATATAAATATGCCCCGTTTACACCCTTCATACCTGCGGCGGTCGTCGTATTGTTACTGCCGTTGATGTCTACTTCTATAGTGCCCTTGACATTGGCGGCGCTATTGGTGCTATAAACATTATATGCTCTACCACCATTAGTAAAGATACCATAATATTCCGCTGTTGAACCTAAGCTGGCATTAGGTGCATAAACTCTGATTGTTCCGGTCACTTTACCTGATGACACATTATCGGGATTATCGTAATATGCATTATATATATCTTTGGGTTGTGCGGTTTCAGAGTTGCCGCCGTTTACGTCATAATTAGTGACATACATACCATACATGGTGCTCAGTGGTCGCTGACCTGTTGACTGCACCAGAATATTGCCTTCAACAGTGCTTTTATCGTTGATTAGTCCTGCATTAATAACTTTAGCGTTTTGCTCTACTGCTCCAGTGCTATACATACCAGCGGCGATACCACCTATTTTTCTGTTATTTGCCGTTACATTTATATTACCAAGAACATTTGTTTCTGTATTTTGGCCTTGGCCTGTCGCATAGGCATTTGCAACCGTCGCTCCGTCACCTTCTAAGCCTTTTAGCACGATATCTGAATTAGTGCTCTCATCATTGAGATTAATATTGCCGATTACACTTAATTTTACATCTGATCCGGAATTGGCATACGCATTAAATATATCGCCGGCGGCGTAAGAACCAATGGCATTTTGTATGCCTATTCCTTCTCCTTTGATATTTACATTGATTGTGCCTTTGGCCGTGCTATTATCCCCACCATATTTTGCAGATGACCGAAAAGCATTGTAAGTATTATTATAGTATTTTTGCCCTTCATCCCCGATATAGGTTGCTATACCGTTCCATATACCATATGCACTTCCGCCATTGTTATTGGTTACCGTAATAATACCTGTGCTTTGATAACCTAAAGCATTATATACATCGGCGGCTACATTTTCCCCTGTTACATATATACCATAGCCCTTGCTCGTTGTTTTTTCGGTTGTTGCATCTATGGCACCGGTGGAACGAAATTCTTCTTGTAATATGAAACTTTTGCTAAATTGTGTTTCACTATTAGCTACTGTTCCTTTGGCTGATATTCCATATACATCATCTGTTCCGGCAATTTTTATGTTTCCTTCGGAAATCGTTTTTGAAACTGCAGAATCCATATAGGTTAAGGCATTATTTATTTTTGCCTTATTGCTTGTTCCCTCAATACCGATTACATCTCCCTCACCTTTATTAGTCAATACTATCGAACCTTGAGCATCAGCATTTGCCGCAGCACCATCTGTGGTATTGGCATATGCATTAAAAATATTACTTACACCATGAATACCAACAATACGACCTTTACTCTCTTCATCTTTTGTTACGGTAATATTACCTATTGCCTGATTATTAGTCGGTGATGCGGCACTGCCTTCGCCAGAGCCAAATGCAAAAGCATTATAAATATCTTTTGATACCTCATCTTCCGTTTCACCCGTGTTATACAAGCCATATATATACGATAATGTGTGTGTATCATTTATGATAATATTACCGGTAGCTGTTGCATCTTTAATGGTTCTATTAATAACGGCAGAATTATATATCGCATTGGGTTGATAAATACCATATACCGTGTTAGCACCCGTGTTCATATTATTTATTCTTATTGTAGCGGTTTGGCTTTCTGCTTCTGCTGTGGCGTCGCTTGGTGATGTTAAGGCATTATATACATTTTCATAATATGTTTTATTGCCTTCGGCATCTTCTGATTCTACCGGTTTCATACCATAGACATCACGGAAAATAGGGTCATCCGCACCATTATGTGTTATTGTAAATGTATCGTTATTGATATTCCTATCTGAAACGCCAACTATCGGTTGCCCCTTCTTCTCACAGATGCCTAATCTTGTCATGGCATATCCATTAGCTTCGTCACAAACACAATTTCCTTCGTCATCCTTGACATATCCTTCTCTTCCTGAAGAGCACTCTGTAACAATGCACAATCCGTTTCTATCTTTGTCATATCCTGCACCGCAAAGACTACAATTTTCATCATTTTCGCTTCTTGGAGCACGATTTATGGCGCATTCCGGTCCGCAATGTAAGCTATCACTTGATAATAGAAATTCCACCGGACATATATTACATTCTTTACCTGTCCAATTTTCAGGACATACAGGCTCTATTGCATTACAATTTCCACGAGCGTCCATCTCATAACCTTCTAAGCACTGCTCGCAATTTTCATCATAATTTGGCTTACATACACACTGATTGCCTTGCTGATATGTATGAATTGATTCTTGTTCGCATTTCAAATCTATATAACAACCGTCGTTATATGCAATATATCCCGTTTCACACACACAAGTATTACCTCTTTGCACTTTATGATCCGAACAATACAAATTTATGTAACATAATCCGTTATTTTGATCTTGAATATACGTCGGTTCAATGCATGATGTGCAACATTCATCTACCTTACAATTACTGTTTTTACCGGCATAACCGCGACTAGTATAACATTGACAAATGCCATTTCCCATATATTTGCCATGTGAATTGCAATATAGTTCGTTGAGATTATCCCATTTTTCGCGATTGCCGTCTCCTTCTTCATACTCTCCTTCTTCTGCAAGTTGGCAATTTTCTTTATCACCGGCATATCCTTTATTAATATTACAAATACACTCAACCTCGCCATCTATAATGGTTGGAACTGTATTGGCATACGCGGTACAAGGATTGCTAGGATAACAATGTGATGCCGTGATATCGCCATAGGTATCATATCCTGCTTCACATTGCATACATGCTGTTTGAACTTGATTTAAGCAATGTTCTATCTTTTTGTAACATTGCATTTTGGAAGGATCACCATAAGTATCATACCCTGCAACACATTGTGTGCACTTATTTAATTCTTGAGTTACGCAGTTATCTATATCATGATAGCAAGCCGATCCATCTCCGCCATGTAGGCCATACCCTGTCTCACACTGAGAACATTTATCTGCTGATTGAACAGCACAATTAGGTATTTTGATATAGCAAACGTTATTAAACAGTATGTATCCGGTTACGCACGCATTACAAATACTCTTGGTTTGACTTTCACAATTTGCAACCGGTAAATAACAAGCTGTATCATCTCCATAGTGATAATACCCCTCATTACATATACATTTTTTGGTTTTGACATCATAAGTACCATTCGGGCAGGTTGTCGGCGTTGGTGGTATAGGTCCAGGACCAGGTGAACCACCTCCTTTACCGGTTGTACCGCGCAACGCATATGCTGTTGCCACGGCGCCAGCGGTTAAAGCACTGGCCGCCACCCATGTCGGAATATCCTTCAATTTAGATGCTGTACCATCCTCTGATGCAGCAACGGCAGTTTGATTTGGTCTTATCCCAAAGAAACGCCGATATGTATCTTCCGGTATGCGTTTTAAGCAATTCGGAGAACGATTAGCACCTTGAGATACTAATATCCGATAGGCATTCCTGTCTTGATTCATAATTGCTTTACAGACAGGATTATATCCTCTGCCATCTGTGCTTTCTAAAGAATAACCGCGATTCTGTAATTCATTGATTTTTTGAACATTATTATTATGTGCAAGCGTATAAAATGCCTGTGCGGCGGTAATTTTTCCGCCGGCGGCGTAAACATCAGCTATTGGTAACAACATTAATGCTGCTAACAAGGTGTATATTTTTTTATTTATTTTCATATATTTACCAAACAGTTTCATTTTCACCTGCTCTATTTTCTGTCATTTTAGAGCCAAATGTTTAAAAAATAAGTTAAGATTCCGGCATTTTTTTAAAATCAACTTGATTTTGTAAGTTTTTATGGCTAAAGTGTCTGAAGTTTGTTTATTTTAGGATTTTTAAGATGACCGAAAAAAAGAAATATTACCCAGAATTAAATGCCAAAATCAACTTTCCTGAAATGGAAAAAAATATCTTAAACTTTTGGGAAGAAGATAAAACTTTTGAAAAGTCTGTGCATAACCGCGATAATGCGGCAGAATTTGTATTTTATGACGGACCGCCGTTTGCTAACGGAACCCCGCACTATGGGCATATTATGGTAAGCTATGTCAAAGATGCCGTAGCGCGTTTTCAGACTATGAACGGTAAAAAAGTTGAACGTCGTTTGGGCTGGGATTGTCACGGTTTGCCGGCAGAAATGTCTGCTGAGAAACAACTTAATGTTTCGGGCAGAAAGCAAATTGAAGCTTATGGCGTAGAAAAATTTAATGACTTTTGCCGCACGGACGTTTTGAAATATTCCGGCATTTGGGTAGATATGTTTAAGCGTATCGGTCGTTGGGTTGATTTTAGCCATGATTATAAGACGATGAACCTTTCGTTTATGGAAAGCGTTATCCATAACTTCAAAGAGCTTTATGATAAAGGCTTGGTTTATGAAGATTATCGCGTATTGCCATATTCTTGGGCTGCCGAAACACCGCTTTCTAACTTTGAAGTAAATCTCGGCTATCGGGATAAAACGGATAATGCCATAACAGTAATGTTTACGCTTGAAACCGGACAAAAAATCCTTGTTTGGACAACCACTCCGTGGACTTTACCCTCTAACTTAATGCTTGCGGTCGGTAAAGACATTGACTATGCGGTAATGAGTGAAAACGGGCAGGAATATATTATTGCCGTGGCACGTCTTGGCAGTTATAAAAAGCAACTTGAGAATGCCACCCAAGTTAAAACCATTAAAGGTTCTGATTTGTTGGGCTTAAGCTATGAACCGATGTTCCCTTATTTTAAGCATTTAAAAGAGAAAGGGTGCTTTAAGGTTTTATCCGGTGAGTTTGTTTCTACCGAAGACGGAACAGGCGTGGTTCACATTGCACCGGGCTTTGGTCAAGACGACTTTGAAGTTTGCAGGACTTATGATGAGAACTTCCCTGTGGTTTGTCCGGTTGATGAAGCCGGTAAATTCACCGCAGAGGTAACAGATTACGCCGGACAGCAGGTGTTTGATACCAATGAGCCGATTATGCAATGGCTTAAAGAAAATCATCTGTTGGTTAAAAAGGAGCAATATACACACACTTATCCTTATTGTTGGCGCACGGATACCCCGCTTATTTATAAAGCAATGAGTTCTTGGTTTGTAAAAGTAACGGATTTCCGCGATGAAATGGTTAAGAACAACCAAGAAATCAACTGGATTCCGGGGCATATTAAAGACGGGCGTTTCGGTAAATGGCTTGAAGGTGCTCGTGACTGGTCAATTTCACGTAACCGCTTTTGGGGAACGCCAATTCCGGTATGGAAGTCAGATAATCCGAAGTTCCCGAGGGTTGATGTGTTCGGCTCTTTAGAGGAAATTAAGGCAAAGACCGGTGTTGAAGTAACCAATCTCCACAAGCCTTATATTGACGATGTGGTTTATCCGAACCCTGATGATGCTTCAGGTCAAACAATGATGCGTCGTGTATCTGACGTATTTGACTGTTGGTTTGAATCGGGCTCAATGCCTTATGCGCAAATCCACTATCCGTTTGAGAACAAAGAGTGGTTCGAAAATCATTTTCCGGCTGACTTTATTGTGGAAGCAATTGACCAAACCCGCGGTTGGTTCTATACATTGACAGTGCTTTCTACGGCTCTTCATAACAAGCCGGCATTTAAGAACTGTATCTGCACCGGACTTTTGATGGCTGAAGGCGGGCAAAAGCTCTCTAAACGTTTGAAAAACTATCCGGATCCGAATGATATATTGGAAACAATCGGTTCGGATGCACTCCGTTGGTTCTTGATTTCATCCCCTGTCCTTAAAGGCGGCAACGTGGCGGTTGATAAAGAAGGTAAAGAAATTGCTAAAGCGGCAAGAAAAGCACTTATTCCGTTCTGGAATGCATATTATTTCTTCACCCTTTATGCCAATGCCGAAGGGATTAAAGCCCAAGAGATTGCTCAATCAAATGATGTTTTGGATAGCTACATCTTAGCGAAGTTAAAGGCCTTAGCAGTAAGCGTTAAGGCTGATATGGAAAGCTATGAGATTGCTCGTGCGTGTGCCGCGGTTGAGGATTTCTTAGAGATTTTGAATAACTGGTATATTCGTCGTTCTCGTGCACGTTTCTGGGACGGTGAAGATTTGAGCGCCTTTAACACCCTCTATACCGTTCTTATTAATGTAGCGAAGATTGCTGCACCGTTAATGCCGTTTATGAGCGAGTTCGTTTATAAAGGATTGACCGGTGAAGAATCGGTTCATTTGGCTGATGTGCCGAATTTGAGCACGATTACCGATAATGCCAAATTAATTGAGCAAATGGATATGGTGCGTGCGATTTCTTCAGTTGCCAAAGCTATCCGTGAAGAACATAAGCTCCGCAACCGTTTGCCGTTGAAATCTATGATTGTTGCCGGTGATAAGGCGGAAACGCTTAAAGACTTTGCCGAGGCGTTAAAAGATGAGGTTAACGTTAAAGAGATTGTGTTAAAGTCTGATATTGCCGATGTGGCGGGAAGATTCCTCTACCTCAAGACGCCGCTTATCGGTAAGCGTTTGGGTGCGTTTATGAAAGACATTATGGCTAAGTCAAAAACAAACGAGTGGAGCCAAAATGCAGACGGCACTCTTGCTATTGCCGGACAGACCTTGTTTGCCGAAGAATATGAGCTTCGTCTTGTCATCAATGACGGTATGAGCGGTCAGGCTTTGCCGGATAATACGGCTGTGGTGATTTTGGATACCGAAATTGATGAAAACTTGGAAAAAGAGGGTATTGCGCGCGACTTTGTTCGTATGATTCAAGCTCTCCGCAAGACCAAGGATTTTGATATTTCAGACAGAATCAAGCTCGCGTATTCTTCAGATAACAGCAAAGTTAAGACTGCAATTATGGAATATGCCGATTACATCAAAGAGCAAGTTTTGGCGCTTGAGATTGCCGAAACAAACAGCATTTCTGAACCGACGGTTGATGAACTGGGCGGTGCCGAAGTGAAATTTGATGTTGTCAAAGCGGCTTGACTTATTTCGTCATGCGAATTTCTTTCAACATCTCATTAGATCCTGAAACAAGTTCAGGATGACGCGTTTGGGATGACACTGTGCAAGATGTATCTTCCTAAAATTTAAGGGAGCAATTTGCTCCTTTTTTTATTGATTGCTTATCTTGTCCATTTTTCGCTTGCTTGATGACAATTGTTTTGATTGTCTTTTAATCTCTTTTCGTATTTTAAGCGGGTATCGGCTTGTTTTCGGTAAATTTCTTTATTATCTAAGTGATAAGGTTGGCAGGCAAGATTTATCAGTTCCAACTCCTTTAAGATTTTGACTAACCGTTTTTCGGTTGCGGTTTGTGGGGATTTCAAGTGATGCTTTAGGGCAACGGCTTGTTCATAGGCGGCGTATTCTTTACAAAAACGGCGATTTTTATAGCATTCTAGCAAATTGGCGGCAAACTTTTGCTCAAACTCTTCAATTTGATTGATTGCCCACCGCGGATACGCAAAATAGGCCCTTTGCACCACATAGACCATTTCCATAACGGTTTTGAACTCTTGATATGATTTTTCTGACATATTCTCCCCTCCTTGTAGCACAAGAGAGATATGCTTATATTGTAGAGGATTCAATTCTACTTTAGTTGAAAATAAAACTAATCTAAATACTTGGTATATCCCGATTATTTATCTGATTTGAAAATTTTTTAGATTTTTCATTTTGCCATGCTTGGTAGTCTTTGGCAAATTGGGGATTTTGTTTTCTTAAATCGTTTGCCCTTTTTAGGAATAGGTCGCGGTCATCATCTGATAATCTTTTATATTGAGGGCTTTCTATAAAACTTTTGAATTCGCTAAAATCAGTATAGCTACTTAATTGATGAATACGATTAGCCTTACGCCGTTCTATTTCTTGCTTATATGCCTTGCGCTGTTCTGCTTCGGCTTGTTTACGGCATTCTTCTAAATAAGCGGCTCTTTTCTCTCGTATCTTCTGGGCTTGCTTTTCTTTATCTTTTTCTACCCAATTTACCAGCTTCTCAGCCCAATTAAGTAGTTTATTAAACATGTCTCCCCCTTATTTAGACATTGTTTTTACTGGCTTTGTTATCACTGCATCTTTGCCGTAAAGTTCAACTCTTTTCCTTTGCTTATGGGCAATTACATCCTCTACCCATACTTCATATTTGGCATTAAATTCCGGATTTTCCTGCAATTTCCATACATGATTATTAAACTTATTTATTTTCTCTTTAGACCATCTATCAATATCTTTGCCTTCGGTTTTGACAAAGCTCATAAACTCTTCAAATGTGTTAAAGTTAAAATCCATGACGCGCGCTCCCTTTGTGACTGAATACCTAAATAGTATACCACATTTTTGGGTTTTAGGCAAGCTAAATTTTAGGCATATTTGAGAGCGTCAAGAGCACCTTGTAAAATGTAAGCAGCAGCAGAGGCATCCAATACTTTGGCGCGTTTTTTACGCGATAAATCCACTTCTTTAATTAAAAAATTCTCCACAGCTGATGATGATAAGCGTTCATCCCAAAGCAGTATCGGTAGAGCAAAAGTTTTCTCTAATACTGTTGCGAATCGGCGTACTTCAGCGGCAATTTCCCCCTCTACCCCATTCATCTGCAAAGGAAGCCCCATGACAACGGCTCCGATTTCTTTTTCGGCTATTATTTTTTTGAGTTCAGCTAAATCTTGAGATAATTCTTTCCTATATAAAATTTTATAGGAAGTGGCAATCATTAAAGATAAATCCGATACAGCCAAACCCATGCGCTTTGTGCCGTAATCTATGCCTAAAATCGCTCTTTTTTCCGGTAATTGTTGTTTAAAAGCTTTAATATCCATGGTGTTCTCCTGATGATTTTTGTAGCATACATTTTTTTTCATGGCAAGCGTTGTTTGTTAGGAGAAAGTAAAGATTTTTGTTTTATGGTAGAGTATCAGTTTAAGAAATAAGGCAAATACTATGCTTAAAAAAATTTTATTTATGACAATGATTTTCAGCCTTTTAGCACCGTCGGCTTGGGCGCTTAAAAGTGTGGAACAGCAACGTAAAGACTGGGATAAATGGCTCAGTTCATTAAAACAAGAGATGATTGCTAAGGGAATCTCTAAAAAAACAATTAATCGTGCTTATCAAAATGATTACTTCCATGAGGTTAAGGCTATTCAGAAATTTGACCGCAAACAAGCAGAATTTATTTTGACTTCTGATGTCTATATTAACAGATTGGTGACCGCAGATAAAGTCAGCAAAGCACGCAAGCATTATGCCGAATTAAAGAAAAAATATCAAAAACTAAGTGATAATACCGGTGTGCCGCTTAATTATCTCGTGGCTTTTTGGGGGGTAGAAACGCATTTCGGTTATAATAAAGGTAAGCACCACTTAATAGACGGATTAACCAATCTCAGCTATAAAAACAGGCGCGCTAAATTCTTTAAGCAAGAGCTCTACAACGTCTTAAAAATCATGGATAAATACGACTTGCATGGTGATAAAATGAAAGGTTCTTGGGCCGGTGCTATGGGACATTTCCAGTTTATGCCATCAACATACAATGCTTATGCAGTTGATTATGACGGAGACGGCGTGGCTGATATTTGGGATAATTTCGGTGATGCAATTGCCTCAGCGGCAAATTATCTTTCTAAACTCGGGTGGAAGCCCAATGAGCCGTGGGGCGAAGAAGTGCTTTTGCCATGGAATTTTGATTATAGTCTCATCGGCTTAAAAAAATATAAAACGGTTGAAGAGTGGAAAAAACTCGGGGTTATCGGTGCGGACGGAAAAGCATTACACCTTCCCAATAATGCCGCCGCAGGAATTATATTGCCTGATGGCAGGCGTGGGCGTGCTTATATTACACTTAGTAACTTCCGGCGGATTATGATATGGAATCGCTCTATTAATTATGCGTTGGCAATTGTTACCTTGGCTGATTATACCGCGACAAATAAGAAGTATCAGCCCATTTATGAGAAGTCTAACTACAAACTTACCGATGAAGATATTCTTAAAGTGCAACATTTTGCCAACAGAACAATTAAAGCAGGCCTCAAAGAAGACGGCAGATTTGGTCCGAAAACGGCCGTTGCGGTTAAAAAATTACAGAAAAAATGGAAACTTCCGCAAGACGGTGTGCCGGATTATGCCCTTCTTAACAAAATTAAAAACTATAAATCTCATACTGATTTTATGCCGCCACCGCAAACAAAGAAACCTAAGAAAGCTGATTAGGCAATTTTTTGAATAATTGTCGGGTGCTTTTGCGGCTTATGGGCGGTAATACGGATAGCATCTATGAGCACGGCGGCCACTTCAGAGATTTTATCCTTATCCTCGGCATGAATATAGCAAAGCGGTGTCTTTCTATCGACCTTGTCACCAATCTGGCAAAATGAGGTAAAACCGGTGGTATAGTTTATCTTTTGGGTTGGAATAGTGCGTCCGCCACCCAACATAATAACACCTAGACCGACTTTTCTTGTATCTATGGCTGAAACATACCCCTCTTCTCGGCTATATATCGGTTCAATATACTTGGCTTTGGGTAATTTACCACTAAGGTTATCCAATATAGATTTGTCTGTTCCGAGGTGTGACGCCATTTGGATAAATTTCTCATAGGCAGCACCGGAGGAAATACTCTTTTTTAATTGTCTTAATGCGTCATCGGTATCTTTTGCTAAACCACTGTTAACAAGTAATTCGCTTGATAACGCCATGGTCACTTCATCTAAGCGCGAATCTATGTTTTTACCTTGGAGGTAATCCATAGCCTCGCGCAACTCCAAAGCATTGCCGACGGTTGTGCCTAAAACACTATTCATATCGGTTAACAAAGCTGTGGTTTTGGTGCCGGCACCGTTAGCAACCCGAGCGATAGAACGTGCCAATTCCACAGCGCGTGCTGTTGTTTCCATAAAGGCACCGTTACCGCATTTAATATCCATAACCAAATAGGATAATCCTGCCGCTAATTTTTTAGATAAAATAGAGGCGGTAATGAGGGGAATTGATTCAACCGTAGCACAAACATCGCGAATAGCATAAAGTTTTTTATCTGCCGGAGCTAAATTTGCTGTTTGTCCTATAATGGCACATCCAACTTCTTTTACCGTGTCCTTAAAAGTATCTATGTCTACATTTGTTTTATAGCCTAACAGCGAATCCAATTTATCAAGTGTGCCACCGGTGTGGCCTAAACCCCTGCCGGCAATCATTGGCACATAAGCACCGCAAGCCGCCAGCATCGGAGCTAACATCAGACTTACTTTATCACCTACACCACCGGTCGAATGTTTATCAACAATCGGTCCGTTTTTTATATCTTGCCAAGATAAAATTCTCCCCGAATCGCGCATAGCTAAGGTCAGGGCTAAGGTTTCATCATCAGTCATCCCATTTAGAAATGCAGCCATAGAAAATGATGCAGCCTGAATATCGGCAATTGTCCCTTTACTCATCTCTTGAATAAAAAAGTTAATTTCTTCGGCTGTCAGCTTTTTTTTATCTCTCTTTTTACGGATAATTTCCTGAGGCAACATAATCTAACCCTCCTTTTTGATAAATTCGGTCAGCAAATGGCAGAGATTTGCCGAAGCCTTGTTTGCCATTTCTAATGTTTCTTCATGAGACGGCGGAAGACTTGACATGAGCCCTGCTCCGTAATTGGTGATGACGGATATGCCTAATACTTTAAGTGAACAATGCGCCGCAACAATAACCTCAGGGACGGTGGACATACCGACTGCATCGGCGCCGAATTTGGCAAACATCCGAACTTCTGCCGGTGTTTCAAAATTAGGACCTAGGACCATCAGATAAACCCCCTCACAGACATCTATTTTTTCTTGTTTAGCTATTTTTTTTATTTTCTCTAAGAGCTCCGGCGTGTATGCATTGTTCATCGGTGAAAAGCGAGGGCCGTAGTGTGCATCATTCGGACCGACTAGAGGATTTCTGCCGCTGAAATTAATATGATCGTTTATAAGCATTAAACTTCCCGGTGCTATTTTTTCATTTAGCGAACCGGCGGCGTTGGTTACAATCAGTTGTTCAATACCCAAATCTTTTAGAGAATAAATGGCTTCGGCAATCTTTCGCGGATTATTCCCTTCGTATAAATGAACTCGACCATTGATACAAAGAACTTCCTTACCTTCTACCATGCCGTAAATCAACTCGCCATTGTGCCCCTCCACAGTGCTTTCCGGAAATTCCGGAAGACTTTTATATTTAAGCACTTTTTTATCTTCTATGTTATCAATAAAGTCTTTTAACCCTGACCCTAAAATAATAGCGGTTTTGGGGGATTTCACACCTAAATAATCTTTAATAAATGCGGCAACTCCGTTATTCATGAGATAAATCCTTTGTGTTAAAATTATAGGGTAATAAATCTTTTAGGCAATATGTTTGACGAACTTCTTTTGCATCAGCCAAATAAATCTTTGTTTTTTTATCGCCAAACTCCGCAATGCGTTGCAAGCATGCGCCACAAGGATACACTAAATCACTGCCGTTTGATGTTACTAATATTGCTTTGATTTTTCGTTCTCCGGCGGCTATCATTGCCGAAATAGCACCGGCTTCCGCACATATACCACATGGAAAAGATATATTTTCGACATTACACGAAGCATAAATGTTATCTTTTGATGTCAAAACTGCCGCACCGACACAATATTGGGAATATGGTGCATAAGCATTGTCTTTTGCCTCAAGCGCTTTTGATAACAATTTTTCAAGTTTCTCCATTAAATGCCTCCATTTAAACAATTTTTTCAAAAAAAATCATCGTTATTATCGTTTCGTTAATTTTTTATATTATACAATGATAAAAAAATTTAGCAAAGTTTATTTTGTGTTAGGAGAAAAAAGTGCTGAAAAAAATTGTAATCGGTGTTGTCCTCTTTATTATCTTAGCCATTGCTGGTGTGGGCGGATATATTTATATGATGGACTGGAATCAACACAAAAGCGTTGTTTCCGAACGCTTTGCGCAAATCACAGGGCTTAACGCATCTATTGAAGGTGATTTAAAGGTAGATTTATTACCCTCTCCTAAAATTTCCGCAAATGCAGTCAGATTTTTTAAGAGCAACGCACCTCGCGATCCGCTTGTGACTGTTAAGGAAATATCGGCTAATGTTGAGCTTTTACCAATGTTTCAACAAAAATTTGTGATTAACTCTATGACTTTAACGAATGCCACTGTTAATGTTCTTATTAACGAAAAAGGTGTTTCAAATTGGGACAATATTAATGCCGGAGGTGCCAGTAAAACGGGAAATGTTGAAGTTTCTTTTAATAATGTGAGATTAAATAATTCAATATTAAATTACAAAAATCTGCAAGATAATAAAGAGCTTATGCTTCCTAACATATCGGCAACCGTTAATGCATCAACCATTAAGGGGCCTTATAAAACAAACGGTAATTTGATTTATAATAATAACGAAATTAAATTCCAAGGTGCTATTGCTAAAAGTCAGGGATATCATGTTAATATGACTTTTGAAAATGCACCAACAGGAAGTAAGGCTGCTCTTGATGGCGTTTTTGATAAACAATCTAAAGGAACTTTAACATTTAAGACCGCACATTTTGCCGATATTATGATGGCCTTATTTGGTGAAAATTTTATTGGCAATCAGTATAATGTGTCTTTAGATACCTCCTTTAAATTTGAATACGATAAAACTTTTGCTAAATTAAATAATTTTGTCATCAAATACGGAGATAAGGCTGCCGGCAGCGGCGACTTAATGCTTAAAAATTTCCCCAATAACAAGGAATTTGCGCTTAATCTGGAAATGACGCAACTTGACTTGGGGATATTTGAGTTAATCGGCAAGGATATTTTGCAAAGTATGCGCCAAGGCAAAAAATTTGCAGATAGCAATTTGGCAACATATAACGGGATTATTGATATTAAGGCCGCGCATGCACTTTATAATGGGGCGGAAGTGCTTAATTTTAATACAGGTTTAACTTTACAGAACGGTCTGCTTACAATTACCCGTATGGGACTTAATATGCCGGGAAATACAAATCTCAAATTTATCGGTGCGGTTAATTTAAATGAAAATCTCGCTTTTCAGATTAATCAAATCTTTGAAACCGATGATTTGCGGCAATTTATTTCCGTCTTCGGAATTGATTTAGCTAAACTTGCCAATAATGAAAATAAAAAAGCTATCTTTAAGCATGCTAAAGCAGATATAGCTTTGAGCGGTGACATGAACCAGCTCAAAATTTCTGCCCCACAAGTTAACATTGACTCTACTGTTTTGAGCGGAGATATCGGTTTCGTTCTCAATGAAGGAAAAACTTTTGTTTTGGCTGTAATTGAAGGATCTAAAATTTTATTTGATAAATATGTTCAATTGTTACCGCAAAACAGTCAAAATTTGAGCTTTAAGGATAAGTTTATTCATCAAATGAGCCTTATTCCTTGGAATCACGAGCTTAACGTTGATGCTTCAATAGCCTTAAAAGGTGCGGTTTATAACAATATTCCGTTAGAAGATATGATATTGGAATTTAAATCTTATGACCAAGCCTTTAATATTAAAAAACTTTCAATCGCTAATATTGCAGGCGGTAATCTTAATTTACAATTTAATGCGGACAATGTTTATAGCAATCCTCTATTTAGCGACTTATCTTATGACGTTAAAACTGAGAATTTCCCTCAGTTTGCCACAGCACTTGGGCTTAATCCTGCTGATATCCCCTTATTTAAGCGGAAACTATTTGTTTCTCAAGGTGCGTTAAGCGGTAGTTTTGATGACTTTAATTTGAGTTCCCTGCAAAAATTCGGTGATATTGAATTTTCTTATGCAGGACAAGTTAGCGATGCGTCAAAAAGCATGAAAGTTAATGGTGAATTAGAGCTTAAATCCAATAACTTTACTAAATTTGTAAAAGCATTGAACTTTAATTATGAACCAGATATGCCGGTTACTCCATTTTCTTTAGCCGGAAAGATTTCCGGAACAGCCGACAATTTTGCAATAACTGAATTGAACGCCTATTTAAGTGCCAATGCCATTAAAGGCGATTTGGCCGTTCATGATATTAAGACAACGCCGACAGCTGAGGCAAATCTTCATTTTGATAAATTTGATGCCGATCGTCTTTTTAATCTAAGCAAAAAGAGTATCTTTAAATCAACAGAACAAGCAAATAAAGGCACATTTTTAAGTAAGCCGTTACTTAATGACGAAAAAATTGATTATGCTCTATTTAAGAAATATAATTTCCATGGCAATCTTAGCGCGGATACTTTAGTTTTCAACGGAGCTAATTATCATGAGGCAAATCTTGCTACTGTTTTGGAAAATGGTGTATTGCATGTTTCTCAATTTAGAGCATTAAGCGGCAATGCCTCTGTTGAGTTAAAATTTGATATGAATAGTAATGATTTGCCTAAAATTGAAGGTACTTATGCCGTTAACGGTTTAAGATTTCCTAACCTAAAGGGTTCTCTTTATGGGTTAACCAGCGGTAATATTACCGCTTCGGGAAGTTTCAGTTCTTTGGCGACCTCTCCAAATGACTTTTTTGAAAACTTAACTTCAAAGGGTGATTTTGAAGCCACTAACACTGCTTTTAGAGGTTGGGACTTGGCTCTAATAAAATTTGAACTTGAGCAAAGAGATAATACTGAAGGATTTGAAGACGCGGTTTTACAAAGTCTTGCCAGCGGACAAAGTTCATTTGATAAAATTCATGGTACTTATGACATAACAAAGGGCTTACTTGTTACAAAAAATACAATTTGGGAATCGCCTGTTATCAATCTTGATATGAACCTCAACTTAAACTTTAACAACTGGCTCTTTGATGCTGTATTTTACGGGGTATATCATAATGCCAGTTTCTCCGATGTCTTGAAATTTACCTTTGACGGACATTTGGATAATCCTAAGGCTAAAGTTGATTTGAGCGAAAGCAGTGAACGTATCAATAAAGTGAAAAAAATGGCAGATAAAGTGAAAAATCAAGAAAGTATCGCCCTTAAGAACAGGTTGATAGCTCGGACAACCGCTATTCAAAATGCTGTTACCGCACTTCAAAAAGAAGTAACGCAAATGTCTCTTGATGTTATTCGCTTTAAGCCTGTAACCAATAACAAAGATGTGCTTTCTGTATATGACGCCAATATTAAAGCTTTAGAAGATTCCGAAAAAACCTTAAGTAATATGGACGAGATATTGCACGGTGATGTTAATGAGGAAAAACTTGCTAAAATTGAAAATGATTTGGCATTGGAAAGAACTAAGCTACAAGCAATTCCAAAGGCTTTGGAAGAGAATTTTGTAATTGACAGCAAGTATGTTTTTGATGATACCTTTAATAAAATTGCTTGGATATATAATGTTGCGCAAAACAACTCCACTTATTACAAAAACTTGAGTGATGTTTATATGGACAAGATTAAACCTCTAGTTAAGCAAGAAAACGGCATATCCTCTGAGGATACAGATAAGCTTGCTGCCTCAGTTAAAAAAGTTGCTGATGATATGGAGAAAATCACTGAAGTGCATAGCAAGATACGCGATAATTATCTTGTCATCATTGATACCGTAAGTGCGGCTGATATGAAAGAAAACAACGAAATTGCAGACCAAGCCTTGCAAACGCTTTCGTTATACGTAGAAAATATGAATAACGATATTATCTCAAGTTTTGATATGTTCAAAGCGACTTTGAATATCGATATAATGGATTATGAGCAATACATAGTTTACCCACCAAAGAATCCTCATGATATTGATATCACTCAGCCAACGGTGAAAATTATTAAAGAAAAGAAAGAAACACCTGCTGAGGGCAATAAGGAAGAAGCTAAATCTCAACCGGGAGAAAAGACTACCGCTAAAACTGAAACTGAGACTCAAGCAGAAACAAAAACCGATGCTGTTACTGATGATAAAAAGACTGAAGCAGTTGAAGAAAATAAGGCTTCTGAAACATCAGAGGATAAAAAAAAAATTGATGAACCCGTAGCTCATGATACTCATCAAAAGCAAACAGAATCCAAATCTCCTGAAAACTTGTCGCAGAATGATTTGGAGAGCTTTGTGCAATTAGCTGATTTAGGTGCTGGTGGGTTTACGTTACCTCAACAAACTGCAAATACTCTGCAAAACGAGAAAGCAACCTCTGTTGATGTCGTTGAAAAAGATTTTGCTTTAGCCGATGCGACACCTTTACCTGATGCACAAGCGCTGGTATTAACCGAAAACAATAATACTGTATCCTCTGCTATTGATCAGGCTTTGCATTGTGATATTGACAACAATGTTGCCGCTTTATCAATTCAGCCGGCAGATACACATTTAACCGTTTCTGAACAAGCTAAAATCATAACCGAAGACATTGCTAAAACAATCAATAATATTACGCCTATTTTGCCTGATGAAAATGATAAGAGTTTTGATAACATAGACGCTTCTCTTAAAGTTAATCCGGTGGTTGCAATGGACATGGTCAAAACCGATGAGATCAAAACTTTTGCCAGTGTTTCATTGGATAATGCCAAAAAATCCGGATTTGATAAAGTCATAAACGTTAAAGAAACCGAAGTTTTATCGGAACATACCGTTCAAAATACATTGCCCAATTCGAGAGTGGTTAATGCTTCTTTAGAAAAGTTGAATAAACCGCAAGCGGTAGCCCAAGACACCACGACTAAGACCGAGCCTAAAACCCAATATGTCTTTAATCAAGAAACCAAGGACATTCCGTTTATAGGTCATGTCGGCAAAAATATGCTCCGCGGCAAAGATACCACACCTCCTCTTTCCATTGCCCCTCAAAAGTATGTTTTCAATGCCGCAAATAACGTCGAATTATCTTTTTATGGTGCGACAGGCAAAAACCTTGCTAAAGGGAAAACGAATGATGCGGATGCGCCTATTCTTTTAAGACAATATGTCTTTGCTGCCAATGACCAAGAAACCGCCTTTAGCGGTGATGTCGGCAAAAGAATGTTTTTAGGTGTTAAATAATCGCTTTAAGATGTTGCTTTAATGGAATTCTAAAGGTATAGTTTGCTATTATAAGAATTTTAAAGGAGCTATGCCATGTTTACCAGACCGGAAGTGGTTGTTTTGCCTGTTGCCGGACTTTCCACACGTAATTTACCTGCAACTAAAGCCATGCATAAAGGTTTTTTGTGCCTTAATAATTTACCGATTATCCAATATGCGGTTGATGCCTGTGCGGAAGCCGGTGCAAAAGAAATTATTTTTATTTACAGTGATGACACAAACAAAAAAATGTATGAACGCTATTTCTCACCCAATAAATCATTAGAAGAATCTCTTTTGCGCAAGGATAAATTGGAGCTATGGGAAGCCATAAAGCGCACTGTTCCTGACAATGTTAAGTTTTCTTTTGCTTGCCAATCCGAACCCAAAGGTAACGGACATGCCGTATTATGCGCCAAAGATATTATCGGCAAGCGTGATTTTATGGTAATGTGGGTAGATGATATTTATATTTGTCGCGGTAAAGGAATTTTGTCGCAACTTTTAGACGTTTATGAAGAGAAAGGCGGCATTGTTGAAAACGTGATTAAATTCCCCAAACAGCAACTTTCGCGCTATGGTGTTTTAACGCAAGTTAAGCAAAAAGGCAATATTGTGCAAGCCAAAGGTGTGATTGAAAAGCCGACTTTAGAACAGATTGATTCCGATTTTGCCAGTATGGGGCCGTATGTGTTGCCTAATCTTATCTTAGACTTATTGCCGGATGTTAAAAAAGGTAATAACGGCGAGATTAATTTGACAGATGCCATAAACCTAGCTGCACAAAAGGGAACACCGCTTTACGGAGTTTTAACCGCGTCTGAGCGCTATGATTGCGGCACCAATGAAGAGTTGGCCAAATCAAATATTCGCCTATCCATTCGTGAAAATAAAGTGCTTTATGATGAAGCGGTTAAGACTATTCGCGATTTAGATAAAGCGAACTAAAGTAATTTGATCTGTTTTTAACAATTCAAAAATTACAATAACTGCTTTTGATTGAGTTTTAAGGTATCAACGATTGAGAAAAGAAGATAAAGCTCGGTGAAGATTTTTTGTATATTCTTACGGCTCGTTATGGGGGTGAAGAAGTTTGAGGCTTCAAAGTAATTCTCTTTGATACGGATATTCATAAACAGGCGATTATCAAAAAAGCTAAACTCAATATCGGAAAAAGAGTTTTTTAACGCCAGCATATATTCCAACATTACAGGGGTTAGGATATAGCGTGCCTCAATTTGAGAATCGGAATAGACTTCGTATTTTTTTTCAAACTCCGGAGATTCAAGGCCGACTTTGGCAAGGTTTTTATAGTGTGCGAATCGATTTAAAATGCCTTTATCTTTGACAACAATAGTCTCGCCTTGGAACTTTTTTTGCATATCGGCAATAAAAAATATGCCGTGCGCTTGCTTTTTGTAGCTCACTTTGGGGTTTTGTTTAGTCGGCTTTTGTAGCTGAAGACCGCTGTATTCGGCAATTATGACCGGCAAGCCGGTGTATTCGCCGCTAAAACCGTCATCGGTTATGAGCTTATCATAGGTTTTGACGATTTGGGATTGCTTTAAGAGCGTGTCTGTCAGCGGCGGTTGATAAACATAAGTGAACTTTCCAAAGAAATTAGCGATGAGCGGAAGCAGGTTTTCTTTGCTACGTTTATAATAGCTTAACATCGGCAGGCACAGCAACAATATCAGCAAGCAAGACCCTATACCGAACCAATTTTCGGAGCCACTCTCCGCACCGCTAAAAATCTCGTGTATATGATTAAACGTAAACGTAGCCCAACCGATAATAAACACACAGATTACCGCAAAAGTCAGTAAATATCTGCGTCGCGTGCGCTCAAAAGGCCTTAACACCGGTAGGATATTTTGCTGATAATAGTCGGCAAATTCATATTTTTTGGCTTGATATTCAGGATTATTTTCTAACATCGGCTCACCTTTGAGAAATATTAAACATTTTGGTTTATTATGCGTGGCATATCTTAAATATTTGCTTAACGGAGAATCTGGATGATTAATATTTTATGGGCAGGAATGTTTTTAATCGCAATTGTTGTTGCGCTTTATGACTTGATTTTTACCCAAAGTGCCGAGACTTTTAACCAAATCACACAAGCGATTTTTAAGAACACGCAAACGGCGGTTGATGTTTCGTTAGGGCTCATCGGAATTTTGTGTTTTTGGCTCGGTGTGCTTCGGCTGATAGAAGAATCGGGGCTTGCCGATAAAATTGCTAAGAAGTTATCTCCGTTGTTTCGGGTGATTATGAAAGATGTGCCGGAGAACAGCCCTGCTATTTCTACCGTGGTGCTGAATATGGCGGCAAATTTCTTAGGCTTGGATAATGCGGCAACACCAATGGGGCTGAAAGCTATGGAGCAGTTGCAAAAACACAACAAGCAAAAAGATACCGCCAGTGATGCGGAAATTCTGTTTATGATACTCAATGCTTCATCTGTTACGCTGATACCGATTACAATCTTTATGTATCGGGCGCAAATGGGCGCGACCAATCCGTCTGAAGTTTTTATCCCGATTTTGCTTGCAACATCGGTTTCTACCATTACCGGTTTTCTGTTAGTGGCAATAAAGCAAAGAATCAATTTATTGCACCCAATTTTGCTGAAATGGGTGGGCGGATTTTTGTTTTTGATTATCGGGCTTACCGCGATATTTTATGCAATAAGCCCCGAAAAAAGGCTGGTTGTCTCATCGGCTTTGGGCAATATTATCCTTATTATGCTCATCGGCGGGATTATTGCGTTGGCGGTCAAGAAAAAACTTGCCTGCTATGAGGTCTTCTTAAAGGGAGCTAAAGACGGATTTGATATGGCGATACGCATTATCCCTTATTTACTGGCTATGTTGGTTGCTATCGGCGTATTCAGAGCATCGGGCGTTTTGGATATGATTGTTGACGGTGTGCGGTTTATTTGCGGTAAGATACACGTTGATTCACAATTTGCCGATGCTCTTTCCACCGCGTTTATGAAACCATTATCGGGAAGCGGTGCTCGGGCAATGATGATTGAAACTATGCAAAACTTCGGACCGGACAGCTTTGCCGCGTTTACGGCTTCGGTTATTCAAGGCTCTACGGAAACAACGTTTTATGTGTTAACGGTCTATTTCGGGGCGGTTAATATTTCTAAGATGAGATATGCGGTTAAGTATGCGCTGATTTCCGATTTGGCCGGAATTATTGCCGCGATTACGCTTGCTTATCTGTTTTATCAGCATTAAGGAGAACATTATGAAGTTACTGGTGCAAAGAGTAGATACGGCTTCCGTTGAAGTCAATAAAGAGATTGTCGGACAAATCGGCAAGGGACTTTTGGTCTTTTTAGGTGTGGAAAAAGGTGATACCAAAACACAGGCCGAATATCTTGCCAATAAACTTGTTAATCTTCGGATTTTTGAAGATGATGCAGGCAAAATGAATCGCTCTGTTTTGGATATTAGCGGCGGAATTTTGGTCGTTTCACAATTTACTTTGGCAGCAGATACAAGCCGTGGAAATCGCCCCGGATTTGATAATGCCGAAGAACCCTTGAAAGCCAAAGAAATGTATGCGTATTTTAACAGCCTTCTTAAAAATAAAGGAATATTGCCGCAAACAGGGGTTTTTCAGGCAGAAATGAAAGTTTCGCTTATAAATGACGGACCGGCAACGTTTTGGCTTTCTAAGTAATTTAGCTGTTTGCGGTTTGTTTTTCTTTAAATTTGAACATCAACTCGGTTAAGGCTTCATCTAAGAGCTTAATCAATAATTTCTTTGCGATTTCTTGAGTGTTCTCGTTGTTTTCTATGACAATATAGCGGTTTTGGGTGGCACTGTCTATTAAAATGCCGCCTTTGCTCCATAATTCAACTTTAACCGACATACTGTAACGCGAGGTATCCTGATTAAGCGGTGCCATTTTTGATTGCAGTAGCTGGGGAACAATATAGTAATCCGCCATAGCTTCGTTATCGGTAATAATAATTTGAGGTTCTAAGGAAAGCTTATCGGTTATTCTTTGGGTAAATGCGGCGGTTTTTGTATGATTATAATATTCTAAATCTTTGATAAAAACGAGAGGGATAATGGATTCTTGCTCAATTATTCTCGATAATAAAAAACTGTCTGCCTTTGCCGGTGTTATAAATAACCAACAAAAGGCAGACAGTATGCTAAAGAGCTTCAGCATTTAAGGATTAATCCTGTAATTGTCTGATAATCTCTACCCACTCGTTTACTTTTCTACCATTTTTATCAAACATGGTGAGCTTGTATTGAAGTGCCGGAGCGGCAGAACCTGATACATACCAGTCAGCGGCAGAATCTAAGATGTAATCTGCATCTGTTGCGTTATTGATAACATCATAGGTTTCAGATCCGCTGATGATTTCTTTAGTGATACCTCTTAAGCGTTGGCTACCATACGGTAAATCAGAACTTAAGAGTCTTGTATCTTTTAAGAAAATTCTCTTGGTGCGACCATTACCATAAAGAGAAGATGTATCTTGCAACATACGGTTGGTAGCACGTCTGGCTACAACATTGTAGGCTTCCGGAGAATACTTGGCAGCAATTTTGCCATCTACTTTCGGACTTGCCGGACGAACATCTACAACTTGTGAATTATACGGATTAGATTCAACCGTTACATCAAGATAGCCTGATTCATACGGTGCAACTTGAGCCGTCGGTTGAGTATAGCCGGTATAGCTCACATTTGCCGGCACAACTTCTTCATGAGTGGTTGTTACAGGATCGCAAGGTTGACCACCGCAATCTTTATAAGTAGTTGTAGTGGTTATAATCTTTTGGCTTTTGGTAACCTTTGGTTGAGGTGCCGGTTGTGTAGCTACCTGATACCCACAGCATGGTTGCGGTTGATAATATACGGCTTGGCAGCACGGTGTTGCTTGAACGCATGGCGTTGCCACTTCGGTATAAGGTGCATCATAAACAACTTGCGGTGCGGATGATACATATACAGGGGATGGGCGAACCTCACGAACTGTTGCCTCCGATTCTTGAATTACCGGAGCTTTGGCCTGCTCTTCATAAATCGGTTCTTCGTAATCTACGACATCTACCGCTTCCCACTGATTTTCACTGCAGGAACAGGCTGCTAAGGCACTGCATGCAACGATACTTAAAACTTTTTTCATAGGTTTTCTCCTAAATAAATTTATCTATGTAATTGTTTTTTACCGCAAAGCAATTAAAAAATTGTTAAGTTTACGATTTACTTTTAATTTTTTTTATGTTATCGCTATTTTGTCAGGAGATACCATGGTTATTACGTTTGCAGGAATTTTGTTTGCACTTTGCCTCCTTTTTAGAGGACTGCGCAATAATGTTTTTTTTATGCTTTATGCCGGTATGATGATTTTAGCCGCTTATTTATGTGAAAATTATCTCGGATGGCATGTGGCGTGGTTTAAAAAGACAAGTTTGCTATTGTTTTTGTTGTTTCATATACCGCTAATTAACTTGTTTACATTTATTGCATACGGGCATGATAAACACGCGGCGCAAAATCATCAGTGGCGCATCCCTGAAATACAGTTACATACCTTAGAAGTTTTGGGTGGCACAATCGGGGCAATTATGGGGCAAAAAATTTTTAAGCATAAATACAAGAAAAAAAGTTATATGTTGGGCTTTTTTGCCACAATTGTTATTCAAGTCGGGGCGTTTCTTTTTATCTTACGTTATCTAAAAATCTGGTAATCAGTTACATAAACCAGCGTGGAGAGCTTCTGCCGGCGGGATATTTTGTTTCATCACAGCATTAAATATCGGATAAACACGTTCACACTCCATAATTGCCAACTCTATAATTTGTCCGATTTTATGAACAAACAATTCTTCATCATCTTGTAAAATAATGGAGTGCTTAAATATAGGCATTTTTTGCTCGCTCCAATAAGAAAAATGACCAAGCCATAAATTTTCATTTAACAGAGCCAGTAGCTCAAACATTTTACTCCGGTCAACGGCCGCTGTTCCGATATTTAACAAACAAGAAAGGTGCAAACAACGCATATGGGGTTCAAAAGCAAAGAAAATCAACATATTATCCCATTTTCCGTGAACTTCTGCCACTAACTCATTTTCTTTGCGACGTTCACAAATAATGTTATCACGTCCTAAGATGTATTCTATGGAGTCTATCGGATTATATGTATCTTGTTTTTCTACTGCGGATATCGCCATTTTTATTCCTTTTGTTATGTATTATAATTTATAGATGCAATTTAGTAAAACAATCAGAATATCCAGTTTTCCACTTTTTTAACCAAAAAGTAACTTTTTGCACTTTTGTAAATTATTTTATTTCAAATACTTGTTCAAAATCTTCGGATTTTTATATTTTTTTGTGTGGATTATATTTTTTTATTAAGTTAGCTTTAAGAAATTAGAATGATGTAATGGAGCGTTTTATGTTTATTGATTTTCCCAATATATCTCCGGTTGCTTTTGCCATTGGACCTTTTCAATTACGTTGGTATGCCCTTGCATATCTCATTGGGATTCTTTCAGCTTGGTTTTTGACCAAACGCAATATTGATAAATATAAATTAGGGCTTACTTCTGCCCAACTTGATGACTTGGTCTTTTATACCACATTGGGAATTATTTTGGGCGGCCGGCTTGGCTACGTTTTGTTTTATGGCAAAACGTATTTTTGGCATCATCCGGCAGAGATTTTGGCGGTTTGGCATGGGGGGATGTCTTTTCACGGAGGGATTGCCGGTGTTATTTTGGCTCTTTATTATTTCGCAAAGAAATATATGTTCCCATTTTTAAAAATTACAGACATTGTTGCTTTGTATGTGCCTATCGGCATATTCTTAGGCAGGCTGACTAACTTCATCAATGATGAATTATGGGGACGCGTGACCACGGTACCGTGGGCGGTTAAGTTCCCAAGCGGCGGTTACATGCCTCGGCATCCTTCGCAAATTTATGAAGCTTTAAGCGAAGGTGTGTTAATGTTTATTATCTTGAACCTATTATGGAAAAAGGAATTTGTGCGTAGCCATCATGGTGTTATTTCCGCGGTCTTTTTAATCATTTATACGCTATCACGGTTGTGTATGGAATTTTTCAGAGAGCCTGACGAGCAAATCGGCTTTATCTTTGGACAAGTAACTTTGGGGCAGTTGCTTTCAATACCATTTTTGTTGGTTGGCGGATATGTGCTTATTAAATCACTTAGAAAGAAAAATTAAGCTCTGACCGTTATATTATGCGTAAATTTGCAGGCCTTTTTTAGATTTTCTTCAGCACGTTCTAAAACCATTGCGGCACCGGCATCGCTCCGTTTCTTTTCTGAAACACATTGTGATACGGTTAATTGCAAATGATTATTTTCGTTAAACACAAAAACGGACTTTGCTATCAAGCGACGAATATCCTCGGCAAAATCAAAGCATTCTGACACATTGTAGTTCTTAAATGCCAAAATCAAAGCATCCGGCTTGTAGTTATAGATTAAAACATTGGGTTTGACTTTTTTAATCCGCGCTAAAAACATCTTTTTTAAAATCAGAGCTTTACTTTCACCGAATCGTTTCAATAAACGGTCATATTCATCTATATACATTAAAGCTATGCTATATTTCAGCGGATATTTCCGCGGATTATCGGCCTCTTTATAAAATGCTGTCAGATTGGGAATGTCTATTTCTTCATCTTTATATTGCACATAATAAGAGTAATAAAGAACCGTCAACAGCTCAACAACTGCGGCTGCTAAAAAGAACAAACTGTAAGCGAATAAGTTATCCGAATAAAACAGGCTTAAAAATACAGCAACCGAGACAAAAAATGTAGCAGCATTTAAGATTTTGCCGTTAAGTATCTGTTTTACAAATAAAATTGTCAAGCACAGCAATCCGATATAAAAAGCCGGATAATTAAGATCCCCGATATGTTTATAAAAAAATGGTGAATCAGCATCAATGCTTTGGGTTTGAAACCTTTCCAATATTGCAGTTTGTGCCAAAATAAAAATATAAAACCAACTCCAATGCCTATGTTTTTTTTCTTCGGCAAAAAAGTAATTAGATATGAGCAAATTAGGCAGTAACAGAATACTCCATATATTATACCCTGCGGAAAATATATAATCTTCACCATAGCTGTAACGCTGGCTATTTATAATTAAATAGCTGATATAAATGACTGAAATGGATATTGCCACAAAAGGAACACGCAAAATTACGCCAAAAGCAAGCGCCAGACCTGCCGTAATTAAAAATGCAAAGTGAATTGTATGATAAGTTTCATCAGAAAACTCTGAAATAGAGAAAAAATACAAAATAAACGCGCACACCAATAGTGCCGGTAATAAAGCCGTTTTGTTGTATGCTAAAATTTTTGAAGTATTTAAACTTAATCCCAACACTTTTATCCACCTTTGAGTTATTTTCGCGGGCAGTATAAAATGTAAAAGTTAAATTTTATTTACACATTTTAAAATAGAACTGTCACCATAGGAGTAAAAACGATATTTTTTATCAATAGCATGCTGATATGCCTGTTTCATCCGCTCGGTGCCGGCAATTGCACAAATCAGCATAAACAATGTTGATTTCGGTAAATGGAAATTGGTGATGATGTAATCTATGATTTTAAACTTATAACCCGGTGTAATAAAAATTGAGGTTTCGCCATTAAAAGGGTGTAAAACACCTTTATCATCTGCGGCACTTTCTAACAGGCGCACTGAAGTGGTGCCAACAGCGATGATGCGCCTACCCTCTTTTTTTGCCTGATTGATAATATTGCAAGCCTCCGGTGTAATAATGCCATATTCTGCGTGCATTTTATGGTCTTCGGTGTTATCCGTTTTAACTGGTAAGAATGTTCCTGCCCCAACGTGAAGTGTTAAAAATACTTTCGTAATACCTTTTTCTTCTAAGCGCTTTAAGACATTATCCGTAAAATGAAGCCCTGCGGTCGGCGCGGCAACGGCTCCTTCATATTTGGCATATACGGTTTGATAATTTTCTTTATCATTATATCTGTTCCACAAACCGGTAGTTGGCTTTTCGCGCTTGATGTATGGTGGCAAAGGCATCAGTCCATAGGTTTCAAGCTGATGTGCCAAATTATCTACCGGGCATAAAAACTCTAGTAATACTCCGTCCTCGCTATTTTTTTCTATTACTTTTGCTTTAAAATTCGAGTCAGCAACCGGAATTTCCGAAGTATAAAATATCACAACATCATTAGGGCGTAACCGTTTGGAATTTTTGATAAAAGACCACCAAGTCAGACCGTTTTCTGGGTGATATAAGGTGACCTCAACCTCTGCTTCACCTCTTTTACCATATAAACGCGCAGGAATAACTTTGGTATCATTGAATACCAGCACATCACCTTTTTCCAAGATGTCCGGCAAATCATAAAAATGACGATCATAAACGGCTGTTTCATCAGTTAAATCCAAAAGTTTTGAGGTGTCTCTGGGATTTGCCGGTTCTTTGGCGATTAAATCTCTATCTAAATCAAAATCAAATATATCTACGCGCATTTTCTAACCTTTTTAAGATTAATTTGTTCCTTGTTATAAAGTGCTTTAGTTTATTTCGCAACTGATTTTTATGCTCCCTTTTGACATTTTTTTAAAAAAATTTAAAAATTGACAAAAAAGGGGTTGAATTTAATAAAAAAATGGTATATACTGCCTTTAAATTTAAGTATTTTAACAGGAGAAAAAAGGTGACTAAAATTCGTCAAAAACGTTTTAGTAATGGTAAAATTCAAACTCAGAAGAAGGCTGTAGTCTTTAAGGAAATTAGAGAGATGTCCTTAGCTGACGCTTATGCTATTGTCGGCGGATATAAACAAATTCATTCAAACTTCTCTGAGAAGCGTATCCTTATTTATAAGCACGCTTTAGAAATGGTGCAAAGAGATGATGCTCAATTTGCAAAACTTTTGCAAGAAGATAGAGCAAAACAAAATCCTAAAGTTAAAAAATCTTTAGATTTAACAGAAGCTTATAATATTGTCGGCGGATGCGTCAAAGGCAAAGTTGATAGAAGAACGTTTGAGCAAGCGATTGAACTTTTGAAAGCAGATACAACAGATCCGGAATTTGCCGCCATATTGATTAAGTTTGCGGAAGCAAATACTTCCTTTAATGATGCAGATGATGAAACTTTAGCAAAAGTCAGCGAAGAAGGTTTGGCTTATTTTGAGCAATTAGATGTTCAACAAGTTGTTGAAAATGTTGCCAAAGACAAAGAAGTTCAGCAAGCTCAAAAAGCAACTCCTGTTACCTTTGATAATGTAGCTCCTGAAGCTCAAGAAGCTGCTAATGAAATGGCGTTGCAAGGTGTGACTTATGCTGCGGCAACGAATGTTGCTGAAAATATGGCAGAAAATGGTGTCAGTGAGCAATCTGTTGAGGATTTAGTTAAAGAGCAAACAAAGGCCCACATTATTTCTTTGAGATTAGATGAAATTAATGAAGGTCGCGAAGAAGCTGTTATTGAAGCAATCAAGACAAATTCCGAAAAACCTTTAGCTACATTCCGTCAAAAAATGAAAAGTGCTTGGGATTTTACAAAGAAAATCAGCATTTCTCAAGAGAGCGTTGAAAAGGTTTGCAACAAAGCACAAGCGAAATGGAATAGATTTGCAAAGAAAGTTTCTATTTATGCAAAAACAAAAGTTGCCAGTGCAGAGTTTACTTTACATCAAATGAAGCCGAGAGGCAAAGCTGCTGTTTTGGTTGGGTTGATGACTGTTTCAACCTTCTTAACCAGTTGTTCTAATTCCGGAGATACAAAAACTTTAACACCACAAGAAATTGAAGCGCAGAAGAAAGCGGCTGAAGAAAAAGCCAAAGCTGCCTCTTTTGCCGAAGCTCAAAAGAAGAAAGCTGCTGAAGATAAAGCCAAAGCAGATGCTAAAGCGAAAGCAGATGCAGCTAAAAAAGCTCACCGTGATTCTATCATGAATATGGCTGTTCCGCATGAGTGGAATGCAGATATGAAGTATCATACAGGTAAAGATGATTATGCAGCAACTTTGTATTACTACAACCATCTTGATTCGGCACGTTTTGACAGAATGTATCGAAATGCGGCATTGATCCAAGATTCTCTTCCAACATTCCAACATAAAGGTGATTCAGTTGCTACGCAAGTTTCCCCTGATGCTTTATTAAGAAGAGTTCGCCAACAACTGGGATTCCAATATAATCAAGATGGGACTGTGCGCGATGCCTATGTTGCAGCACAAAATGTTATGAGCGCCTTAGATCGTCCTTGTAATGGTCAAGAGTTTGAATACATTGAAGGCATGAAAGGCGATATGCAATTGTTGTTTGATACAGCTATTCCTGTTGATCTGAACGGCAGAATCGTTAATAATCCGTATGCCAACAGACCTGATTGCGGTGAAGATGTTAAATCTTTCGGTTCTGTTCAAACTCCTAAAGAGGAAGTAAAAGAAGAGAAAGAAGAAGAGAATAATATTCCTGACGGCAATGATAACACTCAAGAGGAAGATTTGAAACTTGGCACTGCTCCTAGTAACTATGAAGAAGTTAACAAGAAAGAGATCAAATCAGTTGAGTTGGCAAAACGTAACACATCTACTTCCAGTGATGGTAATACAACTGCTGTTACCAACAAAGGTCCTGCCACAGTTGATGAAGCTTTGGATGCCGGTAGTAATGCGGCCAACAATAAAGGCACTGTTTTTGTAAGCGAAAACAAAACTCAAACCAATGCAGAGAATGTTTCTGATTTTCACTTGGGTGTTGCTGGTGCTGAAGCAAAAACTGATTCTACTTCCACTGTTACCGCTGCTCCTGATTTGCAATTAGGTGTTGCCGGTGGCAATGCTTCTGGTGATATGGCTAATGGTGCAACTACCTTAACCAAGCAAAATGTTTCTACTAATGACAAAGGTGATGTAACTGCCGTTACAAAAGTTGGTGAATCATCTACAGGTGAAGCTGTTAAGACCGGTGAGAATGCCGCAAGTAATTCAAGTGTGGTTTATTCAAATACATCATCTACTGCTACCACAACTTATACAACTTCTACGGCGACCTCAGATGAAGGTCTTAAATTGGGTGTTGCAGGTGAAATCAAATCTGATACCACAGCTGTTGCATCTGATAGTGTGAAAAATGCTCAAGCTAATTCAACTTTGACCAGCAATATCAGCAACGATACTTTTGCACTTCCGGTTGATACAATCGGTTTTGATTACTTAAGACCTGAAAAAGATAGTATTCCGGATGGTACTTCGGCAGCATTTGGTCCAGAATCCGGACGTGGTGGTGTTGATTACTCGAGTATTTCCGCAGAAGCTCGTCAAAGAGTTATAAAATACTTCGGCTCTAAAGTTTATGACGCCGGTAGAATTGTATATGAACAACATCCGGAAATCTCTGCTAAAGGCGGTGCCGCTGAGGGATTAACTTATGACGAATTTATGTTAGCCCTTAGATATTCTATGAAATGGAGCGTTAAGCCTAATGGTGATTTTGCAAAATTCCGTCCGCAAGTCTTGTCAATGTTGAACTTTATTAAAGGAATTAAGGATTGTAAAGATACCTTTAGCGCTGAAGAAACTCCTATTATCAGAGAATTGTTGGAAGCTGTTCATATCAATGGTGTTATTGATAATGTTAAAGGCGATCCAAATAACCACACAGTCAATTCTGCTTATAAAGTTGGTAAAGAGTGTGATGAAAAAGGTGTTCCAACCTTCAAACAAGGTGGTAGTGGCTTTGTTGCAAATCCGAATGCACCTTATTTGGAACAAGTTTATATGGCACCACGCACTCAACCTGCATTAAGATTAGGTGTTTATGCTAATGACTATAAAGAAGTTAATATGACTGAAATTAAGGGTATTGAGGTGAGTAAGCGTCATGTTTCTACTTCCAGCAACGGCTCTATAACCGGAATCACAGATACAGGCTCTGCCACGGTTGGCGAGGCTTTAGATGCCGGTAATAAAGCCGCTTCCAATACAAGCAGTGTTTATGTGAGCCAAGATCAAGCGCCCAAATCTTTGACAAAGGCTGAACAAAAAGCAGCGAAAAAGAAAGCAAAGGAAGCGGCTAAAAAGAAAGCTCGTGAAGAGGCTCTGATGAAAGATCCAAATACAAATCCGTATTTGCAACATTGGGTTCAGACAAAATAGTTTCTGCTACTTTGTTCTTAAAATCCCGTCTTATTTTCAGACGGGATTTTTTGTTGCTTTTTGGGGATAACTTTGGGCATTACAGACCTCTTTTTTAAATTTCACTTGAAAATTTAATAATTCGTGATATTTTACACACGATTTTTAGAATGAAAGCCGTGCGGGGCTGTCCGCACAATAACTTTTTGGAAGGATAATAATATGACTATTCGTGTCGGTATTAACGGTTTTGGCCGCATTGGCCGTTTGGTATTCCGTGCAGCTCAAAAAAGAAATGATATTGAAATTGTCGGCATTAATGACTTGATTGATGTTGATTACATGGCTTATATGCTCAGATATGATACAATGCATGGACAATTTGACGGAACAATTGAAGTTAAAGACGGCAAGCTCGTTGTTAACGGTAAAGCAATCCGTGTTACCGCTGAAAAGAATCCTGCTGATTTGAAGTGGAATGAAGTTGGTGCTGAATATGTTGTTGAATCAACCGGTTTGTTCCTCACCAAAGAAAAGGCTCAAGGTCATATTGACGCCGGTGCAAAATATGTTGTTATGTCTGCACCTTCTAAGGACGACACTCCGATGTTTGTTTGCGGTGTTAACACTGAATCTTATGTTAAAGGCACACAATTTGTTTCTAATGCATCTTGCACCACAAACTGCTTGGCTCCGATTGCTAAAGTATTAAACGATGCTTTCGGTATTACCGAAGGTTTGATGACAACCGTTCACTCTACAACAGCTACACAAAAGACTGTTGACGGTCCGTCTATGAAAGACTGGAGAGGCGGTCGTGCCGCTTCAGGCAACATCATTCCGTCTTCTACCGGTGCAGCAAAGGCTGTTGGTAAAGTTATTCCGGCATTAAACGGCAAGTTGACAGGTATGTCTTTCCGTGTTCCGACTTTGGATGTTTCAGTTGTTGACTTAACTGCTAACTTAGCAAAGCCTGCAACTTATGAAGAAATTTGTGCTGCTATGAAAAAAGCTTCTGAAGGCGAACTCAAAGGTATTTTGGGTTATACTGAAGATGCCGTTGTTTCTTCTGACTTCTTGGGTGATGCACGCACATCTATCTTTGACGCAAAAGCCGGTATTCAATTGACACCGACTTTTGTTAAGGTTGTCAGCTGGTATGATAATGAATGGGGTTATTCTAATAAGGTGCTTGACCTTGTTGCCCATATGGCCAAAGTTAACGGCTAATTGATAATAAAGCTTATCCCCGTCTTTGATTAAAGGCGGGGATTGTTTAATATTTAGGATAAATAGATGACAGAATACAGAACAATTAAAGATTTAGGAAATTTGAACGGCAAAGTCGTTATGCTTCGTGCTGACTTGAACGTGCCGATGGATGAAAATTTTAATGTGACCAATACTGCTCGTATTGACCGCACAGTGCCGACTATTCAAACCTTAATGAATAACGGGGCAAAAGTTGTGGTTATTTCTCACTTTGGTCGCCCTGAGGGCAAAGGTGATATGAAAAATTCTCTTTCTCACATTGTTAAAGATTTAGAGAAGGCTTTGGGTAAAAAGGTTACTTTTGTTGACGACTGCATTGGCGAAAAAGTGCAAAATGCCGTTAACAATATGGGCAAAGACGAAGTTTTGCTCTTGGAAAATCTGCGCTTTTATGATGAAGAGAAGAAAGGTAATGAAGCATTTGCCAAAGAATTAGTAAAGCCTGCTGATTTATATGTTTCCGATGCGTTTTCTACCGCTCACCGTGCACATGCTTCTATGGTTGCCGCGGCACAACAAATTCCATCTGCAATGGGTCTTTTGATGGCAGAAGAAGTTAATGCCTTAACAACCGGCTTGAATAATCCGGTTCGGCCCTTGATTGCTATTGTTGGCGGGTCTAAGGTTTCTACAAAGTTAGATTTGTTAAATAACCTTGTTAAAAAGGTTGATAAACTCGTTATCTCCGGCGGTATGGCTCATACCTTTATGAAAGCTAACGGCATTGACACCATTAACGAAAATAATTCTTTGGTGCAAATGGATATGCTTGATACCGCTAAAGAAATTATGGCAACTGCAAAGGCTAATAACTGTGAAATCATTTTACCGCAAGATGTGGTTGTTTCTAAGGAATTTAAGCCGATGGCCGAGCATAAGACTGTTGATTTAACAAACATTCCAGCGGAAGGTTGGAGCTTATTAGACGTTGGTGAAAAGACGATTGCCGCCATTAACGCTAAACTTGATGAATGCAAGACTTTGGTTTGGAACGGTCCTTTGGGTGTGTTTGAAATGAAGCCGTTTGATAATGCAACAAACAAAGTTGCTCAACATGCGGCTGAGTTAACCCAAGCCGGTAAATTGACTTCTGTTGCCGGTGGCGGTGATACTGTTTCTGCACTTGAAAATGCCGGTGTTGCCAATAAGTTTACATATATTTCTACCGCTGGCGGTGCTTTCCTTGAATGGATGGAAGGGAAGGAACTACCGGGCGTTGCTGTGATGGCACGTGATGCGGTAAAAGCGGCAATATAATATTTTGCACGCCTCTATCGTATAAAGGCAAGTATTGAGAGCTCTCTTATGAGGGCTCTTTTTTGTTATGCAAAATATTCTGAAACATTATGTTATAAGGCGAAAAGACTAATTTACTTTTTATTAACGTTTTGGCGTATATATTTTTGTCATAACCTCTAGGTTATACTTTTGAAACTAGATTAAGGAGTTTTATCATGAACTACAAAACTATGTTATTAGCAGGCGCTGCTCTTTTGATTTCCTCTCAAGCAATGGCTGCTCAAGATATTACCGGTGCTTTTGCTGTTCCGGGCAAAGGCCAGATTTCTTCCGACACAAGTATTGGTATGACACGTGCCAAATCCAAATTTACAGCTCCAGGGTTTTCGCGTTCCAGAGCAGATGATGGATTATATGCTAAAGAATTTATTGAATATGGTGTTACTGACCAATTCAGTGTTAATGCCGGTATTATGAATGAATTTGATAAAGAAGGTCACTACAACAATGACCATAACTTTATGTATAATGTAGGCGCAAAATACAATACACGCAAAGATGATGTATTGCTTCAGGCTGCTGTTAACTATACAACATCTGATCCGCATGATTACTATGGTAAACGTAGTTTAAGGAATGATAGAGGAAACAAGTGGCAAAAAGATCTTGGTTTAGACTTGAAAGCCGGTTTGGATTTGGGTAACGGTATTACACCTTATATCGTTTACAGCATTGATAGCGTAATTGATGACAACCACAGACCGCTAGAGCAATCCATAAGTGCAGGTATTCATAAATTTACCGGAAAGTGGGCTTTGGATGGCGCTGTTCGCTATGAATGGGACAAAAACAACAAAGATCGGTTTGAAAAGAACTCAACTGAGTGGTGGTTAGATGCTTCAGCTGATTACTACCTCAAAGACAATGTTGTTATCGGTGTTTATGGTTCTTATTTGATGGATAGCAAAGATAAGTCCGACGGTATTGCTAAATATCATGATAGCACCACATATGAACTTGGTCTTCATGTTAAGTTCTTGTTCTAATATCATCAGTTGATACTAGAGTAACGGGGAGCTTATTAAGCTCCCCTTTTTTATTATCAACATCAGCATTTTGGTGATTGAAAAATATTTAATTGTCTGATACATACAGGGTATATGATTGTATTGTTATGAGGAGATAGAGATGGCTAAAAAAGCTGTGATTATCGGTGCGGGACCTGCGGGATTAACTGCGGCGTATGAGCTTTTAGAGCGCTCGGATATTGTGCCCGTTATCTTAGAAGAAAACGATTTTGTGGGTGGTATCAGCGCTACGCTTGATTATAAACACAACAAAATTGATATGGGGGGGCATCGCTTTTTTTCTAAATCAGACAGAGTAATTAATTGGTGGCTTTCTATTTTGCCTCTCCAAGGAAAGCCCTCTAAAGATGATATTATCTTAAAGCGCGAAGTTGAACTCTCTAAAAAAAAAGGCGCACCGAATCCGGAAAAAACCGATCGGGTGATGCTTAAACGCCCGAGACTTTCGCGTATTTATTACTTAAAAACATTTTTTAACTATCCGGTGAGCCTTAATATGGATACGATTAAGGGACTTGGTTTGTGGCGAATGTTTAAAATCGGATGCTCGTATATGTATGCTCTCGCCTTCCCGATAAAAAACGAAAAATCATTGGAAGACTTTATGATTAACCGGTTCGGACGCGAGCTTTATCGCACGTTTTTTAAGGATTATACCGAAAAACTGTGGGGGATTGATTGTAATAAGATATCGGCTGATTGGGGGGCGCAGCGGATTAAGGGGATTTCTATCTTAAAAGTTTTGAAGCAAATGGCGCAAAACCTTACCGGTAAAAAAGGACAAGCGGTTGAAACAAGCTTTATTGAGAGTTTCTTTTATCCGAAATTCGGTCCGGGGCATATGTGGCAAAGTGTGGCTGATGATGTTACGAAAAAAGGCGGTAAAATCCTTTTGAGGCAAAAAGTTACGCGCATTATTAAGCAAGATGATAAAATTGTGGCGATTGAGGCGGTTGATAACAAAGGTAAGACATCTGTTTATGAAGGTGATATTTTTATATCTACCATGCCGGTTAAAGACTTAATCAACGGGATGAACGATGTGCCGGAAAAAGTGGAAAAAATTGCAAACGGTTTGATGTATCGGGATTTCCGCGTAGTCGGGGTGTTGCTTAACAAATTAAAGCTCAAAAACACCACCGCAATTAAGACAATTAACAATATCGTTCCTGATACGTGGATTTATGTGCAGGAGCGTGAAGTTAAACTTGGCCGTGTGCAAGTTTTTAATAACTGGAGCCCTTATTTAGTGGAAGATTTTAAAAATAAGGTATGGATCGGGTTGGAATACTTTTGCAACGAAAAGGATAAAATTTGGACAGACAGTGATAAAACATTTATTGATTTTGCCATTAAAGAGGCGGATAAAATCGGTATTTTTGACAAGAAAGATGTGTTAGATGCTTATACGCATAAAGTCAAAAAAGCATATCCGGCATATTTCGGCACTTATAATCAGTTTGATGAAATTAAGAATTTTGTGAACGGCATAGAGAATCTGTATCTTGTCGGACGGAACGGTATGCACCACTATAACAACATGGATCACTCCACCTTGGCGGCAATGAAGACTGTTGATTATATTTTGGGCGAATGTAAAAACAGAGAAGAAATTTGGTCGGTTAATACCGAATCTGACTACCACGAATCGAAAAAGACAGCTTAGATGAATAAATTTCTTGAAATATATCGTAATCTTCAAACACAAATCAATGCATTTGATAACAATGCGCTAATGAGGCTGATTAAAATTTTTTGCGGTGCTGCGGCATTGGTTATTTTATATGCTTTTGTGTTTTGCGGTTTTCAGGTCGTAGATGAATTTGAGCACCTGCATGCGTCATGGCTTGTCAGCCTCGGCAAAGCCCCCTATCGGGATTTTTTTGAACATCATAATCCGCTGTTGTGGTATTTGGGCGCGCCGATTGTCAGTCTTTTTTATGATAATGTGATTATCTTTTATGTGATGCGCGGCATAAGCGCGGCAGCAACAGTCTTGACTATGTTCTATATGTATAAAACCGTGTTATTTTTCGGTAGTAAAATATGCGGTTGGTTGGCAATTGCATTATACCTCGGCAACCTCATTACCGTATATAATTTTTATCAGTTCAGACCTGATGTATTTATGAACTTGTGCTTTATGATGGGAGTCTATTATTGGTTTTGTTATCTTAAAGACAAGCGAACAATAAGTTTGGTTTATTCGTTTTTAGCATGGACTGTTTCTGCTCTCTTTTTGCAAAAAATTTCCCTCATTCTCGGGGTGGTGCAAGTTATTATCTTGTGGCAACTTATCCGTAAACAGATGACAATTAAGGCAGCCGTTATCGCCTCAGTGCCGACACTTATTGTTATGTGTGCTTTTGTGTTTTTTTTGGTGTGGACAGCCATTTTGCCGGAGTATGTGGAGCTTAATTATCGATTCAACCAAGCGATGATTTATTACTTTGAGCGCGGGTCGTTTTGGTATCGGTATTTATGGCTTGAGATTTATGGTCTTGCACTTATTGTATCTGTTGTTCTTTATAAAAGAGAAAATGAATATTTTAAGATAATCGCTATACTCTATGTGGCAGAGTTTTTAATGCGTGCATTCTATTTTGCACCGCATCCGAATTATTACACACTTTTGACGATTTTAGAAGCGATGATTTTGGGTGTTATAGCAGAAAAATGTATCAATAAATCTAGAGTTATCGCAATAATTTTGATGTGCATAATGTTTATTAATTTGGGTGCGATATTTAACCGGATTGATGCTAATTCTAAAAAGCATAATAGCTATATGCATTATAGGCTTTCGCAATTTGTGCACAAGAACTCAACTAAGAACGATTTGGTGATGAACGGATACGATATGAATTTTAATGTTTATCGCAATGATGTGCATTATTATTGGTTTGGGCTTGATATGCTGTTACCAATAATGGAGCAGGAATATAACCTTGAACAAAAATTAGATGTAAATAACTTAATTATTCAGTATCGCCCCAAATTTATTTATACCAAAGACTATGTAGATTTATGGGCTATGCGTAAATACGGAGAAATAAAATATTCGCAGCAGTTTTTACCAGAATTGATTGAATTGCTTTATGCGCCAACGACCTTTCAGTATTTGGCTGTGCTAAAATAATTTATGTTTTTTTAAAGTTTTATGGGCTATAATATAGTCTGATATTAAAAGAGGAACGGCTTATGATTAAATTTATCCGACTTATTTTTTCTCTGTTACTTGTGTTTATAGCAAGTGCTTATGCTGATGATGTTACGATCACAAGCTCGGAAGCACGGCTTTGGGCAAATACCAAAGGACATGAATTGATTTTGGCGTTATCAGAACCTAATCTTGCTGCCAAATATGCTAAACTCGACAGTATGATGGAAAAAGAGGTTAATTTGGATTATGTATCTAAATTTGTGATTGGTAAATATGCTAAAAAGATGACACCGGAACAAAAGAAAACTTATACGGATTTGTTTCACCGTTACGCAAAAAGCTTGTATAAAAAAACAAAAATGAATTTCGATGCCCGTGCAATTGATTTTAAGGTGGCAAGTGTTACCGAGCACGAAAAGTTTGCCAGCGTCGTTTGTGTGGTTAAACCGCCTAAAATCAGTGAGAATGTTGCAATCGAAGATATTCCTGTGCAATTTAAGCTCATTCGCGGAGATGATAATCAAATTCAGGCTGTTGATGTTGCTATATCCGATGTCAGCATGGTCATAGAATACCGCAAAAGATTTTATCAGATGATAAAAGATGAGCGTGAAAATATCGATTGGTTCTTAGAGAGATTTGAAGCTCAAGTGACGGCAAATGAAGAAAGTGCCGCAGCAAATCTGACAAATAACGGGACAATTTAAAAAAGTTTTAAAATACGTTGTAATTTTATTTCTGTATGGTAAGTTAAGGTTAATTTTAGAACTGAGATAAATCATATAGGAAGAATAAAATGTGTGCAAATGCCAGATATAACGGTAAATCCTCTTTTGATGAATGGAAAAAAGATTGGGCGTTGGAAGAACGCTATAACTTTAAGGTCATTGAGAAAAAATGGCAAAATATTTGGGATGAAGAAAAGGCTTATAAAGTAGAGATAGAGCCTCATAAAGAAAAGTTTTATGCTTTGGTTGAGTTCCCTTATCCGTCTGGTGCCGGTTTACACGTCGGACACCCGCGTTCTTATACTGCGCTTGATGTTATTGCACGTAAAAAGCGTATGGAAGGTTTAAATGTCTTATATCCAATGGGGTTTGATGCATTTGGTTTGCCGGCAGAGAATTATGCGGTTAAGACCGGTATTCACCCTGCGATATCCACTAAGCAAAATATAGAAAATTTCACCAGACAATTAAAATCAATCGGCTTTTCTTTTGACTGGGACAGATGTTTTAATACTTGTGATCCTGAATATTATAAATGGACACAATGGATGTTCTTAAAGTTTTATGAAAAAGGGTTGGCATATAAAGATAAAATCGCAATTAACTGGTGTCCGGCATGTAAAGTCGGTTTAGCCAACGAAGAAGTTGTCAACGGACACTGTGAGCGTTGTGGTGCGGAAGTTGTTCGTAAAGACAAAGAGCAATGGATGATTGCTATTACTAAATATGCCGATAGATTAATTGATGATTTGGAGAAAGTTGATTTTATTGATCGGGTTAAAACGCAACAAATCAACTGGATTGGGCGCTCTCATGGTGCCGAATTAGATTTTGAAATTACGGATAATAATGGAGCGTTGCTGGGCAAAAAGTTGCGCGTTTTCACCACGCGTCCGGATACGACTTTTGGCGTTACTTATATGGTTATGGCACCAGAACACGCTTATGTGCAAGAGCTTAAAGATAAGTTTGAAAACAATTCAGAAGTGCAAGCTTATGTTTGCGAAGCGGCTAAGAAATCCGACTTACAACGCACGGCTGATGATTCTAAAACCGGTGTGGAATTAAAAGGCATTAAAGCAAAGAATCCGTTTAACGGAAAGTTGGTACCGATATTTATTTCTGACTATGTCTTAACCGGCTATGGAACAGGGGCAATTATGGCGGTGCCTGCTCATGATCAGCGTGATTATGATTTTGCTAAAGTATTTAATTTACCGATTATCCAAGTTTTGGACGGCGGCGATATTTCCGAGAAAGCCTTTGAAGAAGACGGACCGCATATTAACTCCGAATTCTTGAACGGCTTGGGTAAAGAAGACGGCATTAAAGCAGCAATTGATTTTGCTAAGAAAAACAATTTCGGTGAAGCAAAAGTTAATTTCAAATTACGTGACTGGGTGTTTTCTCGTCAACGTTACTGGGGGGAACCGATACCGATGGTTTATTGCGAACATTGCGGATGGCAACCGATACCAGAGAGCGAGTTACCTTTGGAACTCCCGAATATTACCGATTTTCAACCAAATGATAACGGCGATTCACCCTTAGCAAAAGCCACTGATTGGGTTAATACCACTTGTCCGAAATGTGGTGGTAAGGCGCGGCGTGAAACTGATGTTATGCCGAACTGGGCCGGTTCTTCATGGTATTTCTTGAGATATTGTGATCCTCACAATGATAAAGAATTTGCTTCTAAAGAAGCCTTAAAATACTGGATGAACGTTGACTGGTATAACGGTGGTATGGAGCATACAACACTTCACCTCTTATACTCTCGTTTCTGGCATAAGTTTTTATATGACTGCGGATATGTTCCGACACCGGAACCTTATAATAAGCGCACTTCACACGGAATGATTTTAGCAGAGAATGGCGAAAAGATGTCTAAATCTCGCGGCAATGTCGTAAACCCTGATGAAGTGATTGATGCATATGGTGCTGATGCTTTCAGAATGTATGAAATGTTTATCGGACCGTTTGATCAAACAGCAATGTGGTCTGAAGATAGCTTAAACGGTGTGTATCGGTTTGTAAATAAAATCTTTGCTTTGTTTGGTAAAGTTAAACCCGCGACATTAAGTGCTAAAGACACCCAAGTTATGCATAAATGTATTGTTGAAGTGAGTGAACGTATCGACCAAATGAAGTTTAATACCGCAGTTTCTTCTTTGATGACGTACGTTAACTATCTCTCAAACTTAAATACTGTTCCTGAGGAGATGTATATTACACTCTTAAAGTTGGTTGCGCCGTTTGCACCGCATTTAGCAGAAGAAATGTGGGCGCGTTTGGGCAAAACCTCTCTTATTGTTAAAGAATCTTGGCCTAAAGGCAATGCCGAATTAGCAAAGGATAACACTATTACCGTTGCAGTGCAGATTAACGGCAAAATGCGCGGAACGATAGAAGTTGCTCGTGATGCTGACAAAGAAATCGTCATTGCTCAGGCAAAGGCTTTAGAAAACGTGGCAAAGCAACTGGCCATTGCCGAGCCAAAGAAAATCATTGTTGTGCCAAATAGGATTGTGAACATTGTTTTATAAGAGTAGAATCATAGCCGTTATGGCGATAGTGGCGTTCATCTCCGGATGTGGATTTGAGCCGCTTTATGTTGAAAAAAAGTCATCTGAGGATTGGTATTATAATAATGAGTTTGATACCGGTATTACCGAAGAAATGGCAAAAGTAAAAGTTGAACTTATCAAAGACAGAATAGGTCAACTTATTCGCAATGATTTGCTTGATAAGCTAACTCCTAAAGGTCAGCCTCAAAAGCCTAAATATTATCTTAAGGTTGTTAATATTGAAAAAGATGAAATTGACCAGGCGCTTCGTAATGATATTACCGCTACGCGTAAAAAAGTTATTTATAAAGTGAAATATGTATTGCAAAACGCAGAACACCAACAGTTAATAAACGGTTCCAGTGTGGCGTATTTGGGATATGATATTTTGCGTGATCCTTACTCTACAACTTTTGCACAAAAGAAAACAGAGAAAAATGCGGCTAAGATTATCGCCAATGATATATCATTAAGGTTAGGTGCATATTTCCACTCGCTACAAACCAAGCGAGGCAATCCGGATGAATATTAAACCGGAACAAGTTGATGGTATTGTAAAGGCTTTGCCGCCTAAAATTCGCGGTGTGGTTATTTATGGCAGTAATGAAGGGATGATTGCAACCTTATCGCAACAATTTATTAAGGCGGTATCTCCAGACGTATATGATGCGTTTCATGTGAGTTATTTGGAAATGTCCGATGTCAGTGCAGATATCGGGGCACTTTATGCCGAATTTAATGCTCAATCGCTGATGGGCGGACGGCGCGTAGTAGTGATTAAAGAGGCAACGAATTTGTTGACTAAGCCTCTACGTGAGCTTTTAACCGAAAGTTCCTCAGACAGTTTACTGGTGATAACTTCCCAATCACTTAAGACGAAAGATTCTTTAGCCGTGCTTGCCAAAGATGAAGATGATTTTTACGGCATTGGGTGCTACGATGACCGCGATGAAGATATTACGGCATTTGCTTCAAAATTTATGGATAAAAACGGGTTTAAGATTGGTACGACTGCATTTCAACTCTTATGCGCCAGACTTTCTAATGATCGTAAAATCAGCCAAAACGAGCTTGATAAACTTATTACTTATATGGGCAACAACAAGACTATCAGTATGGAAGACATTAAGACGGTTATTAGCGATACTTCCGCTTCTTCACAGGAAGACTTATGTTATTTTGTAGCTTCAGGTCAAGTAGATAAAGCGCTTGCCTCGTATAATCGGTTGATTTTTGAGGGCGAAAATCCGGTCACGATTGTTCGTGCAGTCAGCTATCACTTTATGAAATTGTTAGATTGTGCAGTTAAGATGGAGAAAGGCGATACCGCCGAGAAGGTGGTAGCCGGATTACGCCCGACATTGATGTTTTTCAGAAAGAACGCCTTTTTAAGTCAGTTGCGCATATGGAACAGAACTCGGCTTTTGAGTGCTTTGGGGCTTTTATACCAAACCGAGCGCGAGTGCAAAACGACCGACATTCCGGCTGAGGAAACAGCGAGTTTCGCCCTAATGCGAATCGCAAACGGGGTAAAGAGGTTTAGATAATATCTAAATATTAAAAAGCAGGCGGAATGCCTGCTTTTTTTTATGGTTTGTATGCCTTATTAGGCGCTCTTTTTATGGCGTCTTTTAACATATACAGGCTCTTTTCCCTCATTTATCACGCTTGCATTGACGACTATTTCTGATATATCCTTTTTATCCGGAATATCATACATCAATTCTAAAAGGTTTTCTTCCATAATTGCCCTTAAGCCGCGTGCACCGGTTTTGCGTTCTATCGCCTTTTTGGCGATGGCAATCAAAGCGTCATCGGTCACTGTTAACTTAACATCTTCCATCTCAAACAAGGTTTTATATTGCTTGATAAGAGCATTTTTCGGCTCGGTTAGGACTTTGATTAAGGCCTGCTCGTTTAAGTCATCTAACGTTGCAATAACCGGCAAACGTCCTACAAACTCCGGTATCAAACCATATTTCAACAAGTCTTCCGGCTGAACTTGTTTGTAAATTTCACCCAAAGTCTTTTCTTCGCCGTCTTTAATTTGCGCACCGAATCCGATAGAAGTTTCTTGTCCGCGACGACCGATAATCTTTTCAAGACCGGAAAATGCGCCACCGCAGATAAATAAAATATTGGTGGTATCAACGTGCAAGAACTCCTGTTGCGGATGCTTTCTACCCCCTTGCGGCGGAATATTGGCAACCGTTCCTTCTATAATTTTTAACAACGCTTGTTGAACGCCCTCGCCCGATACATCGCGGGTAATGGACGGACCATCGGTTTTGCGGGTAATCTTGTCTATTTCATCAATATAGACAATACCGCGTTCAGCTTTTTCGATGTCATAATTGGCTGCCTGAACCAACTTTAAGACAATATTTTCAACATCTTCACCCACATAACCTGCCTCTGTTAAAGTGGTCGCATCGGCTATTGCAAACGGCACATCTAAAACTTTGGCTAATGTTTGCGCTAATAAAGTCTTACCAGAGCCGGTGGAGCCGATTAAAATCACATTTGATTTAGAGATTTCCGTTTCCGGATTTTGGCGTTGATTGTTTAAGCGCTTATAATGGTTGTAGACTGCAACGGATAAAACCTTTTTTGCATATTCCTGCCCAATCACGTATTGGTCTAAAAATTCTTTAATCTTAGACGGGGTGGGCAGATGTTCTTGAAGGGCTGCTTCTTCGGCTTTGCGTTCTTCTTTGACCTCTTGAGAGACTATATTAATGCAGACATCAATACACTCGTCACAGATATACACACCGCGACCAGCAATCAGCTTTTTAACTTCGTTTTGGCTCTTGCCGCAGAAAGAACAATGTAAAACTTTATCTTCTGTATCACTCATCTTTTTATCCTATTTAATGATTTCCAAACGGTTTTTAACAATACTATCAATTAAGCCGAAGGACTTTGCTTCTTCCGGACTCATAAAGTTATCTCTGTCCATTGCCTTTTCTATGACAGATAATTTATTACCGGTGTTTTCAGCGTAAATTTTATTTAAGCGTTTCTTTAATTCTAAGATTTCTTTGGCTTGAATTTCTATATCGGATGCCTTACCGCGCGCACCACCGGAAGGTTGGTGAATCATAATACGTGAATTGGGTAAAGAGAATCGCTTACCTTTTGTTCCGCCGGCTAATAAAAATGACCCCATGGAACAAGCCTGTCCGATACATAATGTGGCTACATCGCATGAGATGTATTGCATGGTGTCATACATGGCAAGACCTGAGGTTACAACACCACCTGGTGAATTGATGTATAAGAAAATGTCTTTTTTGGGATTTTCCGACTCCAAAAATAAGAGCTGAGCGCAAACCAAAGATGATACTTCATCGTTTACTTCGCCGGTTAAAAAGATTATACGCTCTTTTAACAATCTTGAAAAAATATCAAAAGAACGTTCGCCTCTGGAGGTTTGTTCTATAACCATCGGCACTAAAGTGTTATCAAAAACTTCTATCGCACTTTTACTCATGTCGCTTAAATCCTTCAATTTAAATTATTTTCACTCTTTGCATCATAAAAGTTATTTACTCAATAAATGGTAAATAAATTTATTTTTTTTAAGAAATTTGTGTTTAATTTCGTTTGGTCTTAATGTTATTACCCAAATAAGAAATATCATAGGTATGGACGGTCATTCCAAACGGATTGATAAGCCCCACACGATTATTTTCGTATTTTGCATAACCAAATGTCATACGAAGCGTTGCTATCCAATTGCTTATAAGCGGCTCACCTTCTTCGGGCATTTCGACAACCGAATCTAAATTCACCCCCATAAATTCCAATAGTTCTTCTGTTGATAAATTTGGTGCAGTATCAATGGTTTTAAATCTTGCTTGCCAAAAGTTAAATGAAACAGGATAAACTCTTTCAACAACCACTTTTCTTCTGATACCTTTTTTTTGCATCATTTCGAAATATTTTCGTTCATGGTTATTAAATTCCGTGGTCACTTGAGGACCATTTGTTTCTGCAATAAACTCACCTTCATTGTATCTTTTTTGCATTTCATCAAAGCTGTCACCTATGGTGTAGCGTTTGGTAATGTAGTCGGTTATCAGACTCTCGGCAACAAGGTCTCCGGCATAAACACGTTTTTTATAGGTATTCATATAAGAAATCGTGTGAAGTTGATAATCTATCTGTAAGGACATTAGTTCTATATTTTTTAAGGGAATAAGCAGACACAAGACACTCCCCAAAATCATACTTATGCACAAACTCAGGCATGATATAATTGCTAAAAACCGAGATGTCCACAAAAAGCGCCGCTCAGGAAATGCTTTAACATTTACTTTTTCCGGGTAATAACCCAACTCATCTTTTTGCGCCTTTTCTTTATACTTAAATAGTGTGTAAAATAAATTAAACATGAAAATATCCGCTCGCCTCAATTTAATCTAAAGTCATTATACATGAAAGTTGTATAAAATCAAATAAAATACTACCAATTAAAAAATTATTAGTGTAAATATTTATTTGAGCAATAATGTTTGAGGTAAACCAATGAAAAAAATTATTTGTTTTATGGGCGCTTTTGCTGCTTTTTTGGCGGCTTGCTCTTCTGTTGAAAATGAACCGGATGTTGTTATAACTGAAGCACCGGTGATGTCTGCTTACTATTCTGATTGGGATAGAGCCGTCAGAGCTGATGTCGATATGCAAAATATGTATGCCGGCACGCCGTCTAAAATTACTCAACCGATTGATATGTATATGGCCATGGCATTGGCTTTGAAATACAATTATACACGTCGACTCGCCAGCTATCAGGAAAGCTTGGTTAAAAGCAACATTACCCCTGCTGCACTTCCGAGTTTAACAGCTAATTTAGGTTATGAAAATGCAACTTATTCTGCTATTCCTGCTGATTTGAAAGCTTCTTGGAATGTGTTGGATTTGTCAGCACTTTATTATCAAAACGGATTAGGCAATCCTGAGATTGTTGCTGAAGAGCAGAGCCGTAAGGTTATTAACAACATTATGTTAGAGGCAAGAGCTCTATATTGGAAGGCTTTAGCTGCGCAACGTTTGATTCCGTTAATTGATGATATGAACGAATATTTGGTTCGGGTTGTTGATGAAATCAATGCTCGCTCAAATGAGGCAGCACGCACAGGTCAGCATCCTTCAACAAATATGTTGCTCAAAAAGCGTAAATACTTAGAAAACATTAAAGAATTAGCTCAGATTAGAAGCAAGTTCGATACGGCACAAGCTGAGTTTGCCGGACTTCTTGGTTTATATCCTTCCACCGAAATCAAATTAGCCGGTTCCGAATACGGCAATTTTGCCATTCCCTCTTTAAGAGCCAAAATGCAACAGTTAGAATGGTTAGCTTTAACGAATCGTCCAGAACTCAGAATGTTTGATAATGAAATTTCCAAAAGCGAATTAGAGCTTGTGATTAAAGACTTTGATGATATTGATAACAGTGATTATCGTCAAGATCCTAATTACTATAACAGAAAATGGTCAAAACAATCTCGTGATTTATCGATGAATTTGTTTGAAGAAATTCGTTACCAAGATGAGAGCACCTATAATTCTCTTGCCAGACAAAGAGTGGCTCATATTATCTTAAATCAGGTTTATTTATCTTGGGCTTTGTATCAATCCGCAGTTGAAAACTATTTCTTAAATATGGGAGTTGCTTCAACTTCAGAAGATATTGCCGAAGATATTACGACACAGCAAGGTTCAAGAAAAGCTATCAGCCATTTAGAATCGGCAAGAGCTATTATTGATGAAGCAAATGCTTTCTTATCTTACATTGATGTTCAAGAGGCTATCGGCCGTTTGTATGCCAGTGTCGGAATGGATGCCGTACCTGCTTATATGTTAAACGAGAGTCCTTCAACTATTGCCGTAACAATTCGCGAGACCTTAGACAAGTGGCGTCAGGGAATCTTTTATACAGTTCCCAAAGGTGATGCACTTTCTTTGTCCGGTAAAAAGCCGCCGGTAGATATTTCTTCTGCTTTGGTGCCGGATATGGTTGTCGGAACAGGTATGGACGTTACCATCAAAATTCCGGATGAAGTGTTCAGTCACGTAAATTGGAGAGGGAAATATCGCACCTTTGCCGGAACTCTTGATGATGCCGGATTACCACGTTGGTTATCTTATGATGATAGCACAAGGACTTTTACCGGACATCCGCAAATCGGTGACGAAGGAAGTTATCGGATAAAGGTTTATGCCCTTGATGACTATGGAAATTCTGCGGTTTTAAGCTTTACGATAACAGTTGATAATATCTACCTTCAAACGATGGAATATAAGGGGTTGACCGGTTATCGCCGTGCCAAGGTTTACCATAAATGTGTACCGGGAAAGCCTTGTCCAAGTGAGATATAACAAGGAGCAGATATAAGTGTTTCACTTTATCTTAAAGAATCCAATTTGTTCTATATTGATAATGTGCTTGTCGTTTTTTATAACGGCAGGCATATTTTTTTATTCAAAAACGCCTGATACAGCATCTGTTCACTTTTTATTATTGATGATAATTCTTGGTTGTTGCACTCAAAAGAAATTTCGACTTTTAGCTCTTATTTCAGGTCTGATTATTTTTGTTATTTATATGCTGTCGGCGCAACCGCAAGTTTTGCTCTTGGGTGAAGCCGGACTTGTTTTTTTTGTTTGGCAACAACATCAAAAAGAAAATGACGTTGTAGCTTTTTTGATTATCGCCTTGAGCTTTATTTTTCATCTGTATTATGTGCAGTTTTCTGATGTCGGAGAACGCCAGCATGATTTAGGCGGTATAATCTTTTATATGAAAATGATTACGAAAGGTGGGGTTAATTGGCAAGGATTTGACCCATGGTATATGTATTATTTTTTCCACCAACCGCTTCATTTTTTGATAACCGGATATATTTATTTTGCTGAGCTATTCCTATGGCATTCTGAGGCTGTTGCACAAGAAGGTTTACAATACTTATCTTTGTTTTATGTGTCGGCATCAACTATTGTGTCTTATGGTATATTTAAAATGTTAAATTTACCGGCAAAACTATCTATTACGGCCTTAGTTTTGTTGGCATTTAATCCTACCCTATTTTTATTTGCCGGCTATATTAGTGACGATACAGCGGTATTGTTTTGGAACATATTGTTGATTTACTTTCTTATTAAATGGTTTAATAGTGAAAAAGTATCCTCACTTGCTCTTGGAGCTATTTGTTTGGGATTAGGCACGCTTACCAAACTTTCTGTTTTGGTCTGGGTGCCGGCTATATGTGTGTTATTTCTTTATAAAATTTTTGAAAGTGCAAATAAACGTCATATCTTTGAGGGAATCGGAATTTTTGTGATTATAGCCGTTCCTCTTTCTCTGATATGGATTGTGCGTAATCACATTCTTTTTGATATGGCTTTTTACAATATTCCGGACACATCTCCCAACGGACAGAATTTCAGATACTTAACTTTTTTTGAGCGCATAAGTGATTTTTCTCTACTGACAAAACCTTTCATTAATTCCCCTAATGTGGTAGAAGGCAATATTTGGTTGGCGCTTGTTAAAACAGAATTATTTGGTGAGTGGGACTTTAGCCTTCATCATAGTATTATCCGTATGGCTGCAATATTGTTATATTGGCTAAATATTTTATTTAAGTTATGTTGTGGAATCGGCGGAATTTGGTTAGTGATCCTGACTTTTAAGAAAAAAATCAATATTCCCTCAGCTTTTTTAATCTTTTTTGTTATCGGATATTATGTTATCTGGGGATATGCATTTAAGTATGCTATGGATTATCCCTATGCATGCTCTAGCGATTATCGGTTATTTGCATCGCTTATTTTGCCAGAAGTCCTTTTACTTGCTCTGTTTGCGCAACAATTAAAGGCCACAAAAATTTTATTCGTCGCCAGTATTTTCTATGCTCTTTTGAACTGTTTTATTTACACGGTTATTGCTTAGAATCGTGTAAAGCTTTCATTTCAGCATTTATAGCTTCGGTTAAATCATTATCATCTGTTTCAGAAGATGATTTCTCGCTATTTACTTCTTGCATTTTGGTAAACAACAGCAAGTTTTCCGGCTCTTCACCCTCTTCAATATCGCTTACATAACCGGTAGATATTTCTGAGATATATGAAGGAGCTTTTTCTATGGGCTTTTCTGCCACTTTATCTTCTTGGATAAATTCTTTAATATGAATAGCTTTCGACTCGGTATCTTGAGCTGTTTCCACCTCGGGAGTTTCTTCTGTTTCAGTCTTTTGAGCAGCAAAAATAGATTTTGTCGGGAGGCTGTCTCTTTGCGCTAATGTTTCATCGCTTAAAAGCTCTTTCTTATCTACCTTAGTATCTATACACTCCAATAACCAAACATCATATATCGGATGTTCTATGGCATTAATTCCGGGAGTAGATGATATAATCCAACCGCGGAAAATATTATATTCCTCAGTACCAAAACTTTTATCTGTTACATCTATAAAGGCAAAATTTTCCGGTGTTTCCTCGGCAGGACGTTTTTTACAATCACGTAATACTAAAGAGAAATCACCAAATGTCGTTTGCCCTTTAACCGGAACGATAATTTTGTTTACACGTCCCGTTACTTTATCCATCGCTTGCATAAGCGCCGCATTGGTTGAGATTTCCGTTGCCGATACCGAAGCACTTAAAAGCGTTGTTGCTACTGTAGCAACTGTGATGAGTTTATTCTTTTTCATCATTTCCCGTCACCATAAAAATTATTTCACCAACCATATCTTCAAGTGACTTTGAGTCTTTGGTATTTTGAGCGGTACTTCCGGCGGTTAGTTTTTCCGTTGATTTTCCCGGTTCAATTTTTATAAATTTGTCTCCCATCAGACCATCTCCGGCAACAGTAATCACGCTATCTGCGGGCAACGATACTTCAGGTTTGATACTCAATACCATATCCACCATATAATCTTCGGGATTTATTGTTTGAGAAATCACAGAGCCGACTTTGATGCCGTTTATGCGAACATCCGCACCAGTATTAAGCCCACCAACTTTTAAGAATCGTGCTTTTATCTCATAACCTTTGACAGCGCGCAAATCCGATACCTGATAGGCAAAATGCATAAAAAGGGTTGCCACCACCAACACGACTATACCCATTATTGTTTCTACCGGTCTTTTATTCATTTTCGTCTCCTTTTACATCATCTGCTTTAATTTCTGTTTCTTCAGTATTTGCAATCGGCATTGTAACCTCGGAATTTTCTTTTTCTTCCGTGTTTGCTTTATTTTCGCGTGAACTGCGACCAATTGCAATTATTCTATCTAATAATTCTTCTAACACCATAGCGTCTTGAGTATAACTCATTGTGCTACCGGCTTTGAGATATTCTTCCTCTCCGCCGATTTCTATTTCTACATACTTTCCTCCGAGCAGTCCGGAACTTACAATAGCGGCACTGCTATCCTCTGGTATTTTATAATCTGAATCTATTTCAAACGTCAATTTTGAATGAAAATGTTCCGTTAATTCTGAGGCAACGACTCGTCCGACATTTATGCCGCCTAAGCGGACAGGGCTACCTATTTCTAAGCCATCAGTTCTACCAAAATTAGCATAGATTTTATATGTATCGCCCATATTTTTTTGCTGTATTGAGGCATTATGCGAAATTGTTACCACAACGCCTATTAAAATAACAAGTAATGCAGCCATCCCTGTTTTTAAGGACTTTGCTTCTTCGTTTGTATACTTCTCTTCCAATGTTTTCTCCGTTGTCAGATTGTTTATGGCATATTTATAGCTCTTAAATAATTGTTTGTCATCAACGTTTTTTATTTCTTGCTTAAATTGTGAAAATTTTAAACATTTTATGCTAAATATGTATTCAGACTTAAATAAATAGGTATGCCAATGATAGAAGTTCAGAATATTTCAAAAAACTTTGGAGCAAAGCAGGCTCTTGATAATGTTAATTTTACTTTACCTGATAACGGAATTATTGCTCTTATCGGAGAAAACGGAGCCGGAAAATCTACATTAATGCGTATTATGTGCGGTTATATTTTACCCTCAATCGGAAAGATTAAAATCTATGGACATGATGTTTTTGATGAACGGATTTCTGCGCTTAAGCATATCGGTTATGTTCCTGAAATTTCTGCTCTTTACGGGGATATGTGCGTATATGATTTTTTGATGTGGATTGCAGGAATCTGGGGCATTAAAGATAAAAACGCTGCTCTTAAAAATGTTTCTAAACAAATGAAAATTGTTGAGGTGCTTAACAATAAAATTGAGAGCTTATCCAAAGGTTTTAAGAAAAGAGTGGAAATTGCCTCGGCCATTTTGCACCAACCGGATTTTTTGGTTTTGGATGAACCGACGGACGGATTGGATCCTAACCAAAAGTATGATATTCGCCAGTTTATGAAAGAGTATGCCCAAACACATATTGTTTTAATATCTACTCATGTTTTGGAAGATGTTGGCATTGCAGATCGTGTAATTATGCTTGCTTTGGGACAAATTATTAAAGATACGACGATTGAAGATTTTAAGAAAATTTCCAAAAATAAAGATATGGGAGAAGCTTTCCGTATTTTAAGCAATCAGAAGAAAGGCACCAAATGAGACAGTTTTTACTTCAATTAAAAAAAGACTTCAGCGCTTATTTTAGCAATTTTAATGCTTATGTCATTATTGGCGGATACTATGTTTTATCTTTTTTCTTCACGATTTATTTCGGTGATTACTTTTTACGAGAATCAGAAATTATTAATGCTTATCTCTCATCGCAGTCCATCATTTTGCTCTTAATTCTTCCGGCTGTTACCATGCGTTCTTGGGCTGATGAAATAAAAAGCGGGACAATAGAATTGTTACTTACTCAGCCTATCAGTTACACGACCTTGGTATTAGCTAAATTCTTTGCGGCATACGCCTTCTTTTTACTGTTAGTCATCACCTCATTGCCGTTTTTATATCTGACTAATGTCTTAAGCATTGCAGATGTAGGTGCGACATCTTGTGGCTATATCGGTCTTCTTTTATGTGGCGGATTGTTTACGGCTATCGGATGTTTGATTTCTTGGTTTAACAGAAATAATATCCTAAGCTACATATCCACTATTTTTGTGCTTTTATTTATTACCCAGTTCCGTTTTGGCACACTTAATATAAATAACCAGATTTTGAGCTTAAATTGCCTTAATTTTGATACGAACTATGGGGCTTTTCTATCCGGTGTTATCTATATCAGCAATGTGGTTTATTTCGTCTTGGGAATCGGCGTATGCTTATGGCTTAACGTGGTTTCCGTGGGACACAAAAAAGCCGTCAAATCTTCTGATAAAAAATTGTTTTGGGGATTTTGCGGATTACAGTTTCTTATTTTTATCTTAGGAACACTTGGGGTTAATCTCTTATTCAACAATGTTTTTGATGTAACCGATAATCATAAATTTACTTTAACCGAGCAGAGCGCAAAATTTTTACGTGAAACGGATAAGCGTATTGATATTGTCTTATATGAATCGCAAGCCAGTCGTGAGGATGCCGGAACAAATTATGCCGTGTATGCGGAATTTGTTGAACGGTTCTTAAAAATGGTTGAACGAACTTCTCGCGGGGCAGTGCGCTCCCAAGTTATTCGTGTGGAACCTTTTAGCGCTCGTGAAAGCGCATTATTAAAGCAAAATATTCCTTATAAAGAAGATGCACAAGGTAATAAAGTATTTATGGTCGCTGATTTTTCTGATAACGAAGGACATAGTGCAACGATTAACGCCTTTTCTGCTCTCAGACAAAATTTTCTTGAAGCCGACATTATGCGCGTATTAAAGCGCTTTGGTATTGAAAAGAAAGAGGTTTTATTGGTTGCACCGCAAAAACTCCGTTTGCAGCTTACCGCTTTTCTGGCAATGCTCAAGGAATTTTACAATCTGACCGTGGTTGACAGTGCCCCGATGTTTATCGTTCCGTCGTATAACGCTGTAATTGTATTTAGTCCGACGGATTATTCTACTGAGTCTTTTTTGGCATTGGAACAATACGTTCTTAACGGTGGTAATTTATTTATTTTTGATGAGCCGGTGCGTGCCAATGCACACAATTTAGATGGCTTTTTACTTAATTTCGGATTTAAGCCCAAGGGCGGAAAAAATGTTGCGCTTGATGTTGGTAATAATCCTTTGGAAATAGGGCCGAGCTATCCTGACGATGCGCAAATATGGCATGATATTCGATCTGTCTTGGTTAACGGTGCAGGGCAAATTGATGTTTTCCAAAGTGAGGATTATACTGTCACTCCGTTACTTAAATTCGGAGATAAAAATATTGCGATGTATTCTTCTGGGATGTTCCTTTCCAACTATATTTATTTGGCCGACGAATCCGATCAACTCTTGACCTCTTCAAAGAAAAACGGAAAAGTTTTCTTCATTTATGATACGGATATTTTTAAGGACTATCTTTATGTTTCTGAAGAAACCGCCGGTGACGGATTTTATGAAATTATACCTACGGCCGATAATTTATTGTTTGGTTTGCAACTTGTCAACTTTGCTACTGACGAATCGGTAGAACAAACACTTAATTACAGGCACTATGCCACCAATACTGCCAGCATCGGCCATACCTTGTTTAATCAGGTTAATCGCCGTTATGAAAATCAAATTCAAGAATTGAAGCTCAAGCTTGATGAATATGCTCAAAAGAAGAAAGATATCCAAACACTTTTGAGCCAGCAATCTTTTACATCTGTCCGTAATATCGGAGATATCGGCGAACTTTCACAAAATTTGGAGGAAACCGAAAACAGTTTAAGAAGAATAAATTTTCTTATTTCTCATGATTATCGATTGATTGTTATGGTGCTTACCGGTGTGATTATCTTTGCAGTTCCTGCAATCTTATTATTGCTTTTGGCGATAATTTTATATCTTGGCAAACGACACAAGAACAAGCAAATAAAGGAGTTGATGAGCAATGCTTAACCAGATTAAATATGCCAGTTTAATTTTATTTGTTATTCTTATTTTGTTGACCATAGGAATTTACAGAAATGCTCAATTTGCTATGGTTATGTCTCGAGGCAATTACTTTTTTGCCACCACAAGGGATAATGCAAATATTAAAACAATTACAATGTCATCTCCGGATAATAAAAGCGTTACTTTAGAGAAACGCAATAACTTGTGGTATGTTAAGGAAGCTGATGATTATTTTGCGGTCTTTAGAAATATTTCCGCCCTTTCCAAACTTCTCAGACAATCTGCTGTTTATCGTGCTGATACGCTTGATGAACAGGCTTTCGTGGAATTTAGGAAAAATGCTTTTATGCTTAAAACTATTGATAATAATGGTAATACTGTCGATGAAGCTTTCATCCAGCCCAAAAAAGAGGGAAGCAAATTCCATTATGCTATATTAAACAACAACTTGCTTCTATACCAAATTACCGGAGATTTCAGTTTGTCTTTTAATCCGATGGATTGGATACAATCACCGTTGCTAAGTATTAAAGATAAACAGATTAAACTGATTAAAAATAAGAATTTCCAAGTTTACAGACGATTTGCCGCGGAAGACTTAAAAGATATAAACACCAAGCTTGCAGTGCCGCAAATACAAAGTCTAACTGCGAATCTTTGGTATTTGAGTGCTATTGATGTGCAGCATGCTATTCATTTTGATCGGAAAAAATATCAAAAATCTCAGAGTTATGAAATTACCACACTCGGCGGTCTTATTTATTTGCTGGATGTATTTACCGACGGCAATGAATATTGGCTTAATATCCAAATGAAACATGAAGCAACCGTAGATGCTGAAGATATGCGTCTTTATAAAGAAAACCATACTCTATATGACGGTTGGTTTTTCAAAATTAGTCCAGATATCGGAGAAATGCTTAATAGCTTTTCTATTTAATCAGCGTTCCAGCTTTTTATAACGAATACGGTGCGGATTGCATGCTTCTTCACCTAAGCGGCGAATCTTGTCTTTTTCATAATCTTCAAAGTTACCTTCAAACCATTCAACATGGCCATCATCTTCGTAGGCTAAAATATGCGTTGCTAATCGGTCTAAAAACCAGCGATCGTGCGATGTTACCAAAACACATCCCGGGTAGTTCATAATACCCTCTTCCAAAGAGCGTAATGTATCCACGTCCAAATCATTAGTCGGTTCATCAAGCAAAATGACGTTAGCGCCCTTTTTCAACATCTTTGCCAAATGAACGCGGTTGCGTTCACCGCCGGATAGTTGGCCGATTTTCTTTTGTTGATCCGTGCCTTTGAAATTGAATTGTCCAACATAAGCGCGCGATGGCATTTGTTTTTTACCTAATTCTATAATATCTAAACCGTCAGAGATTTCTTCCCATATCGTTTTATCGGCGCTTAATTCATCGCGTGATTGGTCAACATAGCCTAAATCTACCGTATCTCCAATAACAATCTCGCCACTATCCGGTTTTTCTTGTCCGGTTATCATCCGAAACAGGGTTGTCTTACCTGCGCCGTTTGGTCCGATAATGCCTACAATAGCACCCTTAGGAATCTTAAAAGATAAATTGTCTATCAAGACTTTTTCACCATAAGCTTTGGATATATTTTTGGCCTCTATAACCATATCTCCAAGTCTGTCCGTCATTGGAATATTGATATATGCTTGGGTGATTTGTTCTTTAGCTGATTGAGATAATAACTCCTCATACGCATTAATACGTGCTTTAGATTTTGCCTGACGGGCTTTAGGATTTTTTCTAATCCACTCCAATTCATTTGCCAATGTTTTTTGACGAGCGCTTTCTTCACGCGCTTCTTGTTCTATGCGCTTTTGTTTTTGCTCAAGCCATGAAGTATAATTGCCTTCATACGGTATGCCCTGTCCGCGGTCTAATTCCAAAATCCATCCGGTTACGTTATCTAAGAAATAACGGTCATGCGTTACCATGACAACCGTTCCTTTATAATCCTTTAGGTGATGTTCAAGCCATGCAACCGACTCGGCATCTAAATGGTTAGTCGGCTCATCTAAAAGCAACATATCCGGTTTGGATAGCAGTAACCGGCATAATGCTACGCGACGTTTTTCCCCACCTGATAGCTTTGTAACATCCGCATCTGCCGGCGGACAACGAAGCGCATCCATCGCTATCTCTACTGTGCGCTCAATATCCCAACCATTAACGGCATCAATTTGCTCTTGTAGTGCGGCTTGCTCTTCAATGAGCTTATTCATCTCATCATCGGTCATCGGCTCGGCAAATTTTAACGAAACTTCTTCAAAACGTTTCAACAATTTTACGGTATCACCCAGCCCATCCATAACATTTTCCATTACGGTTTTCGTCGGATCTAATTTAGGCTCTTGTTCCAAATAACCGATTTTGACACCTTCTGCAGGCCAAGCCTCACCATTAAATTCTTTATCCACACCAGCCATAATTTTTAACAAAGTTGATTTACCTGCACCATTAACTCCTAATACACCAATTTTTGCTCCCGGAAAGAAGGATAAACTAATTCCCTTAAATAACTCTTTTCCGCCAGGGAAAACTTTGCTTAAATTTTGCATAACATAGATATATTGATATGATGGCATGGTCTTTCCTTTACATTAAAATTAGCGGTTAGCACGTGCTTCGGCTTGTTGAATTTTTTTATATATTCCTTCTTTTTGCGCTTGTTTACGTTTTTTAGCTAAGATGTTATCGAAATGTTCTTCCAAATGTGCGCGTTCATTGTATGACTTATCATATACTTTGCTTGCATCATAAGCAGCGCGTGGCATAATCACCTTGCCGTCCGGCATCTTCAACTTTCCACTTTTATAAAGTTTGGTTTTAAATATTTCTTGTTTATTAAAGCGCTCATTTATTTCATCGCAATTAAAATACCCTGAACGACTGATACGCATATAAGCCCTTGCTTTTGCCTCATTATATACATACATACCTTGAGCTTGTTCTTCATCAGACCTTGCCGCGCTTATTAAGAATGCCCGAGCAACCGTTTCATATGAAGGATAACGTTTGGCATTGCAAGCAACCCCTTCACCTGAAATATAGCCTAAATTTTTGACATCTTCCAAATAATCTGCCTTGGCAGATGAAAAACTTGCCATCAATACAATCAATGAAGCAATCACATATTTCATTTTTTCTTCCTTTGTTCATTTGCTTTAGGGATTATAGCGGCAAATAAATCTATTGCAAGTTAAAAAATTGTTTGACAAATTAAAACAATTATCGTATGTTTCGCGTAAACTTTTGGATAAGGAATGAAAAATGAAAATATATAGCTCTTTAAAATCTAAGAAAGCACGCGTTAGAGGTTGCAAACTTGTTCGCCGTAAAGGTCGTTTGTATGTAATTAACAAAAAAGAGCCTAAGTATAAGGCTCGTCAGGGTTAATTTGACCTGTGTGAGGTTTTAGAATCGGGCAAATGCCCGATTTTTTTGTTTTACTTACTTTCTAAAACAGCAACAGCATTGGCATATTCTTTTTCGTTAGATAGTGTGATATGCATGATAAAATCTTGATTATGGGTTACCTGATAAGCTCTTGCCAAGGCTTTGTTATATAGCTTTACTTCAGGGCATCCTAAGTCGTTATGCGTTACCTCTATATCTTTTAGGGTTATACCAAACTGAAATCCCGTGCCCAGTGCTTTTGCCACAGCTTCTTTGGCGGCAAAACGTGTAGCGAGTTCCAAAACCAACCCTTTTTCCGGATTTTCTATTTTATCCTGCAGTTCTTCTGCTTCAGCTGTTGTGAAATATTTTTTGATAAAATGTAACATAAAATTTTTATCTTTCGCAAAACGCGAAACCAGTGCAATGTCACATCCTAAACCCAATATCATTTTTTGCTCCTTTTGGTGACCTTTATCAACATTTTTTCCAGTATGGGCGGCAATATTAAACTAATTGCTATACAATAGGGGATACAACCGATAAGCATCACCTTGTATATAGGCCAAATATCTAAGAAAAAAGCATTAAAGTCAAGTTTTATCAACGAACTCCAGACCTCTTTGAATATTTGACTAAAATCCTCCGGTGGCACAACCGAATTACTAAATAATGATATCCCTGTTTTCCAATCCATATACCAAATAAATGGAAATGTCCATGGATTCCCAAGTAGTGTGCCAAGCAGAGCTGATGTTTTATTTTGTTTATATAAGGAAGCTAATCCTAAGGCTATCAGGGTATGTAATCCGACAAAAGGGGTAAATGATACGGCGCACCCGTAAGCAAAACCTTTTGCCACTTTGGTTTTATCCGGTGACAAGGAAATTAGTTTATGTATAAATTTATGATAAATTCGTCCCAAAAACTTAATCAGGACTTATCTCCTATACTCTTGAAACAAAGCTCACGACTTTTGATGCTTTTAATGCAGCAATAATGTCATTTAAGTGGTCTACATTTTTAACATCAACATCTACCAGTATCTCAAAATAGCTAATCGTTCGATAAACGATATTCAAGTTAGCAATATTGGCATTTTGTCTGGCAATCAGGTTAGATAGCTCACCTAATGCTCCCGGCTCGTTACTTATCATTACTTTGATACGGGCTGTATGCGTGTCGGTTTCTGCATCCCCACCCCAAGAAATATCCAACCACCTTTCCGGTTCATCGGCATATTTTTCCAAAGCTTTACATGATAATGCGTGGACAGCAACACCTTTTCCCGTGGTTACAATACCAACAATTCGGTCTCCCGGAACCGGATGACAACAACCGGCAAAATGCACGGCCATTCCGGTTATCAACCCATCTATTTTTAACGAATTTGTTTTTTTCTTACGTGGTTTAGATAACTTTATGGAATTAACAACTTGGGTAATCTTGGATTGCTTATACGCCGGATAAACAGCGCGTAATACATCCCAACCGGTAACGATGCCTTCACCCACCTTGGCATATAAATCGTCTAAATTTTCGGTTTCAAAGCGGGAAAGAACATTATATATGGCTTTTTCATCAAATTCTTGCTTTTCCTGCTTGAATAATTTTTCCAAAATATCTTTACCTAAAGACAAAAATTGCTCGCGCTTGCAGGCGCGAACATAACGGCGAATCGCTGCTTTGGCTTTTCCGGTGACGACAAAACGCTCCCATTCCACCGAAGGGTGTTGGGCTTTTGAGGTCAAAACTTCTACTTGGTCACCATTTTGTAAAACGCTTCTTAATGGTTTTATTTCCCCATTAATTTTGGCACCGACGCATTTATCACCTACACTTGAGTGAACGGCGTATGCAAAATCAACCGGTGTTGAGCCAAACGGCAAGCCGATTAAATCACCTTTCGGGGTAAAGCAGAACACCTGATCATTATACATTTCAAGTTTGGTATTTTCTAAAAACTCATCCGGATTTTGCGCTTGTTCCAAAATCTCCAACAACTCGCGAATCCACCGAAAACTGCGACCGGCCACTTTAGTGCCTTGTTTATATGCCCAGTGCGCCGCTACGCCTTTTTCATTTATCTCGTGCATTTCATGGGTGCGAATCTGTATTTCAATGCGAGTATTTTCAGGACCGATGACACCGGTATGAATTGACTGATATCCATTAGGTTTTGGTGTTGAAATATAATCCTTGAACCGACGAGGAACCATGTGATATTTGCTATGGATAATACCTAATGCCTGATAACAAGCGGCAATATCATCCACACAAATTCGAAATGCCATAATGTCTGAAAGTTGTTCAAATGAGGCATTCTTTAACTGCATCTTGCGCCAAATGGAATATGGGGATTTTTCACGTCCGGTAACAATGGCTTTGACGCCGTTTTCTTCCATGTCTTTTTCAAGTTGCTCAATAATCTTTGGCACCAAATTACCGCCTTGCTCACGCAAAAAGTTTAATCGAGCAACAATAGAATCGTGTGCTTCTTTGTGAAGTTCGGCAAATGCAATCTCTTCTAATTCGGTTTTTATCTCTTGCATACCGATGCGTTCGGCCAGCGGTGCATAAATATCCAATGTTTCCTTAGCTATACGCTTTCTTTTCTCTTCTGCACAAAAATGAAGTGTGCGAATATTATGCAGGCGGTCAGCCAGTTTGATTAAAAGCACTCGAATATCATCTGACATTGCCAGTAATAGTTTGCGGAAGTTCTCTGCCTGCTTGCTGCTTCCCGATTTTTGCTCAATAATGGTTAACTTTGTAACGCCATCGACGATTGAGGCAACCTGAGGACCAAATAATTCTCTGATTTCTTCTAAAGTGGTATCGGTATCTTCTACCGTATCGTGTAAAAGACCGGCAATGATAGAATTGCAATCCAAACGAAACTTTGTTAAAATGCCGGCCACTTCTATCGGATGCGAATAATAAGGATCGCCTGAAGTGCGTTTTTGCGCGCCGTGTTTTTTCATAGCAAAAACATATGCCCGGTTTAATGCATCTTCATCTGCATTCGGGTCATAAGATTTGACTATATCCACCAATTCATATTGTCTTAACATGCGACCTCTTTTTTTAATCACGACTCTTTAAGTATACTTCAAAAATAGAAAAAAGCAAGATATGTTTACCATATCTTGCTTTACGAATCTTTAATTTTAAGAAAAATTAGTCTTCGATATCACCTAAATCATCAGAAATATCATCTTTAAGATCTAACAGATCATCATCCAAATCTGTTTCATCATCTAAAGACAAATCATCGGTTTCAACATCAATTGTTTCCCCGTTGCTGTCTTCTATCTGCATATTTTCTGCTAAAGTTGCATCAAGAATCATATCACCGTCAAATTGATTATCCAATCCGGCCAATTCTTTTTCGGCGGCTAAGATTTCTAATTCTTCTTCTTCAGGCTCTTCAACCTCAACATATTTTTGTAAACCAATAACCAAAGATTTTTGCAAATCTTCAATATCGGCCTTATCTTCGGCGATTTCTCTTAAAGCAATAACCGAATTCTTATCATTATCTCTTTCTACTCTTATCGGTGCACCTGCAGAGATATCTTTTGCTCTTTGCGCTGCTACTAAAAGAAGTTCATAGCGATTTGGTATTTTTTCAACACAGTCTTCAACTGTTACACGAGCCATTTTGTCATCCTTTATGTTAGATTTTTACGCTTTGTGAGCTTTTATACACAAAACATATTGGAAATGCAACTGTTTTTTTGTTAAATTTTAATAAATTATCGGTGCATTTAAAATAACATTGTCATATTTGATATATTTTTGGCGCAATTCCTTTTGATAAGGACGAACCGTTTCAATATCATCTTTAAATACCCGATGCATTCTGCTGATTGCTTCTTCTAGAGCATACATTTCCTGTTGCCACCGCTGCGGCAATTTTTTGATATGCTCATTATAATATCCATTGCGATGGAAACGCACGGCATAGGCACTACTCGGTGTTGCCTCCAGCACACGGAATGCTTTAATTGTTTTATCACAGGTATATGCCCAACCTTCCGGTGTGAACCCTTTTTGCGCCGTCAGCATCGCAAATTCACCATATACCCCCGAAAAGCGTGTCTTTAAAACCAATCTTTGACAAGGATTTACAACGTCTTTTAACATATTTTGAGATAATGCCGTATTGTGTTCTGCTTCCCACGCATCTAATAGTGCCCCACCATGTATCAGTTTAGAATAATTGCGCATGTTGTCTTGCATAGCCCAATCCATAATTAAATCAATGGTATCAATATAGTCCTTAACATCGGCGGAGGTTAGCGGGGAGGTTAAAGACGGGTTTAAGGTTCTTAAGCCCAACTTTTGTTCAACTGTAGCGACGCGTGCCGCAGATGCTGGTGCTTTTTCTGCGGTTTTAACGGGAAGTCCGATTTTTTCTTTTAAGAAATCCGGAAGTTCAACTCTGGGTCTGGGCTTCTTTGCCTGTCTTTCTTCCGGCATATCTGGTGCATTTGTCGGCGTTTCTCCCCATATACTTGGCATCAATACAAAGTATAGAGCCGGTGATAAATTTTCTAACCCTTCCATACCTTTAAATTTTTCGGCAACATCTTGAGGAAATTGATTTTTAGTCTCTTTAATCCCCGGCAGATTTAAGATTTTTTCGGACATCCCCGGGACTTCGTGTAACATCGGCCCGATGTATTGATACATTTCTTTGGGCAACATACCAATCAATTCAAGCAAATCATCTTCATAACGCGCTTTTATCCGCGACTCACTTAAACCATAATATTTGATAATTTTGCTAAAACTTTTATTAAATGTATTCCCCATTCGAAAACGTGAAATATATCCCTTATCGTATGCCGGATGCTTTTTCTTTAGCTTTTTGGCATATTCGTATATATCGGGAATTTCCATATCCATATCTACTTTAAAGTATTTAGCATAATCGTTTGGCAAAGCATAGGCTCTGAATGCAAGTAAAATTCCACATAAACTTAACAAAAATGATTTTAACATTATTTCTCTCCTAAGCGAGACTATTTTAATCCGCAAAATTTAATAAAACGTTATGCTTGCATTTTAAAATTGAATAGTTTATGTTGGGCGTAGAATTTAATATCTTTGCATTTGAGGAGCATTACGATGGTTTGGACAGATGAGGTTGTTGAAGAATTAAGAAAAATGTGGGACAAAGGCATGACCACAGGTCAAATTGCTAAAGCACTCGGTGTTACTAAAAATTCAATCATCGGCAAAGTGCATCGCTTGTGTTTGACTGCGCGCCCTTCTCCAATTAAAAAAGCTCCTGCTAAAACTGAAAAGAAATCAGCTCCAGAAGCAAAATCTGCTGCTGCTGCCACTACCAAATCAACTAAAAAAACAGCAAAAGAAGTAAAAGAACCGGCTCCTGTTGTTGAGAAGGCAGAGACTTTTGTTGAAGAGACAAATATTCCTTTGGTCAAACTTGATAATCATACTTGCCGTTGGCCTTTAGGTGATCCGAGAGATGATGATTTTTGCTTTTGCGGCAAAAGGATTAAGACCGGACAAACCTATTGCGAAGAGCACGCCGCCATTGCCTATGTACGCAACGGTAAAAAGAATTAATTTTCAGGTTTAATGTATAGTTCAAAGTTTCTAAAGTTTATTGAGATATGGCAAAAGGATTTTGCTATTGAGCGGACTATTGATGAAAATGTTTGCTTGGATAAAGATAGCAATCCTATTCCTTGGTATACATATCCGGCTATAGAATACCTCTCTCAATTTGATTATAGTGATAAAAAAGTCTTTGAATTCGGTGTGGGATATTCCTCATTGTTTTGGGCAAAACGTGCTTTATCTGTTATAAGCGTGGAAGATAATGCCGAGTGGTATCAGAAGTGGCTAAATAATTTTGACGAACCCAACCTGACGCTTAAACAACGCAATGAAGGCGAAGCTTATTATAGCGCTATTTTGGAAGACAAAAGCAAATATGACGTTATCATTATTGATGGTAAATGTCGTGCCGAGTGTGCTAAAACGGCCGTTCAATCACTTAATGCCGGTGGGATCATCATCTTAGATGACAGTGACAGGGTTAATACAAGTATTGAATATAAGTCAGCAATCGGGACTTTGCGACGACACAATCTTATCCAGATTGATTTTTTCGGATTTTGCCCGATGAATAACTACACAAAAACAACTTCACTATTTCTTAGCCGAGATTTTAATTTTAAATCGCGCTTTGAAGCACAACCCACTAATGGAATTGGTAATTTATGGGGTATGGGACGCAAAAAGCGCAAAGAATTTTATAACGAAAACAAATAATTAGACTATTTTAATTTTTCAGTTATCTTTGCGGCTATTTGTTCATATGCTTTTGTATACGGACTTTCCGGTGCACTTTGCACGATCGGGGTGCCGGCATCGGCGTTGGAACGTATATCATAATGCAACGGAATTTCGCCTAAAAAATCCACACGATATTTCTCAGCAGTTTTTTTAGCACCGGCATGTCCGAAAATATCGGCGCGATGCCCACACTTCTCGCAAATGTAGTAGCTCATATTTTCGATAATACCTAAAACAGGAACACCGATGGTTTTAAACAGATTGATACCTTTAACAGCGTCAATTAGTGCTACGTCTTGAGGAGTGGAAACAATAACGGCCCCTGAAAATTTTATTTTTTGCGATAAAGTTATTTGAATGTCTCCGGTTCCGGGGGGCATATCTATGACCATTACATCAATGTCGCCCCAATCAGTTTGAGTTAGCAATTGCTGAATTGCTCCACACGCCTTGGGTCCACGCCAAATTAATGGAGTATCTTCTGAAATCAGACTCCCGATAGACATTGATTTGATACCACACTCGGCAAACGGTTCAAAAATTTCTCCATCAACCGACGATGGCGGTATATTCTCGTATCCTAACATCAACGGAATTGATGGTCCATAGATATCTGCATCAAATAACGCAACTTTAAGATTTTGATTAGCCAAAGCCAGTGCCAAATTTACTGCTGTTGTGGATTTGCCAACGCCTCCCTTCCCTGATGCTACGGCAATAATATGTTTTACCCCTTTGATTATCCAATGTTCCGGCTCAGTCGGCTTATCTTTTTTATCTTCAACAAATACGATGTTTATTTTCTGTGCAGCATTAATTGCGCTCAGCTCTGCTTTAATTGCATCAGCTTTTGTATTATCCTCCGGCGCTTTAAGCTTAATAACCAGCCTCTCACCAAGAACTTTGACTGAATCAATTTTCTCAGATTGAAAGTGTCTTAAAATTATTTTTTTTGCGATTTCTTCTGCTGACATTGGTTGTCCTCTAATGTGGATATTATTTTTTCGGTATTGTTTTTATATACACCTTGTATTATTTTTTCCAGTATAAATGTGCAGTTGCTCATTTTTTTGTTTTAATTTTATCAAAAGACATTGATGAGGGCTTATTGATGCTTGAGAATTTACACTTTAATAACATTAATCCTTGGGATACGGCAGACGAAGGGACAAGAACAAAAGTGGTTGATTTTACCGCTAAAATTGCCAAAATGCAAAATTCTAAGGATAACTTTAACGGGTATTACAAAATCATTTTGGCGATTTTCCTTTTTTTATGGTTAGCTTCGGGATTTTACCAGGTGCAACCAAGTGAGCAAGGTGTCGTTTTAAGGTTGGGCAAATATACAGAAACAACGGATGCCGGTTTGCATTATCATCTTCCCTACCCGTTTGAAGAAGTTTATGTGGTCGATATCAGTAAAGAGCGCAGTATCAATTTGGGTGTAAGTGACAATGAATACGGCTCAAGAAACTCTTTAAATGAATTTACCGAAAGCCATATGTTGACCGGTGATGAAAACATCGTGGACATCAACTTAACGGTGGTTTGGAACATTAAAGACGCAAAAGATTTCCTATTTAAGACAAGGACTCCGGAATCTACCGTTAAAGTGGCGGCGCAATCTGTCTTGCGTGAAATTATCGGACAATCTAAGATGGAAGATGTTATTACCGGTGACAGAAATAAAATTGAAAGCGATACAAAAAAAGAATTGCAAGGTCTTTTGGATGATTTTGAAACCGGCGTTAACATCGTGCGTGTAAAGTTGCAAAAGGCTGATCCGCCAAAGCAAGTGGTTGATGCTTTTAATGAAGTGCAACGCGCCAAAACCGATGCCGAAAGATTTAAGAACGAAGCTGAAGCTTATGCTAATGAAGTTTTGCCTAAAGCAGAAGGTGAAGCAATTAAGCGCAAGCAAGAGGCTGAAGCCTACAAACAGGCAGTTGTCAATAAGGCAGAAGGTGAAGCTAAGCGTTTTACTTCGGTCTATGAAGCGTATAAAACGGGTAAGACTGTTACATCTAAAAGGCTCTATTTAGAGACAATGGAAGATGTGTTGAAAAAGAGTAAAAAAGTCATTATGGAACCGGGGCAAAAGAGTTCCAATATGATGCCGATATTGCCTTTGAAATAGAGGAGATGCGATGATGAAGAAGAATTTACATTTTATTTTAATCGGTGCGGTGTTTGCTCTTATTTTAGTATCGCAATCATTGTATATTGTGCAACAGCCGGAGCAAGCTATCGTATTACAATTCGGTGATCCTGTGCGTCTGGTTCAGGAACCGGGACTTAATGTTAAAGTTCCATTTATTCAGAATGTAGTGTTTTATGATAAGCGCCTTTTGAATCTTGAACCACCGGCACAAGAAGTGGTGCTTAAAGATAAAAAACGTTTGGACGTTGATACTTTTTCGAGATATCGGATTACCCAACCTTTGATTTTCTTTAAAACAGTTAGAAATGAATACCAAGCACAAAACAGATTGCAGGAAATCGTTAACTCCTCAGCGCGTAACGTGCTTGCTACATTTACCTTAAAAGAATTGTTATCCGATAAACGCACAGAGATTATGAAACGTATCAGTCAAGCGGTTAAAGCAGATGCGGCACAAATCGGTGTTGAGGTGGCTGATGTGAGAATCCGGCGTGCGGATTTGCCGATACAGCTTTCTCAAGCCATCAATGACCGGATGAAGACCGAGCGTATCAGAGAAGCTAAAGGGTATCGTGCCGACGGCGAAAAGAGGGCGCAAGAGATTCGTGCCACCGCAGATAAAACGGCCACTATAACAATTGCCACTGCCGAAAAAGAAGCGCAAGAAACTAAAGGTGAAGGGGATAAAATTGCAACTGAGATTTGGAATAAAGCTACAAGTGTTGATCCGGATTTTTATGCATTTTATCGCTCTTTAGAGGCTTATCGGAATTCTTTTGATGGTGAAACTTCGGTGATTTTGGCGCCGGAGGGAGAATTCTTCCATTACTTTGATAAATCATTAAGATAGGGTATTCAATGCGGATATTAACGCTTATTCTTTACTTTTTAATAGTGACAACATCGGCTCAAGCTAATGAATCTTATGCTGATTTGGTTGAGGAATTGATGCCGTCGGTCGTTAATATTTCTACCGAAAAAGCTGTTGTATCACAAGACAATGCTGATGTGGACAACTTAATGCTTAACCCCAGCCTTAATGGCAAAGAATCACTCGGCTCGGGTTTTTTCATCCGTAATGATGGGCATATTCTAACTAATTTTCATGTAATTAATGGAGCTAAACGCATTTCTGTTACCACTAATGACGGAACTGTTTATGATGCCAAAGTCAAAGCAATTGATAACGCCAGTGATTTGGCTGTTCTTAAAATAGATGGAAAAACAGGACATACAAAAGATTTTGTTCCGGCAAAATTTGGGGATGCTGACAAGGCGCGAATCGGGGATATTGTTCTTACATTTGGCAATCCTTATGGTTTGGGTATCAGTGTATCACAGGGGATTATCTCTGCTAAATCCAGAAGTATTGGTTTAGGTGAACAGCAATACATTCAAACAGATGCCGCTATTAACCAAGGAAATTCCGGTGGCCCGATGTTTGATTTAAATGGTGAGGTTATCGGCGTTAATTCGGCAATTTTTACCATGCAAGGCGCTAACGGCGTCGGGTTTGCTTTGCCATCAAACATTGCTACGTGGGTGTCTAATCAACTCTTAACCAACGGCAAGGTGCGTCGTGGCTGGGTTGGAATGAATTTTGCCAATGGTGTTGATCAATATACCGGTGAAAACGGTTTTGTTGTTACGGATATTGAGGAAGATTCCAATGCTTATCGTGAAGGTTTACGTGTGGGGGATATTATTACCGCGTATAATGACCGTAAAGCAGATGACTTGAATACTTTTATTCAGTTTGTTGAACAACTAGATATAGGACAAGCATTGAGAGTAAAAGTTTTAAGCGGCGGCATGGAAACAAGAAATGTCATCCGCGTGCAGGAAATGCCGCAAAAAGCGCTTAAGGAGGTAACTAATAAAGCATTGATTGAAAATGCCAAATCGCTTCATCAAGATGAAGACAAAGATGTATTTTATATCTCTGAGCTTAATATTGCGGTTAAAGAAGCTGACCCGCGCGGTTTAAAAATTGTAAAATTAGAACGTGTTTCACCTTTATACGGCAAAGGGATTAAAGAAGGAGATGTTATTTTAGAAGCGGACAGAGAAGATATTTACAGCCCCGATAATTTACTAGACAGTATCGGAAATGCCCTGTCCGATGATATGCGCCCGATTTCACTTTTGATACAAGGGCTAAATGATGTCTTTTATGTTGATATTGAGGTAAGGCTTGAAAATGACTAGAGTAGATTTTTATCATTTGCAAAAAGCACCATTGGAGCAAGTTTTGCCCTTGCTTTGTGAAAAGGCATATAATACAGGTAAGCGAATTAAGATTTTGCTTAGCACCGATGAGCGTGTGGAATTTATCAATTCTTTGTTGTGGACATATAATGAAGAATCTTTTTTACCGCATGGAAGTAAAAAGGACGGCTTTACTGATGAACAACCGATTTTTATTTCTGCCTCAGAAGAAAATGAAAACGGAGCAAAAATTTTAATTTTGGCAGACGGTGCCCAAATTGATGTCGCTAAGCTTTCAGATTATGAACGGGTGCTTAATATCTTTGATGGCAATAATGAACCAGCCCTTAATGAAGCCCGTGCTTATTGGAAGGAAATCAAGTCGCTTGAGGGCGAACTTCACTATTGGCAGCAAAAAGATAACGGCAGTTTTGAGCAAAAAGCATAAAGATTGTTTTAAATTCAGCTTTTTATGGATTGAAATTATAAAAAATGTGGGTATGATGTGCCTAAATGATTTATTTTGAGGTATTGTAAAATGGCAAATATAAAAGTGAGATTTGCGCCAAGCCCGACCGGTTGGATGCATATCGGAAACACAAGAACGGCATTGTTTAACTATCTGTGGACCTTAAAGATGGGGGGAAAATTGTTGCTCCGTATTGATGACACGGATAAAGTGCGCTCTAAAAAAGAATATGAAGACGGAATCCGTGATGCGCTTAACTGGCTCGGGATTAAATGGGATGAAGAAGCACGCCAGTCTGCACGGTTTGAACGCTATGATGCCGTGGTAGCAGAGCTTAAAAAACAAGGGCGTATCTATGCTTGTTATGATACACCGGAAGAATTGGAATTTAAGCGCAAAAGATTACTGGCTAAGGGTTTACCGCCGATTTATGACAGACAGGCATTGAATTATACTGCAGAAGATATTGCCAAGTTTGAAGCAGAAGGACGTAAGCCGCACTATCGGTTTAAGCTTATTGAGGAAGAAATCAGTTGGAACGATGTGGTGCGCGGAACTTGTAAATATGAAGCATCCAAGCTCTCTGACCCGATTATTATCCGCGAGGACGGAAGTTACCTTTATCATCTGCCGTCGGTGATTGATGATGTTGATTTTGAAATCACACATATCGTGCGCGGTGAAGACCATGTGACCAATACTGCGGCACAAATTCAGATGTTTAAGGCAATCGGTGGCACAGTGCCGACTTTTGCGCATTTGCCGTTGTTAACAGGTAAAGAGGGTAAGCTATCCAAACGTTTGGGAAGTCTCGGTGTGCGTGAGTTGCGCGCTGACGGTGTGGAGGCAATGGCAATCTGCTCTTTCTTGGCAAAACTTGGCACATCTGATGCAATTACCCCGTTTTATAGCCTTAAAGATTTGGCTGAAACATTGGACTTTAGCAAAATCGGACGTTCGCAACCGAAGTTTGACGAAGAGGAACTCAAAAAGTTTAATACACATTTGGTGCGTAATATGCCCTACGCTGCCTTAAAAGATAATTTTGGGGTGAGCGAGAACTTTTGGAACGAAGTGCGCGGCAATTTAGAAAAAGCAGAAGATGTCAAAATTTGGGATAATATTTGCAACAAAGAAATTACACCGATTATAGAAGATGCTCCTTATACTGCTAAAGCGGCAGATATGCTCCCGAAAGGCGATTTTACAACTGATACATTTAATACTTTGATTAATGAAGTTAAAGTGGCAACCGGTCGCAAGGGAAAGGATTTATTCCATCCCATTCGCATGGCTTTGACCGCTGAGGCAAACGGTCCGGAGATTAAGACCTTATTGCCGCTTATCGGTTATGATAAGGCATATAAACGTCTTAAAGGTGAACGAGCTTAATTTTTTAAAAAGAGCTTTGAAATGTTACCGATTGTTGCTTCCGTTGCCGGATATGAGTTGACCGATGCCGAAAAATACTGGCTTTCTAAAAATCAGCCTGCCGGTATCAGTTTTTTTGATAATAACATCAAAAATAAACAGCAATTCAAAAAACTGCTTGACCAAATAAAAGAAGTTACCGAAAACGATAAAATATTGCTTTATATTGACCAAGAAGGCGGACAGGTTTGTCGCTTGGCGGGGCAAGATTTCCGCACTTATGCGCCGGAGCAAAGATTGGGACAGATTTCGCCCAAAGCCACGCGCTTGCACGCCGGTTTAATCAGCGCAGACTTTAAAGAACTCGGATTAAATATGAACTGCGCTCCGGTTTTAGATGTGTTGCGTTCCGATACCAGTTCGGTTATCGGCTCACGCTCTTTTGGTAGTGATAAAAAACTCGTTGCCGCACTCGGGCGCGAAATGATTTCTACTTATATGAAAAACGGCGTATGTCCGATAATGAAGCATATCCCGGGGCATGGTTCGGCGGTTACGGATTCACATCTCGGCTTACCGGTTGTCAGCAAAAGTTTGGAAGAATTGGCAACCGATTTTTATCCGTTTATGGTTAATCACAATGCTCCGGCGGCAATGACGGCGCACATCGTCATTTCGGCGGTGAATGACCAAAAGCCGATTACGATTAGCAAAAAAGGCATAGACACTCTTATTCGCCAAGAAATCGGTTTTGACGGCTTGCTGATTTCCGATGCTATGGAAATGGATGCCCTGAAAGGCACAATCGGCCAAAGAACTCGGCAAGTTTTGGAAGCCGGCTGTGATTTGGCTCTTTACTGCAGTGGCGATATGAACGAACTGAATGATATGGTTGCAAATTGTTTGCCGATGAGCGATAAAACGGCAGAACGACTGGAAAAAGTTTATCAAATTATAACAAAGCCGCTGTCCGGCGAAGTTTATGATTATCAGGAATATCTGTCCTTAACCGGAACATTGAAAGCGTATTCCAAAGCCGATGACATGACGATGGTTATGGAAAATATGAAAGAACGCGAGAAATAATTTTTACCTTTATAGCAACAAAAAAAATCCCTCGCGGCGATATATAACGTCATGCCTCGATTCCGACAGGAATCGTCAGGGCATCTTCCGCTTTTTAAATAATTTGTAGATCGCTTGACGCATTTGCCTTGCGGCAAAGCGAGCGATGACTCTTTATGATTTTAAGGGCAATAAAAAAATCCGCGGAACACAAAGTTCAGCGGATTTTAAATCATTTGCTAAGATAGAAGTTTATGCCAAACCTGACGCACCAATATAAGCGCGTGGGCACCAATTTCTTCTTTCAAAGGGATGTAAGTATGTATAATAATGCTTACTTACTTCATCAAAAGCACGTTTACCTCGCTCATCAAGATCTTCAACGTAGGTATGACTATACTCTGGGTGACGGTCCAAAAAGAAACGCCACAACTCGCCAAAATGCCTATAAAAAGATTCAGGACAGCTTGGATCTTTCTGTCTTGTAAAGGAATACTCGGTACTACAACCACAATTATTATGGCTAGTTTCACTAGATTCACAGCATAAATTACCAATGATTAGCAATACAACAACACACCCAGTAATGGTACAGGTACCCAGTACTGCTATCATAAGCTTTTTCTGCTGATAGGCAATATCAGACACATGAATACAAGCCATCACGAATACTGCTAAGAGAAGACACACGACAAAGAAGCATAACTTTACTTCAGGCTCCTTAATAAAATCGATAATTCCAAAAGATTCCTTACGCTTATTTTCCATACGCGAAATTTTCTCGACTTTAACGAGCGGAGGTTCTCTCCGGCTTGCACTAAATTTTATATATAAATTTCTTTTACCACAAAGAACACAATTTCTACATCATAATTTTTTGTTAAGCGCAATATTAGACGAAAATTTCGGAAAAGTCAAACAAAAAACCATTGCTAACGGTTAGGTCAGCAATGGTTTTTTGTTAAAGCGGTCATTAAATGTTGTCCATATCAATGACTACTGACTTCAGGATTTCAAACGAGTAGGTCCGATTTTTCGGAATGTTGTCGTTTTCCTCTCGCTTAACGGCTATCTCGGCACCTTTTTCAAGTTGTGCCCAGGCAATCAGCTTTTGGCAGTTGTAAGTGCCTAAGGTGTACCGGAGGAGTTTACCTTGGTATTTATCCGTGGCAATCCCTCTGAGGAAGAGGATCACGAAGTTTGAGAATGTCCGAACTTCCTCAACGATTCCTGTGGTAACAATAATTTCTTTCATAAGCTTTTTGTTTTAATTTGTTAATATATGTTATTAATTCACACGATAATTCAATTTTAGTGGGTTTAGATTATCTTTTTCCACTATTTTGTCAAGTGTTTTAAATTACCCTGATCTTCGTATGATTTATCACATATTAAGCTCAGTTCGTGATGCCTTTTTATTGATATCTTAAGGCATCTATGGGGTTTAAGCGCATGGCTTTAGTCCATATGGATGCCTACCCCTATTTTTCTTGCTATTCTTTTAATTTTCATTTGTCTATAACGTCTGATTACATCACGTTTTTGTTCAGCTTCAATCCAACCAATTTTATCTTTTTTAAATAAACTCAATAATTTATCAAATTCTTTGCTGTAAACAGGAGGCGTTGTTATGGCGGTTTCCTTGGGTATTATCATTTCGTATTTTATTCCGTTGAAAATTTGTTTGGTTCTTATTTTAATTTTATCCTTAAAATTAAGGCGTTCAAAATCTATGTCGTATATTTTCTTTATAATTTCGATGTCCATATATGGTAATTTCTTATCAAATTCAATATTTGCAGCGCCATCTATAATATCAATATGACTTATTCCAATTCTTGAAGTAAATGTTTTTGCAAATTCTTTTACTTTTTCTTGCATTGGATTCCAAATTTCTTTTTGCCATTTATTTAAGCATCTTAAAATATCTTTATCGTTTGATATTACGAACCGTGTTCTATTTTCATCTATGTTTGTAATTTTTATTTTACCACTCAATGGATTATTTTTCCCTTCAAATAAATATTTATAATATTGTTGTTTATTTCCACCGAATGAGACTTTTCCAAAGATTGGTTCATCATGAATTATAATATTACCGTTTTTGTCTGGTAAAATGTCTTTTTTCTCTATATCATTATTTATTTGCTTAAAATATTTTAATATTTTTATGCGTTTTGCTTCAAATGGTTGCCATATTTTTTCTTCCCATTCTTTCCATTTATTTTCTGGGAAAAAAATTTGTTTCATACATATTGTAGTTAGTTTGCCATCACTTTTTATTTCTATTTGGTCTTCTAGTGGATTATCTTTGCAGGTAAATAGATTTTTGATTTCCGGCCAACAATTCTTATTAACTTTGAATATGATATTTCCATTTTTATCATTTGTAATATCCGAAGGCTCGCCTAATTCTTTATCAATTTTGCTTAGGTATTTTAAGGCTAATGGAATTCCTCTTTCAGAATATTGACCGCTTGCTCTCCTAAAACTTCTTTCAGCCATAAAACCATATAGATGAGCAAAATATTCTATAGGTTGTTGTCTATATATATGATATGTCGATAGGTATTTTTCAGCTGTTTTATCTGAAGTATTACCCCAGATCCATCTTTTCATAAGATCTTTACCATTTGTCTTTATAACATCTCTGTACTTGTCAAAGCCTAGATGAAATTTGTTACTATATGTTAAAAGTTTTACAAAGTCATCATCAAACTTTTCTACTGGCTTTAATTGCGCAAACTCTCCTGTTTTTTTTACTTGAAGATAGGCATGAGCTGCTTCATGAAATATTGCTTCTAATGGAACATCGTCATATGCATCTATTGTCGATATTATTATTTCAGGATTTTTATCTTCATCCCTTACGCGCCCTAGAATATTTTTATTTTTTTCAACAACTTGAATATGATCAAGTCGTCTCGGATAAGTTGATTGGCTGTAAACAGTAGAAACGACTTCTGAGCTAAGATGATACATATATTCTTGAGGACTGGCACTTGCGCGTGCCAAATTTAAATTTCTCTCTCTAGCCTCTTTACCTGCTTTTTGTGCTAATTCATATATTTTCTTTATTTGCTCCGGTTCCATGCGATAATTTGCGTACAATTTACCCATTATTCCAATCGAATTAGGGTTATCCATAAATATCAAGCATTTTAATTTCAAACGTGCATCTTCGGGTAACTGATCAACAGTTAGTAGTGAACCGTCTTTGTATGTCATTTTTCCGTTTTTTAAGGCGTTTGGAATTTCGGATTCTATCTCTGGATCTCTATCTACTGCTATTAGTAGTTTTTCATACATTCTATTCCAATCTTTAGCGTGCCAAGATTGAATTTCTTTTTCATCTAGATTCCTTACCCATACTCTAAATTCCCTAGGAGACTTAAAATCAGGAACTTCTATTAATTGATTATTTTTATTATCTTGCATCGGGTCTCTCCTCTTGTTTTATATCGTAATTTTATCATAAAAATAGATTTACGTCAAGTGATTACTGATATCTTAAGGCATCTATGGGGTTTAAGCGCATGGCTTTAAGTGCCGGCATCAACCCTGATACAATACCGACAATAACGGCAACAGATACGGAAACAATTACCGACCATATAGATATCGGCACCTCATATCCTAAAAGCATACCGCCAATCTGCGAAAAGATAACCCCGAAAATCATGCCGATGAAGCTACCAATAAAAGAGATTAAGATTGATTCAGCTAAAAACTGGGTCATAATCCAGTCATTCGGTGCGCCTAAGGCTTTACGCGTGCCAATCTCACGCGTGCGTTCGGTCACGGAAACAAGCATCATATTCATAATACCGATACTGCCGACGACCAAAGAAATGGAAGCAATAACAGCTAAAAGAGCAGAGAGCATAAAACCGACAGAGCGAACTTTTTCAACCATTTCAGTCATTAAGCGAATAGAAAAATCGTTCTTAACGCCCTCTTTTAAGCGGTGACGCGTTCTTAGCATGTATTCCACGCGTTTTGAAACTGATTCCATTTTATCTTCGGTCGTTACTTTTACAAAGGCTATTTGGGTGTATTGCGGGCGTTCGGAGCCTTCCAAGCGTTGTCGAACGGTTGTCCATGGCATTAAGATAACATTATCCTGATCATCGCCCATTAGACCGTCGCCTTTTTCTTTTAGCGTACCAATAACGATAAACGGTTTACCTTTTAAGCGCAAAGTTTTGCCAATCGGATTTTGCAAACCGAACAGCTCGTCAACAACCGTTTGCCCGATAACTGCGTATGGTTTGGCAGCTTTGACATCTTTGTCATTAAACATAATACCGTCTTCAATTTCCCAATTATTGATTTTAACAAATTCGGGGCTGGTGCCTCTGACACTTACCCCATAGTTGCTGGAGCCATAAACCGCCTGCACTGCCGCCGGCATAATAAACGAAGTGGCCTCCACATCTTTTAGACCGTTTAGCGCCTCTACATCGGCAACCGTGACACTGGGTAACCCCCTACCCCCTCTGACACCACCGCTGACAATTTCCGCAGGACCAATCACAATCAAATTACTTCCGATAGATTCAAAACTTTTGGTGATATAGCCTTGCACAGCTTGTCCGGCAGATACCATCATCACCACCGCGGCAACACCAATCATAATGCCGAGCATGGTTAAAAATGTCCGGAGCTTATAGGCGGTAATAGATATCCACGCTTCCTTTAATATGGCTTTCAGCATTTTGTTTCCTTTTCTTTTGAATATTCTTTTCTTAAACCGTCATAAACTTTGCAACCATCGCTGATTTTTATCATACGGGTCGCATAGTCGGCAACATCATCTTCGTGCGTTACCAATACAATGGTGATGCCTTGTTTATTCAGGGCAGTAAAAAGCTCCATAATTTCATCTGAAGTTTTGCTATCAAGATTTCCGGTCGGCTCATCAGCAAAAATAATCGCCGGATTATTGATAAGGGCTCGTGCGATTGCTACGCGTTGTTGCATGCCACCGGAAATTTGTGATGGAAAGCGATCTTCATAACCTTGCAAGTTTACTCTTTTTAGCATTTCTACCGCACGTTTATAGCGCTCCTGCTCACCGATTTTTTGATAAATCAGCGGTAGTGATACATTATCAGCGATAGTTCGTTTCATCATCAGATTAAAGTTTTGGAATACAAAACCGATAGTTTGACCACGAACTTTTGCCAACTCCAAATCTGTTTTGGACGCAATATCCTTGCCGTCTAGAATATAGGTACCGGAAGTCGGTTTATCCAAACAACCTAAAATATTCATCAATGTAGATTTACCAGAACCGGATGGCCCCATAATTGCCACGAACTCTCCGGAACGAACTTGAAAATTAATGTTCTTCAAGACGTTTTGACTGGTGCCACCTTCCATAAAGTAAGTTTTGCAGACTTTTTTGACGTCTATGACAACTTTTTTTTCAGCCATTTATCTTTTCCTTCTGGGCTCGTTTGCCTCAATAATAACTTCTTCACCTAGTGATAAACCTTCTTTTATTTCAATATTTGTCATATCTGAGATGCCTTTGGTAATCACACGCGGAACAATTTTTCCTTTCTCGAACAGATAAACGATGTCTTGATTATCTTTGATGTCCGCAATGCTCTTAACATCCATTTCGGCTTTTACTGCGGCTGAAGGCTTAAATTGCAATGCCATAGCCGATATCATTAAAACATCATTGGCTTCCTCAGCTTTGATAATAACAGAAGCGGTCATACCAGGAAGAAGTTTACGTGATGAGTTATCTATTTCAATTATCACTGTATACATCACCACATTTGAAACTTCGGTCGGCGATAAGCGGACTTGCTGAATTTTACCGAAAAACTTATCATTCGGGTAGGCATCAACGGTAAATGTTGCCTGCATTCCTTTTTTGATATAACCGATATCGGCTTCTGAAATGCTCGCTTCTATCTGCATTTTGGATAAGTCTTCTGCTACCTCAAACAAAGTTGGTGTGGAAAAACTTGCTGCAACTGTTTGCCCTTCTTCTATCTCTTTGATAATTACTGTGCCGGAAACAGGCGAAGTAATGGTTGCATATTCAAAATTTTTCTTGGCAATATTATAATCGGCTTTGGCGCTTAATGCGTTTGCCGCCGCTTCTTTGTATAATACTTCGGCATCTTCTAAAGAAGCAGAAGATGTGAGTTTGTCTTGATAAAGTTTTTTAATGCGCTCATAATTTAGCTTAGCTTTTTGCTCTTTAGCTTCGGCTAATCCAAAATTTGCTTCAGATTTTTCCATTTGTTCTTTTAAGGTGGAAGAATCTAAAAGCGCTAAAACCTGCCCCTCTTCAACATCATCATTGTAATCTACCAATACCTTTTCTACAATACCTGATACTTGTGTACCGACAGTCACGGTGTTTATCGGATTAATCGTTCCGGTGGCTGTTACCTCATAAGCTATATTACCCTTTACCACCCTACTCATCTCAAAATGTGCCGGTGTTAAACGTGCTTTAGCACTACGGCTAACAATAAAACCCACAATAAGAAGTGTGACTATAACTAATAAAATGGTTGTCTTTTTTGATAATTTTAAATTTAACATTAGAATCTCCCGATAGCGCGATATAAGGTCGCTTTATTGATTAATACGGTATAATATGCAACAACGGCTGAATCTCTGGCATCCGCTAATTGGGATTCAGCTGTCAATAAATTTATAATATCGGTCTTTCCGACTTCGTAAGATTTAAACGCCACTTTTTCGTTTTCTTCGGCACTTTTCAGAACTTGTTTGCTGATTTCGTATGATTTTACAGCGGTTTCGTAATCATGATACGCGCCCCATACCTCATTTCTGATTTCGGCACGAATATTCTCTAATTTATGGCGTTCTTGCTCGCGACGATATTTAGCGGCAGCAATTTGATGAGTGGTATTAAATCCGGTAAAAAGCGGAACTTTATAATTTAATCCGATAGAATTATCGCGGTTATAAGCGCGTGTGGAGTGCCATGTGTTGTTATATCCGCTTTCTGCCGCAAGAGAAAAAGATCCGAAACGTGAAGCGCGCAATTCTCTTAAATTGGCATTAGCAGCGTTTAATACCATCTCCTGAGCACGAATTTCATCACGCGTATGAGTGGCAATATCAATCATTTTTTCTAAAGTATCTTTTTTGCTAAGTGCGGTCAAATCCCTGTCTTTAGGCGGAAGTTTCAGCTTAAAATTAGTTTGTGGCGAAACATTTAAAATTGTGGCTAAATTGCCTTGATATTGTTTCACAGAATTTTCCAGCTCAAGCACCCTCAATTTAGATTGTTCGTAGCTTGTTTGGGTTTGTAATTTATCATTTAGCGCAGCTAAACCAACTTCATATTTACGACTGGCTTCGTCGTAAGACTTTTTATACATTGCTTCATTAGCTCTGGCACTTTTGAGGTCCTCTTTGGCTCCCAATAATCTGAAATATTCGGTATGGATTGAAAGAATCAAATCTTGTAATGCACTATTATAATTAAAGCCGGAATTTGCCAAATAATATTTGAAACTGTCTATTCGCGCGGTTCTGCCGCCAAAATCATATAGTAACCATGATAAACCCAAATTCAAATTATACGGATCATTTTCTTTATGACTTGAACTTTGCTTTTTGGTGCTCTTTTTATGAGCTCCAGCATTTAAGTTGATTAGTGGAAAATATTCTGATTTTGCAGCCCCTAAATTTTCCTCACTTTCTTTTAAGCTCATATAATCCGCACTTAATGCCGGATTGTTGCATATGCCGATTTTGATTAAATCTATCAGCGATAACTCTTTGTTTAGCGAGATGTCTTTATCTAAACAATTTTCCGGAGTTCTTATAGAAACTTTTTCCTTTTCCTCAATTGTGGGCGTTTCTGTTGCAAAAGCCTCTGTTGCTTGAACAAATAAAAGGCCGCTTAAAAGTATGGTTAATGCGCGCATTATTTTATCCTTTGACATATTTATAACTTTAGCTTAGCATTACATAATATATTTTAAGAAAAACTTAATGAAATGATTTAGGATGTTCTTTTAAAAGGATTTTTTGATGACCGACAGAACTGTTTTGGTAAAAGCGCTTGCCGATATTTTGGCAGAAAAAATCACGCTTGGTGAGGTTAAAAATCAAGTATCAGAGAATGATAAAAATTTTGCCAATATGCTGATTTTAACGGCCCTTCGTGAGCTTACTTATCTCAAACAAGAGGTGTTACCTTTATTTGTTAAAAAGAAGATACCAAACAAACAACAAATCCTTAATTATGTTCTTTATCTTGGCACAACGGAATTACTGTTTTTAAATACACCAGATTATGCGGTTATCAATTCATATGTTGATGTAGCTAAAAAGTTATCTGACAGTTTTGGAGCAAAGTTTGTAAATGCTGTCTTACGCAATATTTCCAGACAAAAAAAAGAGCTTTTGGAGAATCGAAAAATCGGCTATTTTAATAAGGATTTTTCAGATATTTTAAAACAGGATTATACTCCTTTGGAAATCAGCGAGATGGAAGAATTTACCTCGGTCGAACCACCACTTGATTTAACACTTAAGGCCACAACAGAACTTCACTTTGCAGATGAAATTATACTGCCGACAGGAAGTGTGCGCCTTCCCTACCATACAAAAATAGCAGATATTAAAGGTTACCTTGAGGGCTTGTGGTGGGTGCAAGATGCAGCATCAGCGATTGCCGTTAAATGTTTGCGAGAACTTAACGGTAAGAAAGTCTTAGATATTTGCGCAGCGCCAGGGGGCAAAACTGCGCAACTTTTGGATGCCGGTGCCGTGGTTACAGCCGTTGATATATCCAAAGCACGTCTCGAAAAACTTAAAGAAAATATGGCACGATTGAAATTTGATGATAATTTGCAAATTGTTTGTGCTGATGCACGGCAATTTAGTTCTGACGATAAATATGATATCATTCTTTTAGATGCACCTTGCTCAGCTACCGGAACTTTTCGTCGCCACCCTGAAGTTATACATCTTAAAACCCCAAAAGATGTAATTAAACAAGCCCAATTGCAACAAGAAATCTTAGAGCACATTGCATCATTTCTGAACCCTCATGGGGTTCTGGTTTATGCGACTTGTTCACTTGCCAAAATTGAAGGCGAATCGCAAATTATTGACTTTTTGCACACGCATTCTCAGTGGCAAATCTTACCGATTGCCATGCCAGAGCTTAAAAATTGCACCACAAAAGAGGGATTTTTACGAATATTACCGCAGCATTTTAAGCAAATTGGGGGAATTGATGGTTTTTTTGTTGCGCTGTTGCAAAGAAAACTTTAATAATAGATATGTTATAGTAAAGTTCGAGAAATTACTTTACCATTTAGAGGAGCAATATAATGAACGAATTGATGACATACGGTTTGAGCGCAATGCTTATTTGCTTTACAGTATTAACTTTTGTCTTAAGTCGTTTTCAAACAGATGTCTTTCCCGAAGAATATGAATTTGCTTTGGATCCTTTTTGGTATGTCATCAGTGTTCTATTTTTAGGCGGAACGGCTACTTATTTTGTTTTTCCTACCTTGCCGGATATGGTGCATGAGTTAAAATATGTGCAAATATTGCTTCCGTTTATCTTTGCGGTGTTGATTTATTTTTGTTTTCTGTTTGAGTTTGAAATTTTGGGCAATCTCATCATGCTTGGGTCCGCCGGGGTTATTTCTTATATGTTGCCGGATAATTTTGCTCTGTTTCCCAATTATTTGGATTTATGGCAAGACAGGTTAGCAACCGTTGCTCTTATATTTGTTTTTGCAAAAGGATTGGGACTACTTAATGGAATCGGAGCGGTTGCCGGTATGCAATTTTCTGCCATTATGATTGCTTTTGTATTGTTGGCGCACTTTGGGGCGTTACCATATATCTTGGGCGCGATTGCTCTTGCTTATTTGGGAACAATGATTGCTTTTTTGTTTTTCAGCTGGCCACCGGAAAAAATTTATCTGTCTAATCATGCTTTTGAAGCAATCGGGTTTATTATGGCAACGTTTATGCTCTTAGGGGCAGAAGAATTTGCCGAAACACCGCTTGCGATAGCCGGTTCTTTTATCATCACCGAAGTTTTGTTTGCCCTTTATGATCGCTATATGAATTATAACAAAACAGAAGCTCTCTTTATGAACACGTCATATTATAAGACTTCCGAAGACGGTAAATATGATTTAGGGGTATGCAGGGGTGTTTTGAAAATCCTTGTAATAGATGTGGTGTTTTCTTTAACTCAGATATTGGCAACAGATCAGTATGCACTACTCATCTTTACTTTGTTGCTTAACTGGTGGTTATTATCTATTTTGGCAGGAACGTCTAAACCACAACCGATGTTTTCTGTGACCAAATGGGGTTTCAAGGCTATTTCCGGGGTATTTAAAAAAGAAGAAAAAGAAAAGCCCAAAGGAAAAAAAAGGAAGAAGAAGAAATAGAGGCGTGATATGGCAAATTTTATCAAGCTCTTATTTAACACCAAAAGCGCGCGGACACTTCCCAAAGTGGAAACGCTTAAGGTTATTGTGGTAGAGTTTGCGGAATATGGCAATTACGGATTTGGTAGCGGATTAGCGCGGCTGTTAGGAAAAAATCCGAATTTTTCGGTGCGGTATTTTGATGAGCCGTTTGATAAAACATTTCTCAATCTACAGGGACGTAATTTCTTTGATATGGTTGATGCCGGTAACACAATTTTGCAAAGACTTAATGCCGATGTGGTGGTGTGGGGTTATCAGGAAACTGAGAACATCCGCCTTAATTTCCAAACAGCTAATGCTTATTCGGATTGGGAAAATGTTTCTTGCTCTATATTAGAAAGTTTGTTTGTTCCGGCAGAACACTTTGAACATATTAACTTTTTCCCTGAGATTTTAGAAAATTTGATTACCGGACTTATTGCCGCCTCTATCAGCGAGCAAAGAATTGATTTGCGCCATTTAAAGCAAAAGTTACTCAAAAATGTAATTGCCAAATTTAACAATACAAAACCAGGTGAAAGCAATGATATTATGTTTTCGCCTTACGTGATGAACGCGGCAGGATTGATTTACTTAACATACGCGCAAAGAGATTTATCTAAAAAGACATTTGATATGACAAAGGAGTTGTTTAGTAACGCTCTGCAATACAAAAAACAAATCATGCAAAATGTGCATATCGGGTGTATTTATAAAAATATTGCTCAGCTTTATGAAACTGCACAAAAACTGGATTTAGACGGATATTGGGTATTGTTCCGCGAGGCAATCAGCAACTACCGCACGGCACAGAAGTATCTTGACCACTATAACTATCCGTATGATTTTGCATTGATTGCGTTTAAGCTTTCGCAACTATACTTTAAATATTGGAAGTTCACCAACGATACGCAAGCACTCCGTGATGCAGTTTATTATTTGCGAGAGGCAGAGAAGACTTATACGCAAATATCGTTCCCTGAGCTGTGGTCTAAGATTGAGGGGTATTTAGGATATTATCTCTCCTTATTGGGCATGTTTTCCAAGAGTAACGATATTTCTATGTTAGCAATTAAGAGTTATAAGAATAAACAACAGGTTTATCGTAAAGAACTCTATCCGGTGGCATGGGCAAAGATACAAGAAAATATTGCCAATGTGTATTATAACATCGGGAAAATCGGACATGATAAAAACGCTTTTGCGGAGGCGATTGACTATTATCAGTCGGCATTAAAGGTTTATGAAAGCCGTAAGATGATTAACGAGGTGACGATTGTCAACAATAGCATTGACCGCGTCATGACCGCGTGGCGCGGGTAAATACTTATTTTTTTAATTTAAAGATCGCTTATTTCGCTTGTTCCTCGCTCAAGCGACGCGATGATGATTGACTGCTTATATCACTTCTCTTCTGCCGACGTGGTCTGCTGGGGTGATGATGCCCTCTTCTTCCATACGTTCAATTAAGGTGGCGGCTTTATTATAACCGATACCTAAGCGGCGTTGGATGTAGCTTGTGGATGCCTTTTTATCATTACGAACAATTTGCACGGCCTGCTCATAAAGCTCATCTTTGCTATTTCCACCGCTCATACCCATGGCGGTGCGGTCAAATAAGGCTCCGGCTTCTTTGTTTTTCATCTCAAGCTCTCCGGCGGTTACTTCATCAACATATTCCGGCTCACGCTGGGATTTAATAAAGTTTACAACATCTTCAACTTCTTCGTCTTTGACAAAGCCACCATGAATACGTTGCGGTCTTAAACCTGCCGGCATATAGAGCATATCGCCTTTGCCGAGCAGTTGTTCTGCGCCTTGCTCGCCTAAGATGGTGCGGCTGTCAATCTTAGAGGTAACTTGGAAGCTGATTCTCGTCGGGAAGTTGGACTTAATCGTGCCGGTAATAACGTCAACAGATGGACGTTGGGTGGACATGATAAGATGAATACCGGCGGCACGCGCCATTTGCGCCAAGCGCTGAATAGCGGCTTCTACCTCTTTACCGGCAACAAGCATTAAATCAGCCATTTCATCTACAACTATCACAATATAGGGCAATGGTTTGGTATCTAATAACTGTTCTTCATATTTCGGCTTACCGGTTTCGGGGTCAAAACCTACTTGGATGGTGCGCTTGGGCGTTTCACCGCGGTCGCGCATTTCTTTTAATTTTAAGTTATAGCCATTAATGTTGCGCACTGATAAGCAAGCCATCGCGCGATAGCGCTCTTCCATCTCGCGAACCGCCCACTTTAAGCCGACAACCGCCTTTGCCGGATCGGTAATCACAGGGGTTAACAGGTGCGGAATACCGTTATACATGGAAAATTCCAACATTTTAGGGTCGATTAAAATAAACTTACATTCTTCCGGTGTCATCCGATAAAGTAAAGAAAGTATCATGGCGTTAACACCGACGGATTTACCGGAACCGGTCGTTCCGGCAACAAGCAAGTGTGGCATTTTGGCTAAATCTGCATATACATTTTTGCCGCCAATATCTTTACCTAAAACAACATTTAAGGCATTTTTGCTATCAGAAAACGCAACATCTTCCAGCAAATCGCGCAACCATACGGTTTCACGCTTAGCATTCGGGATTTCTATACCAATGGTATTAGAGCCTGGAACAACTGCGATGCGAACAGATATCGCAGACATAGAACGTGCAATATCGTCGGCTAAACTGATAACACGTGAAGTCTTAGTGCCAGGGGCAGGCTCTAATTCAAACAAGGTTACAACCGGACCGGGGCGAATTTTTACAATCTGCCCATGCACACCAAACTCTTCTAATACGCCTTCAAGTGCGCGGGCGGTCTCGTTTAATTCTTTTTCGTTAACGCTTAAACCCAATTTCTCTTTTGGACGACTTAGAAGATTGATGTCCGGAAATTGATAGCCGTCATTTTCTTTAGCTTTATGCTCGGGCATAGCAATAACCTTAGCGCTTGCTTTGGGCGTTTTTTCGGGTTTGGGGGCAGTAGTGGCAGACGCGGTTTCAATGGTTGCAGTATCTGCTTTAGATAAATCAGTATCGGTATTTGCTGACAAGCTCGGCTCTTTTCTCATATTTGAACGGGCTTTCGGTAATTCATTGGTTAACAGCTCACGCGGTTTTAATAAACGAGATATAAAAATACACAAACTCTTTATCATCCGATATGTGATTTGGGCAATTTTCTTAAATAACACGCCCCATTGGCGGAAGTTTACACCTAATGCCAAATTAAATGACATTAACGCGACAACAACTTCTAAAGCAAGAGTTGCCGTCCACTCATAGCCTTGCATATTCCACTGCTTAAATGTGGCAATTAAAAACTCCGGCAAAACATGGCTGAATTTACCTAACAAATTGATTTTATCCAATGAGGTGGCAAAAAGTTGATAGAACACACCGGCAAGCGAAATAATGCCTAAAATAACTGCAACAAATCTGATTTTGAACTCTAGGATTTTTTGATTTTTTATCAACAAATACCCCCATGTAAACACAGGAGCTAAAAAGATAAAGATAGCCAGACCATAGCTATTGACGATAAAGTCCGAACTGTATGAACCGAAACGCCCCATAAAATTACTTATCTTATCCGAATTAGATACATTAAAAGATTCGTCTGCCGGATTGTAGCCAAACATACTGAGGATTATACATAATCCAAAGATGATGAGACCGATTCCGATTATAATTGCAGGGCATTTTGTGAGTATTGCATTATTTCCTGTTTTGGTTTCTTTTTTCGTTTTCTTAGCCATTTTACACCTTCTTTGTTGCTTTTCTTTTAGCATAACGGCAAATTTTAAACAAAGTATTAACAAGCGCACTTATTTAAGAGCTATACACATCAAGCGCATTTAAAACTTGACTTTAGCGGCTTGTCCTTTAGCTTAAACTAAAATATTTGGAGTAAAATAAAATGAAATACGCATTTGTTTTCCCTGGGCAAGGCTCACAGTTTGTCGGTATGGGAAAAGAACTGGCAGATAATTTTCAGTCTGCTAAAGATGTATTTGAAGAGGTTAATCAGGCTCTCGGGCAGAATCTTTATAAGGTAATGACTGAAGGACCGGATGCCGATTTAACTTTGACAACCAATGCACAACCGGCCCTTATGGCAGTGTCCATGGCTGTTGTCAGAATCTTGGAAAATGATTTTGGGATTAAATTACAAGATAAGGCAGCATATGTTGCCGGCCATTCTCTTGGTGAATATTCCGCAGCATGTACGGCAGGCGTTTTCTCTCTTGCAGATACGGCAAAGTTGCTTCGCATCAGAGGTGACGCCATGCAAAAAGCAGTTCCTGTTGGTGTTGGTGGTATGGCCGCCGTTTTGGGGCTTTCTTTTAATGATGTCGGTGCCTTGGTTGAGGCATGTAACGGCAATGATTATTATTGCGTTGCAGCAAATGACAATTCTGAGGGGCAAGTTGTGCTTTCGGGGCATATTCAAGCGATTGAAAAAGCAGTTGAGATTGCTGCGGAATTTGGTGCCAAAAGATGTCTAAAACTCCCTGTTTCGGCACCTTTCCATAGCCCATTAATGCAACCGGCAGCCGAAACAATGGCTCATGCATTTATGGAAATTGAGGCACATGATGCCAATATCCCAATTGTGGCAAATGTGTTGGCTGAGCCTGAAACAACTAAGCAGGAAATTATTAAAAATCTGATTTCTCAGGTAACAGGAACAGTGCGTTGGCGCGAGACAATGACTTATTTTAAGGAAAACGGCGTTACCGATTTGGTGGAATTGGGTGCGGGAAAAGTTCTTTCAGGTATGGCAAAGAGAAGCTTAAAAGAGGTTAATTCAATCTCAATTTATTCAATTGCGGAAATTGAAGAATTGGCTAAAAATTTATAACTTTTGAAAAGGAGAAAACCATGTTTAATTTAGATGGTAAAATTGCATTGATAACAGGTGCTGCCGGCGGTCTTGGTGATAAAATTGCCCGCACATTACACGCTCAAGGTGCCACTTTGGCTTTGACAGATATGCGTGCTGAACCGATGGAAAAACTCAAAGCCGAATTGGGCTCTCGGGTTGAATATTTTGTGGCAAACCTTACCAACTCTGATGATGTTCATAATTTGGTGGCAAACGTTGAAGAGAAAATGGGCAGAATTGATATTTTAGTTAATAATGCCGGTTTGACACGTGATAATCTTTTTATGCGGATGAGCGACGAAGATTGGCAATTGGTTTTAGATGTTAACCTCTCGGCCGGTTTTAAATTGGCAAAAGCTGCTATCCGTGGTATGATGAAAAGACGTTTCGGTCGTATTATCGGTATTGCTTCGGTGGTCGGTGTAATGGGAAATGCCGGACAGGCCAACTACTCTGCTTCTAAAGCCGGTATGATTGCGATGAATAAATGTCTTGCTCAAGAGGTTGGCTCACGCGGTATTACGGTTAACTCAATTGCACCGGGCTTTATTCGCACACCGATGACAGATGTTTTGCCGGATGATGTGAAAGCACAATTACTCAGCAAAATCCCTGAGGGTAAGCTCGGCGAAGCTCAAGATATTGCAAATACAGTTGCTTTCTTGGCTTCTGATGAAGCACAATATATTACCGGTCAAACCATTCACGTCAATGGTGGTATGGCAATGATTTAGTGTCAGCACCACCTGCATAATTTTTAAAAGCGCTCGGAAACGGGCGCTTTTTTTTGTTTTAAACTTATTCACACCCTTTTCTTATTTTTAAATACTTGTTTTTAAAGGCTTTCGCGCGGGTAACGTAAAAAAGTTAAAAAAATCATAAAATTTTGCATTTTTCCATTGATTCCCATAAAATACCATGTTATACCATAGTTAATATGTGCACAGAGAGATTCTAAAAAATGCGGAAAACTTTTTTATTTTTGGATACGATTATCAATAAGGTAGATGCCAAAGGGCGTGTTTCCTTACCGTCAGATTACCGCGCAATCGTTAAAGAACTCTCAACAGAAATTGTTTGTTATCGGAGTCTCACTTCTCCTTGTATTGAGGGGTGCACCGAGGATTTATTGGAAAAACTTGCCGCAGATATTGAAAGCAGCACAGATTTCTTCTCTGAAACACAAGATGACTTAACTAATCTTGTATTTGGTGATGCCAAACGCTTCAGTTTTGATAGCACCGGTCGGATTATGCTTACAGAAAAACTCTTAAAGCACGCTGAAATTACAGATACCGCTGTATTTGTCGGTAAAGGACGAAAATTTCAAATATGGAGTCTTGAGAATTGGACTAAAGAAGAACAACGGCTTCGTGAAAAAATTAAAAACAATCGTCCATCTCTTAAAGCGGAGGGAAATAATGACTAATTCCGCCAGACATATTCCGGTTATGCTTAATGAGGTTTTAGCCGCACTTGCTCCTAAAAACAACGAGATTTATGTTGATGCCACTTTCGGTAATGGCGGTTATAGCGAGGCGATTCTTAACGCGGCACAATGTAAGGTCATTGCCATAGACAGAGACCCGTCGGTTAAAACACGCGCAGATGAGTTAAAAAAGCTATATGGCAATAGGTTTGAGTTTAGAGCCGGTGCGTTTGGTGAAATGGCAGATATTATCGATATTCCGGTTAATGGGGTTGTGTTTGATATCGGTGTTTCATCTATGCAGTTAGATGATGATTTCAGAGGTTTTTCGTTTAGTAAAGAGGCGCCGCTTGATATGCGGATGTCAATGAGCGGCTTATCTGCCAAAGATATTGTTAATCAGTATTCGGAGGCAGAACTTGCCGATTTGATTTATCTTTACGGAGAAGAAAGACGCTCGCGACAAATCGCGCAAAAAATTGTGGAATATCGCACAAAAAAGCCGATTGAAACCACGACTGAATTGGCACAAATCATTTATCAGATTATGCCGAAGCATAGCGGGCAAATTGATCCGGCAACACGCACTTTCCAAGCACTACGGATAGCCGTTAATGATGAACTCAAGCAACTTGAGCGCGGTCTAGAAGGGGCTCTTTCTTGCACCAAACCCGAAGGACGGATTGTTGTTGTTGACTTCCACTCACTGGAAGATCGGATTGCTAAAAATTTCTTTTCCGAAAATTCCGATAAAAAAGTTCACGTTTCTAGATATAAACAATCGGAAACAGAATCGATTGTATCAGACAAACTGTTAGCGTTTGTTTCAAAAGTTATTATGCCAACTGAAAATGAAATACGTATTAACCCTCGTTCGCGCTCTGCTAAGCTGAGATATGCCATAAAAAGAAAGGAACTATAAAATGAGTAATGTTAAAGCTGCAATATCTGTTCTTTGGTGTTTATTTGCCGTTGTCAGCGGTTCATATTACTTTGTATTGACCAATGACGTGCAGAATTTGGAAAAGGAATTGGCGCAAATCAACCGTGATATTGAAAAAGATATCAGAGATATTCATATCTTGGAGGCTGATTGGAGCGAACTCAATAATCCGGAGCGTTTAAAAACTTTGGCGGCGCAATATATTTCTTTAGATTTTATAAAACCTGAACAAATTATTAACTATTCTGCTTTACCATTGGACGGTGAGGTGATTGGTCCTTCCAGTATGTTTGCTAAAAACAGCAAGGACTTAAGACGTCTCGTCAGTTCAGAACGGTAATATTGCAGGTTTAAGATTAAAGTGGTTGGATTTGGTTTATCTAAAAAGAATCGTGGTGTAACATATGTTCCCGGGCAAGAAATTTATATTTCATCCGGTCGTTTCGGTTGGGAACCGGAAGATGCCGCAGTAAGTGTTTGTCATAAGCGCATTTTGTTGGTTGTAGCCACCTTTTTGCTTATTTACGCGGTCATCATTTGGAAGATTTTTAACGTCTGTTTGGTTGATGGTATTCAACTTCATCGCGAGGGGCAGTCTTATTATCGCCCCAAAAAAGGGATTACTTTTCCGGTGCATCGCGCTAATATCGTGGACAGAAACGGTGTGATTGTGGCAACCAATCTGCCAACAGTCAACCTGTTTGCGAATCCGCATAAAGTAACGAATCCGAAAGAAGTTGCTGAAAAACTTGCGATGATTTTTACTGATACGTCTTTTGAAGACTTTTTAATCAGGCTTACACGCAATGCAAAGTTTGTTTATTTACACCGAAATGTTACCCCTCAACAGCAAGCTATGGTTAATGCTTTGGGCTATCCTGAATTAGAATTTTTGCCAAGTGAAGTGCGCGTTTATCCGCAAAAAGAGCTTCTTTCTCATGTGCTTGGTAATACCGATGTTGATAATGAGGGAATCGCGGGTTTGGAAAAATCACTTAATGACAGGCTTAATTCTTCTACCAAAGATTTGCGGCTGACAATTGATTTAGGCGTGCAATATGCCGTCAGAGATGAATTAATACAAGCCAAAGAAAAATTTATGGCAGAGCGTGCTACTGCCATTGTGATGAACATCAATACGTCTGAGATTATTGCTCTTTCATCTGTGCCTGACTACGACTTGAACAAAAGAGATTTTAAGGATAAAGATATTAAATTCAACTTTGCTACATTAGGTGTATATGAGGCTGGTTCGGTGTTTAAGGTATTTAACACCGCAATGGGACTTGATAGCGGTAAAATTAAAATTACCGATAGTTTTGATGCAACCAAACCACTTAAAATGGGGCGGCATAAAATTACGGACTTTCGCGTTCCTGCTAAATGGCTGACGGTTGGTGAAACACTTATTCACTCCTCAAATATTGCCTCGGCACAGTTGGCGCTTAAGGTCGGTAAAAAAATACAAATTCAATTTTTTAAGAATATCGGTTTATTTGATAAAATAGAAAATTTGGAAATATATGAAAGAGGTCGTCCGTTGCATCAAAGCGAAAAGCGTTGGCAAGATGATACTGTTGCAACGTGTGCCTTCGGATATGGGATTTCGGCAACACCAATGCATATTATCACAGCATTTTCTTCTATCTTAAACGGTGGGCTCTATACCCCCCCGACACTTGTGCAAGAAGCTCATAACAGAAAAACAAGACGTGTTATTTCTCATCAAACATCTATGGATATGCGAAAACTTCTCAGAGATGTTGTGATTTATGGTTCTGCTAAAAAAGCAAATATTGATGGTTACGAAATTGCCGGCAAAACAGGAACAGCAAATAAACTTGACGAAAACGGTCGCTATATAAAAGGAAAGAACATCACATCGTTTGTTTCGGCTTTTCCGATTACTAACCCACAATATGCTTTAATGGTCATTATTGACTCGCCCAAACCTCTAAAAGAGACTTACGGCTTTGTAACTTCCGGTTGGAATGCCGTGCCGACAGGGGCAAATATTATAAAGCGAATCGCGCCACAGCTTGGAGTCAAACCCAACTTTGATGTGGATACACAAAGAGAAAATATTTTGAAGAATCTGAATAAAAAAGAGGAAAAATCTTAAAAAAATTGCATTATAACTTTGGATTATACACAAAAAGTTTAGATTGTTATTGAAAAATTTACTTTTGTTTCTTAATTTATACTCGTCTGGTTGTTTATGAGAATTTCTCAGAACAGCTGTAATTTTAACCATATGGAGAAAATAAATGAAAAAACTTTTAAGTTTGCTTTGCGCAGTTGTATTGCTGTCCGGCTGTTCTACAACAAGTAGCTGGTTCGGTGGCAGTGATTGCCAATCTAAGCTCGCTCGTGAATTTGCAGAAAACGCAGATACTACTGTTTATTTTGCATTTGACAGCTCTGCTTTGTCTTCTGAAGCCGTTGCTGCTCTTGATCAACAAGCAGCTTGGTTAAAGAACCACAAGAAAGTAAACGTTGTTATTCAAGGTTATTGCGATAAGCGCGGTACTGCAGAATACAACTTGGCTTTAGGTGAGCGTCGTGCTGAAGCTGTTAAGCAGTATTTAGTATCTCAAGGCGTTTCTGCTGACAGAATTTCTACTGTTTCTTACGGTAAAGAATATGCTTTCCCTGGAGACACAGAAGAAGCTTATGCTAAGAGCCGTCGTGGCGTAACTGTTGTTGAATTAAGCAAATAATTTAATTGCAGGTTAGTTTAAAAGGCGCGTCTGATTTGACGCGTCTTTTTTTGTGTGGCGATTAGATGTTTTTTGTTGTGTTATAAAATATTTAGGCTATATTTCAGGTAGTTTTGTTTATGTATGAGGGTAATATGAAAAAATCTTGTTTGTTTGGTTTAGGGCTCGTTTTTATGGCAAATTCTGCGTTTGCGCAGGCTAATATTTCGTATTTGCAAGAGCAAGTTGATCAATTAAAAGAAGATATGACCATGGTGCAACGTCAGCTTTATCGTGAAAGAAATGATACCACAGCGCCGCAAGAATCGGTTTCTAATGTGCAAGTAAGATTGGGGGAATATGATCAGCTCATCCGCGATATTAACGGCAAGGTTGAAAATCTTGAATATCGTATCAACACGCTTGAGAAGAAAATGGAAGTGATTGAAAAGGATATTGATTTACGTTTTTCGCAAATGAGTAAAAAAGTCGGCACAGCCGCCCCTGCCCCTGTTTCCAGACCACAAGTAAACAATAAATCTAAAACAATGAGTGCTGCCGAGCTTAAAACCGATGTAGCGCCCAAGAAACTCTATGAGCAAGCTCTCGCTGATCTTAAGGATAACAAGCTTGACGACTCGGAATTGAAGTTTTCGCAATTCTTAAACACCTACCCTAAAGATGCATTAGCAGAAAATGCGCAATATTGGCTCGGTGAAGTTTATTATAAAAAGCAAGATTTTGCAAAGTCGGCCGTTGCTTTTAAGGAAGGTTACAGCAAATACCCTGAAGGATCTAAAGGGCCTGATTGCTTGCTTAAACTCGGACTTTCAATGAAAGCATTGGGTAAAAAGGAAGAGGCCTGCACCGCATTTGTTAATCTGCCGACAATTTTTGGTAGGGTAAATCCTGAGATTGCATCACGTGCAAAAGATGAGGCGAAGAAATTAAGTTGCCAGTAATTGCGGATTTTTTATGCAAACATCAAATTAAAAACGAAACTTTGGCTATCGGCGTTTCGGGCGGAGCTGATTCGCTTGCGCTAGCTTTAATGGCAAAAGAGGATTTGCCACAGTATCGATTAGTGGCGTTGACGGTTGACCACGGGTTGCGTCCAAGTGCCACAAAAGAGGCGCAATATGTGGCTCGCGTTATGAAAGCGCATGGTATAGAACACCATACCCTCGTTTGGGAGGGAAAAAAGCCAACCACCGGAATTGAGGAGCAGGCAAGGACTGCACGGTATAAATTACTCACAGATTGGTGCAAAGAAAATGATGTTAAATATTTGGTGATTGCACATCATCTAAATGATCAAGCAGAAACGTTTTTAATGCGGTTACAGAGGGGGAGCGGATTATTTGGGTTATCCGCCATGCAAGAAATATCAAAGAAGAATGGGATTACCATTTTGCGCCCGCTTTTACATACGCCTCCGCAAGCCATGAAGGATTATCTTAAAGCGCGCCATATTGAATGGGTGGAAGATGAGTCTAACCAATGCACGGACTTTTTACGCGTTAGGATGCGTCAATTTCTCCCGATGCTGACGGAAAAAACCGGAATTACATCAGAGCGGATTGACGAGGCCGTTTTCAACCTACAAAGAGCACGCAAGTTTATTGAGAGTGCTGTTTATGGCGCAATTGAGGAGTCTGTCTGCTTTTATGGTGATTGCGGGGCGACATTTGACTATACGCACTTTATAAACTGGCATGAGGAGCTTAAATTCTATGTTTTAAGCAGGCTTCTAACGGACATTGGTGGCAGTAATTATGTGCCGGAGGCGGAAGCTTTGTTGGCTTTGATTAGAGATATACCAAGTGTTGATTTTACTGCGACAACGCTTGGCGGGGTTTATATTGAGCGCTCCGGCTTAAAAGTTTGGCTTATCAAAGAATATCGTGGAGATGTGGCGTTTGATAGTTCCAAATGGGATGAATTTGTAAAGCAGAATCCGATTTATAATGGCGTTAAGGTGCCGCATAAGCTGAAAATTGCCTTAATTTCACAAAAATAATTCCGAAAAAGCAAAAAAAGGCTTGCATTTATATTTTTTGTTAGCTATAACTCTTTTTGTTCTGATGGGGGCGTAGTTCAGTTGGTTAGAATACATGCCTGTCACGCATGGGGTCGCGGGTTCGAGCCCCGTCGCTCCCGCCAGTTAGGTTAAAAGGTCGTCTTTATGACGACCTTTTTTGTTTTTAATACTATTTTTCTTTTGTGTCTTTATTTGCAAGTGTTTTATCCTGTGAAGTGCTAACATTAAAATCAATTGAAACTTTTTGCAGTCTTTCTCCCATTATTCCCATAACGCCATCTTGCTTAACCAAATGAATGCTTCCCCTTTCAGCCATTTTTTCTAACAAGGCTAGAGAGGTACTTTTTCTGCATTCAGCTTCCCATGGCTTATCCGAGTGCTCTTTCATATGATTTAGTAATTCAAATAGCATATATTTTGAATAAGCTTGATATTCCGGATCTACGGCAACATCGTGGACATGGTGTGCCGCATCGGAATACAAAGCATAGCCTAATACTCGGTTTTGTTTATCTTTTAATATCATAAATTGTGAATCTTTATCTTTCTCCCTAAATTCTGCTTTCCATGGATATGCCTTATCACCTACTGCTAACGCTCCATTTTCTTCATCTTCTGTAATTGTATATATGTCTCGGTGAGCGATAAATACTTCAATATCTTTATCTATGGGTTTTGCTAAAGAATTTTCATACACTTGTACTTGTCTGGCTGAATCACCATAATTTATCTTTTCTTTAATATCGTGTAACGGTGTTTGTTCTGCGTATGCTTTGGGCAATTCTAATGGTTCTGTAACTGTAAAATAATGTTCAGGCATATAGTGTGTTGCTTTGGCACCTAAAGTAACACGTCGAAAATTTTGTTCTTCTGCAAGTTTTATAGAAAATTGGGATAGGCCATTCATAATTTGTGACACTTCTGTGCTGTAAGACACAAAATCAGCTAACTCTAAATTATCAATACAAAGAGATTTATATTTTTTTCCATATTTTTCTTCTTCTGTTGTCCATAACCAAGCAAGTCCAACAATATGGTCTCCTTTTTCAACAACGAGCGCTCTTGAAAATGGATCTTGAACTGATGAAAGTGCAGGATATGCTCCCGCTTTTGTGATTGTTTGGCAAGAAAATCCTTCCCCTACAAACATTATAGATGGATCTGCCACATCCATTAAACGCAAAGTATAATCACCACTCTGCTGGCTTAAATTGCCTGTAATTGTTCTGGGAGTGTCAATTCCTCGTATATATGCGCTTTGTGCAATATCAAACAATTTTTTAGGTAAACCTCTTAATTTTGCTTCTGTTTCAAATTCCTCTTTTCTGCCGTTTAAATACCCACCAGATTTCGCCAAACTTAATACTTGTGAATATTTCATATTCTCTTGGTCTTTAGTCAATTGAGGCCAGACACTAACTATTTTTTCTATTTCATCTGCAGGACGCGTACACATCTTTCCAGTATGCGTTTTATAGAAAAAGTGCTTTTTCATAAATTTTCCAAAAGACAAATATTTTTCTTCATCAAAATCTCTTGGTAACAAACTTAATAGTTCAAGCAGTTTTTCTTGTGTTCCCGACGAACATCTTTCTCTTTTTTTATAGGTGTAATAAGTATAATTTTCTGGATTATCCGCTTCCAACTTTTTTTGTTCCGTTTCTAATTTTTTTGAAGAAAAAGACCATTTTTTTAATTTTGCAGCATTTATCCGGTGCTTTAAGGTAAATTCTTGTTCGGTAAAAAACTCAAAATCATCTTCATATTGCTCCATTGAAGATATTTCAGTTTGTTTTCTATTATCTTCATTTATAGGATAGTAAGATATTTCTTTTTCATATGCCGTATCTTCAACTTCCAAAAAGTGCTTAACAAAAGCATCTGCTTGCTTTCCAAATACTCTACATAAACTGTATGCAGCTCTGGAAACTTCTTCTTGATTTTGTAAATATAGCGCTATCAACGGTGTTTCTCCGCTATTGAGAGGAACTTCTAAATTGAAACTATGTTTTTTATCAATATATGAAATTATGTTATCTGAGACTTTTTGCGTTTTTCTTTCATGAATAAGCTCATCTATTTCTTTATCCAAATTTTCACTTTCATCTTCTTTATCATATTTATAATATTCTATTATATAGTTATCAGTTGTATCTTCATAGTCATCTTCATCATCTTGATAGTATCCCCAATTATATTCACTATAATCAGAACATTGGACTGCATCCATTAAATTATAATATTGATACATCTTGCGAAAACGAAAAGCTCCATCAGCGTCATTTGCTACTATAGACATGAGTAAATCTACACTTTTTAAATAATTGTTATGTGAAAAATTTCGCTCAGCATCACCAAAACCGACTAGATCCTCGTATTTTATATTTTTATCCTCTAACCATAGTGTTTTTTCCTTAAAACTAATATTTAATTTGTCTGAAACATAGTCATCTAATAATCTAATTTTATTGGGTACATAGTTTAAGTTAAACATAGAACGAGCATGTAAATAATCATATACCCCCCTCTTATCATCAGGGAGTCTTCGCAATTCGTCACATATCTTCTCGTAATCTTCTACAGATGGAAAGTAGTCCTTATTATAATTTATTTGAGCCATACCGAATTCTTTCGGCTCAAATGTGCCGTATTCTGTGTACTCTCTCTCCTCTTTATATTTTGCTATGGCTGGTAATGTGGCTTTTTCTTTTAATTCATCTGGAAGAATATCCCACTTTCTTAGAATTGCTTTAAAAACTTTATCTGGAACTCTTCTTAAATGCCCTCCCATATCTTCATAATAGAGGGATTTATTGTAAAAGCGCAAAAATGTTTCTTTATCTTTTTCAGACAAGTAGTATTTTTCAAGAAGCTCTGGTTCCATTTTATTCTCCTTCTCTTATTATTTTAGCTTTTTTATGCCTTTTTGTCAAGTTACGCCTATTTCCTTAATATTTCGTTTCATCGGCTATTATTGTATCTTCCTCTATATTGCCGACTTTATTAAAAGTTTTTATTTTATTAAAAATAAAAAATAACCGTATCCCATCAAAAATCTGTTGACATTAGCGAGATTGCCTGTATAGTGCGTTTAAAGTTTTTTGTGTTTAACCTTTTATGATAAGAGTAAAATCATGGCAAAAGCAGTTAAAGTTTTAGTTAAAATGGAAAGCACCGCCGGTTCCGGTACCTTCTTTATTGCTGAGAAGAATCCGAGAACTCATCCGGAAAAACTTTCTATGAAAAAGTATGATAAGAAAACTAAAAAGCATGAAGAATTTGTTGAAAAGAAATTAAAGTAATTTATGCAAATTGTTCGTTTATAAAGCACTCCGAAAGGGGTGCTTTTTTTATTCTTCAAAGGCCTTTTTGTATTCGTCTTTGATTTTTTCTAAGTTCACTTCGGTATAGCGTTGGGTAGAAGATAGTGAGCTATGTCCCAAAAGCTCCTGAATAGTGCGCAGGTCAGCGCCATTTGCCAATAAATGCGTAGCGTAGGTGTGGCGCAGGGCATGTGGGGTTATGCTTTTGTTTAACCCAAGTTCCAAGCGAATCTTTTCTAATTCGCGTTGCACTATGCGCGGACTTAGTCTATCACCTTTTAGCCCTAAAAATAATGCGTCATCGGATTTTAATGTATAGGGACAAAGGCTAATGTATGTCGTGATTTTTTCATGCACAACCGGCAACAGTGGCACATAGCGGTCTTTATTGCCTTTGCCGTGAATTTTGAGCAGGTCAGTATTTTCTACGTCTTCCAAATTGAGATTTAAGGCTTCTGAAATACGCAAACCGCAACCGTATAACAAGGTGAATATAGCCTCATTGCGTGCGGCTATCCATGGCTCTTCTTTATTTCTTGCAGGCATGTGTATTACGTTTATGGTGGCGTCATAATCCAAAGCGCGCGGTAAAACCTTTGGCAATTTGGGCGAGGTTATCTGAAATACGGCGGTGTTGTTGATTATCTCATTATCATTGAGCCATTTGAAAAAATTGCGTATAGCGGACTCCTCCCGCGCAATAGAGGTTTTACCGATATGATTTTTAGCGCGCTCGCTAAAGAAATCGCGGAATGTGCGCAAGTCCAGCTTTTCTAAATCATTTAAGCTTACCTCATCTGTCGACACATAGTTTAAAAATATAGCTAAATCGCTTAAATAGCTTTTCTGTGTGTGTGCGGAGTAGTTGCGCTGTGTTTGCAACCACTCTTGCCATCTGTCTATTATTTTTTGTAACTCAGTATCGGGCATTATTTTCTCTCTTAATTTTCTTAGGTCAATGATAAGAAAAAATGGTTAAAAATGGGTTATGTTGTGCGTCTTTACCTCAAGTTAAGTTTTTTATTGTATGCTCAGCTATATTTAGGAGATGCTTATGGTAAAAATTGCACCAAGTCTGTTATCTGCCAATCCGGCTTTTTTAGGAGATGACGTCAAAAAATTAGAACAAGCCGGTGCTGATTTATTACATTTTGATGTAATGGACGGGCATTTTGTGAACAATATGACTTTTGGTCCGATGTTCCTTAAAAGCTTAAAGAAATGCACTAAGTTGGCATTTGATGTGCATTTGATGGTAAATGCGCCGGAACGGTTTATCCCATGGTATGCCGAGGCAGGTGCGGATATGATAACCTTTCATTTGGAAGCAACTAAAAAACCTGACGATTTGATTAACCTTATACATCAATACGGGATTAAAGCCGGAATCAGTTTAAAACCAAAGACAGATATGAAAATTCTTTCAAAACTTAAGTGTCAACCGGATTTATTTTTAGTCATGGGGGTTGAACCGGGGTTTGGCGGGCAAGCCTATTTTGAGGATACACCGCAAAGGATTGTGGCGGCACGAAAGCTGTTGAGTAACTCCAATCTTATTGTTGAAGTTGACGGGGGCATTAACCCCAAAACGGCAGAGCTTTCTGTTGGTGCGAGCGCAGATATTTTGGTTGCCGGAACGGCGGTATTTAAGAACGGCGAATATAAAAAGAACATTTTAACCTTAAAAGGAGAAGGACTATGAGTTTGGTTATGGTGGTTGAAGATGAAGAAGCCTTATCGGTGCTTTTGCGCTATAACTTAGAAAAAGAAGGTTATGAGGTTGCAACCGTTGCCAATGGTCTTAATGCGGTGAGTGAAGTAGAACGTTTGCTTCCGGCGGTGATTATTTTGGATTGGATGTTGCCGGAAATATCCGGTGTTGAAATCTGCAAGCTCATCCGCTCAAAGCCTGATATCAAAAATATTCCAATCATTATGTTGACGGCCAAAAGCCAAGAAGAAGATAAAATCAAAGGGCTTTCTGCCGGTGCTGATGACTATGTGACTAAGCCTTTTTCCGTGCCGGAATTGATGGCTCGGGTTAAAACCAATATGCGTCGTGCACCACTGTTTGAAGAAAAAGAAAAAGTCATTACTTTTGAAGATATTACTATGGATTTGGTAGAGCGCAAAGTTAAGCGCGGTGAAAACTATTTGCACTTAAGCCCGACAGAATTTCGTCTTTTGAAGATGCTCATTAAAGAACCGGGGAAAGTTTTCTCACGTGAAGTGTTACTTAAATCTGTTTGGGGTGAAAATATCTTTGTAGAATCGCGTACCGTTGATGTGCATATCAGAAGATTGCGCAAAAACCTAAACCAATACGGACCGGATTATATCCGCACCGTGCGTGCCAACGGCTATGCTATTGATAAAAATGCCCCCAATATGGGAAATGATAGTGATGAACTTTTAGAAGAAGACTAGAGCTCTTTTCGCATATCGAGCGCTAATTTAATTGTCCCATCATCCATATAATCTAATTCTGCTCCGACAGGTATGCCTTGTGCCAAGGTAGAAATCTTCAAATTCTTATCTTTTAAGAGAGAAAAAATGTAATGCATGGTAATCTGCCCATCAACAGTTGCCGGCAAAGCCAAAATAATCTCTGATATTTCTTCTTTGGCAATACGATCCAGCAAACCACCGATATTCAAATCATCGGGTGTTATGCCGTCTATGGCGGAAAGAACACCCCCTAAAACATGATATTTACCTTTATACAAACCACCGCGCTCCAGTGCCCATAAATCGCTGATGTCTTGCACAATACACAAAGTGCTGCTTTCTCTGGCTGCAGAACTGCAAATAGAGCAAGGAGACTCTGTATCATAATTGCCGCAAATTTCACAAACTTTGATATTTTTTTCAACATCTTCCAATGCACTGATTAACTGAGGGATCAGTGACTCACGTTTTTTTAACAGATGAAGAACAATGCGACGCGCCGAGCGTGTCCCCAACGAGGGCAGCTTAGATATGACTTTTACTAATTGCTCTATGTATTGCCCAGACATTGTGTTCCTTAAAACGGCAATTTTAAACCGCCCATGTTTAAGCCTCCGGTTGCTGCTTTCATGCTTTCTTCGGTCATTTTCTCGACTTTGTTATGTGCATCATTATAGGCAACAAGAATTAAGTCTTCCAACATATCAACATCATCTGATGAAACCAAAGACTTATCTATTTTTATCTTTTTCATCTCGGATTTACCGTTTAACATCACTGTCAACATACCATTGGCTGCTGTGCCTTCTACTTCTTGGTGAGCTAATTTTTCTTGCTCTTCCTGCATCTTCTTTTGCATCATCTGCGCTTGTTTCATCAAACCTTGAATATTTAACATAACTTACTCCTCGTCTATATCGGTTAAGGTCATAATCTCTTCAGAATTGTCGGGTTCATTCTCTGCCAGAGTTTCTAAATTCTTGCGAATAATCGTTTCTATTCTGGCACCTCTGAATTCTTCTAAAATTTTTTTAACTAATGGGTATTCTGCAACATTTTTCTTTTTAGCTTCAACAATTGTTTTTTCTTTATCCGCAATTGTTTCGCCAAGCTCTCCTTTGATTATGTCTATCGTCCACTGTAAGCCTGTGGCATCAGTCAATAATTTATGCAAATTCATAATAAAATCTTGGTGCAAATTCGGGCTGATACGCATAGAAATATGACCATTAGCAAAACTTTCAATGCTTAATTCATTTTTAATGGAATATTCGATTAAAGCCTTTTTATTTTTTTCTAAATAAGCTAAGAAGTCTTCTATGGTATTAAATATTTCTTTATCTGCGGTAGATGGTGCTATATTATTTTTTTTTTCAGTTTCAACCGGTCCTGGTTGAGAAGTTGAAGCAACGCTTAAATTAGAGTTTTTTTTTACCTCATTTAAGAGCTCTAACGGCGTCGGGAGAGATGCCGAGTAGGCAATCCGCAACAATATCATCTCCAGCGCTTCAACGGCTGAAGGTGCTAAATTTATCTCACTGATACCCTTAATTAGCATCTGCCAAATTTTAGATAATATGGCCAAAGAACAGGTGCTGCTTAGGGAAGCAAAAGTTTGTTTTTCAATCTCACTTAAGGAGGTTGCATCCAACTCTTTGGGGACGATTTTAATTTTTGCCATATCGTGCGTGATATTGATTAAATCTTGCAAAATAATCATCGGAGTTGCACCGTTTTTATATTGCTCGGAAACATCTTTTAAGACGGCTTCCATATCACCTTTTATCAATTTTTCATACAACGCCAGAGTTTGACTTCTATCTGCTAAACCCAACATTTTTTTAACAACTTCAATTTTGACATCTCCATTGCTTAAAACGATGGCTTGGTCTAACAGCGATAAACCGTCACGTGCGGAACCGTCTGCAGCTTTGGCAATAATCTCTAATGCCTCATCTTCTGCCGGAATATTTTCGTTTTTCAAAATTTTTGTAAAAAGCTGTTTTAGCGTTTCTACCGTCAAGCGTTGCAAATCAAAACGCTGACAACGTGAGAGAATCGTTACCGGAACTTTGCGGATTTCGGTTGTTGCAAAAATAAACATCACGTGTGCCGGTGGCTCTTCCAACGTCTTCAAAAGAGCATTAAATGCGCCTTTGGAGAGCATGTGCACTTCATCAATAATATAGACTTTATACCGCGCATTGGTCGGAGCATAACGCACACTATCCAACAGCTCTCTAATATCATCTACGCCGGTATGGGAGGCGGCATCCAACTCCATAACATCAATATGACGACCGGCAGCAATCGCCTTACAATTATCGCACTCACCGCAAGGATGAATGGTCGGTCCGCCTTTGCCGTCTGCTCCGGTGCAATTTAGGGCTCGCGCAATTAAGCGCGCTGTGGTGGTTTTACCGACACCTCTGATACCGGTTAAGATATAGGCATGATGTAAGCGATTATTTTCAATGGCATTGGTTAAGGTTTGCACCAAAGCATCTTGCCCCAGCAAATCTTCAAAATTTTGCGGGCGATACTTGCGGGCTAAAACCACATATTGATTATCATTTATACTTTCTTCTGCCATTTCTCTATCTTTTTGAGGCGAAGGGTTACAGACCTTGTTTTAACTGTTACGGCTGCTTTCTTCCGAACCTGACCGGGTTGGCAGCAAAACAACCCTGCACCCTTCATATTACTGTTATTAAATAAAAAGCAAATCAGACTAATTTGCAAGTTAAAAAATAAAAATTAACATCAATTATTGGCTAGCCAATTTAAGACTTCAGTGCTACTTTTACCATAAAACTTCGGTAACTCATCATAAGACATATATCTGATATCTATTTCCTGTTCTTCATAATCCGTTGTTCTTTTATCTGCCGGCGAAATAACTTTCGGACCGTCGCGCGTGATTTCTAACATTTCCAAGCTATGGCGACTGGCGCCAGTCGGTAATATTTTAAAATATCCGTTTACACCGATAAAACCGCTTTTTCCGGTAATATTTCCATCTAAATCGGATTTATTCCGTGCTGCCAAAACAGAAGCTAATAAAACACTGTCATATGCAAAGGAATATATCGGTTTTGCCTGTTCACCAAACGTATTTTTGTATTTATCGTTAAAATAAGCCCCATAGCTCTTGGTTATCATCGGATAAACACCATGATACAATATGGTTTCTTTATCCAAATTGGTGCCGTCCCATGCGGCTGTTCCCATGAACAAGACATCCGGATACATAATATCACGATATGCAAACATGGAAGCTATTGATTTCAAGCGGTTGCCGTTATCGGCAATTAACACCGCATCATAGTCTTTTGGGGAAGCAACATCGCGGACAATGGACGAGAAGTCCATTGTGTTCGGATTATAAAATCCAATTTTTTTAAGATCTATGTTATGGCTTTTAGCTGATGACAAAGCAGATTTAACAATGCTTAATCCGCTATTATCGTTGGGCACAAGCAATATCATTCTGTTTTTACCAAGAGATGAAGCGTAAGATAGAGCGCGTTCAATTTGTTCGCCATTTAAGAGCCCGATGCTATAAACACCTCTTTGTAAGACTTTAGGTGATGTGGTAAATGAAACGACAGGAACATCTGCGGACAAAGCGATTGGAGCAACTGCTTCAACTTCTTCCCCCATAAGCGGGCCTAAAATAAGCTCTGCGCCCTCGCTTATTGCGCGATACGCTGCTTCTCTGGCGCCTTCTTCGCTACTTTTGGTATCATAAAACTTTAAGACTAACTGATTGTTCTTTAAATCATCTTGAGCCATAAACATGGCATTTTGCATACCTTGCCCGATAGCGGCGGCTTTACCGCTTAAAGGCAACAAGACTCCGACATTTAAAGCATTTTCCACACGCATATTTTGGTTAATAGCATCATAGTCCACAATGTCATAGCGGCTGCCGTCTGACAGTTCTATCTCATTATCCATAAATGGGTTGTTGCAGCCAAACAATCCCAACACAAGAAAAAATACGGCAATTCTTTTTAACACTTGCATTTATTCCCAAAATATTGAACAATCATGTTGTCTTCTTAAAACAAAAAAGATTTTTTGTAAAGCAAAGAGTTAACAAAATGTTAAAATGTGGTTTATATGTGGTGGCAACCCCTATCGGTAACTTAAGCGATATATCAGAGCGTGCCAGAGAAGTGCTGAATAACGCTGATGTGATTGCCGCAGAGGATACGCGTGTTTCTAAAAAGTTATTTGCACTTTTGGGTATATCTTCAAACAAGCCGTTTATAACTTATGAAGATCATTCAGAGCAGATGCAATATCAAAAGCTGATTGATATTATCAATGAGGGCAAAAGTGTGGCACTCATCAGCGATGCCGGTTCGCCACTTATCTCCGATCCGGGGTATAAGTTGGTGCGCGAGTGCCGAAAGCAAGGCATTTATGTAACCACAATCCCCGGAGCATGTGCAGTTATCTCAGCGTTACAACTTTCGGGGCTTCCGACCAATCGCTTTATGTTTGCAGGCTTTATCCCAAACAAAGATAAGGCTCGTCTTGATTTATTCAATGAGCTTAAAAATATCAACACGACCTTGGTTTTATATGAAACGGCCATTCGGATTAAAAAATCAGTTTTAGCACTAAAAGAAGTGATGGCGAATCGAGAAATTGCCATAGTTCGTGAAATCAGCAAACTTTATGAAGAAACGATTTTCGGCACGATTGATGAGGTTTTGCAGCAGCTTGAAACGCAAGCTATTAAGGGCGAGATTGTGCTTGTTATCGCCCCACCGCAAGAGGAGGATTTTGACGAGATTGATGTGGAAGCGTTACTCAAGGAGGAGCTGAAGCACAGCACGCTTAAAGAGGCGGTTAAAAAAGTCTCTGAGGCATATCATTTGAAGCGGAACGATGTTTATGACAAAGCTCTTCAAATTAAGAATAACGGCTAATCAGTCGGGCAAAATTGCCGAATTTATGTGCCGGATGTATATGCGGTGTCACGGCTATCGGATTATTGCCAAGAACTATCGCTGCGGAACGGGCAAAAAGACTCCGTTCGGCGAGCTTGATTTTGTGGCGATTAAAGGGAATATCATTGTTTTTTGTGAGGTTAAAAAGCGGCAAAGCAATATGGAATTCTTGCGAGCGTTAAGCTATCAGCAGCAGCAACGTATCTTAAACGGCGGACAGTATTTTATGCGTGCGAATCCGAAATATAAAAAATATGAAATGCGATTTGATGTGTTTTTTGTTAAATTGCCGTTTAGCATCAAGCACCTTAAAAATGCGATTTATCGGAACAGATAAGTATTTTATTTTAGTTAAATATTAGGAAATGATGTGTATCTTTTAGGAGAGAATGTTTTAAGGGGATAGCATCATGACCAATATTTTAGCCTCCAAACCATATAATTACCTCAAAGAGAATTTACTTAAGACAGGGTGCTTTGATAATATCAATATAGAATCTAAAACGTTCCCTGACGGAGAGCATTATTTTCGCATTACAAAGCCAAAGCAACTATTTGGAAAGCCGGCAGTTTACATTTGCGGAACGACTGATGATTGTGCCATTTTGGAAGCTTATAATGTCGCTTGCACATTGGTGCAAGAAGGGTGTCAGTCTCTACATTTGGTTATTCCTTATTTCGGCTATTCCACCATGGAGCGGGCGATTACGGCAGGCGAAAGTGTTAGCGCTAAAAATATTGCACGGTTGTTTAGTTCTATTCCGCTATCTGCCGTGGGAAATTACATTTATATGGTGGATTTACACTCCATAGGCACACAATATTACTTTGAGCAGAATATTCATCCGGTGCATCTGACGACCGATCCGATTATTGATAAGATGATTAACGATATTCGTCGCAAGCGGAAGAATGTTGTTTTGGCGTCTGCCGATATGGGGCGTGCAAAGTGGATAGAAAAGATAAGCAGTCGCTTAAATATGAGTAGCGGTTTTATTATGAAAAAGCGTCTATCGGGGGTAGAAACGGAAGTTGTTGCCTTAAATGCGGATGTAAAGAATAAAGATGTTATTCTCTTTGATGATATGATACGGTCCGGCAGTTCTATTATTCATGCGGCAGAGGCGTATAAATCTATCGGTGCCAAGGATATTTATGTTGTTTGTGTGCATGGGATATTTGTTGACGGCTCCATAGAAAAGCTTAAAAAAAGCGGTGTTATCAAGGCGGTTTATTGCACCAACACCCACTCAAAAACACAAAGTATTCATGATAACTTTGTTAAAGTATATGACATCTCCGACATTATCTTAAAGGGATTGAGAATATAAAGGGTAGTTCCTTGTCCTTTATCAAACTACCGTTTGGGATTAAATATCTTAAAAATGCGATTTATCGGGATAGGTAATGTTCATTTAACCTTAATCTCATACTTGCGGCACGAGAAAAAAATCCCTACATAATTTCTATATAAGCTAATGATTTGAATTAAAGGAACAATACACATGTGTAATTGGATATGTAGTATAATGTATAATCTACAAAATTGGTGGCAAAACCTATCTTTCTACCGAGACTTTTTGACACCAATTTTATTATCCTTTATTTCCGCTATAATATTTTGGGTATGTTTCAATTTATTTCCTGAAAAGTATAGAAGGGATAATATAAGACGCATTTTAGATAAAAATATATATGATATTTGTATGAAAATATTCTTTATTTTAGAGATACCATTTCGCCCTAATTCTTATAGCGTATCTAATATGCAACAAAAGATATATGCGGGTGTTATAACTGAAGAAGATTACTCCATAGCACTACAAAATAAATGTCTGAATGATACTTATCTTATAGATGAATATGCCAATTTCTATGTATGTATTGGAGAGAAACTTGAGGAACAAATTAAAGAACTAGATATAAAAATTGAAAAATTATTTAGTTTTAGCTACTATTTATCACCGAGAGAAATAGAATTACTGGAAAATATTAGAAATCAGTTGTTAATATATGATTATAAAGGAAATTCAGCAACAATTGTTGGTAATCAAAAACTTGTCCCTATTGTTCCTAATATTTCATATATGGCTCATAACTTTTTTATTGTATATACACTTTTTTTATCATTACTAGAATTGATATTTAATAGTAGTTATGTGACAAAAAATTTATATTCTACACGTGTCTATATTTTATACAACAAAAAGCAATATAAATACGTTTTATCTTTTATGAAAAAGTATAAGAAATATTTTGATATCACATTTTATAGATTATATGCAATGCTTTGTTATTACAAATTGAATAGAAAAGATAAGTTTTTGAAATATGCTGAATTACTTTTACAAAGTAAGCTAGATATAGTTTCTTATAGACACCATATTATGGATGTTTATGCATCGGAAGAATTTCGAAAAATTTTAATAAAATATTATACACAGAAAGAAATTAGTGCATTCATCGAGGTATGTGAGCATGAAGATAAATTGTATAATAATATCTGGCAAAATAATAAATCGTTAAGAGAGTATTATGCCCAAAAATTAAACAGATAAACTACGTCGCTTTCTAATCACTAATTTATTTTAAACTTTGATGATTCAAAACTAGATATTAGTGCTTATTCCATACTTAAAGTCACTTGAGAAATACAACATTCTCACAAAATAAAATTTTGATATGCATTCAATAAATATCAATTTGACAATTGGGTATTTATAAAATATTTTAGTTTTGCATTAGTTGATTACTAATGTGAGGTTTGAAACCCTCATAATGGTTATCTGTTAAATCAGATGTAAAAAACTACCTTTTTGCCTATTGGCAGGAAGGTAGTTAATAAGATGTATTTATATATCAAATATACTACACTATTACCATTAATAGGTTTCAACTTCCTGCCACCCTTAATCACGGTGGTATTTTTTGTTTAATATAATATATGGAGGTTTGTAATGATGATTGTAATATTGTTTGTGTGTTTTGTTTTTTGCTTATTTCGATCACTTTTCATTGATATGAATGCTGCGTCAATTATGCATCAAATTTATGGAGCTGAATATAGCATTATGGCTACTTTATTCTTCTGTTCTGGCTGTATTATTGATGCAATTAATAATATTAAAAAAACAAAAGACGATGATGAAAAATAGGGATTAATCTTATGAAGAAAATTAATATCAGTATAACTTTTCCATTAGCGCTTTACATTTGTATATGTATAAATTCCTCTGTTACCTTAGCTGATGATTTAGCGTCTTCAAATTTAGATAGTTATGGCATTAAATCTGAAAATGAAGCAAAGAAAGATTTTGAAAGATATTGTAAAGACAGTGCTACTAAACGTGGTATATTAGATAATGCGATGTACAATAATTGCTACGAATATGAATCATCTGGTTATTTTGAACTAATATATACCTTGAAGAATAATCAATATCCATGGTTAAGTAAATTGTTGCCAAAGATTATTAAGTCTTGGACAAAGCGAGGTGTCACACAATGGAGAATGGTTAATTTTGATGTTGAAACAGAAATAGATGCCTATTTGGATGTAAAATATATGAAAGAGCATCAAGAGTCCTCTATTCAAAAAATAAATTCTTGTTATTACATATATAAAGAAGATGAAAATGTATGGAACATGACGCGTCATTGCATACAAAATCAGCACTTTTAATACATCACTTTGCTTAAGTATAGTCCGCAGGCGGGAGCGGTCGGACCAGCTACGGCGCGGTCTTTGGCTTCTAAAATTGTTTTCACATCGCTAGGCTCAAATTTTCCATCACCAACACACTTTAAGGTGCCGACCATGTTCCGCACCTGATGATATAAAAACGAGCGCGCCTCAACAATGAAATCTATTTCATCGGCCTGTTGCACAATTTCCAATTTATCTAATGTCTTCATCGGGGATAATGCTTGGCACCCTGCCCCTCTGAACGAGGTAAAATCATGATGCCCTAAAAGATATTTTGCCCCCTCTTGCATCTTCTCCACATCTAAAGGATAACCCACGCACCATACGCGATCTTTTAATAAAACTGTTGGCGCGCGGCGATTGAGCAAGCGATAAATGTATCCCCTGCCTTTAGCAGAGAATCGGGCGTGAAAGTCATCTGATACTTCTTCTATTTCTAAGACCGAAACAGGCGCTTCCAAAATCCGTAAACGCGCATTAAATGCCTCTCTTAAATGGAATAAATCCATCGGTGTAACCAGGTCAAAATGCGCTACCTGCGCTAAAGCGTGCACGCCAGCATCGGTGCGCCCTGCCCCAAAGACGTCTACGTCTTGATGAGAAAACCCTTTAATTGCTTCTTCTAGGTAATATTGAACACTAACCCCCTCGTCTTGCTTCTGCCAGCCGAGGAGGTTTGTTCCGTCATATTCTATGGTGATTTTATAGCGCATTGCAGATATTATGCGGCAAGCACAATCTTTTCAACTTCCGGTTTTGCAATTGTGCGTTCAAAGCCAAGCGCGTCTTGAATCTGCCAAATCACGCGCAACGCGTTTAAGGCATCTTCGCCGGTGATACGCGGTGTTGCCTCTCCATTGATACATTGAACAAAGTGAGAAAGCTCAGCTTGTAACGGTTGATTGGTCGGAATAAACAGTTGCTCTACGCTACCTTTTAAGCCGTAGTTCATCCACTCCGGAATTTCTTCTTGATTTACATAAGGCATACGCCCTTGGGAGTGAACATTAATACTCTGGTTGATAAAGTCCATATCAATGTAATTGGTATCTGTTGTAACCGTCAAAGTGCGGACACGTGCCTGTGTGATACGGCTGGCGGTAATGTTAGCGGTTGCACCGTTTTCAAACTGCAACAAAGCGGTAATGTAATTCTTTCCGCTGGCATTATCCGGTGTTTTAACTGCGGCGGCTTGAACATTGATGACCGGAGATTTAACCAAAGATTGAATAACCTCAACATCGTGAATCATCAAATCCATCGCCACATCAACATCGGTAATACGACCGGAAGCGGCAGACATACGTTGTGCCGTCAGAGAGCGAATCTTTGAAGTGTCAGATAAAATCTTACCCATTTGCTCAACGGCCGGATTGAAACGCTCAATATGTCCAACAAGCAAAGTTACATTGTTATTCTTAGCGGCGTTAATCAAACGATAGCATTCTTCTTCGGTGGTCGCCAAAGGTTTTTCTATCATGCAATGAATGCCGTGGTTTAAGAAAAATTCACCTACTTCACAGTGCGCAACAGACGTGGTTACAACGCTTACGGCATCCACATTGTGCGCCACTTCTTCAAGCGATGAAAATGCTTTGATGTTAAACATTTCTGCGGCCTTTTGTGCAGACTCCGCAAAAACATCATATACGCCGACAAGCTCTACGCCTGGTAATGACTTATATGTTCTTAGATGGTTTTTGCCCATCATACCGGCGCCGATGACGGCAACTTTAATTAAATTTGACATACTAAACCCCTTAAAATGTGTCATTTGGAGTTTAATTAGCACCTATTTTTATGAAAATCTTCTAACAAGATGTTACAATTTGTTACAAATATAACCATTTGTTTATAATATATAATTTTGCGATATACGGTGGATAAATAAGCAACAAAAAAGGTCCTGCCTGATGGCGGGACCTGTTGTTGTGGGCTTCGCTGTAGCTCTTAGTAGCCGAACCATGGCTCAGTTTCCTTGGCCTTGGCGAATACCCTTTCACAGAAGATTGCTAACTCCTGAGATCTGGGGGTATTCCAGCTCATGTTTTTTGCTTCTTTAAGCAGATGAGCTGGAACGGTGTCCAAGACTTCTGTGATTGGGCCACCATAACCGCGACGGCGATAGCCCTCTTCCACATAGAACTTACCATAAACAAATACGTTCCCGTTTTCGGGATTCATGGCCACAAATGCTGCGGCATTGCTCCAATTTTTACGAGCCAAAAGAATTTCTTCCATACGCTATATATTTTAAGTTAGACATATTCTTATCAATTCACGGCATAGTATATACCACAAATTTGAGGGTGTGTCAATAGGGCTTTAGACAAAATTTTAAAAATCATTTTAAATTCAATTACGATTGGTAAATGATAATTCGTCATACCTTGAGTTGCTGAAAGCAACGAAATAAGGTATCTTCTGCTTTTATAAAAATTGAAGACCCCAAATCTCGGCACTCACGTGCCTCAAGGGGTGACTGGTTAAATAATCTCGCTCGTTATACTCGCTCAAGGGATGATGGGGGCAACTAATCAATTTCCGCTAAACGTTGGGCTTGGTCTTCGGTAATCAGTGCATCAATAATCTCGCCCAATGCCTCGCCGGAAACAACTTCATCTAACTTATAAAGGGTTAAATTGATGCGGTGATCGGTCACGCGACCTTGCGGATAGTTGTATGTCCTAATCCGCTCGCTTCTATCACCGGAGCCGACTTGCAATTTACGCTTTTCAGAATAGGTCGCGTCAATGTTGGCCTTTTGAGTATCATACAACTTGGCGCGCAAGTGATTCATTGCTTTTTCTTTATTCTTAAATTGTGAACGGTCATCTTGGCACTGCACCACAATTCCGGTCGGGATATGGGTAATGCGAACAGCGGACTCTGTCCGATTAACGTGTTGACCGCCGGCACCTGAAGCGCGGTAAACATCAATCTTTAAATCCGCCGGATTGATATACATATCCACTTCTTCAATCTCCGGCAAAACGGCAACAGTTGCCGCAGAGGTATGCACACGACCTTGAGATTCGGTTACCGGAACACGTTGCACACGGTGCGCCCCCGATTCAAACTTGAGTTTGGCAAACACGTTCGTTCCGGTGATTTTAGCTGAGGCCTCTTTATAACCACCAATACCGTTTTCACTCGCGTCTAAAATCTCAAATTTCCACCCTTGCTTTTGGGCATAGCGTTGATACATCTCAAACAATACCGCCGCAAATAATGCCGCTTCATCACCACCAGTGCCGGCGCGCACCTCCAAGATAGCGTTCTTTTCATCTTCTTCATCTTTGGGCAATAGCAGAACTTTGATTTCTTTTTCAAGCTCGGGAAGTTTTTCTTTTAGCTCATAATACTCCATCTCGGCTAAATCGCGCATTTCTTTGTCCAAAGAGCTATCTTGCATCATCTCTTCAGCATCCTTAAAAGATTGCAGTTGCTTTTGATAATTGTTAATAGCGGCAACAACCGGCTCCAAAACGGAGATTTCTTTATTTAACTTGACCAGTTCATCGGTTGAGGTATCCGGTGATGAAAGTAATGCCTGCACTTCATCAAAACGCGTTACAACGCCGGATAATTTCTCGTCAAAATTCATAAGTTCTTCCTTTATGCTTTAATTTATCAGCATTTCTAACAGGGAGATAATAAAAATGCAAGCAAATTTATTTGATTGAATCAAGCGAAACGTTTTTTTCAGGTTTGGTCGAAAGAATTTGCTTTTTATTGCCTTTAATATACATGGTTAAATTCTTCGGGCGTCCGATAGATATAAACAAATTCGGCTCATAAGCAATTTCTTTTGTTTCGCCTTTGTGAAAAACGCCTTGAAAATAAACTTTCTTTTTGTTTTTTAATTCTACCCAACTGTCACCTGAAAATTTGAATATTATTTTATTGGGATCCGGCGTAAAAGCTTTTTCCTCAACCGGTGCTGTTTCTTCTGCTGATTTGGTTTCATCTTTGGTTTGAGAGGTTTCTGTTGTGCTTTCTTCGGAAGTTTGAACGGCAATATCGGCTTTATTTGCGCTTTCTTCCTCAACAGCATCTTCCGTTATTAACTGTTCCTCTGTTACAACAACATCTTCTGCCTGAGGTTCCATATCGGCGGAATATAAACTCCAACCGCCATATATCACGGCAAGAATACCTACACCAATAATAATATGACGCAAACTTCCTTTATTAACCTCAGGTTCAGAAACAACTTCTTCTTCCACAACTTTCGGCTCTTCACTTATGGATGCCGCTTTATATAATTGCACGGCGCGCTCCGGATTTAAGCCTAAATAACGCGCATAAGTTCTGACATAACCGACACCATAAGGAATCGGGGGCAAAGTTTCATAATCGCCTTCTTCAATAGCGGTCAGATATATCTTACGGATACATAATTCGCCGGAAATCTCCTCTAAGCTCATTTTGCTTTTTAAGCGACTGCTTTTTAAGATAGTGCCGATATCATCTATATCTATCTCAGTTGTTTGCTCTTCAGTATCCGTCATAATTTTACATCTCCTTTGAAATCTTTTGGTATTAAAACACTTATTTTAATAAATTTCAATAGCGTGATCAAAAGCATACGCAGTTAATTGTGGTCGCACGGTCTTTCTGGATGTGGACAAAATGTTATTAATGTAATCTTCCACTTCTTTAACGTTCATCGAGCGGATCATTGCCTTTACTTTGCCGTAAGCGGCGCTTGAAACAGATAAATTCCTCAAGCCCAAACCGATTAAAGCCATGGCATCTATCGGATTACTTGCCATTTCACCACACACGGAACAGGTAACGTTTGCGGCATTTGCCTCTTTAATTATTTTTTTCATAAGGTTCAAGAAGGGGGCTGAAAGCACATCATATCTGCCGGTTAAACGTGAATTGCCACGATCACAGGCAAAATAAAATTGATACAAATCATTTGTTCCGACCGAAATAAAATCACAGTGTTTTAAGATTTCTCTTAATTGAAATACCACAGAAGGCACTTCTATCATCAACCCCAGATGAACTTTTTTCGGTAACGGATAACCTTCCTTCTTTTCTCGTTCATAAGCAAAGTCAAAAGTTTCCTTTGCATCTAAAAACTCGTCTAAGTCTGAGATCATCGGAAACATTACATACAGTTCTTTACCTGATGCCGCACGGATAAATGCACGCATTTGTTTACGCAAAATAGCGCGGCGATCCAATGTAATACGAATGGAGCGCCAACCGATTGCCGGATTTTCCTCATCAATATTTTTCCAATATGGCAAAAGCTTATCTGAGCCGACATCAAGGCTTCTGAAAATAACCTTTTTATTTCCGGCGGCATCAAATAGTTTCTTGTAGCAAGCAACTTGCTTATTGATATCAGGCATTTCCGTTGATGACATAAACGGAATCTCGGTGCGGTATAAGCCAACGCCGTCACAGTTGGTGCTTTTGATGTATTCAATATCAAAGTCCATACCGATATTCAGATAAAGATTTATCCTTTCTTTATCTTTGGTCTTGCAAGGCAAATTCTTAAGTTTTTGAATTTGCTCCAATTCTTTTTTCTTAGCTTCCAGTTTAGCGGAAATGCGAGCGACAATATCTTTGGGCGGGTTGATATATACTGAGCCGCTAAAGCCGTCAACAGCCATAAGCTCGCCCTCTTTAACATCCTTAAACAAGCCCTCAATTTTGGCAATCACCGGAACATTTAAGGCTTTTGCCACAATCGCCACATGCATGGTTGGTGTGCATTCTTCAATTATTAACGCGCGAATTTTTTTATAGTCATAATCCATCAAATCTGCCGGCCCCATGGACGTGGCAATAATTACAATATCGTCATAATTATTGGTGTCACTGTTGCAATCCTCTCCGCTTAAATACAAGCGCAAGCGGTCGGCAATATCACGCAAATCATGCAAACGTTCTTTCAGATAAGCATCAGCGGCACCGGAAAGCCTTGCCCACATCTCGGAATAAGCTTGTTCCACGGCAGCCTCGGCAGTCATTCCGGAGTCAATATGCCCGATAATTCGTTTATACCAACCTTTATCATTGGCAATCATGCGATAAGCGTCAAGAATCTCCACATGGTCCCCGCCTTGCAGGCTTTCTTGACTAAACTTAGCTTCTAAGTCCTCGTTCATTTTCTGGCGAGCGATTTCCAAGTTTTTAAGCTCTAAATCCTTATCTTTGGCAAAAACCTGTGTAACTGCTTTGCGGCGATGATGCACAACGATATTGCCTAATCCGTAACCGGCATTTATCACCACGCCCTTTAAATGATCTTTGGAAACGATACCACGGCTTTTTATCACCTTTTTGATGTATTGATCCATTTCCTCAGAAGCAACTATCTCACTTAAAAACAGGCAAACCGTTTCCAAGGCTTCCACTTCAGTTTCATCATAATCATGCGGTTTGGGGAATGTTAGAGCCAACACGCCGACCGGTTTGTTCCACCGGCGCAGAGGGGATGCAATCTTAAATATATTTCCGGCTTTAGCAAACGAGGTGCGATTATTCGCGCCGGCTTTACCAATAACCCCATAGCCGACACGCACTGCCGGAGGAATTTTATCCTCACGGCTTATTGCCACACACTCCAGTGTTACATCATCTGCTTTAATATATATTTCTGCCAAAGAGGCTTTTGTCTCTTCGGTGATTATTTTTATAATTTGATTGAGCTTTTCGGCACTTTGATCCGCATTTGCCTCAGCGTAAATCCTTTTAATCACTGATAATGCAAAATTTTTATTGGTCTCGCCCATATTCCCCTCGGTGATATTTCCTACTTGTTTTTTATCTTATACAATGTATTATTCTTTTATTCTAGTCTATTTTTTAGTAAAGGGATAAAATTATGGCAACAGCATATAAAAAAGGTGATAACGATACTCGCCCATGGGGAAAATGGGAAGTTTTGGACTCCGGCGAACACTTTTGTGTAAAGCGGATAACGGTTAATCCGGAGGCTATTCTTTCGTTGCAAATGCACCATTTTCGCTCAGAACATTGGATTATTGTTCAAGGTGAAGCAATGGTTATTCTCGGAGAAGATACATTGTATCGCCACGCAAACGACTCCATTTATATTCCCGTCAAGACAAAACATAGAATTAAAAACAATTCATCCACAGAGCCCTTAATCTTTATTGAGATACAAACCGGCGAAACACTTGATGAAAACGACATCGTGCGGTTTGAAGATAGTTACGGACGTGTGCAATAATTCTTTGAATTGTTGAAAAGAATCAGATTCATTTTTACAGATTTCCAAAAATTAACTATTTGTTAATCAGTTGTTAATTTTAGGGATGAGTGTATCGTGTATTCTGATATGCAATATGATGAGTGTATTGACGGGGATTTAGCCATTTCCGCATATTTACAGTTGTCTGATGAGGCTGTGAGTGACGGCGGTTTTTGTTGGGACTATTCATTCCGTTTTGAGAACAACTCTGATGCAGAGATTACTCTTCTTAGTAAACGTCTTTCCGTTATTGATAATACCGGACATACAACTTCTGTTGACTACGCCGGTTTTAAGGGGCAGATCCCTGAGCTTGTTCCCGGAGAGGATTTTGAAGATGACGGCTACGTTACCGCACGGTCAAACGCTGTTTTACGCGGCAGTTGCAAAGTTAAAATCGGTAATACCGTCAAAGATATAGAATTACCGGTTTTCAGTTTAATCGCCAATGATAATCAGCAAGTTCTGAATTAAAAAAGCCCCGTTGGATACGGAGCTTTTTTTGATATGATAGATAAATTACTTTAGTGCGTCTATGCTGTGGGCAAAAGTTCATTAATTCTGGTGTTCGTTTTGAAATATTTTTGAGGTGCAATGTTTTTCTTTGCAAAATATTCCTGCATCATTTTTTCTCTATCAATAATGGTTTCCGGCTCTTGCAAAACGGACAATACTTTCTGTTGTAACTCTATGAGAATTGATAACGGCAATTTTGTTTTTGCACCGATCTCAGAATGTGTGTGAATAATTTTTAGAGTATCCTCATATAAAGTTGTTGCGGCATTTAGAATCCGCCCACAGCATCGACGATATTCCTTAGGTGCATCAAAAGCGCATTTTTGGCATTCGTCAAAAATCTCTTCCCGCATTTTATCCAAAGTTTCCACTAAAGCTATTTGATCATTTGTCATATCCGGTCCTCGTCTGATACAAATTAGAATTCGTTATATTTCTATAACAAAAGTATATATACCATATTAATTTTAAAATACAACTATTTTTTTATATTTTATAAATTTTCTAATTAAATATATAATATGTTATGTGCGAAAATTTACTAATATATTGATTCTAATTATTTACCTAGGGGAATTTTATCTTGTGTATATCCATGGATAAAAATAGGAAAATATTTATTTTTACAGATTTTACAAAATGGCAACAAAAAAATCCGCGGAACACGAAGTTCAGCGGATTCTTAAATCAATAAGCTAAAAAAGAATAAATCGCGATTGTCGGTAGTCCTAACCAAGCAAAGATAACCAACACCAAAATAGCCGCACCATTCAAAAAGTCGATGAACGGTAAATCAAGCTCTTTTGGGTTTGACTTTCTACATTTCTTCATAAGCTACTGCTTAATAAAAATGTTCAGCAACAACCTTTCCAAGCAGAGAGTTTGGCGATATCTTAGGCTCCTCATTGAGCATATAGGCTGTTCGTATATGATAACGATGTGACTCGTCTCTACTGGCTACATCGTAAGACGTTCCGTGGGTTTTAACGCACTCAAAGATGTGCGTCTTCTCGTTCATATCCACGGAGTACATCTGATAGTGATCAGACTTGTACAGTTCTGCCTGCCTAGAATCACGCAAGTTCCAAGCATTGTCACTCAGAGCCCAGTACTTTCCATCGCGAATTTCCTCTGCACGAACGTGGTTCTCGCGCAAAATCTTGACGGTATCATTGAAAAGCGATTGAATCTTCCTCAATGCCATCAGGTCACGTACACACATAATGTGTTCACGGCCAACACATTCGAGGGGACTGCGGTTCTCACGCTCCACCATCAATGTTGCTGCCTGCTCCCCAAAAACAGATAGGTTGTATTGACCTACATTATTGGTATCAGGCCCGTTCAGTCTGTTCACATAAATAGAGCGCAGACGGTAGTCAACAACAACAGGAATCTGAATACCGTAAATGTCGTTGGAGTAACTCATATCAACACCATCGCGGATGGTCACATCCTTGTTGGAATTGATATAAACAATAGGTAACGGCGTTGCAATTAAATTTGACATACGCATTAAGCACGGGCTTTTACCGCAGCAAGCTTTCTTAAGTTTTATATATTTTACCACAAGGAACACAATTTCTACATCATAATTTGTTTGTTGAAGGCAATATTAGACAAATTTTCTAAAAAAGCAAGTGAATTTTAAACAAAAAAATCCCCCGAGCGAGCTTGGGGGATTTTAAGGAGGAGGAGAAAGGGTTTGATATATAGTGATTAGAGGAACTGGCAGCTACCGACTCTCCCGCGTCTTAAGACGAAGTACCATAGGCGATGAAAGGTTTAACGGCCGAGTTCGGAATG
>CACWQT010000002.1 GCA_902763185.1 uncultured Rhodospirillales bacterium | reverse complement strand
ATGGATCCGTTGTCATCAGATCCGATACTAAATCGTAATTTGACATTTATTTTCTCCTAAATTTAAGATTTAAAACAAAAAGAGCCGCAACCATAAAGGTTACAGCTCTGATTAAAAATTCACCCTCTCTGTCAACTTCGTTGATATCTCCCCCGTCTAAGGGGGAGAAAAAAGGACACAAAAAAAGCCCTTAAATTTAAGGGCTTTTATAGCAACAATTCATCACTATAGCTAACTTTATAAACTCATCTGACATAACTGTCAATGCTTTGGCGAGGCGGTTTAAAAATAAATTTGTTGCAGTTTTAGGATTATAGCTTATTATAAGTTCAATGTTTTTAATCAAGAGGAGTTTTATTAGATGAAGAAATATGTGGCGATATTGGCGGCGGTGTTATTTGCATTTAATGTTCAGGCGGCAGAAATCAGTGCGGAAAATTTGAACTTAACACCGGAGCAAAATCATAAGTTAAACGAGATTAAAGAACATCTCCAAGCAGAGGTTCAACCTATTTTGGAAGAAATGGAAAGCAGTCGCAATCGTATTACAGAGATAGAGAAAAAATATTTTGAAGAGTTTTGGAATTTGTTGACTGACGAGCAAAAAAAGAAATTTAGCGAACTTAAAAAATAGGGTTTCGGGGGAGAGATTGCCACGGCGATGAACATCGCCTCGCAATGGCGTCAGAAAAGAAAAAGCCGCGGATTTTGTGCCGCGGCTTTTTGCTGATTAACTGTTGTTTATTTAACTTCTTCAAAGTCAGCGTCAACAACGTTATCATCTTTGGGGGCTTCTGCCTCAGGAGCACCTTGTTCTGCGCCTGTGGTTGCAGATGCGTCAGCGGTAGCGCCTTGTGCCTTATACATGGCTTCACCTAACTTCAAAGAAGCTTGCATTAAGGCTTCCGAGCGTTGCTTGATTGCTTCGGCATCTTCACCTTCTATCACTTCTTTTAAGGAAGCAATGGCGGATTCAATTGCAGATTTATCCGCAGAAGAAATCTTATCGGAATTTTCCTTTAAGGTCTTTTCTGTGGTGTGGATTAAACCTTCTGCCTGATTCTTGGCTTCAACAAGGTCTTTCTTCTTCTTATCGGCTTCAGCATTGGCTTCGGCGTCTTTAACCATCTTTTCGATATCGGCGTCAGACAAACCACCGGAAGCTTGAATACGAATAGCCTGCTCTTTGTTGGTGGCTTTATCTTTGGCTGATACGTTAACAATACCGTTGGCGTCAATATCAAAGGTAACTTCAATTTGCGGCATACCGCGCGGTGCCGGCGGAATACCAACCAAATCAAATTGACCTAAGAGCTTGTTATCACGTGCCATCTCGCGCTCGCCTTGGAAGACGCGGATTGTAACAGCGGTTTGTCCGTCTTCAGCGGTGGAGAATACCTGTGACTTACGTGTCGGGATGGTGGTATTACGGTCAATCAAGCGCGTAAATACGCCGCCCAATGTTTCAATACCCAAAGACAACGGGGTAACATCAAGCAACAAAACGTCTTTAACTTCGCCTTTTAACACACCGCCTTGAATTGCCGCGCCAACTGCCACAACTTCATCAGGGTTAACGCCTTTGTGCGGTTCTTTGCCAAAGATTTCTTTTACTTTTTCTTGAACTTTCGGCATACGTGTCATACCACCAACCAAGATAACTTCGCTGATGTTTGACGGGGTGATACCGGCATCGGCCATGGCCTTTTTGCAAGGTTCAACAGTGCGTTCAATTAAATCTTCAACAATCGATTCAAATTTGGCACGAGTTAATTTCATATTTAAGTGCTTCGGAATCGGTGTGCCGGTGCTCATATCTGCAGTAATAAACGGCAAGTTGATTTCAGTCTGGGTTGCAGAAGAAAGTTCAATCTTGGCCTTTTCGGCGGCTTCTTTTAAGCGTTGAAGAGCAAGACGATCTTGTTTCAAATCAATATTGTTTTCTTTTTTGAACTCATCTGCTAAGTAGTTAACTAAGCGTTGGTCAAAGTCTTCACCGCCTAAGAAGGTATCACCATTGGTGGATTTTACTTCAAATACGCCGTCACCGATTTCCAAAATGGAGATATCAAAAGTACCGCCACCTAAGTCGTAAACGGCAATTGTGCCGGAAGCCTTTTTATCCATACCATAGGCAAGGGCTGCGGCAGTCGGTTCGTTAATAATACGCAAAACTTCCAAACCAGCAATCTTACCGGCGTCTTTGGTGGCTTGACGTTGGCTATCGTTAAAATATGCCGGAACGGTAATTACAGCTTGTTCAATTTTGTCACCGACATAGCTTTCGGCAAATTCTTTGATTTTTTGCAGAACAATTGCGGAGATTTGAGACGGGGCATACTTGGTGCCTTTAACTTCTACCCATGCGTCACCGTTGTCGCCGGATACAATCTTGAACGGAACGATGTCTTTATCTTTGGCAACTTCGGGGGAATCATAACGACGACCGATTAAACGCTTAATCGCGAATAAGGTGTTTTCAGGGTTAGTTACAGCCTGACGTTTTGCCGGATAGCCGACCAAGCGGTCTGTATCTGTAAATGCAACCATTGACGGAGTGGTTCTTGCACCCTCGGAGTTTTCCAAAACTTTGGCTTCGCCGCCTTCCATGATGGCAAAGCAAGAGTTGGTTGTGCCGAGGTCGATACCTAATACTTTATTGCTCATATTAAAAATCCTTCTTTCATATTAAAACAATTCTAATGGGTTATATAGGGAGCAAATTTCCGTTAAGCAATAGGCCGGTGCAAAAAAAATGAAAATTTTTAATAAAAAAGAGAGGTTCTTGCCTCTCTTTTTTGTGGTTGTTCTTAAAAACAAGGATTTCCGCGGCTGTTAAAGTAACTCATCAACCCTTTGGCGCAGAGTTTCTTATATATTGGTCTGTTTAATTTAATTTTATTGATAACGCAGCTTGGAGCACAGTTCGGATTAATATTGACGGTGGTTACTTTGCCGTTTTTAATGGTTTTGACCACAGCGCTCGGAAGCTCCGATTTACCGATACAAGAAGATAAGTAAACAAAGCATTTATCATTATTTTTAAGGTTTTCTATTGCCAGTTTGCGGGCAAAGAGATTTAGGGTTAAATCGGCCTTGCTCGGGTCTTTGGTCCACGGAGAGCCGCCGCCGACAGGACATGCGGTGGAGTAGAAATCGCAAGCGAGCTTTCGTCCGGTTATGCCACAATCAGCCACGGCCGAGTGGCATTTATAAGAGCCGGTGCCGTTGATGATGATGTTTTGCGGTTTTTGCCCTAAAGTATCAATAACAAATTTGGTTAAGTTTTCCGGCTTTAACATCGGCACGGCGGCAATGGCGGTTAAAATCTTGCCGTTTTCATCAATGGTGATTTGGGTTTTGATGTCTAACCCTAAGTTAGCTTCTTTTTTGGCTTTTTCATAAAGGGCGTTATTTAATTTTTTTGCCAAATAAAGTTCTTGGTTGATGAAGCCTTCACCTTTTTCGGCATAGCCGACAAATACACCTTGGTCGCCCCAACCGTCAGCAGTCACACCTTGACCGATTTCAGGCGATTGGGCGCTGATAAGGTTGGTTATTTTTAAGCTTGTAATATCAATGGCGTTATCGCCCCAGAGTTTGTGATATTTTTCATCATAGCCGATTTGGCGGAGCGCTTTTTTGACAATCGCGCGGGTATGATTTAATGATACGTTGCCGGTTACCTCGCCACCTAAGATGATATTGTTGTTTTTGACCATAACTTCCACGGCAAAGCGTACGTTTTTATCTTGTTTGATACATTCGTCCAAAAGGGCGGAAGAAATATAATCAGCAATTTTATCGGGGTGTCCCAAAGACACATATTCTGCGGTTTTATTCATTTTAAGTTCTCCATTTTAGTCCTGATTGGTGTCGGACAATTAAGGTTAAATCCACACGAAGCATAATAATATTTTGCGCCGGTTAAATTCCGGTTAATGTTTGCTTTTGAAGGTTAATTTATTTTTTTCATCTTCCGGAACGACAATGCCGCAAGATACCACATATTTTAAGGCATCCTCAACACTCATCTTTAAGCGCATGATATCTCTTTCCGGCACCATGATTAAAAAGCCCGAAGTGGGGTTGGGGGTGGTCGGGATAAAGATGCTTAACATATTTCTTTCGGGTAATTTATGTTCTAACTCGCCGGAGGTTCTTCCTGCCAAGAAGCCGATAATCCATATTCCTTTACGCGGATATTCCAACAATACCGCTTCTTTAAAGGATTGGGATTTGGGGGATAAAACGGTTTCAAAGAGTTGCTTTAAGAGCGAATAAATACTTGAAACCAAAGGCATTTTTGATACGAGAAAATCGCCTAAACGGACAAAGAAATTGCCGATAAAACCGGTGGTAAACATACCGATTGCAATCAATACGGCAAGAAGTAAAATAATACCGATGCCCGGAATATACGGGATAATGTCGTGGGCAGCCACCTTTGGCGGTATAAGTGCGCGGCTCCATTTATCTACCCAAACGAATATTTCGTATGCTACATAAAAGGTCATTGTTACCGGTGCGGTTACCAAAATGCCGGTAAAGAGATAGGCCTTTAATTTTGATATCACAAAGCCGAAGAAACTTGGTTTTTTTCTTTGAGCCTCTATGGTTTTGCGAAGTTTTTTGATATGTCTTTTTTTCATTGTGCCCTCTTTATGTCTGAGATGATAAATTGAAGTGTGGTGCGATTGTTCCACCGATTAAAACGAAGATTACCGACAACATCATAACAATCATGATTGCGGCTAAGAATATGCTTGCCGATTTCCGTATCTGCCAGTTTAAATGCAATGGCCGGAAGTTTGGCATGGGCTAAATTGGTTAACTCGCATTTGATATGACCTGAGCCTATGATGTAAGTCTTGTCAAAATAAACGTTACGGATAAGAATGAGCGGTTCCGGATTATCGGTGCCGAAAGGTTTTAATTGTTCAATTTCTTGGCAAAGGTTATCGTTGGCGCCGGTTAAATTAAGGCTTAAATCAATGTTTAGCACCGGATGCGGTGTTTGATTGTTAAGGCTCTTTTTGACATATTCTCCGGCAAACTCCTTAAAGAGCGGAATTTGCTCTTCGGTTAAAGAAAATCCTGCCGCCATGGTGTGTCCGCCACCTTTAGTAATAACACCTTTTTCTTTGGCGGCAATAATAAGCGCACCTAAATCCACACCGGCAATAGAACGTGCCGAACCTTTGACTTCGTCTTCTTCTATGCTCATCACAAAGCTCGGCAGATTATAGCGCTCTTTTAATTTGCCGGCGACAATGCCGATAACACCTTGGTGCCAACCTTTACTTGCCACAAATGCCATGGGGTATTTTTGCGGTGTGCCTTCTAAGATTTCTATTGATTGCTCAAGAACATAGCACTCAATGTCTTTGCGTTCTTGGTTATAGGTGTTCATTTCTTCGGCTAATTGCTCAGCCTCAATGGGGTTGATGGAGCAGAGTAGGCGATTGCCGATAGAGGCTTTGCCGACGCGACCGCAGGCATTGATGCGCGGACCTAAAACAAAACCTAAGTGATATGTGTCCGGTTTTTCGGTGATATTGGCATTATCAATTAAGGTTTTTAAGCCCAAATTTTGGCGGTTTGCCATGACTTTCAGCCCTTGGGTGACAAATGCACGGTTAATCCCTTTTAACGGCACAACATCACACACCGTGCCTAGAGCTACCAAATCCAACCATTGTAAAAGGTTCGGCTCGGGGTGATCAGCGGTATAAAATCCGCGTTCTCTTAAAATCCGGTTGACAGCCGTTACGGTCATAAACACAACACCAACCGCTGCCATGTAACCTAAATCGGGGTGTTCATTATTTTGATCTAAACGTTTGGGATTAACAACAGCATAAACTTTGGGCAGTCTTGTTTCTGCCTCGTGGTGGTCAAGCACGATGATTTCAAAATTTTTGGCGGCGTTATCCAAAATTTCGAAAGCCGAAGTGCCACAGTCAACGGTTACAACCAAATCAGCGCCAAAATCAGAAAATTCCTTAAAAGCTAATTCGCTTGGGCCATAGCCTTCTTCGCGCTCGGGGATATGCACGGCAGTTTCGCAACCCTGATAAGTTAAAAACAGGCGTAAAACGGAGGTAGAGGTGGCTCCATCAACATCATAATCACCGATAATGGCGATTTTTTGATGATTGATGATGGCATCAGCAATGCGTGCGGCGGCTTTATCCATATCTTTTAAAGTGCTGGGGTTGGGCATGGATGTGGCTAATTTCGGGGTTAAAAAATTTGATATGTCCGGCTCTTTGATATCTCTTAACAGCAATAACTTTGCCATTTGTGTTGAAATATCACAATGTTGGCATAGAATTTCTGTTTGGCGCTCATCAGTTTCTGCCAAATTCCATATATTTCCGCCAAGCGAAAGATTTTCTGCCAAATTATCCATTTTTACCCCATTTACAGCGAATTATAGGCAGATGTGCGGTGCATTACAAGTTAAATCTTGAATTATGCTATAGATTTTAATAGTGCTTATGGTACCAATCTGCTCCGAGATTTTTGCCAGCAGGGGTGAGGGTTAAAACAATTAATTCGGGGGAGATGAAAATTGATTCTTGCTTGGGCCACGGGAGCGCACCTAAAGTCAAATATTCCTTTAAGTTATCTGTCATGGTTAAAGATTGGGGCGTAATAAATTGCCAGTAAGTATCAAAATCTTTGTTTACAAAAGTTTTGGGATAATAGAAAGTATAAGCTTTATAAGGCAAATGCCACGGCACGTAGGGCGCAGTCAGGGTATAGGAATCCGGTTTAAAGACGTTGGTTTTGATATAATAGCGGCTCCGCATATTTACTGTGCCGCTTTGGATAAAGGTATAAGACTGATTAGGGGTAAATTCCGGTATATTCTCTAAGCGTGAGATAAAACGCTCCATTTGTGAATTTTCTGCCCTAAATCCCAAATTCCAGACTTTGGCGCAATAGGAGGCAGTTGCAAAGTTATAGCAAATAAGGCTTAAAATGGTGGCATAGGAGATATTTTTTATAAGTTGCGATGCATTGGTCAGTAAAATACTGAAGGCAAAGGCATAGATATAAATTATACCAAAAAATTCTATGCGCGGCTCATTTTGCACGTAAGCCGTGTTAGGGGTTAAGATAAGTGTTAAAACAGATGAAAACAGCATACCGATAAGCGCAAGTATCAAAAATAAATAACTGCTCGCTCGTTTAGGCGTATGGGTAATAAGTGTGATAAGCGCCAGCAAGAAAACGACCAAATTGAGGTATTTATATGGTGTTTCGATAAAGCTGGTTGTGTTTAAGAATTGTGAAAAAGCGGTTGCAAATGTCATTAAAAAATTGTCGGTCAGATTTTTGAGGCTGATGTTTGCTGTATTGTATGTATCGTATTGCAACTGATAATGTTTGAGAATATGCATCGCCACCAAAAATAACAATGCACCGCATAAAACGGTAAATGCTTGAGGAATGTATTTTTTTATAATGGTTTTCGGGGTATAGTTATTTAGGCAAACATCATTTAAGATTAATGTAAAAAAGATAACGCCTATCATGTTTATGACCGGCGGATATCCGCCTAGGGCCAATGCCATACAAAGGGCACTTAAGGGGAAAGACCATTTTTTTGAAAGATTACTCTTGTTGATAAGGTAGAAGGCATAAACAATTACAAAAGTCCAAGAGAGGCAGCTTAGAGTTAGAAAGGCAAAATATAACCATGATAAGGTATAAGGCGAGGTGATGATAAAAAGCCCTAAGAGCAGAAAAGAAATATTTTTATTTGGAAAATCCCATAATTTTAATAACAACACTGTAGCAAAACTATAAAACAATAGTCCGCCGGCGATACTTAGCACGGGTAAAATGTTTCCTGAAAATAAAGCAGTCGGCAAAATAAATTGGGAAAATCTTCCTTCAAATACACCGCTTAAGAGAGGGGTGTATTCCTTTACCCAACTCCAATCATGGTTTCCCCACATAAAATTGATTAAAAAAGGCGCAAAGCAGAGCAGACTTAAAAGGTATATCTTTAACCAACACTGATAAGGAAATGATGTTGATTTGTTTTTTGCCATGGCTTAGTCCAAAGTTTCATCAATAATGTAGGTCGGGCGATTTTTAACCTCAACAAAAATGCTTGCGATGTATTCGCCGATAATCCCCATAAACAATATGGTGATACCGCTAAAGAAAGTGATAACCGACATCAGAGATGCCCACCCGACAATGGTTGAACCGTTAAAATAAGCGCATATGGTCCAGAGCATTAAGAAAAAGCTGACAACAGAAATCAGAACACCGAATAATGTTATTAAATGCAGAGGCACGGTTGAAAAACTGGAGATACCTTTTAAGGCAAATAAAACCATTTTCTTTAACGGATATTTGGTGGTGCCGGCGGTGCGCTTTTGGCGGTCATAGTAAACATTGCAAGATTTGAAGCCAATTAGCGGAACAATGGCGCGTAAAAATAAATTTTTTTCGGTAAATTTTGACATAGCTTCCACGGCGCGACGGCTCAAAAGGCGGAAATCCGCATGATTGGCAACCAGTTCTACGCCAAGAATTTTCATCAGTTTGTAAAACAGCAAGGCGGTATTACGCTTAAAAAAGCTGTCCGTATCACGATGTTTACGCACGCCGTAAACCACTTCATAACCTTCATAACAGCATTTTATCATGTCCTCTATGACTTTGGGATCATCTTGAAGGTCTGCGTCAATGGTGATATAAATATCAGCATCGGTATTATACATGCCGGCTAAAAGGGCGGCCTGATGACCGAAGTTTCTGGAAAATGAGATGCCTTTGATAAACGGATTTTTTTGATGTTCTTTGGTAATAATATTCCAAGTCGCATCTTTAGAGCCATCGTTGATAAATACCAATTTACTGGTTTTAGCAATCAGTTCTTTTTTGATAAGGTTTTCTCTTAAAGCAATCAAAGTCTTGATGCTTTTGGGTAAAATTTCCTCTTCGTTATAACAAGGAACAATAATTGCCAATTCTTTTAATTTTTCCATCAGATACGCCACCTTTCTTTCAAGAGTATACTTTTTATTAACACGGTTAGTTCAGTTTTTCAATCATTTTGCGGAATTCATCCAATTCGTTTTGAGAAAAGATAACAATAATCACATTATTTTTAACGTAAATACTGTCTTTATCGGGCCACGGGCGTGCGGTTGTCATCATAAATTGATGCAGTTCGGGGGTGATGTCTGAGGGAGACAGCGGTGTTATTTGGTCTATATATTCATAGGGGCTAAAGAACTCGACTAAACGCGCGCCTTGCCACATGGCAAGATACGGAAGTGCTAATAAAAACGGCTCATTATAGGCAAAGTTTTGTTTATAATAACGGGGGCGCATGGAAATATCACCCAGTTGGCGGAAATGATATTTTTGGTTGGTGTCAAAATTAGGGTGACTTTCAATTCGCTCCATAAGATTATCTAAAATTTGAAATTCTGCCGTTTGTCCCTGTTGCCAAATTTTTTGTGCGCGATAGTCGTTTATCAGGTTAAAAGGAATAAGTATCATCATAAATATCAAAGCGAGACTTCGGGCTAAAGGTAATTTGAATTTTAAGAGAAGTGCTAAGGTGAAGCTGTAAACAAAAGCAATACCGTAGAAATCAATACGAGAAACATATTCGGTATGGGGAATAACCAAAAAGGTAGTCGTGGCGGCGGCTAAGACGGTCAGAATAAGCAAAGCGAGCGTGGTTAATCTTTTTGTGATGGTATTGGCCTTTAGTATGGCTCCGGTGATGGCGGTTAAAACCATTATAAGCATTATGATTTTATAACCGATTTCCATAAATGGTTGGGATAAGCCAAATTGTATGACTGATATTTTGATAATGGAAATGAGTTTTTGCGGAATTTCGGCAAAAGGCATCATTTCAAGGTTATACACATTATCCGGTTCAATAATTTTTAAGGTGAGCTTGGTGGCAAATGCTGCAATCAGCACAGCATAAACTGTGTATTGATAGGTCTTGATGATTGCGCTTAAACGTTTATTTTCGAATAAATAAGTAAAGCATATTTTTGCCATTAAACAAACGGCAATGGTGTTTATTACCGGCGGATAACCGCCTAAAGGCAGGTAAAAGAACAAAGCGGATATAAATGTTAAAATGGTCTTATGATGACTGTTTGCAATATAGGCAGAGAGCTGTAGCCCTAATATGGCAAAGAATACCCAGAGCAGGCAACTGAGTGTAATAAAAGTAAAGTAGAGCCACGATAAGGTATAAGGGATAGTGGCAAAAAAGGTGATAAAAAGAACATAGTTAAGACAAGTTTTTTTGATATCCCAGTATTTTGCCAATATCCATAAACCGATGGTTAAAAAGAAAAAGCCTAAAAAATTGTTTAATATCGGGAGAATCTCACCATTGGTTAATAAAACATGCGGAATAAATTGGGTGAAACGTCCTTCAAACAGACCGGATGAAAGTTCTAATCCGTCCTTTACGAATTTAACATCGTGATTGCCCCACAAAAAGTTTAGAGTGTTATAAAGAAAAACAAAATTAATGAGGGCAAAGCTGATGCATAAACTCTTTAAATCAGTTTTATCTGCTGTGAGGTTGAATTTTTTTAAGAGCTTATTCATTATTTGGAGCTCCTTAAATTCTTAAATTGCTTGGTAATCATTTGTCTGCCTTTGGGGGTTAAGAATAAAATGATGTAACTATTGTCTATGTAAAGCGAAGATTTAGCGGGCCAGGTTTTCAAATTGGTAGCTAAAAAGTTTCTCATTTCAGGGGTGATATTTTCGGGGAGAATAGCGTGTTCCGTTATGACAAAATTCTCCGGTTCATAAAAGGCGTAGAACTCGTTTGGTAACCAGTAGCGCGTGGAGGGAATTTGCATTGTATAATAACCATAATTTTCAAGTGGTTTTGCTATATAATAGTGTGGTCTTAAAGGAAGTTCTCCGGCTTGAACAACAATGTAATTGTTGTTAAAATCAAATGGGGCGGTTTCCGTAATGCGATTATTAATACGTTGTTGCAACAGGGTTTCAGCGGTAAAGCCCAGCTTTTGAACTTTTGAGTAATTAAAGTCAGCGTTTAAATTTAGCCCCAATAGCGCAAAAGCAAGAATAAAACTCAAGTTTTTTAGTAAATGATAATTCTTTTGATTAAGCGCTGACAGGCAATACATTAAAAATACCGGAACAGCATAAAAATCGGCTCTCAGCATAAAGGTCGCCGGATCGTGTTGTGCAAAATACTCATCGGGATTTTCATTTATCAGCCACGCAGAGAATTTGAGGCAAAATGGTAAAATTAGCCATAAAATTATGTGAAAAAGTCGGTCTAAAGAATCTTTCCTATTGGTCATATCGGCGATAAAGCACAATAAAATTATTGTTGTCATAATCAGCTTTAAGGTCAGGCTTAAATAGGGTTGCGGTTGCAACAGACTTAAAACAACCGCTTTATACATAAAAGGAATTTTTAAGATAAGGTCTTTTAGGCTTAAAGGCTGGTTGTTATATAGAGCCATCATTTTATGGTTTGCTTGCAGTCCTTGATGCACGGCATAAAGTGCAATAAAGGAAACAATAACACTAGTAATAAATGGTAGAGCAAGGGGCACCAATTTTTTGAAGGTTATTTTTTCTGAGGCGTTTTGTAATAAAAAAAGTAATGCGGCAGTCAGATATAAATTGATAGCGGCAGGGTATCCGCCAATGGTGAAAAATAATATAAGCGAGCTTAAAGGAATAAAAATTAAAGGATGGTCGGTTAATGATTTTTTTGCGGCAAGCAAAGCCAGTGTTATGGTTAAAGGCCAAAACAGTTGGCTTAAGATGATAAACTGAAAATAAAGGATTTCTATAATATAGGGGAGGATGCTTACCGCGCATAATGAAAGAGTGCCGGCAAAAGATGGCTTAAAATCAAAAAAACGCGTATAAAGCAGCGCCATCGCTAAGGCATAAAAGGCAAATCCAAGAATTATGTTGATTAATGGAAATATCTGTCCGTCAATTAAGAGATTGGGTAAAAGATATTGGGAAAATCTCCCCTCTATTAAGCCGGAAGTAATGGGATTGCCGACTATCATTGAGTTCCAATCGTGATTACCCCAGATGAGGTTTACGGTTAGAAACGAAAAAGTTAAGCACAAAGTTATAAAGCACCAGAGCCATAATTTGAGTTCCGGTTTAGTAAAGGTTATGTTGATAAAACTTTTGTTCATTTTGTTTGATTACCTTTTGCTTGCTGTTGACAGGGTAAAGGGAAAAGTCTAAAATAAAGTAAATATTGAGGTGATTTTATGCGTTATTTGTGGTTTGTTGTTTTTTTATGTCTGGTATTTCCGGCAGAGGCACGGGAAATCGGTGTCGGAAAGACGGCGTCGTTTAGTGTCAAGGTGGCGGAGACGGAAAGTGAGCTTAAACAAGGCCTGATGTTTGTCAGAAAAATACCTCAAAATGGCGGAATGTGGTTTGATCTGCGTCAATATCCTAATGCGGTTATGTGGATGAAAAACACTTATATTCCGCTTGATATGTTGTTTATCGGGTGTCATTTTAAGGTGGTGGATATAAAGCCTGATTGTAAGCCTTTAAGTTTAGATAAAATAACAACAGATAAGCCGTTTTGTTATGTGTTGGAAATAAACGGCGGCGAGGTTCAAAAAAATCACATAAAAATCGGAGATGAAGTGCGCTTTTAATCCAAAGATGAGGTTTAAATGGGCGTTGAACTGATTATTTTGATGTCGGTTCAACAAAGGAGAAAGAGATGAAAAAAACGATATTTTTAGCTTTATTTGCAGTTTTGGTTAGCTTAAATGCCTATGCAAAGTCTGATGGCGGCTGTGATATGTCTTATGGCAAAGGCGGTTTTATGGATACCAATGCAACACCGATGAGTATAGCGGAGGTTATGAAAATGCCTGATGACAGTTATGTTACTCTTCAAGGATATATTACCAAACGTGTCGGAGATAAAGAATACCATTTTTCAGACGGCACGACAGAAATTCCGGTAGAAATAAGTCATAAAGTTTGGCAGGGTCAAACTGTTACACCAAAGGATAAAGTGATGATATTCGGTGAAATTGACAGAGAAGACGGGCAGCGTATAATTGAAGTGAAGTCTTTAATGGTAGCACCGAAATAAGCGTTAAAAAGCAGGCTTTATACGGAGCCTGCTTTAATTAGTCTTTATGACGGAAGGTGATGCGACCTTTGGTTAAGTCATAAGGTGTCATTTCTATATCTACCTTATCACCGACCATAATACGGATGCGGAATTTGCGCATTTTACCTGCCGTATGTGCTAATATTTCTACGCCGTTTTCTAAACGTACGCGGAACATCGCATTAGGCAATTTTTCAATAACATCGCCTGTAAATTCAAGTAATTCTTCTTTACTCATATAAGATTCCTTTGACTATTTTTTTTGGGTTATATACCGCAAAATCTTATTTTACAAGCATTTTTTATATTTTTTTAGAAGGAAAGGTTATGGTAAAGCACGAACCGAGATTTTTCTTGCTTTCAACTTCTATCTTGGCGCGGTATTTAGTTAATAAATCTCTGACAATGGCTAAACCCAGTCCGGTGCCTTGTTTTTTCTTGGCATTAGATTTGGAATAAAATGGTTCAAAGATATGAGCTTGCTCTTCTTTATCCATACCGCAACCTGTGTCGCGGATTTTTATTATCAATTTATTTTTGAGATTTTCGGTGATGATGTCCAGTGTTCCGCCGTTTGGCATAGCATTGATAGCATTCTGCACTAAATTTAGAATAATCATCTTAAAGTCTGTTTCATTGCCGCGGATTGTTTCTTTGGGGAGGGCAAAGTTGGCAGTGGCAATAATGCCTTTGCGCTTAATTTCATAATCAAACAGTGATAAAATGTCTTTAATGCTGTCAATGGCATTAAATGCGGTGACTTCATCGCCGGTGTTGCGTGATAGTTTCAATAAGCGCTCGGGTATGGCTGTGCAAGCTAGAATTTGCTCGGATATCATTTGCAGATACTTCTTTTCCTCAGTCTTATCCGCATTGTTTTTGTGATATTTTTGCAAAATACCGTTGATGATAATGTTAATGGCGCCCAGATTATTTTTCATCTCATGAGCAAGGGAAGTCGCTAAAAAGCCCAATGATGAAATTTTTTGTTGGTGAGAGTAATGGATGTTTTCACGCAAATCACGGAATGATTCAACAATACCGGTTCTACCGTTGATGTTAATGCGCGCTGAGCTTACCGAAAGCGGTCGATTTTTGATATCATGAATGAGCGTGATAGAAGAATCGCTTTTTTGTTGTAATTCTCTTAAGGGGCAAACGTAGCTACTGACGTTACAAGGTGCAGTTGCGCCTTTTTCATAGGCGGCATAGCATTTGTTTGAACGATAAAGATAGTGTTTGCGGATATAATCATTATAAGCCTTATTTGAGAGGATAATGTTGTGTTTGTCGTCTATCAAACGGACAGCATCAGGGAGCGCATCGATAAGATTTTGTAAAAAAGTTTCGTTGCGTTTAATTTCTTTAATGTTGTTTTCAATGTTATCCAACATAAAGTTGATGGTTGTCATCAGGGTATCAAATTCGTCGGTGGTTTGGTTATGTGCAATAGGCAAGCGTTGTGAAAAATCGCCATTGGCGATGGCAATGGATAAATCCGTCAGCTTATTAATCGGCGTAATAACCCAACGCTGTAATAAAAACCATAAGATTAACAAAGATAGAATTGTTAAAACGGCACTGGCGCTGATGATACGAAAACTTTCAGCTAATGAAGCATAATTTTCATTATAGTTTTGGTTTAACTCTTCGTTTAGTTGGCGCTCTTTGGAAATTTCGTCTTTCTTTTGGTCAAGGGTGGCTAAGGATTGCAATTCTACCGTATCGGTCGGTTGTAATGTTAAGAGCTTTTTTCTTAAAGAGATGTTTTCGTTTAAGAGTTCTATGACATACTGGTTACGCGTGATGATGTTGGTGTGTTCACTTCTTATTTTTTTACCGATGATACCATCGAAAATGATAATAAAGCATGTGGAGACAAGCAGAAAAAAAATTGTTATGGTTAAGAAAAATTTTTTATTGATGCTTAAAAACATGACAGACTCCTATAAGCCTTTGAGATTATCTGAAGTCAGATATGGATTAAATTGTTTTTCTTCGCCAAGCGTGGTGGGGGCTAATTCGCCTTTTTCACGCTTGAGCATTTTTTCAAGATAGGGGGCAAAATTCGGATTTGAAATAAGGTTTGGTGTAAGCGCAGCTCTTGTGTATTCGTGACCGGGGAAGATAAGGGTCGTGTTCGGTAGAGCTTTTATTTTTTCCAAACTTTTTGCCATTTGGTCAATTGTTCCTTCAAATAAGCCGCCGACACAGAGATTAAATAAAACATCTCCGGTGAAAAGCATATTTTCTGATTTGAGATAATAAAGAACGTGTCCTAATGTGTGTCCGGGGGCGGCGATTACATCAAAAGTCAAATCGCCGATAGTTAAGGGTATGCTTTCTTCTGCCTTAATATCTGCTGCCGGAACTTTGGAAAATTCTTTAGCCGGAGCAACTATTTTTAGGTTATATTTTTGTTTTAGTGCAACGTTTCCCCCGACGTGATCATAATGGTGGTGTGTGGTCAAAATGTGAGTGGGGGCAAGGTTTTGTTTTTCAAGTTCGTTTATAATCGGGGTTGCTTCAGCGGCGTCTATGATGATGGTCGTGTTGGGCGTTGTGAGGATGTAGGCATAATTTGCCATATTTTTTTCGTTACAAAAAATAGGAATAATGCGAACGGTCATTTTTTTATCCTTTTTAATTTGCCATTGTCCAGATGCATAAAATCATAAAAAGCGGTGGTATAATCTAGGATGCCGACATAATTGGGAAGGTTGGAAGCAAGGGATAATGTGTATGCCATGCTTTCACCAACCATATAAGGGAGCCTCTTTTCGGCATCGGCACGGGTTTGCCAGACATATTGATAATTTATATTTGAGTTAAAAGTATGTGCATAGCTTCGCATACTGTCAATAAGGCTGTCAAAAATCTTAAATCGGTAGCCGTCGTCTTTATTTTCCAGAGGTTCTAATCCTTCATCGGTGAACCATACTTTTTCTTTATATAAAGAATTTGCTTCATTGGCAACGCGTGAAAAGCCCCAATCACTTTCCATGGCAGCAATAGCCACCATTAGTGACGGTGGAATGGTGTTTATCCGTAATTTCAGCTGTTCAAGTTGAAGTCTGATGCGGTCAACTCCTTTGCGTCTGGTAAAATAATCGTATTTCATGCTTAATTCATCTAATTTTTTGATATCATCTTCTGAGAGTTTCTGATCTTTGTTGAAACGTCTTTCTAATCTTAACAGACTTTGGCGCTCGTTGTAAAGTTCTTCGTTGACTTTAATGGCCAGCGGGGTGAGCATACGAATAAACAGCTCATTGCGATATTTTTGAGATTTTATTTCTAAAAAATCCGTCGGCATTTTTTTAATAAGGATAGCCGGAAATTCGCGATTTTTTAGGGCTAAAAAACGACGATAATTATGTTTTTCAAAAAGGTCTTCAAGCTCTGAAACCGTTGTTTCTTCAACATAAATAACACCGTTAAATTCACGCATTTTTATTTCTGCAAAAGCAGTGGAAATCGTGCAAAACAGAAATAAGATTACGAATAAGCAACGTTTTATCATACCAATACGACCTCTTTTACTTGTGGTAAATAGCGCATCAGATTGGTTTTGACATGGTTTTCCAAAGTTCTGTTAGCATAAGGGCAACCTTGGCATTTACCCAAAAAGCGAACATTAACCGTTCCGTTTACATAAGATTGCAAGGCAATATTGCCGCCATCTCGTTGTAACATGGGTGCGACGACAAGGTATAAGATTAAATTTAATTTATTGGTTATGTTGCTTAAGGGGGCGATTTCTTCTTTTTTATCGGCTGTTATATAATCATCTAACTCAGCAATGGATAGCATTTCTAAATCTTTTAAATGCTCAGGAGAATCGCTTTGAATGTATAAAAAGTCTGTGGTTAATAGCACTTCTTTAGCTAAGCCGCTATCTGAAATATTTTTAATTAAAGGATGTTCGTCTTGGTAAAATGTGCCGATAAGCGGTAGCGGAAGCGGCGGATACAACATAAGTTCGGTATTACTCAATTTTTTTTGTTCCAACTTCATGGTGTTATCTCCTTTCTATTCAGATCCAGCGTATGGTGCATATCTTTGATATAGATTTCGGCCTGCAATAAATAATATGCTAAATAAATTAAATGATTGGCACCGTAGCTGTCATTTAGCGCGGTGGATTTTACCCTAAACGGGTTGAGTTTGACGGCATCTGATAAAAATTTTAGAGCCGTAGTTATATTTTCGTATTGTTCCATATCAACAATTTCTGACTGATAGTCTTTGATAATTCCGGTCAGTAAATAATGGATTACATAAGTTGAGCCTTGGATTTTATAGAATAAATTATCAGCCTCAAAATCTAAATATTCGGATGTGTGCTCACGCGTATAGCCGTTTATGTCGGATATTTGGTCACTTAAGAGCTTATCAACACCTTTTATCAGCTCAGATAGCAGAGGCTTGTTTGCCTGTTGTAATAAAGCATCTTTGTTAATGAAAGTTTCTATTTCGGCAAGCGCTTTTAAGTATTGCTTGGCAGAGCCGGGGGCAAAAGAATCTTCCTTGGTTTGTGAAAAGAGCCAAATATCTTCCGGATAATTTAATAATTCTCGGGCTTTTTGCAAATGCTTATTTTGGTAGCTTTGGGCGTAATATTTGATGAAGTAGGCAATAGCATCTTTGGCGCCGATTTGAAAATTCGGCAGATTATCCAAAACTGCTGCCGGAAAAATGGCAGGTAGTGCCGGTGTCCACGGGGCGTTGTCAATTTGGGCTCTTAAAACAAAGCCTAATGCAGATAAGGCGTGTGTTTCAGGTGTTGATGTTTTGACCTCTAAATTAAGGCGAGTGTCTATGCGTGAACTGACAAAAGCTCCAATACCGTAATATGTGCCTAAAAGGCAAATGATGATAAATGAACATGATTTCCAGCGTTTAAAAGCAAGGGTGACGAGATTGTTTCCAGTCTTTTTAGAAAACAACTTGCCATTAGGCATATCTAATGCTTTTTGAATTTGTTTTTTGAGATAAACCCAATTATATACGCACCGTCCTAAGATACGCTTAACGGTAATTTTCAGCTTGGTTAAGAGAGGATGTGTCATGCCCTTTTTCTCCGTGCCAGTAAACTTTTTATCACGGCTGTGATATCCAATACATGGCACATTTTAGCTGAAATCAAAAAAGTTGCAAGTCCTATTATGCCGATAACGGATAACTTTAAGAACAGGTAGCCCAAATGCTTTGGCGGGAAAACGGTATTTAGGCATAATTCTACAATGATGAGCATTAAGCCGGTGATGGCACTGCATAAGGCGATTTTTAAGATGGTTTGTTTTAATTCTTTAGAGATTTGCCAATAATCACGTTTTTTTAATCCGTGGATATATTGATAGAGTGATACAAAGGCCGCAACGGTTGTTGCCATGGCAATACCAACGTGTCCAAAAGGCTTCATCAATAAGAGGTTCATGGTAAAGTTGGCAACGAAAACAACTGCGCTGTATTTAACCGGCGTTACGGTATCGCCTCGGGCAAAGAAATTAGGCATTAAGGCTTTGACCATCACATAGCAGGGAAGTCCGATAGCATAAGCCTTGAGCGCATTGGCCGTTTTTACGGTATCAGAGGCAATAAATTTACCATGCTCAAACAGAAGTTCCACCAGCGAATCGGCAAGACAGATAAAAATGACTGCGGCAGGTAAAGACATCATCAGACCATAAATTACGGCCTTATCTTGAGTATCTTTGGCGTCTTTTTTGTCACCGGCTTTGAGCTTTTTAGACAGCAAAGGTAAAAGCGCAACGCTGATGGCGGCGCCGATGACGCCCAGAGGCAGTTGTTGGAGGCGGTTGGCATAATATAACCATGATACGGCACCGCTTGAAACAAGTGATACAAGAACCATGTCAACGACCATATTGATTTGGTAAATACCGGCACCTACAACACCGGGGGCAATTCGTTTGAATAAAGTCTTAATTTCTTTGTCTTTCATCAATTTTATGACATGTAAATCAGGAACAATTCGCACGTCATCTTTGTTTAGGAAATATTTGAGCCAAAAGACTTCGGCAATTCCCGAAAGCGTGATACCCCAAGAAAGACCATAAACCGGCATATCTAAGCATAAAACGGAAATAAGCCCTGATAAAATAATACCAAGATTTAAGATAATCGGAGTGGCGGCAGGAGCGGCAAAGCGGTCAAAAGAGTTTAGGATACCGGCTTGAAAGGATACGATTGAAATGAACAGCAAAAAAGGAAAGGTAATCCGGCAAAGCTCTATGGTTAAATTCATTTTTTCAACGTTTTTTGTAAACCCCGGAGCCAGTATGGTGACCACAGCCGGCATGAAGATTTCAAAAAGAATGATAAATATGATTAGGATAAAGGTTAATAAAGAGATTGCTTTTGCGGCAAAGCGAACGGACTCATCTCGTCCTGAGGCAACGAGCTTTGATGAAAAGAGCGGGACAAAGGCTGAGGTAAAAGCTCCTTCGGCAAATAAGCTGCGAAACAAATTCGGCAATTTAAAAGAAACCAAAAAAGCATCAGAGACATTACCTGCACCCAAAAAATTGGCAATCAGCATATCGCGTAAGAATCCGGTGATGCGGCTTATCATGGTAAAGCCGCCAAAGGTTGCGATAGAGCGTATAAACGACATTATTTTTTCCTTTACATCAAAATTTAATAATTAGAGTGTAATCTTAAATCTGTTAATAAAGGGCAAATAAATTGCGTTTTATAATAAAATATATCAATATGTTCTTGAGCTTGTTATTTTTTAGAGAGTGCGCTGATGGAAAAGAAAACGACTGCGGTTAAAAAAAATCCTGATTTATCTATCCTTGTGTCGGTTTATAATGAGGAAGACGGGTTAAAGCTGTTTTTTACAAAGCTTTTGGAAACTTTGGAAAAAATCAGTTCTTACAGCTATGAAATCCTGTGTGTGGATGACGGTTCAACAGACGGCTCGTATAAGATTTTAAGTCAGTATGCCAAGAAAAATAAAAATATTAAGGTGATTAAGTTTTCACGCAATTTCGGTAAAGAATACGGTATGATGGCAGGCCTTAAATATTGTAAAGGGCGTGCGGCCATACCGATGGATGTGGATTTACAAGATCCGCCGGAGCTTATCTTGCAGTTTGTTAAAAAGTGGGAAGAAGGGTATGATATGGTTTATGGTATCAGGAGTGACCGAAACAGCGATACTTTTCTTAAAAGGACAACAGCCAAGCTCTTTTATAAGATTTATAATTTGATGACGCGGTCGCCAATACCTTATAATGCGGGGGATTATCGGTTGCTTGACCGCAAAGTGATCAATGCCATTTTGACCTTAAAAGAAAAAAATATTTTTATGAAAGGTGTATTCGGGTGGACAGGGTTTAAGACAACAGGCATTAAATATAGGCGGCAAAAACGGGCAGCCGGCGAAAGCAAGTGGAATTATTGGAAATTATGGAATTTTGCGCTTGACGGTATTACCGCATCTACAACATTGCCGTTAAGGATTTGGAGCTATCTCGGAACGTTGTTGGCGACGTCAGGTATGCTCTATGCCTTTTATATCATTGCGCGGACGTTTATTAAGGGCGTGGATGTTCCCGGTTATGCCTCTCTCTTGGTATTTATTTTGGTTTTAGGTGGTATCCAGATGATTATTTTGGGTATTATCGGCGAATATATCGGGCGGATTTTTGTGGAAGTAAAAAACAGACCGCTTTATATCGTTGAAGATAAGGTGAATTTGGACGATGAATAAAAATTTAGCGATGTATTTTTCTAAAAGAATCCTATTGGTTACAATGATGGGATTTTCCAGCGGTTTGCCGTTAGCGCTTGTTATCAGCACATTGTCGCTGTGGCTTAATGATTATAACATTGCTTATAGTGCCATAGGGGCGTTTGCTTTGGTGAGGTTGCCGTATTCTTTCAAATGGCTGTGGGCGCCGGCAGTTGATGCTGTCAAGTTGCCGATTTTGTGGAAATTAGGTAAAAGGCGGAGCTGGGCAATCTTTTCACAAGTGGGTTTAATGCTCAGTATTTTGGCAATATCACGCTTATCTCCTGAAGGTTCGATATTGCCAATGGCGTTGGCTGCAGGGTTTATCAGTTTGTTCTCGGCAACGCAAGATATTGTTTTAGATGCGTTTCGTGTGGAATTGTGCAGTAAAGATGATGAACAGGAGGTTGCGGGGGCTGCGATGTATATCTTGGGCTATCGGTTGGGTTTGATTATATCCAGTGCCGGTGCTATCGGGCTTGCCGCATATATTTCGTGGAATACGGTTTATTTGCTATGTTCGTTGTTTGTGTTGGTCGGCATTGTTGCCGTGTTGCTGGCACATGAACCGAAAGAGAATCCAATAGTTAAAGAGAAACATGAGCGCGGTCTGGTGTATCGGGCAATTATCGCGCCGTTTGTGCAATTTATGCAAAAGCCATATTGGTTGGTAGCGTTGTTGTTGGTGTTCTTTTATCGGTTAAGCGATTCATATTTCGGATTAATGGCATATCCTTTTTATGCCGAAATGGGATTTAGCAAAGGAGAAATTGCTTATATCACCAAGCTATACGGTATGGGCGCTACGATTATCGGCGGTTTATGGGGCGGTTGCTTGTTGGCAAAAATGGGGTTGATGCGTGGAATGCTGGTATTTTCCATTGTGCAGGGCGTCACAACGGCACTTTATATTCCGCTTTGCTTTATCGGGCATAGCGTTTGGGCTTTGATTGCAACGATTTCTTTAGAAAATCTCTCTTCGGGTATTGCCACGACCGCGATTATTGCTTTTATGTCAGTGTTATGTGATAAAAAGTATACCGCAACCCAATATGCGCTTCTTTCATCATTGACCGGTGTGGCGCGTGATGTATTTTCAACCAGCGCCGGCTTTGTTTTAGAGGCAACTTCGTGGCCGATATTTTTCTTAATCAGTTCTTTATTAGCTCTGCCGGGGTTTGGACTTTGTTGGTTTTTGTATAAGAAAAAGATAAATTACGGTAGCGATACATTAGAGGCTTGAGTTTTAAGAAAAAGTGGTGTATAATGCGTTTGTTTTATGATAAAGGTTTTAGCCAATGGATGATTTTAAGAAACCGAATATAAATCTTGATGATCTGGCAAATTTCAGTTTTACGCCGGCAACAGAACTTTTGGAAAAAGATGAAGAAGACGAAACCAAAGCCCCGTTGAAACCTGCAGATGATAGTGATGATGACGGAGCATCAGGGGCACCGACGGTCATTCCTCAAACACCACCGAAAAAATATTCCGCGCGAATGGAGAAGCTTCGCGATTATTATGCGAAGTTAGGCGAAGCTCGTGATATGATGCAACAGGAATTGGAGCTTGCATTAGGCGGTAATGTTGTAGAGGGTGAGATAGAGGCTAAGCTTTATGAGTTTTCACATTCGTGGCGAGCGATTTCCAGCGAGATTAACCAAATTGATAATCTAAACGGGCGCAGAAACGGTCTTGATTCATCTGATTATCATGCCGGACAAGATTTATCAGGGATGAATTATGCCGGACAAGATTTAGCCAATAAAGATTTTTCGGCGGCAAATTTACAAGATGCCAATTTCCAAAATGCCCATTTAAATGGTGCGGACTTTACCGGTGCAGACTTATCCGGCGCTGATTTATCAGGGGCTGATTTAACCGATGCTATTTTTGCCGGAGCTAAATTGAAAGGCACAAACTTTACCGGCGCCAACATGGAAGGCGTTATTTTACGCGATGCTGATATTGAAGATGCCATCTTAATGGATATCAAGATGGATGAGCTGGCGATTGAAGAATTGCAGGCATTGGTAGAGTATTTGGCAATATATTATCCGCATAAGCTTAATTTGACGCGTATCAATCTTTCGCTTCTGGACTTAAGGCGGATAGATTTGAGCCAAGTCAATTTAAAAGGTGTTGATTTCAGAGGAATGGATTTTACCGGTGTTAATATTTGGGATTTGGATTTAAGCGAATGTATCATTACACCGGATCAGATTGCGCAAGCCTTAGGGCGTGTGCCAACTGCAGAGGAGTTGCGGCGGATTATGGCACCGAAAAAGCGCAAAAAGGCGAAACGGTTTTATATTGATTTTTCCGATTTCTTGAGCAATAAAGGACTTAAAGGGTGGATTGATTTGACTAAAAACAGTATCAGCACGGATGATTTGGTTAAAGGATTTTTGAAAGTCTTTAGGGCGGTGGTTAAAGAGCCGGAAGCCAAAGATGAAGTGATTTTTGAGAAGGCTAAACAATTCCATGCCGCACGGCTTGAAGAAGAGCGCCAAGAATATAATGAGGAACAGAAAAAGAATATTGAGGCGCGCAAACAAAAGATGAAGGAAGAAATCAAAAATAGCAAGTCTACAGAAGAAAAATATACTCCGATTAAAGTTAATCTTGGTCGCGATAGCGGGGGGATGTAGGGAGTTATTTCTTTTTTTGCAGTGTTTCCATTAGTAACGGATTGATTTCGGTGGTTTTTGTCGGCGTCGTTTCATGCAAATTAAGCGGAATGTATCCATCTTTGAAGCTTTTTATTAAATCAAAAAGTTTGATTTTTGTATCACCCCAGGTATAGTCTTCGCTTTCTTTGATAAATACTTTGGCAACTTCATCCCATTTCTGGCGTTGATCAGTGCCTTTGGGGGGTAACTTATCTTTAAGAAAAGCATCTTCAAAAGCATCTATGTTGTTACCGCAATAATATTCGCCAAGTGCTTCTGCGTATAGTTTATGCGAGCAGTAGTGGCGCAACCAAACGATGTCACGTTCTGTTTCATAGAACTTTTTTGCTGTCCAGAAATGGCCGCTAAATGCTGTTTTTTCTGCATCATGTATCAGTCCCAAATCAAAAGCTTTTTGTTGGGCTTTATCAAATGGCATTTTAAATCGATATGCAGTGTTATAAATAGGGCTGATTCCTATACCATCCCAAGGATAATCACCAATGCGACCTGCAACAAACCTGCCGTAAACAGTTGGTTCAAAGGAGTGTTCTTCGGCAACTTGGTCTGTGTATGCCGGTGGCTCATAGATGTCATGACCAAAGCGTTCTTGAATAAGGTGGGCCAGATCGCAAGTATCTTTGTAACTTCCGACATACACGGTCATGCCCTTGCCGTTTTCTCCGCCGGAGGCTATTTTATGTTCAACGTTTAAATCTAATAAAAATTCAGATACTTTTTGGGTTATGGGGTGGTTGCGATTTGGCACAACGTCTAAATGGAATTTCCAGCCATGGTCAGGATCCCATCTATTTATTCGTCTTTTAGCTAACTTTACTATATTTTCAGCCGTCAGTGTATCTTTTTTGCCCCAATCTTGTTTTTTGTATTCGGTTCTTATTTTATGGATATCTTCTCTTATGGCGCCTTTTTCTTTTTGAAAGTCAGTATATTTGTTGGCGATTCCTGTTTTTAAGATGGCGAGCGTTTCCGGTTTGATGATATTTTGATATTGGGATACGCCGTCTTCAAATTTTACAAGGTTTTCTAAGGAGATGTTATTAAAGTCAATAGTTTTAGCGAAATCTATAAACTCGCGTAATGTTAGTTTTTCTGTCATTTGCTCCTCCCTTTAGGGCTTATGGGAGTAGTCTATCACTTTGAGCGGTTATTGTCAATTAAGAAGTTTTAGCGCAAGGCGATATTAGGTGTTAAATAAAAAATTGGCAAAATGTTATTTTGTGCTTGACTAAGCAGAATATTTATCTTATTAAAACCTTGCTGTTGGGTTCTTAGCTCAGTTGGTTAGAGCCGGCCGCTCATAACGGTCTGGTCGTAGGTTCGAGTCCTACAGAACCCACCATAAACACAAAAGGCAGGATTTATTCCTGCCTTTTGTGTTTATTCGTGATGTAAGAAGTCTCGAACCTACGAGAAGTAGGTTTGACAAGGAGGCGCCGGCAGACGGAAGTATGCCGGTCAGCGATTAGCTGATAGCCGACGCAGCGGCGAGGCCAGTCCTACAGAACCCACCATATAAAAGCCTCTTCTTGATGAAGAGGTTTTTTTGTTTTAAATTTCAGGGTGCAATTTTAACTTACAATATTGCCTCTATATTCCTTATTTTCCGGCACTTTCCGGTTTTCTATATCTTCACTGTATTGGTGCATTTGTGCGCTGGTCTGGTCGCGTATCTATTTTTTATTTTTACCCATTTCCCAAAAAAGATACCAAAATAGATACTTTTGGTCGGGACAGACCCGACCATTTTCCCCTTAAAACTAAGGCTATTTATTTCCAACTGTTCGCGTTTCAAAACCCCACCTTATAACATAGTCTAATGACTATTGACATTTGCATTTTTAAATATTACCATATTTCCAGAATTATAGAATCATAAAAGGCACAATATGAAAACAGAGCAGATAACCACTATTTTTGAAGCATTAAGTCAGGAAGGTCGGCTAAAAATTTTCCGCCTAATGGTAGAACATAGTAAAGAAGGCATCACTCCGACAGAAATGTTTAATAAACTTGATTGTATGGCAAAAAACACACTTTCATTTCATTTGAATATTTTAACTCAAGCAAATCTATGTTCTTTTGAAAAAAAAGGAAAGACACTTATATATAAACCAAACTGTAAAGCTATTAAAGAAGCTGCACATTTTCTATTAAAAGATTGCTGTGAGGGAGGTTGTTTAGAATGCTAGATATATTTACAAGGCTTGCAGATTGGCTGACATCTTTAATGAGGCTTGATTTGACAACACATTTTGGACAAGCTGTACATTTTTTTATTGAAGATACAACTAAAATTTTTGTTCTGATATATGTACTAATCTTTATTATATCACTATTTCGTTCACAATTAAGTCCTGAAAGAGTTAGAGCTTATTTGTCCGGCAAATCAAAATGGGCAGGATATTTTCTTGCAGTGTTCTTGGGCGTTGTTACACCTTTTTGTTCTTGTTCAAGTATTCCATTATTTATGGGTTTTTTAGCTGCAGGCGTTCCTTTTGGTGTTAGTATAGCATTTTTGGTAAGTTCTCCACTTATTAGTGAAATAGCAGCAATTATGTTGCTGGCTATGGGAGAAACAGGAGTATATATTGTAGCTCTTTATATTATAAGTGGAACAATAATTTCTGTTTTAGCAGGATATTTAGCAGACAAATTTCAAATTGAAAAATATCTTGCTATGCAGATACCAAATGTAACACCACCGAATTGTTCTTGTAAAAATATAAAAGAAAAAGCAGTAGCTTTGATAAAATATGCTAATACATTTGCAATAGACACTATAAAATCATTAGCCATATATATTTTAATTGGTTTAGTAATAGGTGCATTTATGCACGGCTACATTCCGCAAGAATTGTTTATCAGATATTTGGGAAAAGATAATATTTTTGCGGTTCCTGTGGCAGCAATAATCGGAATTCCGATGTATGCTTCACAAGCAGGTATAGTTCCGATTATGCAAGTTTTGTTGATGAAAGGTGTTCCTGTCGGCACGGCTTTGGTTATGTTTATGAGTATTGCCACCATATCTTTGCCTGAAATGATGATGTTAAAGCGTGTTTTTACTTATAAACTGCTGGCAATGTTTGTCGGATATTTGCTGACAGCGTTTATTATAACAGGTTATATGCTCAATTTAATTTAAGGAGAAAACAATGAAACAAATTAAAATTTTAAGTTCTTCCTGCAAATGCGGTCATAAATCAGCCGAACGGATTGCGGAAATGATAAAAAATATGAATGCTGATGCTGAGGTAAGTATTGTTGATGATATGACGGAAGTTGTAAGATATGGCGTAATGACAACGCCTGCCATCGTGGTTGATGACAAAGTTGTTCATATCGGAAGCATGCCAAAAGAAGATGAACTGAAAAATTGGCTGTAAAAAAATACTGATTGTAACAACCTAAAGCTGAGCTTAATTGCTCGGCTTTTTTTGTTATTTAAAATTTTTTCAAATTATGCCGAACGATTTTTTGATTTTGCGGAGTGTTCCCTAGTGAAACAAAAATTTTAGAAAAGGAGAAATAACATGTTTCACAGAGATAAAAAGCACTACGTTACTGCGGAAATCCGCATCCGGTTGCCGTGTTCACAATCAACAAAACTTTACCTTTTAGGTCGGCAAGGTTTAATTCTTCACCGTTGGGTTTGGGGATACTGTAATTATAAATGCTCATTTTATTCTCCTATTTTGTCATTGTTGCAAATTTTTTACCTAGTTCATAAGCTTTTTCTAGGTCTTTCGGAAATTGTTCATCACGCATTTTGGTCTTATGTTCCGCGTCAAACAAATCGCAATCATATTTGGCATAATCGGTATATTGGAATGTGTCAAATGCATATAATGTTTCGCAATAGCCAAATACTGCCCGCAAATTCGCCTCATTGTCACCCAAAATCACGTCATAATGATGTTGCTTAAATTGCTCTTCGTTTGCATTCATCGTAAAAATCAACGCCGTTGGTAATGTATGGTTTAAGACGCGTTTTAATCCGCCGTTTTCTTTATCAAGCATATAAGTGTGCGCTGGAAACATAAAACGCTCTAAAAAGCTGCGCATCATACCGGTCGGATAAGAATGGTAAACGGGTGAGCCGATAATAACCACATTGTCATTTAATTAGTCCTTACTTTAATTTGTTGTATTCCTCGTCGGCTACCGGCTCAAGCCATTCATTTGAGCCGTCTTTTGTCGGTACTTCGACGGCAATATGTGTAAACCAACTGTCTTTTGCCGCGCCGTGCCAATGTTTGGTTTCTGGAGGAATGTTTACAACATCACCGGGGTGCAGCTCTCGCGGTTCTTCGCCCCATGCCTGATACCACCCACGACCTTGGGTAACCAGTAAAATCTGACCGCCTTTGTGATGAATATGCCAATTATTGCGACATTTCGGTTCAAAAGTCACATTATACATCGGTACGCCGTTTGACGTGGTAATCGGTTTTAAATAACTTTTTCCGGTAAAATACTTGCCATAAGGATTTAGTTCTCCGAAACCAAAGACAACATTTTTGGCTTTTGCTTCGGTGGCAATATTCAAAATTTCCGCCACCTCATCATCGGTTAAACCATTATGTTTGCCAATCTCAATATGAGCGCTTAATTGACTTTCCACGCCTTCGCGAGCGGCCAACATAGCGATTGTTGCCAGTTCTCTTGTTTTCCAATCCACATTATCACGCGCAAAAATATCGCCGAATAAGTGAGCCTTCAGGTATTCATCAATGGCAGGAGCAAATTCAAACAACTTGCCTTTTACTTCCGTACCGACCAGTTTAGTTTGATTTTCCGTGCCATAGGTTAAAGCACTGCCTTCAGGTTTTGCACTCGGTTCTTTACCCAACTCGTCTTTATTGCCGCGTTCTTCAACGGTTTGCATCAAAGTTGCAAGAGCATTAAGACTTCTCGGAAAGCCGCAATAGGCATAAGCTTGCACCAAGATTTCCTTGAAAGTATTAACAGGAACTTTATTATCCAGTCCTTTGATAAGGGCTTTTTTTAATCCTTCTTGGTTACCTCTGGCCGCATAAGCCGCCACTTCTGCAATAGATTCTTGTTCCGCATTTAAAGCTTTTGCCATTGTTTGCTCTCCTGTTAAAAGTGCGGTTGTCAATAAGGTGATTGATAAGAAGCGCTTCATATTTCCTCCTGATTATTTCCTGATATAGTTTTGATCACTTTGTGAAATTGTTTCATCTTCAGTATAGCGCTCAACCCTCATGTGCAAATCATATTTGTTGCGCAACTCGGTAATTTTATCCATCATCGGTGTTGCGTGATGTTTGTCAATGGCCTCTTGGTTTTCCCAACTGTCAATCAGTAAAACTGTTTCCGGATCATTTTTAGGATAAAAGTATTCGTATTTTTTGTTGCCTTCTTCGGCACGAATAGCGGCAACGGTGCCGCTTTGCTCCATTTCTTCCGCAAATTTGCGGGCATTACCGTTTTCACCGGTATAATAAATATTAACGGTTATCGCCATGGCGTTTTCTCCTAAAAGTGCAGACATTGCCAATATCATTAAAAACTTTTTCATCATTATTTATCCTAAATGTTCTTTCCTAACTCGTAGGCTTTATTAAGTAAATCCGCGCGATTTGCGGCTGATTTCGGCGCATCTACACCGCCACCTACCAAAGCACCTGCAAAACGAGATTGTTCAAAGCACTCTATCCAACCTTTAAGGCCGCTGATTGCGCGGTCTGCGGCACTTTCAGAACTATCATAAGCCGAGGTAATTAAATAAACATCTTTAAACTTGTTCTCTTGAGAGTATAACGGATTGCAACGGTCTAAAAATGTTTTCAGCTGTCCGCTCATCTCATAGTAATAAATCGGTGTGGCAAAAATCAACACATCTGCATTTTGCACTTTGCCGATTAGGTCTGCCATATCATCTTTTTGTACGCATTTATGAGTTTTCTGACAGGCAAGGCAACCGATGCAAAATTTAATGTCTTTACCTTTGAGGCTTAAAAATTCTACCTCATTTCCGGCATTCTTTGCCCCTTTTTCTGCTTCGTGCGCAAGTATCTCGGAATTACTGCCGCTGCGAAGACTGCTTGATACGATTAATATTTTCTTTGTCATTTTATTGTCCTTTCTATTCAAAAGTTATAATTACACTGCCTCTACCAAGTGTTTGTTCTAAATCAGCAGCATTTTCTATATGTCCGATACGTGTATATGAGTATGTTGTCTTAAAATCTTTGTAAAACACAACTAAACTATCATCGCCAAACAGCATAACATCACCTGATTTTATTTGCCCAATGTGTTCAGGTCTGCTCGGCAATGAGTTGTGCAAAAGGTAATACTTTTCATTACCGTTAAATTCTGTCATTGTAACCGTCATTGGTAAGAGTTCTCGTAAGGCTTTTGTTGTATTATTATCGTTCAAAACAACCGAATATGCTTTATCTCCTATCTTCATTTGCATCGTTTCGTTCTCCAAGGCTAGTGCTGTTGATGCCGATAAAATAATTACCGACACCAACAGTCTTAATATTTGTTGCAATCCACGCATTATTTCAAATTGGTCTTAAAGAATTGTTCCATTTTATCAAACGGGATAACATCCATTTTGTAATACAAATCGGTATGATTCGCATTCGGAATAATCATCAGCTCTTTGTTGTCACCGGTCAGCTTTTTGAACGCATCTTCCGAAAAATAACGACTGTGGGCTTTTTCACCATGTATCATCAATACCGGCGATTTGATTGTGTCGGCATAAGCTAAAATCGGTTGGGTAATTAGTGATAGTGCAGAAGTCACGTTCCAATGACCGTTAGAATTGATAGAGCGTGGGTGAAAACCGAGTTTTGTTTTATAATAGTTGAAATAGTCTTGCACAAATTGCGGTTCTTCACCGGTTAATTTATCCGGTAAGCCCGGAGCTTCGGCAATCGGTGCGCCTTGAGCTTCTCTTGAGCGCTGATTGTTTAGTTGCTCGCGCATTTTATATAAGTCTTCGGCAGACATGCTGTCATTATAACCGTGAGCAGACACTCTTGTCATATCATACATTGTAGATGTAACTGTTGCTTTGATACGTGTATCTTGGGTTGCCGCATTTAAGGCGAATCCGCCCCAACCGCAGATGCCGACAATACCGATTTTGTTTTCATCAACTTCAGGCAGGGTTGTTAAGTAGTCAATCGCCGCACTAAAATCATCAGTGTTAATATCAGGGCTTGCCACATTACGAACTTCACCACCTGATTCACCGGTAAATGACGGGTCAAACGCCAAGGTTACAAAACCACGTTCTGCTAGGGTCTGCGCATAAAGTCCGGAAGATTGCTCTTTAACTGCGCCAAACGGTCCGGAAACAGCAATTGCTTGCATTTTGCCTTCCGGTTTGTTCTTCGGCTCATACAAATCACCTACCAGCTCAATACCGAATCTGTTCTTAAAGCTTACTTTTTTAACATCAACCTTGTCGGATTTAGCAAACACCTTGTCCCATTCTGTATTGTTACCTTCAGCAGCACTTGCGCTGTCCGGTGCGGCAAAGACCAAACCTAAAGCTGTCATTGACAAAGCACATAATGTTTTCATTTTCATAAATTTTCTCCCATGTTTAATTTACTTTATCTTCAATATAAAATGTTTATTTTTACATAGCAAATACTTATTTTGCATATTTAATTATGCTTGACAAGCATAATTAATCTTATTATGCTTCCCTTATGGAAATACGTGTTTTGAAATATTTTTTAGCTGTTGCCCGTGAAGGTAGTATTACTGCTGCGGCTAATGCTTTGCATTTAACCCAACCGACTTTAACGCGGCAAATGCAAGACTTGGAATATGAACTCAAACAAAAGCTTTTTGTGCGTGGAAAATACAAAATCACACTGACCGATGAAGGTATGCTCCTTAAAGACCGTGCCGAAGAAATTATTGAAATGGTTGATAAAACCAAGAGGGATATCATTTCTTCGGGTGTTGACATTAGGGGCGATGTTTATATCGGTGGTGGCGAAACTGATGCCATGGAATATGTTGCGGATGTTATCAAAGAAATACGCACCACACACCCGAATATTACATTCCATCTCTATTCCGGTAATGCCGAAGATGTTATGGAAAAGCTGGATAAGAAACTTTTGGATTTCGGTCTTTTGGTGCAACATAACGATACATCAAAATATGATAGTGTTACCTTGCCGGTTGCTGATGTATGGGGCGTTTTGATGCGTAAAGATTGTCCGTTGGCGCAATATAAATCAGTCAAACTTGAAGACTTAAAAGGTTTGCCATTAATAAGTTCTCGCCAAGCAATAAAGAAGTCACCAAAAAACGAGTTTCATAAATGGTTTCACGGACAGTTTGACAGCTTGCATACCGTTGCAACATATAATTTAATATTTAATGCTGCCATAATGGTTAAATCAGGTATCGGATATGCAATAACCTTGGATAAATTGGCTGATACTTCTGATAAAAGCCCGCTTTGCTTTCGTCCGCTTGAACCTAAAGTAGAAGCAAAATTAAATATTGTCTGGAACAAATCTGCCGTGCGTTCCGCTGCCGCCAATCTATTTTTACAAAAGTTACAGGAAAAATTCGGTCGTCAATAAAATCACTGTGAATATTCACTGGAGTTTACGAATGCATCTGCAAGGAACACCATAAGCCAAAGTGTTGGCAGGCACGTTCTTTGTGACCACACTGGCGGCACCGATGATTGAATTATCACCGATGTTGACACCGGGGAGAATGGTTACATTTGCGCCAATCCACACATTTTTACCGATTTTAACGGGCTTGGGCATGGCGTCACATCTTTTTTGGGGGGCAAAATCGTGGTTCAGTGTTACAATCGTCACGTTACTTCCGAGCATTGTATTATCGCCGATTTCTATTCCGCCGTTATCTTGAAAATGGCAACATGTATTGATAAAAACCCTTTTACCCAATTTGGTGTTTTTGCCAAATTCAGTGTAAAAAGGCGGTAGTATCAGGCAATCTTTATTGACTTTGCGTGCAATCAATTCCGAAAACAGCTTTCTGACTTCTTCGGGGGTATGGTATTTATTATTTAGCTCCATCGTTATTTTTAGAGCTTCTTGACCATACTCATAAAAGGATTGTAATAAATCCGTGCCGAATATCAGCGGTGTTCCTTTTTTCATTAAGGCTCTGATTTGCGGTATGCTTAATATTTTTTTAGGCATTTGCTGTTGTCCTACAATAAATCATACCATCGCGTTAAAATTTGTATTTAACGTCAAGCAAGCCGCTGTGGCTTTGATAATCTTTGCGGAAGCTACCTTCATAGCCTAATGACATCTCAATGTTGTAATTGATTTCAGCAGTTAAACCGGCACCTATTTCAACGCCAAAACGGTCTAAGGTTTTACCGTTGATGCTGTATAATGAACCATTTGGCAGCATTACGTTTGATTTATTATGAGCCCTGTTCAAGTCATAAGTCATCGCAAATCTCGCTTCCGGTGTTAATCTTAAGCCGGATTCAGTTTCAATGGTTTTGCTGATTTTTGAGCCCGCAACTCCGGTTATGATATTGCTGTTATTAAAATTGATATTTTGTCCGGCAGTATCGGTATAATTATCGCCGTGAATATGCATATAACGCAATCCGGCTTCCGGTGTAATGGTGGCATATTGATTATGTAAATCATATCCGGTCATTACCTGTATACCTAATGCATCAACATCGTAATCAGCGTTTATAATATTACCGATTACATTTTTCTTTTCTTTGTAATCAGACCAGTTATAAGAGGCGATACCGTTTACAAACCAATCGCTTGGTTTATATTCGCCATAGGCTAAGAGGGTGTGGGTTTTAACATCAGTATCACGCCCTTTGCTGTTAACATCTGTTTTGTTATAAGCATAACCGATACCTGCTTTTACATCATTATCGATTTTCTTTTCTACCCCGAAAGCTGCGCCGTAAGTATCAGCTTTGAAACCGGTAGATTTTGATGATGTATCAAGTTTTGTATGGTTAGCTAGGCCTTGCATCCAAACGGTGGCATTTTCCCAGGCGTCGCCTGATGACATACCTTGTGAACTGCTAAAAGCTCCGCCGCTTAAGCGTGTTCCGACCGCATTAAATACTTGGTTAACCGTTTCCGTTTGAGTTTGTTCAACCATCGGGGCAACACCCGGAGCCAATGTTGCAACAGCTTCTAATGCTGTCTGAATTTGTGCCGTGTTACCAGATTGCAACATATTGTTGAGGTCAGACGCAATGGCATTAAAGTTAGCATTGCCGGTAGCCGCGGTATTTGACATAATTGCTTCAATGGTGCCGGCCTGATTTGCGTTAGCACCGGTTGATTCTGCAATCTGACCGGCATTCTTTTTGCCTGAAACAGTATAAGTGTCGGCTTTGTCAAACTCAACATTATACAAAGTATTATCTAAGTTGAAGCCGGTTTTATCACCTTCCAAAACAATCTTTTTAGTGATATCCTCATCAGTTAATACTAAGTTTATTGAACCGTTAAGTGTTCCCAAATGTGTTGCATCAACACCGGCGATAATTTTAGTGGTGTCATCGTCAGCATCAACAAGATTTGCTTTCAAATTTGCATTGTTAAAATTAATTGTGCCGGAATTGATGATACCGCCATCCAAAGATATATTTCCGTCTACATTGATTGTTCCATAACTGTTATAAATGTCGTTCTTTACATCTCTTGAGGTGTTGCCTTCAAATACGGTGTCTCCGCTGAAAGATAGTTTTCCTCTATTATATATAGCGCCGCCATTACCTTCAGAGGAGTTATTTACGAACATACCATTGACGATTGTAGCTTGTCCGAAATCGTTATTATATACGGATCCGCCTATACCGCCATATTCACCAACGGCATAGTCCATATGTGCTTGGTTTTGGTTAAATTTAACATTGGTTAGCTTTAATACGCTGTTATTATTAATTGCTCCGCCAAAACTTGATCTGTTGCTGTTAAAAGTTGTATCTGATATTTCTACTATTCCGTCATCGTCCAATGATCCCTCGTTATAAATGGCACCACCCATACCGGTTGCGGAGCCAACGGTTTCATTGTTGGAAAAGGTTGCATTTGTAATTTTTATGGTGCCGATATCGTTATAAATTGCACCACCAGCATCCGGTGAGCCTGCTGCACCATATGTCTTGTTATCGGTAAAGGTTGTATCAGAGATAGTTATTGTGCCACCATCAACATTGCTGATAGCTCCGCCATGTCCCGCTCCATATCCATCACCGTTTTTAGCTTCATTTTTTGAAAATGCGGAATCGGAAATAACAATTTTACCATACTTATTATTATAAATAGCACCACCAAAGGAATAGTATTTATCTGTGCTGTTATCCTCAAAGGTTGTATTTACAATGTCCATTTTGCCATAATTATAAATAGCACCGCCTTTGCCGCTTGATAAACCAGATTCAGAATCATCTTCCGTAGCTGTGTTACCGCTAAAAGTAGAATCTGAAATGGACATATTACGTTCATTATAGATTGCGCCGCCGAGATAGGCATTATTTTCTGTAAAGGTGGAGCTGATTGTTGCTGTATCACGGTTAAAAATTGCCCCGCCATCAAATGCATTATTGTGCTTAAACGAACCACCATTGATATTTGCTAACCAATAATTATACAAAGCTCCGCCACTTCCGCCGAAATTTCGGTTCTCAAAAGCGGCCTTGTTTTCAGCAAATGAAACATCGGTAAGATCTAATTGGCCACCGTTATATATAGCACCGCCCAAACTTGTTTCGTTATTTTGGAATTCTGAATTAGATATTTTTATAATTGCTGCGGGATTGCGTTTTTCATCCATTCTCGCATCGTTATAAATTGCTCCTCCGGAACTAACAGCTGAGCCTGTTGCGTTGTTTCCGTCAAAAGTAGAATCGGTTATTGTTATTTTACCTGTTTCATTATAAATAGCCCCGCCAAAACCACTTGGATTGCTTTGACCGTCGGCAGAGTTTTCCGTAAAGTTTGAATTTGAAATAATTATATCACCATCATCGTTGTAGATGGCACCGCCGGAGAATCCGGTCTTGTTCTTATTAAAGTCTGAATAGTCGATTGTAAGTAATCCCTTTGAGCCATTATAAATGGCACCACCATAAGATCGCCCGTCGGTTGTTTTGTTGTTGTCAAATTCAGAATTTACGATTTGCATTGTTCCTTCGTTATAAATTGCCCCACCGCTATATTCTGCTTCATTTTCATCAAAAACAGTGTGTGCTATAAATGTCGGACTAACATAAGATACGGCACCTTCTTCACTACCGATGCGCTCATTTGAAATGGCACCGCCGCTTTCAGCCGTATTGTTCTTGAACTCAGAACTGGTGATACTGATGATTTCCTCGCCGGCATTATCCTCGTTTGTAAAGGTTCTGGAAATAGCACCGCCATCTTCTTCTTCACCGGCATGGCTGTTCTTAAATACTGTGTTGTTTGCACTGAATTTTGCATTGTCCTCAATAACGAATCGGGATGCTTTTGCTGATGTTGACGGAGCTAATACCAACGAGCCGGAATTCAGATTGACATCATGATAGATTAACTCATTTCTGACCCAAACCTCACCTTGACCATTAATATTCAGGGTTCCGTGTTCACTACCGCCATCACCGTCAATACCGCCGCCAAAAAAGATCTTTTCCTTTTTATCAGGATTAAGATTTAAGGTTCCCGTGTTAAAAACATCATTAGGAATGTCATCACCGGCATTAGGACTATGGGTGTTGCCCTCAAAAGTTGTATTTCCGGTAATGTTTACAGTGCCGTTTGTGCTGTTGTGAATAGCGCCGCCGGAGGAGGATGCGTGATTGTTATTAAATGTAGAAGAATCAATGTTTAATTCATTTGAATTATAAATTACCCCACCATAATCGGCTGAATCATTGGTAAATTCTGAATCGTTTATATTGACCGTTCCCGCATTTTTAATGACACCACCACTCATGTAAGGGCTGTCAATTCCGTCTGCGGTTGCCTGATTAAAGGTTCTTTCTTCACCGGAGTTGATAACTTGTCGTTCCGTAATTGTCTCTGCTAGTGCGTTGTTGACAACAAACGATGCGGCAACTAAGGCTGTTGTGAAAAATAATTTTTTCTTCATTTAAGATCTCCTTTTAGCAGATACTCCAGCAAAGCGGTTGGCCCTCTTTATATTTGGGCTTAGTATAAAAAAATATAAGTTAAATTATTGTAAATATACTAATTCGTTTTCTCTATTCAATCCGTTGCCGGTAAAAAGTCTTCCTTTGTCGGCGGTTTTGGGTTGCTATTTAAAATATGTGTGGTAATACAAAAAAGGTTTTCGGGTGTATAGCTCAGTTGGTTAGAGCGCTGCGTTCACATCGCAGAGGTCACAAGTTCAAGTCTTGTTACACCCACCATTTTTTTATGGGGGGATTATGAGAAAGTTTTTAATTGCATTGATGATATTTTCCGGCAGTTCAGTTACGGCGACAGCTGATACAATTTCTATCGATAAAACCGATTTTGCCGAAATCAGCACAGTGATTGATGATGCGGCGTTTGATATCCGCTATTATTCGACGAATAACTTTACCGGCAATAAAATTGACGGCTATAAAGCTCCTAGAGCTTATCTGACCAAAGAAGCGTTGGCGGCGCTTAAAAAAGCGGCAGATGATTTGAGAGGGCAGGGCTATCGTTTGCTTATATGGGACTCATATCGCCCACAAAAGGCCGTTGATAATTTTGTGAGATGGATAAATGATACGGAGGATGACGGGGATAAAACGTTTTACCCAGATTTAGAAAAATCCAATTTGCTTGAAGGCAAATACATTATGGAAAAATCAGGACACACCAGAGGAAGCACGGTTGATTTAACGATTATCAAAAAAGACGGTTCGTTTGTAGATATGGGGGGAACATTTGATTTGTTCAGCGAAATATCGCACCCAGATTATCAAGATTTAACCGAAGAACAGAAAAATAATCGTCAAATTTTGCGTGACGCGATGGTTAAAGCCGGATTTAATCCGTTAGAATCCGAATGGTGGCATTTTACATTAAAAGATGAACCGTATCAGGATACATATTTTGATTTTGATGTGGAGTAATTTTTAGGCGATAATATCGGCGGTTATGACCGGAATAACGGAATTGAGCTCGTCAAATGACATCTCAACTTGGTAGCCGATGGCACCTGCAGAAAACATAATTGTCGGAAAATCGGTAGCGGTCAGGTGGATGGTAGTTTTGAACAGCTTTTTCATGCCAATCGGTGAACAACCGCCATGGACATATCCGGTCAATGGAAGCAAGTCTTTTTGCTTTAGCATTTCAACGTATTTTTCACCAACAGCAATAGCTGCCTTTTTTAAGTCCAGTTCTTCGGCAACGGGAATCATAAAAACATAATGTGTGCCGGTTTTGCCGGTGGTGACTAAAGTTTTAAAAACCTCATCTGGATTTTCATGAAGCACGATAGCAATCTCTATACCGGATATGGCTGGGGTATCCGCATAACAATGTGTCGTATAGTTGATTTTATGCTTATCTAAAATGCGCATGGCGTTGGTTTTGAGGTTTGACATTATTCATCTCCTTTGATTTTGTTTTAATACGCGGGATTAGTTTTGTAAACCATTTTTAAACAAAGAATCTTTAGGATTATTTTTGTGATATCAAACAGCAGGAGATGTGGATGTTTAAGACAAAGCAATTAGATAAATTGGTCAAAGCCCAAATTATTACAGAGCAACAAAAGGCACAAATATTAGCGTTTGAGGAGGCTAAATCCAAAGGATTTATCGGTCGGTTGATTACTCTTTTGGCGGTGCTTTCCATCGGTGTCGGGGTGATTTCCATTATCGCGTCTAATTGGGATCATATCAGTGACACGTTTAAGTTAGTTGTGATGTTCGGATTGTTAATCTGTGCCGGCGGACTATCATTTTATTGGCAGGAAAAAGGTAAAACGGAAGCCGCCGAATCTATGCTTGCCGGATTATTTATGCTTCTCGGTGCGGCGATTGGTTTGATTATTCAGGTTTTCCAATTAAGCGGAGGGGAGTGGTATTCGGTTTTGTTTATTTGGAGTGTGCTTGGTGCGCCGTTACTTTTTGCGGCAAAAAAACAGTATGTTGCTTGTTTTTGGACTCCGGTATTTCTTATGTGGTGCGGCACATATCTGCACGATATGTTAAGACCGCAGGGATTTGGCGCTATTCTTAATCCGTTTGGTGATTATATGCTGTATCAGATTGCGTTGTTCGGGGCTTTGGCGTTTATCGGTAAAATGATAGCGCTATACGCACCGCAAGTTTCTTTTGGTGATGTTTGGCGGAGATATTCATTATGGGCGGCATATTTTTGCTTGGCGCTTTACATTATATTTGCGTGGCGTTCAACACATCTTTATCGTTTGTTTATTGCGGCAGTTATTTTGACTGTATCGGGTGTAATTTATAAGCATTACGGTGCTTATAAACTCATCCGTCGCAATGTTAAATTCGGGGCGCTAATTGTGCTTATGTTATATTTTAATTTGGCGGCATCGTTGGGATTATGGCGCACCGGTTTCGGGTTGATATTAACCGGTATCGGTTTGTTGCTGTTGCTTAAATATTTACCAAAACTTATTAATCGTTTGATGGGAGAACAAAAAAATGCTTAAGAAATATCGTTATTTACTCTTGGTTTTGGCCCCGACGATTTTGCTGTTTATCGGTGTATGTGGTTTGAGTGCGCAAATTCGCCTTGGGAAAGAAGTCATTATCCGCATTACGGGCTATGATCCGATGTCTTTGCTCTCCGGACATTATATCCGTTATCAAATTGATTGGGAAAATACCGATTGCACTCAATTTGATGATAATATTTGTCCTAAAGAGGATTTTTACCGTGCGTTAAATAACGGACGTTGGGGGAAATCCGGACGTTTTTATGTGGCGGAAGAAAGTGCGTATGATTTGGATAGAGCTATCGGAAATTCAAAAAATGATGCGGAGATTGTTTATTCTTATCAAAAAGGTCGTCGTCCGCTTGCGGTGCGATTGTTGATAAACGGTGAAAGTTTTCAGAGCAGATAATTGGAGGGATACTTTGAAAAAGTTGATTATTTGGGATTTTGACGGAGTTGTTGCGGATACGGAAAGACTTTGGCTTCAGATGGAGTTGGAAGTTTTTAATAAGTATTGTGGGCTTAATTGGGACTTTGAGACCATAAACCATTATCTTGCCGGACAGGCATTTAATCGCCAGTTAGAAGTGTTGCATGGTTTAGGTATTTATCCCTCTGATGAGACTATGCGAGAAATCGGCGAAAGATGTTATCAGCTGATAGATAAAGGGTTTGACCGCATGGAAGGGATTGATGACGTATTGGCGCTTCCTAACTATAAGCATGCCATGGGGACAGGTGGTGATATGGCTGAAACAGTGTTGAAAATCAGGGCAGTTGGATTAGAGCATATTTTTACGCCGGATAATGTGATAACCATCGATTTTGTGAAAAAAGGGAAGCCGGCGCCGGATACGTTTCTTTTAGCGGCAGAAGTTATGGGGTTTGAGCCTAAAGATTGCATTGTCATTGAGGATTCTATTGCAGGGCTACAGGCGGCAATAGCAGCCGGAATGGAGCCGATTTGTTTTGCCGGCTCTTTGATGTATCGCGATAATGAAACGCATTTGAAAGCGGTTAGGGATTTGGGCGTTAATAAAATTTTTAAGAGTATGGCTGAGTTAAAAGCGTATTTGGCGTGAAAATTACCTTGTTCTAAATCGTTTGACAAAGGGTTTAAAACATGGTAAAATATATCTATAAGTAACTATTATCGGGAGAAAAGCAATGGCAAATGAGCAGAAAGATTGGGTAATTGTAACAGATAAAAAAGAACCTACTAAAAGAACAGTGGCCTTTCCAAAGGAAAAGAAGGAGGCGGTATTTTTTGAGGGTAAATTAAGTTCGGTTACCATTGATGGTGTAAAAGTTCTTTATCCGGACGGTGTGCATCCGCTCTCTGTAACTGACAAAGATGGTAAACCTATACCTGAGACTAAGGCGAAGAAATATATTAGTGCGGCAAATGCTTTTGTGACAAGAATTGATAATAACAGCGTTAATTTTAATAAAAATCATCCTCAGCTGTTTGGTGTAGATATGCTTGAACAAGCAGGTAACCGAGTAGGAACGCGTATTGAGGATATAAAGTTAGCAAAACTAGAGGCTGCCGAAAGGATGAAAAATGCCATAGCTATGAAAGAGGCCAGGAAGAAAGTAGCAAGAATTTCTCCGGAAATGGCTACTATTGAAGGTGAACCAGAGGATTATGCCGCAACAATGCGCTCAGAAGAAAAACGTATTGCCGAAGCTTATGGTGTTTCACCTAATGCGGCGAAACCTGATGGCAAGTTTACTGAAGCTGATCTTAAAAAATTAGAAGAAGCAGAAAAGGCAAGATTGGAAGCGATTACAGCAGCTAAAAACAGAGCGGCGATATTGAGCGGACAATCTCGTTTGACCAGACGTTAATCTGTTCTCTTAGCTTTTATCAAAGAAAGCGGTCGAAATGACCGCTTTTTTATATCTGAATTTTAGCTATTCAAATATTGTTATTTTGTTTTTTGATTGAAATATTGAAGCGCCTCCAACATACGGGCGCTGAATGTTGCCGTGTCCTTAAAATAGCGACTTTGAATATCATTTTCTTTATGTATGGCACTAATTTCTTCTGTGCCGTTATACATAGTGGCATATAGTCCGCCGCATACCAAAAAGATGATGAGCCAAAGTAATTTTTTGCCCAGTGCAAAAAAGAGTAAAGAGATAAATGTGCCACCGGCTAAGAGTGCATATGTGTTATAGGTAGCGGAATTAACGGACTTTACCAATTCTAAGTCTTCCAAGAAGAACAGTCCCACAACAGCAACGGCTAAAAATTTAGCAATAAACAGTCCTACTGTCAGCATAATAAACATTTACGCACTCCTTCCAAACAATCTTTAAGCGCTCTTTTTAACTGCCAACATTTCTTTGATGCCGTCAAGAGAGCTCATAATGGCACTGGCTTCATAAGGCAGATATACAACCTTATTATCCTTGCCGGTGGTCATTTCTTTTAGGGTTTCAAGATACTTCATGGCGATTAAGTATTTATCGGCTTGTCCTTTAGAGGATAAGGCTTCAATGATACGGTTAATCGCTTCTTTTTCTGCTTCAGCTTCAACCATACGGGCTTGGGCGATACCTTCGGCCTTTAAAATGGCGGCTTCTTTTTCACCTTCCGCTTGGCGAATTGCGGCCTCTTTTTGTCCTTCGGCGATACGAATTGAAGACTCTTTTTCACCTTCGGCTTCATAAATCATGGCGCGCTTTTCTCGCTCGGCTTTCATCTGCTTATCCATAGCGGCTTGAATATCTGCCGGCGGGGTGATGTCTTGAAGCTCAATACGATTTACTTTGACACCCCATTTATCAGAAGCACTGTCTATCGTTTCTCTAAGTTCGGTGTTGATTTTATCGCGTGATGTTAAGGTCTCTTGCAACTCCAGTTTACCAATGAGCTGACGCAGTGTGGTTTGAGTTAATTTTTCGATTGCTTCGTAGAGATTTTCAACGCCATAAACGGATTTTTCCGGATTAAAAATTTGGAAGTATAATACCGCGTTAATGGAAATAGATACGTTATCTTTGGTAATCACGCTTTGACGCGGAAAGTCGCAAACCGTTTCACGCAGGTCTATGCGGTTGGTTTTTTGCATATATGAAGTGGAATTGCCATCGCGGTAGTTGATGGTTACTTTTTTATAGATGTTTTTAGGCGAATCTATAAAAGGAACAATGAAGTTAAGACCGGCAGACAGGGTTTCTTTATATTTTCCCAAACGTTGAATAATAACAACTTCCTGCTGTTCTACAATGATGCAGCCTTTGATGACAAAGTATAATGCCAATAAGACTAATAAAGTTAAAAAAGTTTCCATTACTTCTTTCCTTTCTTTTCGACATACATGGTTAAATCATCATGACGAATGATGGTTACTTTAGAGCCTTTTTTGATGTCAGCTTGGTTCTCATCAGCAAGGCGCGCTTCCCAATTTTCATCATAAATTTGAATGCGACCTGAGAAGGCGGTAATATCGGTGATGGCGGTTGCAAGTTGTCCGATATATTGTGATTCAAACTTTTTGCTGGCGGTCTTTTGCGGATGAAGATTTAAGAGTGGACGCAGGAATAAGATGAATACAATAGAGAGGATTACAAAAACCGGCACAAGCAGATTGTAATTGTCAGTAAAAATGCCTAAAAATGCGCAGATAAGAGAGGCCAGCGCAAAGTTTAAGAAAAACATTGTCGGTGTGTAAATTTCTACAAAGAAAAAGATAACGGCAACAATTAAAAAAACAAGCCAAGCAGACATCTAAAATATCCTTATAAAATTAACATGATTTGCGCTGATTTTAAAGCAAAATTGCTTTATATTTGGTTAAGATTAAAAGGTATTTGTGTCGGTTTAAGACGGGCGATGAGATATCTTGTAAAAGAGGAAAGCAAACATCGTCATATAGAAAACGCAAAAGATACTAAATGCGCCGGAAAAACCCAGTCCACTACCGCTTTCACCTGAAGAAACAACAAATTTGAAACATATCAAAGAAATGCCGGAAATAGTTTGTTGCAACATATTATTTACCGAGGAAATGGTGGCGCGCGTTTCTTCAAGTGCAAAGGTGTGAATATGGTTGATATTAGCAATTGCCGTTGCCTGTTGGAATCCGATACCGATGCAGACAAAGAATAAGCAAAGACCTGAAATGTAAGGCATCTTGAAATAAAAACTTAAAATCATACAGGCAAAAGAGTAAAAACATAAGAAAGATGTTACAGCCCATAAACGGTTAAATCCTAAGAAATTCTTGAGTCGGTTAACATAGTATGCGAATCCGGCGCGGAGTGCGTGGTTGATGACAGGGATGATGCTAAACATGAATATCGGTGCGGCAGAAATTTTTAAGAGCGGTTGGAAGCACCAACAAAAGAGTGAGGTGGTGGAGAAGAGCAATGCCGAATATAAAATGTAGACATTGATGTTGCGATTTTTGATGGTGGCAATAGTGGTATCTTTTATTTCAATGAATTTCTGTTTTAAGGTGATACCGTGCGGGCGTGCCGAAGGTGGGTTCGGAAGTGTGGTCAGCAAAATGATACTGGTCAGGGTTAAACAAAATTCTAATGAAAGCAGAATGACCGTGCCGTAATGTTTGTATAACCAAGCACTGAATATGGCAGCAAACATGGCACCGCCGGACATGGCAAAATTGGTGCGTCCGCATTCTTTTAACATGCGTTTGGTTTTGTTTTCAGAGCGAAGATAATCATATATATAGCTGTCATAAACGCCGGATAGAAATGCTCTGGAAAGTGCATTAAATAATTCACCCAGTAAGACGATATAAACGCCCGAAAAATTGAGCCATAATGCCGCTCTTAAAAAGAAGCAGGTAAAGGCTAAAATGAGCACTTTTTTCTTGGTGATTGTATCGGCAATATAGCCGCAGGGAATCTCAAAAACAATTCCGGTTAATTGGAAAATTCCTTGGAATAAAATGAAGTCGGTGATGGTTAAACCATTTTGTTGGTAAAACAGTAATAACACCGGTGCAAGGTATAGTTGCGAGCGCAAAAAGCAGGCAATGTCTAATCGTTTTAACGGATTTGTTTTTTTCATTTCAATTTTCTCTGGTTACTTAACAGAGTTATTTTAGGAAAAGAGATTTAATTTTAGGTAAATGAATTTTGATTTTTAGGTATAAAAAAACCTCCTTAAATCAAAGGAGGTTTTTTAATTTTCAAAGCTTGAAAAATTACTTCTTTTTAGATTTAGAAGAAGTAGATTTTTTGTTGCTAGATGTCTTCTTAGAAGAAGATGTCTTGCAGCAAGATTGAGTTGCTTTGCTACCATAGATTTGTTCAATGGCCATGTTCCAGAATTTTTCATCCTGACCGAACGGGCAACCAGCATTTTGCCAATTGTAGTAAGCAGCTTCTCTAATTAAATTTTCATTGAATGTCATTTCAATTCTCCAAAAAAGTGTTTTAACGTTGGTTACTATAAAATAAAAATTTTTTTTTGTAAATACGAAATTTTAAAAAATCGCAATTGGGTTATGTTATAGTCATAAATAGTTTAAAAAAATTTAAAAAAAAGAGGGACGCAGAAAAATTTTTTCGGGTACAAAATGAGATGTTTTTTGTGTATTTTTATTTGTTGAAAAGTGTATGATATGCATTTGAAAATAAAATGTTTTCTTCAATGTTTGGTGTTGCGTTTTTGCTATGATTTTTTTTTAATGTTTAAGGGTAAACTTATCAGAAAAATTTTTGAGCTGAAAAAAATTTTTATTGTGCAAAAAAAATGAATGGATAACCAAATTTTTGAGATCAATTTTGAAAAATCGGGTGTTGCGATTTTTAAAAAACGGTAAAATTTTTGAATATTTTTTTTAAAGCCAAAGGGTTGCTTTTAAAATAAAAAATCGGAATTAAATATTTAAAAAAATCTGACAATTTTCTTGCATTTTTTTTGTTTTGCTTTATACATGAGTTGATATCAAATTTTTATTTTATTTTGGAGTTTTATAGTTATGACCAACACAGTTAAAAATACAGCTGTTAAAAATGAGGGAAACAAAGAGCGGCAGAATTTTGCCGTGTTAAATCCGCAAGGGGGAAATATGAATAATCTGCTTTCAAAGAATGAAATGGAATGTATTATCAACGGCGATTATGAAAATGTTATGGCTGTGCTGGGTGTGCATCGTGATAAGGGAAGTAAAGAGATTTTTATTCGTGCGTATAAACCGAATTCAAAATCCATAGAAGTAATTGCTCGTGATGGTAGCTCATGGGGAATGATGACCAAACTTGATGAGCGTGGTTTTTATCAAATCAATTTGGGTGTGCAGAATCCTGATGATGTTAAATATAAGTTTAGAATTACCAACGATCAGGGGCACGTTTATGAAGAGGAAGATATTTATTCTTTTCCTTCTATTTTGGGTGATATAGATGAGTATCTTTTTGCGGAAGGTAATCACCTCGATTTGTATAAGAAACTCGGCGCACATGTTATGGAAATCAACGGTGTTTCCGGTGTCGGTTTTTCGGTATGGGCACCTAATGCCAAGCGTGTTTCGGTTATCGGTTCGTTTAATAATTGGGACGGTCGCGTGAATGTTATGCGTAAGCATTACGGTTGTGGCGTGTGGGATATTTTTATTCCAAACATTAAAGAGGGAGAATATTATAAGTATGAAATTAAAACGCATGAAGGATATATTCTGACCAAGAGTGACCCGATGGCGTTTTATTCTGAGGTTCGTCCAAAGACTGCATCTATCGTTTTTGATTTAGGACACTATCATTGGGGTGATGATAATTGGATGAAATATCGTGCGTCTTATAACAGTTTTGACAGACCGATGAGTATCTATGAAGTGCACCTCGGTTCATGGCGGAGAAAAGGGGAAAACGGTTCGGAATTTTTGACCTATCGCGAGTTGGCAGATACCTTGGTTCCATACGTTATGAACATGGGCTTTACGCATGTGGAATTTTTGCCGTTATGTGAACATCCGTTAGATGCCTCGTGGGGGTATCAGGTAACAGGGTTGTTTGCCCCGACATCACGGTTTGGTAATCCGGATGATTTCCGCTATATGATTGATAAATTCCATCAAGCTAATATCGGGGTGATTATGGATTGGGTGCCGGCTCACTTCCCGAAAGACGGTCACGGTTTGGTCGAATTTGATGGCACGCATCTTTATGAACATGCGGATCCGAGAAAAGGTGAACATAAAGATTGGGGAACTAAAATTTATAATTACGGGCGGACAGAGGTCAGCAATGTTTTGTGCTCCAGTGCGCTTTATTGGTTAAAAGAACATCATATTGACGGGTTGCGTGTGGATGCGGTTGCTTCAATGCTCTATCTTGATTATTCTCGTAAAAACGGTGAGTGGATACCGAATATTTACGGCGGCAATGAAAATTTGGAAGCGATTGCGTTTTTAAGAAAAATGAATGAACTTTGCTATGGCACTTGTCCGGGGATATTGACTTGCGCTGAAGAATCTACCGCATGGCCGATGGTTTCTCGTCCTACTTCAATGGGTGGATTGGGTTTCGGTTACAAATGGAATATGGGGTGGATGAATGATACGCTTACCTATATCAGTAAAGATGCAATTTATCGTAAATATGAACATGGCAAGTTGACGTTTGGTCTGCTTTATGCTTTTAACGAGAATTTCATTTTGCCGATTTCTCATGATGAGGTTGTGCATGGCAAAGGTTCTATGCTCGGAAAAATGCCCGGTGATGAATGGCAAAAGTTTGCAAATCTTCGCGCATATTATGGTTTTATGTGGACACATCCGGGTAAAAAACTGTTGTTTATGGGCAGTGAATTCGGACAAGATTGGGAGTGGAATTCCGCTGAGAGTTTAAGGTGGCATTTGTTACAATATCCGATGTATCAGGGTATGCAAAATTGTGTCAGAGATTTGAACTTGATGTATAAAGGAAATTCTGCTTTTTACGAAGAGGATTTTGATTATAAAGGTTTTGAGTGGATTGACCATGCCAATGCCGATGACAGTGTTATCTCGTATATCCGTCGCGGACATGACTATAACAATTATATGATTGTTATTTGTAACTTCACGCCGGTAGTCAGACATAACTTTAAAATCGGTGTGCCTGATACGGGTGCATACCAAGAAATTTTTAACAGCGATGATAAAAACTATTGGGGCGGTGGTGTCAGAAACGAAGGCGAAGTTTATGCCAATGATGAGAGTATGCACGGACGCCCACATTCCATCACATTGACGTTGCCGCCGCTTTCTACCATTGTGTTAAAACACATCAGATACTAATTTTTATAGAGAGGGTAAATGCCGGATATTAAAGTTTGGGACGGACGCGCTTATCCGATGGGGGCAACAGCAGATGAATGGGGCGTAAACTTTGCGCTCTTTTCTGCCGGTGCCCTAAGAGTGGAACTTTGCTTATATGATCAAGCAGGCGTTAAAGAAATCGGCCGTTTTGAGATGCCGGTTAAAGAAAACAATATTTGGCATATTTATCTTGAAGGTGTAAAGGTAGGACAGGTTTACGGGTATCGGGTTTACGGCCCGTATGATCCGGCAAAGGGTAAACGATTTAATCCGAACAAATTGTTGATTGATCCGTATGCCAAAAAACTTGTCGGTCGTTTGATTCGTAATAAGGCTATTTTCGGGTATGATACGGATAGTCCGGATCAGGATTTATCTTTTTCTTATTTGGATAGCGCTCCGTATGTGCCTAAGTCTGTGGTTACGGATAATAACACCTTTGATTGGGGCGATGATGTGCCTCCACAAGTTGATGAATCAAAAACGGTTTTTTATGAACTTCATGTCAAAGGGTTTACCAAACTGCATCCAAAGGTTCAAGATGCTAAGCGTGGAACGTTAGCGGGACTTGCCAGTAAAAGTGTGTGCAGTTATCTGAAGTGGCTTGGTGTGACATCCGTTGAATTGTTGCCGATTAATGCTTTTATGGCCGAACGGTATGATGGTGTTAAATCTAATTATTGGGGCTATGAAACACTCAATTTTTTTGCTTTTGAGCCCAGCTATTTGGTTGGCGGTAACAGCGATGATTTTAAGAAAATGGTAAAGCGCTTTCATGAGGAAGGACTGGAAGTGATTTTGGATATGGTTTATAACCATACTTTTGAAGGAAATCATTTGGGACCGACACTTTCTTATCGCGGTATTGATAATGAAAGCTATTATACCTTGGACGGCACAAATAAACGCTATTACTATGACAGCACCGGTTGTGGCGCATCGTTTAATTTGCAAAATCCGTATGTGTTGACGCTTGTTATGGATTCACTTCGCTACATGGTCGAAGAAATGCATGTTGACGGGTTTCGATTTGACTTGGCGACATCACTTGCCAGAGTTAAACAAGAATTTAGTCAAAACAGCGGCTTTTTAATGTCGGTCAGACAAGATGAAGTGTTACGTTTGGTTAAGATGACAGATGAGCCGTGGGATGTCGGCATCGGCGGTTATCAGTTGGGGGCATTTCCTCCCGGACATTTAGAATGGAATGACAGATATCGTGATGTGGTCAGACGTTTTTGGCGCGGTGATGACAGGCAAATCGGTGAACTTGCCAGTCGTATTTCCGGATCAAGTGATATATTCGGACCGACACGACGGACAATTTGGAGTTCGGTCAATTATGTGAGCGTGCATGACGGTTTGACCTTAAATGATTTGGTCAGTTATAATCATAAGCATAATCAGGCAAATGGTGAGGATAACCGCGACGGAACAGATGCCACGTGGAGTTATAATTCCGGTTTTGAAGGTATAACTACCGACAGGCTTGTTTTGGAAAATCGGAAGTTGCGGCGGCGGGCAATGGCGGCGACATTATTACTTTCATTCGGAACACCGATGTTGCATGCCGGTGATGAATTTATGAATACGCAATTCGGTAATAACAATGCCTATTGTCAAGATAATATCATTTCTTATTTGGTGTGGGATACAATCGGACAAGAAGAAATAGAAAACATCCGTTTTATGAAAGATTTGATCAAACTTCGGCGCAAAATCGGGATTTTTAATCGGAGCAGTTTCTTTACCGGTGGCTATATAGATAATAAGCAAACAGTAAAGGATTTGGCGTGGTTTACCGAAAAGGGCGTGGAATTCCAGCAAGCTGATTGGTATCAAAGTAATCGTCATGCATTGTCTTATATGGTAGCGGCTAACGAAAAAATGTTTATGGTGATTTTTAATGCCAATGCCAATGATGTGAAATGGAAATTGCCGAATATTAAAAAATCTTATACTTGGAATTTGTTGCTAGATACATCAGGTCAATTAGAGGCGGATAAATTCGGTGCCGGCGTGGAAATTTGGGTTCCGGCGTGGTCTGTGCTGTGTTTTGAAATTAAAAAATAGGAGAGTAGAAAATGTCTTCTTTATTGAAACAATTAGCTGATAAAGTTCATATCTATACATCTTATCAGTATTTTGCAGGCAGCGGATACAAAACGGTGGAAGCCTCTGATGAGTTGCTCAGATTTTTGATTGAAGATATGGGATATAAAGCCAAAGATGATGCAGCGGTTGAAAGGTCGTTGGAATGGTTAGAGAAAAAACGTTGGCAGCGTGCGATGGAGGCAATATACGTCTTTAGGGAAGATAAACGTTTCTTTGATGTGGTGCTTAATAAAGAAGAAGCCGAAGGCGATATTTATGTTGAGATAGCACCGGAGGAAAGTGATGATTTCAGTGAGGTCGAAGTCTTGTTTGAGGAGGAAGAAACAAGGCAAGAGGGGCGGAGTGCGTATGTGAAATTCAGGGCAGAAATTTCAGATGTTTTGCCTATCGGTTATTATCGGTTAAAGTTGACGACCAACAAAAATACTTATCAAACAATGTTGGCGGTGGCTCCTGATAAATGTTATGTGTTTGATAAAAAAAATAGAGAAAAGCTGTTCGGCTTTGCATTGCAACTTTATTCATTAAAAAGCAAGCGAAATTGGGGTATCGGCGATTTTACAGATTTAGCGAATATGGTTAAATTGACTGCAGATAACGGTGGCGATGTCATCGGTCTTAATCCGTTAAATGTGTTGCAATATTGCTATCCGGAAAATGCCAGTCCGTATGCCTCGGTCAGCAGATTGTTTTTAAATCCGATGTATATTGATGTGGAGAAAGTGCCGTTTTATCATAAAAGTGATAAAGATGAGAATTTGCTTAAAAAAGCGCGTGATAGTGAAACCATTGACTATGTGGCGGTTAATGCTCTTAAAATGAAAGCGCTTTATGCCATATATTGTCGACTAAATGACCATCAATCAGATGAGTATGTTAAGCAATTTGAAAATTACAAAAAGAAAGATAATGGAGACTTACATCGATTAGCGGTATTTCAAGCGATAGCCGAAGAGCGTCATCATCTGGGAGAAAAAAATATTTCCGGTTTAGAAACAGCTTTGGGTCATGCGGTTTCAAAGTTTGCCAAAGAGCATGCACGCCAAATAGACTTTTTTAAGTTTTTGCAATTTGAAGCCGAGCGGCAGTTAAAAGCTGTTTATGCCGAAATTAAAAAGTGCGGCATGGCAATCGGGCTGTATCGGGATTTGCCGGTGGGTGTTTCTAAATCAAGCGCCGAAGTATGGAGCGATAAATCACTTTATTTGGCAAAAAGCGGTGCCGGTGCGCCACCGGATAATTATTTTCCGTTGGGGCAAAAATGGGGCTTGGGCGCATTTAATCCTGATGAGTTAAAGGAGCGTTGCTATAAACCGTTTATTCGTATTTTAAGGGCAAATATGATGTGTGCCGGTGCCATACGAATTGATCACATTATGGGGTTATCCAGATTGTTTGTTATTCCGGATAATGGTGACGCCGGAACATATATTCGCTACAACGAAGAAGATATGATGAATATTTTGGCGATTGAGAGTCATTTAAATAAATGTGCAGTGGTCGGGGAATGTATCGGTAATGTTGAAGGCGGATATATTGAACGATTACTTGACCGCAATGTCTATCTGTTGGGTGTGTTGTGGAGCGAGCGCAAAGATGATAACGGGACAATGAAAGAGCCGCAAGAGTATGAAGAAAAATATTTTGCCTCGGTCGGAACACATGATATGCCTCCGTTGAAAGCTTGGTGGTTTGGAACAGAAATTGCAACCATGCAAAAGCTGGGATTTTATACGGAAGAGGAAACGCAAAAGGCATATCATTGGCGCGAGCATGAAAGGCGCTTGTTGCTCAATGCCTTAGATAGAGCTGGCGTTTGGCCGCAAGATAAGTTGCGTTGCGGTGATTATATTTACGGAGAAAATTATCCGGAAGGGTTGGAGGAAGCCGTGCATGCATATATGGCTAAGACAAACAGTGAAGTATTTATGTTGATGCCGGAAGACGTTTTCCAATCGATGAAAATTCAAAACTTGCCGGGGACGGACATTGATAAATATCCGAATTGGCGGAGTAAACAAGTGATTGATGTTGAAGATATGGCTCAAAGTGAGGCACTCAAACGCAATATAAATTTGGTTAAGTTGCAGCGAAAATCTTAAAGAAGAACAATGGTTGATGCAAAATGTAAAATAAATTTAAATGCTTTAAGGGAACTGTTTTTTAAATATGTGCCGATGTTTGGTATTGTTTTCTATTTGGTTGCGGCGGCTGTTTTTTATGCATTGGCGGTTGCTTATTTCCCAACGCAAAACGGAGATAATATTGAGCATATTCATTCCAGTTTTATGATTGCCATCGGTCAGGTTCCGTATCGGGATTTCTTCCAACATCATAATCCGTTGTTATGGTATTTGTTTGCACCGTTAACTAAGCTTTTTGAATATAATTCAACGATTGCCGAGGTGGCATGTTTAGTGTCATTGTTGGTGTTTTTGAAGTCGCTTGTTTATGTATATCGGATTGTTTACGAGCTTTATGGTGACAAGTTTTGGGGAATGGCCGCAGCAGCAATGGTGGCGGCTCCGGGGTATAAACTTTATGCCATAGATTTAAGGCCTGATAACTATATGATTTTTTGTTTGATGGGCGGGCTTTATTATTTTATCCGCTATTTAAAGTGTCATAAAGGTAAAGACTTAACGTTTGCTTTGGTATGGATGACGGTCAGTTTTTTGTTTGCACAAAAAGCACTGTTTCCTCTGTTTGTTTTGGGCATTATGGGGCTATGGTATTGGTATGATAATAAGATTAAAACATCCGATATGGGAAAAGCGTTGGTTTTGCCAATTGTGTTGCTTTTGGGTTTTTTAGGATATCTTCTTTACTATGATATGGTGAAGCTCTACTATGATTGCAATTATACGTTTAATCTGGCATTAGAGCAGGGGTTTGAAAAAACACGAATCGCAGAATTTCCGGTTTGGATAAAAATTTTGGTATGGATGGGGTGGGGCGGTATTATTGTTGTCCTTTTAGGAAAGAAAGTGCCGTGTTTTAATGTCGTCGCAGTGCTGTTTGTTTGCGAATTTTTGCAACGCGTATTTTATTTTTCACCTTATTCTTATTATTACTGGTTATTGGTATATTTGTCAGCAATATGCAGTGTGCCGCTTTTGATGGCGTGCAATCGGATTTGTCGTGTGGTTGAGTTAATTGTTATAGGCGCTGTCGGGTATATGCTATGGCACACGGGAACATACTATTATTCTCTTTTTGAGGTGGAACAACAGAGATTTTATCTACCGGATTATATTACGCGGCATATTTCTCGGTGTGATTATGTTTTTAACGGAAATGGCTTTATGTATAATATATTTGCCAAAGATCCGGCGTATTATTGGCAGCTTATCGGTCAGCTTGATGTTATCGGTGATAAAGTCGGGATTAAGCCTAAACCGAACATAAATATGCTGATAGAAACGACAAAGCCAAAGTTTGTATTTGGTCGTAACTATTTTAATAAGTTTGCTGATGAAAAAATGCATAATGAAATTGTGCATTATGTGGATACGACACTTCTTGATAGATATTACACACCGATACGCGAGGGCTCGGCTATTTATCAGCTTAAAAAAGAATATGATAATCGGAGATGTGTTTTTGATAAGAAGAGCGGTCAATGGAAATTTGATTATGAAATTTAAGCAAGTTTTAAATATCTTTGATATACTTTAGAATAATAAATCAGAGGAGCAAAGCATGAGTGAAACAAAAGAAAGAAGCGGAATTTTTAAGTTTTTTTATATCTTTTTAAGCATCATTACTTTTCCGATATTTGCGGTTTTGTTTGTGCTCAGGCATCCGTTATGGATTTTGTTTATCTTGATGCTCTTGGCAGGCGGGGCGGCCTATTGGCCGATGAGCCAACATAATGTTGCATTAGCCGATGTGATTGATTGGTATAAAAATAAATATCAAACGACTAAGCTGGATTTGGCAAAGAAAGCAATAGAAGAGGGGAAATCCGGTTATGTGCCTAAGGCTGTTTTGGATGAGATGAAAAAAATAGAAGAAGATGCCAAAGAGGCCGCATTGCCCAAAGGTGAGAATTATAATGCCAAGGTGGTGCGTGATCAAAAATCAGAAGAGTTAAAAGCATCAATTAAAAAGCGTGGCGGTTTTAAGAAAAAAAGTGCAGAAATAACAGAAGAATCGGTTGACACAGTAACGTCTGAAACTAAAGAAACCGAGCCGGCGGAAAGCCAATTACAAAATAGTGAAGCGGATGTGTTAACTCCAAAAGCAGGTGGTTTGTCTTCTTTGTTACCGGTTAAAACCGAAGAAGTTGCGCCTGAAGAAACATCAATTAAAGAAAATTTGCCGTCTGCTGAGGAAAAGCCAAACTCTCCTCAAGAGGCATCATCTGATGCGGATGTTGAAATGGATTTATTTTAATCCGATTTGAGGGATTGTTTTAAGTTTTTTAAGATGTATAAGCGGATTGCCGATGAGAGATTGGGTGTGGTGCGTGTTTCATCAATCTCTGTTACAAGGGCTGAGACGGTTAAGTTTTTAGAAGCGGCAAGATTGAGTAGTTCTTGGTAAAATTCTTCTTCCAAAGAAATACTTGTGGCGTGGCGTCCGGCAATCAGAACAGAAAACTTTTTCATTATTGTTTTTTTCTAAAGCTGTCAAAAGAGATGATTTGTGCGGTTTCACCGGCAACTTTCTTTTCGGGTTCAATATCATCAAGTGCGTGGACATCGCCGTTTTCATAAAATGAAAAGCTTAAACCAAATTTGGCATAAGGGTCGGCAAAGTAGGTGATGGCATCAAACGGTATAACCAAGGTCTGCAGTTTGCCGCCAAAACTCAATTCTACGGAAAAGGCATTTTCGGTTACCATCAAGTTAGAATATTGGTGTTGCATAACGATGGTCATACTTTCCGGATATTGGATTTTCAAGTCACGAGGAATTATCGTTTCGGGATGATTGGTCTTAAAGGTAATATAAAAATGATTTTCTCCGGGAAGACCTTGCCGTTCGGCAATTTTTAAGGCTTCTACCACTACCTGTTTTAATGATTTTTCAATCAGCTTATCATAATTTATTTCATCCACAAAATCGGTCATTTTAATCCTCTTTAATATAAATAAATGAGCCGTTCTGTTGCTGGGTGGCTCACCCCCCACTTTATGCTAACCATAGCTTAAAGAATTTAGCTTTGTTGCTTGGCTTAAGCAGCTACAGCAACAGGTGCAAAATTATCATTTGCGTTTATTTGATTTGAACCGATAACGGTGGTGTCTTGCCGAATACAGCACAAATATCTTTACTATACACTGTCAAACCTATTTCGCCCCCTTAAACTGGTGGAGGCGCCGAGTACTGCCCTCGGGTCCAATATATCTATTTCATACGGCTTTTCGTATTATAGTTTGAGTAAACCCAAACTGTAATCAGTATAATGCTTTTTTTCTAAAATTCAAGCGGTTTCTGTTGCTCAATTTAAAATTAAAACCCACCGTCACGGCGGTGGGTTAAAAGATTATTTCAGTTCAAAATAGAGCAGGGGACGAGCATCGGCAATTTCTCTGTCCGGAGCCGGTCGGCAACGGTGTCTTTCTGTGACGGTTACAATGTAATGCCACTTTTTGCGATACCAGTCATCTTCATAGGGATTGATTGAATCAGTCCAATATGAAAAGCGCCATTGCGGTTTGCCGATAGCTTTCAGGGCCTTGTTAATGACGTCAATGTTGTTTGCCACACTTTCTAAATCTTTTAACTTTGCTCTATGGGCTTTGCCGCACGGGATGTAGTCATTCTTGAACGAAGCGATTTCGCACATTGCCGAATTGAAGTCAAGCAAGCGGCTTTTTTGAAAAAATGTGTCGCCGATGACGTGGTCTTCATAGACGGCCAAAATCAGTGATTTTAATCTGCGGTCAGAATAGTAGGTCTCTGAAATTGTGTTATCGTCATACCAATACATACCGACTTTAATTTGTTCAAAATTAGCTTTGTTCAGAGGAATAGTCTGCTCTTTAGCTTTGCGCTCCACAAGGTAGTTTAATAAATCATCTACCGTCAGATTATGCTGTTGCATAAATCCGTTAACCAAAAAATCCATTCTTTCCATAATGCTTAAGTTTTATAATAATTGTTTAATGTGGTGAGTATGAGGTATTTTTCTTTTAAATGCAACAGGTTATTTTATCTCTCGCCCATGGTTTTTAATTTCATCTTATATAAGTGACGTGCGCAAAAGATAATCGGGAAGAGCATCAATGAAGTTATTAAAAATGTTTTGCTGAGGCTTAGTGTATCAAATAATGGTTTTAAGCCTATCATTCCGATTGACCAAAATATGCGGTTTACCATAGAACCGACAGATAATATGGTTGCGCGTTCATCTGATTTGATGCGGTGGTTAATCAGAACCGAAGATGTAATATTGGATAGCACCACCGAGGAACTTCCTAAAATCATTAAAAATAGGCACACATAAACACCGATATTGTTGGTGTATTCTGCGATCGATGCACCGATAGCGGCAATGGTAATCACAATGCTTTGTAAAACAAGAATGCCGGACAAGTTTAATTTTTCAAGGGCTTTTGATGAAAATCCTGACCAAATCACACGCATAAATGCGTTGGCGCTCATAACAACGCTAAACATAAAAACAGGAACGTTTTTGGTTATCATGACTGACTGCAAACCCCACATCAAAATCAATGTCATTGTTCCATAAAATGCCGGAAACAACATCAGCCATTTTAGTTCCTGATGTTTGAGGGCGTATTTTGAAATATCGCAGATATCCTGCCATTTGCTTTTGTTTTCGGCAACAATTCTTTTTGACTCCGGCACGTCAGGTAACAAAATTAAAATTGTGGCAGTTATCATCAGCCCGATAACTGTTGCCCATAGTGGCGCAGTCGGACCGATAAATTGATATAGGAACGCACCGCTTAGTGCGCCCACCATAATCGTTAAATTGCTCAATGTTTTCATTTTAGCATACTTTTTATGGAAAGAGCCTTCTTTGTGGCGTTTTTTTAAAAGGTCGTATAAGTAAGCCTCAATAGTTCCGGACATTAGGGATATAGCTAAGGCGAAACAAAGTTCGCCGGTTAAGATGGTGGTAAAACCATAACCGAAAATAAGGAACAGATACCCGATTATCCAGGCAATAGCCCCAAGGATAATGGTATTTTTTCTGGAAAAGATGTCACTGATGTAACCGGTTGGCACTTCAAGGATGAATATAGCAATGCAGCAGATACCTTGGATTAGGAAAAAATCGCCCATGTTTACCCCTTTATAGCCATAAAACAGCATCAAAACCGGCAAAATAAATTGCGTTTCCGTTAAGGCGTTGGCAACTGTTAGCCACCGATGCGCTGTTTTAACAGGTATCATGGTCGTTCCTTTGAAAGTTCTTTTTTATGAAGTATACTATTCTGGACAGCGTAAAAAGCAAGAAAAATTTGCTTTTGAAAGTTCAATATACAATTAAAAGGCGAATCGCTATGGCTTGTTGTCAACTTTTTGGTGTATCACTATCGTCATAGTTGTATTTTTCGCCAAAAAGTTGTTGCGGTTTGTGAAATTTCAGTGTATCACTAATGCAGTATTTAATTTTTTAGGAGAATGAAAATGCCTCGCGGACGTAAACCAAAGTCACAGATGATTAATGCCGATGGTGTGTATGAAAGCGGCATCGGTCCCGTTGATATTCATGTCGGTGCCCGTATCAGTGCTCGCCGTAAATTGTTGCAGTTGAGCCAAAAAGAATTGGCAGACCGTTTGGGAATCACCTTTCAACAAGTGCAGAAATATGAAAAGGGTATGAATCGTATCGGTGCCGGAAGATTATATAGCATTGCAGCAATTTTAGGTGTTGATATCAGCTATTTTTATAGTGATGTGCCAGCGGAATCTTATGTGAAATTGCCGGAATATAATAAAGATTTTGGGGTTGGTTTCTTAAACGAGGATGTTACCGAGCCGCAGTTTGATCCGATGGACGGCACAGAGGCGACGATGTTATTGAAAGCATTTTATGCTTTACCGCCACGTTCCAGAAACGCGTTGTTGATTATGTTAACCAGTCTTCGTGACAAAGATGACGCGGATTTAGATGTCTAGTTTACACATAGTTTCTGATGCGCCTAAATTCTTTGGCAGACGCAAAGGGCGCGTGGTGCGCAAGGCCAAGAGCTACTTGTTGGATGTTATGTTGCCGCAGTTGCGTGTTTCGCGTAAGGCTGATTTTAATCACGATACAATGTTTGGTGAGCCTAAAAAAGAAATTTGTCTGGAAATTGGTTTTGGTGACGGGCAGCATCTTTATGGTCAAGCCTTGAAAAATCCTCAAAACGGTTATATCGGTGTGGAAGTGTTTAAGAATGGTGTCGCCAATCTGATGACACTTATCAGCGGCGTTAAGGAGGGTGTTAATCTGCCGGAAAATATTGATGCGCTCGCTTATCCGGTGAACAATATCCGTGTGTTTGATGATGATGTGCGCCTATTGTTTCACGAAATTCCCGATGCGTTTTTTGATAAAATCTTTTTGCTCTTTCCGGATCCGTGGCCGAAAAAACGGCATACCGAACGACGGTTTGTTAATCCAGATAATCTAAAAGAGTTGGCGCGTGTATTAAAAAAAGGCGGTTTATTTCGGGTGGCAACCGATCATCCGGTTTATAAGCGTCATGTGCTTCGGGTCATGCATGCGTGTTCGGATTTTATTTGGACAGCAAAATGCGGTAATGATTGGAAACATGAGCCTGAAGATTGGGTGAGGACTAAGTATCAGGAGAAGGCTATACGGGAAGGGCGCCGTCCGGTATTCTTTAATTATAAGAGGGTTCGTTAAAGCATCGCCATTATCATAAATTTCCTCCCTTATGTATTGGTTTTATACACCGCGGTCGGAAATTTACTTCAAGCGCGACACTTTTTCAAACCCATTGCAAAAATCGCATAAAAGAGCGATTTTTAAGTTTAAATATAAAATTTTTTTATGTTTCTTACTCCTGTTCTTTTGTTTAAAAGGTGGTGGAAAAGTAGCACTTTTTAAAGGTAAAATTAAATTTTATGGTTTAGATTAGGTGCAATTCGGTAAAGTATCTGTGTCAAAAACAGTGCTTTTCTGTCGTGTTTGAATAATAATTTTAAGGAAATAAAAATGGTCGCATTAAGTGAAAAGACAGCAAATATAGATGTTTCTATCTTTAGTAAAGCAACGGATTTGAAAAAACGTTTGTGGTTTACTTTGGGCGCTTTAATCGTCTTCCGTTTGGGAACGTTTATTCCGCTTCCGGGCATTGATTCGCGGGTGCTTGCGGATTTGTTTGCCAGACATTCTAACGGTATCTTGGGTATGTTTAACATGTTTTCCGGTGGTGCGTTGGAGCGTATGACCATTTTTGCCTTAAACATTATGCCTTACATCTCGGCCTCCATTATCTTACAATTGGGACAGTCAATTGTTCCGTCTTTGGCGGCGCTTAAGAAAGAGGGCGAAGCAGGGCACCGCAAAATGGTGCATTATACCAAGCTCCTAACCGTTTTAATTACAATTGTTCAAGGTTATGGTATCGCGCTTGGTCTTATGAGCTTATCTAACGGTGACGGTTCCAGTGCGGTGGTAATCGCGCCTTATACATTTATCTTTTCTACCATTATTTCGCTTACCGGTGGCACAATGTTTATCGTTTGGCTCGGTGATCAAATCACCTCACGCGGTGTCGGTAACGGCTCATCTCTTATTATTACCGTCGGTATTATTGCTAACGTGCCGTCTGCAATCGGTCAGACATTGGAATTAGGGCGTATCGGTTCTATGTCACCTTTGGTTATCTTGGGCTTGTTCCTGATGAGTATTTTGTTGGTGTTTATTATCTTAAAGGTGGAAATGGCACAAAGAAAGATTTTGGTGCAATATCCTAAGCGTCAAATCGGTCTTCGCATGACAGCCGCTGAAAGCTCTCATTTGCCGTTAAAAGTTAACCCGACCGGTGTTATTCCGCCGATTTTTGCCAGCGCTTTGTTGTTGCTCCCGATTACAATTGCCAATATTTGGTCAACTAATGGACCGGCATGGGTGCAAACTTTAAGTCGTTATTTAAGTCATGGTCAACCGCTTTACTTATTCTTATATGCGTTCTTGATTGTGTTCTTTGCGTTCTTCTACACCGCTGTTGTGGTTAACCCCGAAGAAACCGCTGATAACCTCAAAAAGCATGGCGGATTTATTGCCGGTATTCGTCCCGGTAAAAATACCGCAGAGTATTTGGATTATGTGGTAACCCGTTTAACCGTTCTCGGTGCAACTTATTTGGCGGCATTGTGTATCTTGCCGGAAATTTTGATTGCCAAGTTAAATGTTCCGTTTGTTTTGGGTGGAACAACACTTCTCATCGTGGTGCAAGTGACACTTGACTTTATCACACAAGTTCAATCGCACTTGTTTGCGTATCAGTATGAGGGGTTGTTGAAGAAGGCTGCTCTCGTCAAGAAAAAGAAATAAAAAGGAAAATTTGAACGTCTAATCGTAAATGGAAGCCTGTTGGCAAAAATTCATGTAGTTTTATCTACACTAGGATTTTTGCCACAGGACATTTACTTCTATCCATCTCAAATTTTTTCTTTTTATTAAACTAAGCATTTTTTCGTGGGGGCTTGGTAAAACGCCCTCATGATTGCAGATTTGCTCCTTTATTTACCGGTTTTGTAAACCTCAGTCGCAAATCTGCTTCCAGCAGGGCATTTTCTCAAACCCATTGCAAAAGCCGCTTTGATAAGCGGCTTTTAAGTTTAAATATAAGATTAGAAATAAAAGATAAATTGGTTGCATTATATCTATTTTTATTTTAGTTTATATGGGTAGTTATGGAGTCAAAGGGTGCTGAAATATTTATTTTTTATTTTATTTCTATTTAATTCATCAAATGCGTATGCTAATGTTTATACGGCAAATGCATCTGTTAATATTCGGGAATGTGCTAGTACTAAATGCAGAATTTTAGGAAGTTTAACTAAAGGGCAAGAGATAAGTGGTGAACTTCACTCAAGTGGGTGGGTTAAATCAACTGTTAAACTTAAAAATTTTGACGTTAGTATTACAGGATACATAGCAAAAAAATATTTAACGCAAGGAGCTATAAAGACATCAAGTGAAACATCTTTTATAGTTTGGATAGTCTTATTTTTACTTATTGCTTTAATTTCTTCATCAAATTCTGAAAAAAACAAGGAAAATGAAGCTAAATTAGCTAAAACAACACAAGAATATTATAGAAATGGAAATTTGTATAGGGAAGGAAAAATCTATAGAAATAAAAAATATGGGCTATGGAAACAATACGATAAAAAAGGTAATTTGGAATATGAATTTCAATTCTATGATGATGTATTAAATGGTGTGGCAAAAAAATATGATAAATACGGAAATTTAGAAGCAGAAACACCCTTTGTTAATGGAGTAATTGAAGGTATTTCAAAAGCTTATTCTGGTTGTTTCTTAAAAAGTGAAATGCCGTATAAAAATGGTGTGATTGAAGGTACCGCAAAACTTTATTATCCCCATGGTGCCCTGCAAAGTGAAGCAACTTATGCAAACGATGTATTAGAAGGTATCTCAAAGTATTATGACAATAGTGGTCGTTTAACGCGAGAAGAAAATTGGGCGAATGATCAAATAATTAACATAAAAGCATATTACAATACAGGAGGTATTCAAACAGATGCATCATATAAAAATGGATTATTAAACGGTGAAACAATTACTTATGATGAAGTTGGCAATGTTACATGCATTGCACATTATAAAGATGGGGTATTAGAAACTACAGAAAATTTTAATGAAGACGGAAAACCTCGAACAAAAGCGACTTACAATGGTGGTGTGTTTGATGGAGAAATTATTACCCATGATGAAGATGGTAATCCCAAAATAGCAGGAACATTTGAAAATGGAGTCTTAAAATCTATAAAAAATATTGCAAGTTCTTCATCTGATAACGAAAATGTTACCAATGAGACTTTACCTTCTTCAATGAAGCAGAAGAAAAAGCCGAAAAATACCAAAAGACGTTTGGAATTGTAATATTGAAAGGATGGGCAATGACTTTTAGTGATGAATTAAAAAATTATATCAAAGCTAGGTACCCTCTGATTTTGGTTCAAACTGTTGAGGAGGATAGATTACTTACAGATATAGAAAAAATAACCAAATCACTAGAGCATTATTTAGTAACTTGGAGTTCAGTTTCTGGACTGAAGGGAAAGCATATTGATTTTGAAAATCAAGAATACACAAAAAATGTGGAGACCGCTATTAAAGCATGTGAAAAACTTGCAAAATTAGATAAACCTGCAATTTTTGTATTTTTTGATGTCTCGCTTTCTGCGTACGAAAGAGAATTTAAGGAATTTGCCATAAACATCAGGCATAAAGGGTACAGATGTAATTGTATTATAATCTCCACATCATCTGATATAAGTAAGGATATTGCATCAGAGGTAACGGTATTAGATTATCCATTACCAGATAGGGAATCTATTAAGAAACAAATTAAAAAATTTATGGATGATTATCAAGATGAAGAAAAAGCACAGATTGATACATCTCCAGAAGTTATAACGGCTTTAACAGATGCTGCAATTGGACTAACCCACGCTGAAATAGAAAATTGTTTATCACGTGCTTTGGTTGAAGATCATTGCCTAGATATTAGTGATGTTAAAAGCATTGTTAAGGAAAAGAAACAGATTATCCGAAAAAGTGGAATTTTAGAATACATTGAAAATTCCTTATCGTTAGAAGATATCGGTGGCCTAGATAATTTAAAATATTGGCTTGAAATAAGAGGTAAAACATTTTCTGATGATGCTCAAAAGTTTGGATTAACAGCACCTAAAGGCGTTTTATTAGTTGGAGTTCCAGGATGTGGAAAATCTTTAACGGCAAAATGTATAGCTAAGGCTTGGAATATGCCGTTGTTAAAGCTAGATATTGGTAAAATCTATGGAAAATATATTGGAGAATCAGAAGCTAATATCAGACAGGCTATAAAAACAGCAGAAGCAATTGCACCTTGTGTATTATGGATAGATGAGATTGAAAAAGGACTTCAAAATGATAACGATTCAGGCACATCTTCTAGAGTTTTGGGCAATATATTAACTTGGATGCAAGATAAAACGGCTTCAGTATTTACCTTTGCAACAGCTAATAATATTACTAGCCTTCCACCAGAATTACTCCGTAAAGGTCGTTTTGATGAAATTTTCTTTGTGGATTTACCAGACTTTGAGGAAAGGAAGAAAATATTAGAAATCCATATAAGAAAAATAGGCAGAGATATAAAAAATTATGATTTAGATAAATTGGCAAAACTTTCTGGAGAAAGTAATCTTGGTAAAAATATACGTCTAACTGGAGCTGAAATTGAGTCATGGGTAAAGGATTCACTACTAGAAGCATATGTAAGAAAGATAAATGGTGAAAGTAAATCTAATTTGTCCATGGCTGATTTTGAAAAAGTATTAAAGAGAATGGTTCCTATGGCTAAAATGAGGATGGATGATATTAATACTATACGAAATTGGGCGCAAGAAAACGCCATCAATGCATCCTTAAAAGAATAGGTATAAAACTTGGAGGGATTTGTATTTTAATTAAATGGTTTCATTTTAGACGATTGTTTTTTGGGTTTGTTATAAATGGTAGTCGATTGGTCACTGTTCTCAAGTAAGTCAAAGTCCGGTTAACCTTTTCATTTAAAATGCATTTTTTTTAATTTTTTTTAAAAGAACTGTTGACAGTAGGAATTTATGTTCTATAATCCGCAGTAATTTTGAAAAGTGGTGATCAACTTTTTGAATGGTTTAATATATAAATAAATGGAGATTTAATTTGGCTCGTATAGCTGGTGTAAATATTCCTACTGCCAAGAAACTTGAGATTGCTCTGACCTCTATCTATGGCATCGGGAGAGAAACCGCACAGGTTATCTGTGCAAAAGCGGGCGTAGCTGGTGATCGTCGGGTGCATGAGCTCTCTGATGAAGATATCGCTAAGGTTCGTGAAGTTATTGATAAGGACTACCTCGTTGAAGGTGAACTTCGTCGTGAAGTCGGCGTTAACATTAAACGCTTAATGGATTTAGGTTGCTACCGCGGTCTTCGTCATCGTAAAGGCTTGCCGGTTCGCGGACAAAGCACAAAACAAAATGCGAGAACCCGTAAAGGTAAGCGCAAGACTGTTGCTAATAAGAAGAAGTAAGTGAGGTAGCGATGGCAAAAACAGTTATTAAAAAGAAAGAAAAGAAGAACATCACCTCTGGTGTTGCTCATGTAAATTCTACATTTAACAATACTAGAGTTACAATTACCGATGCTCAAGGTAATACAGTTGCTTGGTCTACTGCCGGTGCACAGGGCTTTAAGGGCTCTCGTAAATCTACGCCGTATGCTGCTCAAGTTGCTGCCGAGGAAGCCGGTAAAAAAGCACAAGAAAATGGTATGAAGACTTTGGAAGTTGAAGTTAAGGGACCTGGTTCTGGTCGCGAATCGGCTATCAGAGCTTTACAGGTTATCGGATTTACCATTACTTCTATTCGTGATGTAACTCCTATTCCGCATAACGGCTGCCGTTTAAGAAAACGCCGCAGAGTTTAATTTTAGAGTTTTAAGTAGAGGAAAGAGCGAATCTGTTCCTCTACTTGTTATAGTATATTGCACATAAACTATTAGAGGGGTGTTCCGGTGATTCAGAAAAATTGGCAAGAACTAATTAAACCGACTAATTTGGAGGTTAATTCTGGCGAAGGCAAAAATATTGCGAAAATTGTCGTAGAACCTTTGGAAAGAGGTTTTGGTTTAACTTTAGGTAATGCCTTAAGAAGAGTTTTGTTATCTTCTTTACAAGGCGGAGCAGTTACTTCCGTTAAAATTGACGGCGTGTTGCACGAGTTTTCAGTTGTTGAAGGCATGCGTGAAGATGTAACTGACGTTATCTTAAATATTAAAGGATTGGCGGTTGCCGTTCATTCCGAAGGGCAGAAGATTATGCGCTTGAAGGCAGAAGGTCCGAAAGTTGTTACTGCCGGTATGATTGAAACAGGTCATGATGTTGAAATTATGAATCCTGATCATGTTATCTGCACTTTGGATGCAGGTGCTAAAATTTCTATGGAAATGACAGTAGGCACAGGTAAAGGTTATGTTCCTGCCGTGCAAAACAAGGCTGCTGATGCAACAATCGGCGTGATTGCTGTTGATGCAATTTATTCTCCTGTTCGTAAAGTTTCTTATAAAGTTGATAAGACTCGTGTCGGTCAAAATACAGATTATGACAAGTTGACAATGGTTGTTGAAACAAACGGTGTGGTATCACCTGAAGATGCCGTTGCCTTGTCTGCACGTATTTTGCAAGACCAATTGAAGCCGTTTATTAACTTTGATGAGCCGGAAAGCGAAGTTGTTGATGTTAAAGAAGAGCTTCCGTTTGACAGAAATCTTCTGCGCAAGGTTGATGAACTTGAGCTTTCTGTTCGTTCAGCAAACTGCTTAAAGAACGACAATATCGTTTATATCGGTGATTTGGTTCAAAAGACAGAAGCAGAAATGCTCCGCACACCGAACTTTGGTCGTAAGTCTTTGAACGAAATTAAAGAAGTATTGGCTAAGATGGGAATCCATCTCGGTATGGAAACTCCGGGTTGGCCACCAGAGAATATTGAAGAGTTGATTAAAAAGTGCGATGAGCATTTCTAAATCTTAAATCTTTAAATATTGCGTATAAGGAGCTGCCGCAAGGTGGCTCTTTTGATTTTGTAGTGGGGGATGTGCTAAAGTACGGTCATATCGCCGGATGGAAGCCTGTCCCTAAATGCTCACTTACCCTTAAGTAAGCTCCGCTTTAGGGCAGGACATCCGACGATAGCACCGCACTTTATTCCACCCTTTGCAAAATTGCTTTTATGGCGATTTTTCGGTTTTTAATGTTTTGCCTTAAATACTTAGCCTTTTAACTTATTCCACTCAGCGAGTTTATGCTGATACATTTCGGCATTTTCGCCTTTCAGCCCTTGGAATTTACGGGCAATTACATATTGCGGTAAAAGCTTTTTTATCTCAGATACAGGCTTATCCCATTGGGCTGGTTTGATGCGGATTTTCTTGCCTTGTCCGGCAGAAACTTTTGCGGTTACTTCACCGGTGTCGGCATCTTCAAATTCCTTTAAGGTCAATGTCAGATTATTCAAACCGTGAGGGATGAGAAATTCTATCGGTTCACCGGCTTCTATGTAATTCCTCAGTTCAAAAATCGCGTCATCGCCTTGCCACTCAACAATGGAGCCGGCAAACAGCCACTCGCCCAAGGTGCGCGTATATTCATAATTTTGGCTGATGTTGGTGATTTTGCCATCATGGAAACCTAAACAATAACCGCGATTTTGCAAAGTCATCAATTCCGGCATATATTTTTCGGGATTCCATGTCTTTGGCGCATTATAATAATCATCTATTGCCTGCCGATAAGCGCGCGCCACGACACCGGCGTAATACTCGGTTTTATTACGTCCTTCTACTTTTAGCGAATCCATACCGATATTAAGCAAATCATTAAGCCGCGGCATTAAACACATGTCTTTAGAATTTAAAATGTAGCTTCCGTGGTCATCTTCCACCACCTCATAATATTCACCGGGGCGGAAATCTTCTTCCAAAAGATATTCAAAATTATCTTTGTTGTTATCATCTATCAAAAGCTCTTTAACCGTGCCGTCTTTTAAGCGGATATGGAGTTTATAATGCCAACGGCAACAGTGGGCGCATTTGCCTTTGTTGGCACTGCGGTCGGCTAAAAAGTTAGAGATGAGACAACGTCCGGAATAGGACATGCACATTGCCCCATGCATAAAGCATTCAAGCTCAATATCGGGACATTGTTGGCGAATTTCTTTCATCTCGGCAAAGGTAACCTCGCGCCCTAAAACACAGAGTTTGGCGCCCATGGATTGCCAAAATTTGACGGTTTGTGCCGAGCAGATATTGGCTTGGGTGGAAACAAAGCGGTTAAGCTCAGGGGCATTTTCTTTTAAGTAATAAAAGACACCGGGGTCTGCAACCAATACGCCGTCTGGCATCAATTTCTTGAGCGTTGCAACAAATTGCGGTAGCTTTTCAGCCTCTTCATTGTGGATATAAAGGTTGAGCGTTAAGTAAATTTTTTTACCGGCGGCATGCACTAAATCTATGCCTTCTTTTAACTCTTCAAGCGAGAATTTGGATTGGGTGCGCAGACTCATATCGGGAGTGCCGGCATAAACCGCATCAGCCCCGTATAAAAGTGCCGTTTTTAGCTTAACAAGTGAACCTGCCGGTAATAAAAGCTCAGCTCTATGCATATTATTTTTCCTTAATTTATTTCGACTTTGCTTGGCGTTACCTCTAGCATACCGAGCGGGGTAGAGTCAATCACAATTTGCAATACAAACGGCATTTTTGTTTTTTTATCTTGGCCGATCCAGAGTTTAATCGGCTTTTCGGCAGTTACTTCCCATAAAATATTATCGTTGTTGTCCTTAAGGTTTTCTATGTAAATGGAACAACGGTAGGCTTGTTCTTCTTTTTGATACCAAGTGAAGTAACGTTTATCCATACCGTTATCTTTTGCAATGACTTTATAGTGTTTTTTGCCGTCATAAACCTCGCGCGTCATATTGCATGATTGCGTTTTTAAAAATTGATTTAGCAAATCAGCAAACACACTTTGCAAATCCGCGGCATTAACCGATGGCGGAACGTTTATAATCGGTTTTTCGCTAACTTTTTTGTCTTTGGTTGAAAGCCGTTTATAAGCAATACCCTTGTCGTCGTAAAAGATTTTTTTGGTGCGGACATGGTTGCGGGTTTGGGTTTCGGTTTCATAAATTTCTGGTTTCATCTTGTCATTTACGATATCCCCTTTGCTTTGGTATTTGCCCTTAAAAGGATAAAGTGTGTTAAAAAGATTGGCAGTATTAACGATGGCGTTGATTAAAAAGTTGTCCTGATTGGCTTTGTAATTCAGTTCAATTTTGGCGGCATCAAAAACACCGATGTTGACATCCATTTGTTGATTAAGTGTTACAGCTTCGGCACTGTTTATCATCGCAAATATGCTCAAACAAAATAAAAATATTTTTTTAGCCATGTCTTTAACCTTTCTTAAAATATTGACGTTAAATTACATCTTATTACGGATATTAAATCAAAAGGAGTTAAATAATGACTAAAAAAGTGATGGTTTTAATGGGCGGTTTTTCTTCTGAAAAAGAAGTCAGTATAGAAAGCGGCAGAGGTGTTGCGGCGGCGCTTATCAAGTGCGGTTATAATGTTACAACGCATAATCTTACTGATACTAGAAAATTTATCACTGCACTCAATACCGAAAAGCCTGATGTCGTATTTAACGCATTGCATGGCAACTGGGGCGAGGACGGAACCGTTCCGGCGCTTTTAGATTTATTGCAAATTCCTTATACTCACTCCGGTGTATTAGCGTCTGCGGTCGGAATGAATAAGCATTTAACAAAACTTCTTGCCGAGGAGGCAGGGGTTAAGATTGCGACAGGGCAAAAGATGACAGCTAAGGAATTTATCAAAATTGCCCCGACTTTAGAACTTCCGTTTGTGGTGAAACCGGTATCAGACGGTTCATCGGTTGGCGTGTTTATTGTGAAAAAACCGGAAGATATTTTTAAAATTCGTTATGACGATGAGCAAACAGAGTTGTTGGTGGAAAAATATATTACCGGTCATGATTTAACAGTTATGTGCTATGAGGGAAAAGCCCATGTGGTGACAGAGATGAAAGCCAATAGCGGTTTTTATGACTATGAGCACAAATATACAAGTGGTGCAACTGAGCATATTTTGCCGGCACCAATTCCGGCGTCAGCGGCAAAAACCTGTATGGCTTATGCCGAGACGATGCATAATCGCTTAGGGTGCAAAACCGTATCGCGATCAGATTTTCGCTATAATGAAAAAGACGGTGTTATCTTTTTAGAGATTAACACGCATCCGGGGATGACTGCTTTATCATTGGTGCCGGAACAGGCCAGATACATCGGTGTATCTTATGAAGACTTGTGTCGTAATCTTGTGGAAGAAGCTTCATGTCGGTGTCTAAAATAATTGTCATCGCCGGTCCGACCGCATCCGGAAAATCAGGTTTGGCGCTTGCGCTTGCCAAAGCGTTGAACGGTGTTGTCATCAATGCCGACTCAATGCAGGTGTATCGCGATATTCCTATTCTTGCTGCGGCGCCAAGTGATGATGATAAAGCGATTGTTCCCCATAAACTTTATGGTATTTATGATGCGTCGGTTCATGGTAATATGATGGATTGGCTTCATCTTTGTTGTCAAGAAATTACGGATGCGCGACAAAATAATTTAACGCCGATTGTGGTCGGGGGAACAGGATTATATTTAGAAACACTGCAAAAGGGGGCGTCGCCAATACCGGAAACACCTAAAGAAATTCGAGATAAGGTGTCTTTTATGCTTAAACAAGAAGGATTATCCGGACTATATGCGATGCTTCAAAAAGTAGACGAATCGACCGCCGCTCGTTTAAGCGCTAATGATACAACCCGTATCAGGCGCGCTTTAGAGGTTTGGTTTGATACAAAAAAGACAATGAGTTATTGGCAATCTCAGCCTTTGAGACCATTTTATAAAAAAGAAGAATTTGTCAGTATCTATATCAATCCGCCACGAGAGGCGTTAGATAATCGTTGTCGTGTGCGCTTTGATAAAATGGTCGAACTCGGGGCTGTTGATGAAGCAAAGCAGTTATTGGCACGGCAGCTTCCTGATTATTTGCCGGCAATGCATGCTTTGGGGGTTCAGGAATTTAAGGCATATTTTGCGGGTAAATGCTCTTTAGATGAAGCTATAGAGCAAGCAAAACTTCATACCAGACAGTATGCTAAACGCCAGTCTACTTGGTTTAATAATCGGTTTTCAGCGGATTTCTGCTATAAGTCTTGCTATGCGACGGATAAAAATTTTGTTGAAGATGTTAAAAAAGCACTTTAAAATGCTTGCAAAATAAATGATTTAAACATAAAACTAGATAAGATTGAATTTTTAGAGGGGACAGGTATGTTTATCCAAGATTTGTTGGGCTTATTTTCTGCCGATATGGCAATAGACCTCGGCACAGCCAATACTTTGGTTCATGTCAAAGGAAAAGGTATTGTATTAAATGAACCGTCAGTGGTTGCTGTCAAAGATTTGAATGGCAAAAAAGAAGTTTGGGCGGTCGGAACCAAGGCAAAGCAAATGTTAGGGCGTACCCCTGGCGATATTCGCGCCATTCGTCCGTTAAGAGACGGTGTTATTGCTGATTTTGATGCGGCAGAGGCCATGATTAAATACTTTATTGAAGAAGTTAATCATCGTCGTCGTTTGTTGAGCCCGACCATTATTATCTGTGTTCCCTCAGGCGCAACCGAGGTGGAAGAAAGAGCTATTAAAGAATCTGCCGCTAATGCCGGTGCTAAGCGTGTGTGGTTGATTTATGAGCCGATGGCTGCGGCCATTGGAGCCGGTTTGCCGGTTAACGATGCAACGGGTTCTATGGTAGTTGATATCGGTGGCGGAACAACAGAGGTTGCCGTGTTATCTTTGGGGGGAATCGTTTATTCTCGTTCTATTCGTGTCGGTGGTGATAAGATGGATAGCGCGATTATCTCTTATATTCGTCGTAACTTAAATCTTCTTGTTGGTGAAAGCAGTGCCGAGCGTATTAAAAAGGAAATCGGTTCAGCTTGTGTGCCGGCAAAAGGTGATGGTCGCACTATGGAAATTAAAGGTCGTGACTTGGTTAACGGCGTGCCGAAGGAAATTGTTATTACCGAGCGTCAAATAGCCGAAAGTTTGGCCGAGCCGGTGATGGCGATTGTTGAAGCGGTTAAGGTTGCTTTGGAAAATACCGCACCGGAATTGGCGGCCGATATTGTGGATAAAGGTATTATGATGACCGGTGGCGGTTCAATTCTTGCAAACCTTGATACTGTTATCCGTAATGCAACCGGACTTCCGGTCTCGCTTGCCGAAGATCCGTTGACTTGTGTTGTGCGGGGGACAGGCAAAGCCTTAGACAATTTTGAGGAATTCCGCGGCGTTTTGTATGAATAATCCTTTTAGGGGGAAATATGTTTCGCCAAAGGGTTTTATTCTTAAAAGAAAATTACATTTTACGGATATTAAAGCGGTTTATTCTGGCCGGATTGTTTGCGATAGCCCTGTTGCTTATTTTAGTGCATAAAATTGACTTGGGTTTAATTTCCGGTGTGTCTAAAAGCGTTATGTTTGTGACGGTTCCGGTTATCAATACGCTAACAATGCCGGCACGCGGACTGAGCTATGGTTATAAGCAGGCGTTATCTGTCATCAATGTTTATCAGGAAAATAAAAGACTTATTAAAGAAAATGATGAGCTTTATCTCTTAAAAGATCGGATGAAGGCTCTTAAGGCTGAAAATGATTTATTAAAAAAATTGCTTCATCACTATGATACGCCGGAGGTTCAAAGTCGGACGGCGCGGGTTGTTGCCGAAACAGGTGGTGCGTTTGCCAATGCGTTGATTATATACTTGGGTGACAATAGTGATGAAATAAAAATCGGCTATCCGGTGGTTTGTAGCAAGGGGCTTATCGGTCGTATAGATTTAATCAGCGGTAAATATGCGCGTGTTACGCTTTTAACCGATATTAACTCCAAAATTCCGGTGGTATCGCAAAAAAGTCGCGAGCGTGGCATTATTTCCGGTGTTAATGCGCCGGAGATGAAATTGTTGTATACACCATTGTTGGCAGAATTGCAAGTTGGTGACATATTGGTCACATCAGGTGTCGGTGGGGGATTACCGCCGGATATTCCCGCCGCGCGTATCAAACAAATAGATATGGATTCAATTACCGTTGTGCCGTTATTTAATCCTTCAGAAACGGAAATAGTCAAAATTCTTCTTTATGATGTTGCGCCAACGCCTGAGACCATGAAGGAATTACAATGAAGAGCAGTATTAAAAATTTTTTATCAAATTCGGCTGCCTTTCTTGTTCCCGTTATCAGCACACTTTGTCTTGTTATTTTACTCTATTTGCCGAGAGGAGACAGCTATTGGAATTTTTTGCGCCAAGCTCCTTTTTATGCCGGAATTTATTTTTGGCAAAGTCAGCGACCGGATGCATTTAATTTTATATCAGCCTTTATTTTGGGTGTTTTTGCCGATGTTTTGGGCGGTGTGATGTTGGGCATTAATATTTTGTCGTTTTTGGTTTTATATTTGGTATCGGTTTTTCTTTCGGAGCGGTTTAACATTAAGCGGTTTTCTTATTCGTGGCTCTTATTCAGCAGTGCTCTTTTGATTACAATGTTGTTTAAGGGGGCAATTATCAGCATTTTTTTTCGACAACTGTTACCGCTTAATCTCTTAGGTATAGAATTTCTCCTAACGCTTGCGGTTTATCCGTTATTGGCGCGTATTTATATTTTAATCGAGCGTCGGTTTATTCATTTAGAGGAGCGCTATGAAAAAGTCCAATCATAAATTGCGTATCCTTCTTAAACGCTCGCTTATCGTTTTCAGTGTAAATATTTTGCTGTTTTTTGCGCTTATCGGGCGGTTATATTATTTGCAAATCTATCAGGGAGAGAAATATGCGCTTCTTTCGGACTCTAACCGCACATCTCGCCGCTTAGTTTCCCCGCCGCGTGGTATTATCACGGATAGAAACGGTGTCGAGCTTGCCGTAAATAATCAAAATTTTCAGGCTATGCTTATTCCTGAGCAAAGTCGGCACATTGATGGGCAACTTAGTTCTTTGCAAGCAATTTTGCATTTAAGTGATGATGAAGTTGCGCATATTAAAAAAGATATTTCGCATCATCGTCGTTTTGTGCCGGTTAAGATTAAAGACAATTTAAGTTGGGACGAAATTGCATATTTGATGCTTAATAACAGTCAATATCCCGGTTTGATTATTGATGAAGGGTTGATACGCACTTATCCTTATAAGGAATATACGGCACATCCGTTGGGGTATGTCGGGGCAGTTTCCGAGGCTGATTTGCAAAAGGATGAGGATCCGTTATTGCAAGTGCCGGGATTTAAAATCGGTAAATCCGGTTTTGAAAAAACTTATGATAATATCTTGCGCGGAAGAGCCGGTGCTGTAACGTATGAAGTTAATGCCTATGGGCGGATTATGCGTGAAATAGAAAAAACGGACGGGGTTCGCGGTCAAGACCTTGATTTGACCATAGATATCAGATTGCAGAAAAAAGCCTATGAAGCCTTTGGTAATGAATCGGGGGCTGCTGTGGTTTTGGATGTTAACACCGGCGAAATTTTGGCATTTGTATCGGTTCCGTCATTTGATCCGAATTTATTTGTGGATGGTATCTCTGTTAAAAATTGGAACAGTTTAATCAATGATGAGAAGACACCAATGACGGATAAAGCAATCGCAGGGCAGTATTCTCCAGGTTCGACTTTTAAGATTGTTGTGGCATTGGCGGCTCTGGAAGCCGGCGTTATCACCACAAATACGACTTCGTTTTGTTCGGGTAAAATGAAATTAGGCAATCACTATTTTCATTGTTGGAAACATAGCGGACACGGTCACTTAAATGTGATTGAGGCAATTAAAAATTCTTGCGATATATTCTTTTATGAAACAGCATTAAAACTCGGTATTGAAAAGATTGCCGAGATGAGTCACAGGTTGGGGTTGGGTGAGATTTATGATATCGGATTGGAAAATCAGAAAGCAGGGGTAATCCCAGATAAAAAGTGGAAGCAAACAGCGCTAAAACAACCGTGGCAACAAGGAGAAACGGTTATTGCCGGTATCGGACAGGGATATGTTTTGGTTACGCCTTTACAATTGGTGACCATGCTTTCGCGTGTTGTCAACGGTGGGTATGAAATTACCCCGACATTTATCAAAAAGGACAAACCACCGGAGGCTAAAAAACTTAAACTTAAAAAAGAAAATTTGGAAATTGTTAAGCAAGGTATGTTTGAAGTGGTTAACGGTGTCGGCGGAACGGCCGCACGTGCCAAACTGAAATTAAAAGATGTTAAAATGGGTGGCAAAACCGGCACCACTCAAGTGCGTCGCATATCGTTAAAGGAGCGTGCACAAGGAATCAGACGCGATGAAGATTTGCCGTGGAAATATCGTAACCATGCATGGTTTATGGCCTATGCACCGCATGATAATCCCAAATATGCCGTTGCGGTTATTGTTGAACACGGGCGCTCCGGTTCGGGTGTCGCGGCGCCAATTGCTTCCAAAATTTTAGAAGAAGCGATAAAACTCGATATCAGATAAGGGGACAAAAATGGTTATGCTGTTAAATAAAAATCAAGAACTGAGTTTAAAAGAGCGTTTTTTGCACCTCAATTTTGTGTTTATCGGAATTATTGTTGTTTTAGCGTTTATCGGGTGTGCAACGTTGTATTCGGTGGCCGGCGGCTCATTCTCACCATGGGCGCTCAATCAGGGTGTTCGGTTTGGTGTCGGGCTGATTATTTTGTTTGCAGTGGCACTTATTCCGCCGGAATTTTATTATAAGGTAGCCACACCGTTTTATGTTGTGACTTTGATGATGCTCATTTTTGTGGATGTTGCCGGTCATATCGGTATGGGGGCGCAACGTTGGATAAATTTGGGATTTTTTAATCTGCAACCATCCGAATTGATGAAAATTGCAATTGTTTTAGAACTTGCCAAGTATTTTAGCAATGTGCCTTTGGAAACCACGCGCACGATTAAAGGGATTATTATTCCGGCGGTATTAGTTGCAGTGCCGGTTGCGTTTATTATGTTGCAACCGGATTTAGGTACCTCATTAATGATACTGTTTTGTGCCGTGTTTTTGTTTTATATTGCCGGTGTGCAATGGTGGAAATTTGTGCTTGCCGGAGGGGCAATTGTTGCAGCAATGCCGATTTTGTGGCATTTTTTGCATGGTTATCAAAAAGACCGTATTTTAACTTTTTTGGATCCTGAGCGCGATCCGCTACGTGCCGGTTATCACATTATTCAGGCTAAGATTGCGCTTGGTTCCGGTGGAATTTGGGGTAAGGGCTTTTTGTCCGGCACGCAAAGTCATTTGAACTTTTTACCGGAGCCACATACCGACTTTATCTTCACGACTTTTTCAGAGGAATTTGGTATGCTTGGCGGGGTGGTTATACTCTTCTTAAACCTTATCCTTATCAGTTACGGGTATTGGTTTGCTTTCAGAATTCATAACAGTAACTACTTTGGTAAGATGGTCATTTTGGGACTAAATACCAATTATTTCTTGTATGTATTTATCAATATTGCAATGGTTACGGGGTTGTTGCCGGTGGTGGGGATTCCTCTACCGCTTATCAGCTATGGCGGAACGGTAATTTTGTCGGTGATGACAAGCTTCGGTATTATGCTATCATTTTATGCTAATCGTGACCGTGAATTGAAAAAATAAACTGCAGTGGCTTGAATTTTGCTTTTTTTATCATACATCGCTTTTTATAGGAGGCGCTATGAAAAAAGTAATCGGTCAATTTTTACTCATATTTAGTCTTACAGCATGTGCGACGGCACAAAAATATGAAGCTAAACTCAATCAAGAAATCGGCAAAACCTCAGAACAACTTATGGCAAGTTTTGGCAATCCGACACAGGTCAGAAAAATGAAAAACGGGGATATGGTTATCATTTATACCTATCGCGAAGACGATTTAATTCCGTCTCCGGATGTTTTTGACAGTGGTGATTTTGTTACCGAGGACGAGGCTTTTTATGATTTTACTTACGGCGGATATGAAATCCCCATAGGCAATGTTGCCGGAGATCTTGTTACAAATTATTGCCAAACGCGCTTTTATCTTAAGAACAATATTGTTCAATCTTGGCGCTATAAAGGTAATGCTTGCGTTGCATTGTAATCGTTTAATCTGCTTATATTCGGCTTGATAATCGCAAGAACAGAAAGTTTTTGATTTTTAACAGTTCTTTAGTAACTTTCGATTATGCTTTCTATAGTTTACTTTTAGAGTGGAGAGTCAATATGGCAGATAAAGAAGGTGCAGCACCACTGATGTTAAAGAAAAAAAGTCGTTCCAGCCGCTTTGCCAGCTGGACTGGTGACGCTAATCGATTAAGAGATAAAATTTTTAGAAGTTTATATATTTTCTTATTGATTGCCATAGATTTTGTAATGTTTATTTATTCGATTAATGGCAGATTATTTGAAGGTGGTTCGTTTAATCAAGCTATCGGAACAATTTTGGGAAGTGTCTTGGCGGTATCGTTTGCCATTATTTTTTGTCTTTCTTTTTCAAGGACTTTACAAAATGTGGTTTGTGCAGTTGTTACCGTTCTTATGACAGTTATCTTTTTTAATCAGTTTGCCTTGTTTGATGTCGGCAATTTTGTAGAAACATGGCTTAAGGGAGTAGCAAATTGGTTGACATTTATTTGTATTATTCCGTCGTCGTGGATTATCGGTTTGTTATTGGGCATTATAATCTTCTTTGCATTTAGGTATTCAGACGCAATTTTATTTATTACTTTGGTATTACTGTTTTCCGGTGTTATCGGTGTGCAGAAAAATGAAATGATTAAAAAATCACCGAATGAATATACAGAGGTTAAATCATTGGCCGGTGCCGGAAGCGGTGGTAAAAGTCAATCCAATATTGTTTATTTGATGGCTCCGAAATTGCCTTCATATCAGTTCTTAAATTCTACCGGAGATTTGGCTTTTCGTGATTTAAGGGATTTGTTATTGGGATTTTATGCCGTTAATAAATTTGAGATTTATCCAAATGCTTTTGTGCAAAATTCCGATGCCATGGAAAATCTGATAGATATCTTTAATCAAGTCGATTATACCAGTTCTACAAGCGGTAACCGCGGATATGCTGAATACTTAAACAAATGGGATTTTGTGCATGGCAGTTTAGAAAAGTTGAGCTTAGAAGATAATCAGTTATTTGATTATTTGAAAAAGAACGGTTATGGTGTCAGTATGTATGCCATGCCGCAGTTTGATTTTTGCTTAAAAGGTGGTGAATTTAGCACAAACAGATGTGTGGTTAAAGGATATAAAACAGTTTCGTTGATTGATAAAAATACCACGACAGAACGTAATGTTTATGCGTTGTTGGGCGAGTGGATTTTGAGTATCAAAAATCGTGATTTAAACAGTCTAGGCAAGATGTTTCTTAATATGTCGTCGCTCAAAGGGTATAGAGTGTTATCTGAAAACAGACGGGTGGCGATTGAAGGGGCAGACCAATTATTGGATCGTTTGAGTTCCGACTTTACCCATGATAAAGGAGATCAAGCTTATTTAGCGTATGTTGATTTGCCGTCTGATATATTTATTTATGATGAATTTTGCAATATCAAGCCGCGCAAAAATTGGGTTGCCTTAAAAGATAATACCGTTTATGCAGGTAAACTTGATGAAAAGAAGCAGGCATATATTGAGCAGACCAAATGTCTTATCGGTAAATTGCAAGAGTATATGGATGAAGTTGTTCAACAAAAGAAAATTGATAATACCAATATTTTTATCCAAGGGATTAGTCCTATACGTGAATTGGCCCCGCGTACAACCGATAAATATAATCAGTTTGTGGCGGATAAATTGGTCAATTTGGCGGTGCGGCGTGGTGATAATCCGCGGTTCTTGATTAATGCTAACATCTGTTTAGCCAGTGATTTTACAAAGAGTTTAATGCGGTATCAGGATTATTGCTATACCCTTGATGATATGAAGATGAAAAAAGATGAAGTGTTTAGCTTGAAAAAGAATTTGATTAACAATGCGGTTATCCGGAGCAACAGGATTTCTAATATTGTCGAAAGCTATCGTGCATGGTATGAAAACTACAAATTAAAAAATTCTTCTTATCAGAAAAAAATGGCACAAGAAAAGAAGGAAACCTTAGCGCGACAAAAGCGTCAAGAAGCGATTGCACTGCATGATAAAGAAATCGCTACTAAAAATGAGGAAATACGCTCATCGGCCGATAATATTTTTGAATTAACCGATGATATGATTGAAAGTCCTAAAGAGAGTATGCCCGAAGATGAATTTAAGAACGATATTGTGTCAGATGATGAGTCAAGCGCTCCTGTTTTATTACAGCCGGAAGTAAAAGAATCGTCTCCACTTGTTGATATTCCTTCAGAAGCAATGCCTGTTGTTGAAAAAACGCAAGCGGTTGTAGATGAAAGTGTTAAAGAAGAAACGGTTGAAGAGGAGGCAGTCAAAGAAACACCAAATGCCGAAGTAACCAAGGAAGAAATATCTGCACCGGTTATCGAGGAACAGCCGTCTGAAATTGTTACAGATACTAGTGAGAAGGCTCCTGTTAAGGAAACTGATAATGTCGTTCAAGAAGCAGAAGAAGCGGTAATTGAGGCGGATCAAAATAGTGAAGCAGCACCTGTTGAACCTGTAAAAGAGATAGTTCAGGAGGTAACGGAAACCGTTCAAGAAACAACCGAACAAGCAGTCGCAGAAAGCAATGAAGTTGGTGCGGAATCGATTGAAACCGTAAATGAAGCCGTTGAGCAGGCGGCAGAAAATGCGGCTTTACCGGAAATTTCAGCGGAGGTTATGCCCGTTGCAACAAGTGCCGAGACGGAAACTAAAGCAGAAGAAGCTAGCGATAATAGCGCTAAAGATAAAGTTGCAACACTAGATAAAGCAGATGAGTTGGATTTGTTTTAAGCTGGGTTAAACTCAATTAAAAGCTTGTCAGACTGAGATTAAAGTATTATCATTTCCTCCATATAAGGTTTATTGGCGGATGCTTAATGAAAATTGATAAATACATAAAAAATAAAAGGTCTAAGGCAGCTCTCTTTTTGTTAGCGGTTATGTTGGTGCTGTCTTTGTTTGCCGAAGTAATTGCCAATGATAAACCGATTATCTTAAAATATCAGGGTGAGTATCTGTTTCCGATTGTGACGTCTTATACCGATGCGCGGTTTGGCGGTGATTTTCCGACTGAGGCAAATTATAAAGATCAATTTATTGTGCAGAATATTAAGCAGGAAGGGTATATGATTATGCCCTTGATAGAGTTTTCGTATAATACGGTAGATTATGAGTTAAATGAGCCGTTTCCGGCACCACCATCCAAGCGTCATATTTTGGGCACGGATGAAGAGGGGCGCGATATTGCGGCAAGGTTGTTGTATGGCATCAGGTTGTCCTTTGTCTTTGCCTTTTTATTGACGGTGCTTTCTTCGGCCATCGGGATATTTGTCGGCGCAGTTATGGGTTATTTCGGCGGTAAAACGGATATTATCTTGCAACGCTTAATCGAAATTTGGGATACCATGCCGCAGATGTTTATTTTGATTATTGTCGCAAGCGTATTTGTGCCGAGTTTCTTTATGCTGTTATTTATTTTGTTGCTGTTTTCTTGGACAGAGTTGACGGGGATGGTCAGGGCCGAGTTTTTAAGGGCTAGAAATTTTGAGTATGTTAAGGCGGCAAAGGCAATAGGTGTTAGCAATTTTCGGATTATGTGGCGGCATATTTTGCCTAATACTTTGGTCACAACGGTAACTTTTGTGCCGTTTATTTTAGCCGGCGGTATTGTGGCATTAACCGCGCTTGATTTTTTGGGTTTAGGTTTGGGGCAGGAATATCCGTCACTCGGTGATTTGGTAAGGCAGGGAAAAGACAATCTTCATGCGCCGTGGATTGGTTTAAGTATCTTTTTTGTGTTATCGGTGTTGTTAACAGCGCTTATCTTCATTGGCGAAGGGGTGCGAGAGGCTATGGATAAGAGGCGGCGATGACTGAACCATTACTTAACGTCAAAAGTTTGAATGTGCGTTTTATTCGCGACGATGGCAGTTTATTTTCGGCGGTTTATAACAGCAAGTTTGAAGTTTATGCCGGTGAGGTATTAGCAATTGTTGGTGAATCCGGCTCTGGTAAATCGGTAACAGCACTTTCGCTTATGGGGTTATTGGATACACATAAAGTGCTTTATAAAAGCACTAATTCCATTATGTTTGAAAATAAAGAATTAACTGAGCTTTCTCCAGTTGAGTGGCAGGCAATCCGAGGTGATGAAATCAGTATGATTTTTCAAGAGCCGATGAGTTCGCTTAATCCACTGATAAAGGTCGGAGAGCAGATTGCCGAGATTATTCGCGAGCATAAAAAAGTATCATCTATAAAAGCAAAGGCAAGAGCCAGATATTTGCTTCGTATGGTTGGGATTGATAATGCTAATGAGCGGATGAACGCGTATCCGTTTGAGCTTTCGGGCGGGCAGCGACAACGGGTGATGATTGCGATGGCCGTTGCCAATAATCCGAAAATATTGATTGCCGATGAGCCGACAACCGCATTAGATGTAACAGTGCAGAAGCAAATTTTGGATTTGATATTAAGGCTTAAAGAAAAGCTCAATATGGCGGTGATTTTTATCTCTCATGATTTGAATGTGGTCAAAAAGATTGCCAATCGCGTATTGGTGATGCGACAAGGGGTGATTGTGGAAGAAGGTAGTGTCGGTAATATCTTTAATGCCCCCTCTCATCCCTATACCAAAGAGCTGTTAGCAGCGTTTTCACGAACGTCTTTACAGTCCAATTTTGCTGCCAGACGCCTGCTGGAAGCGCGTGGTATTACGGTCAGCTTCCCGATTAAAAAGAATTTGTTTGGCAAGGTATTGCAAAAGATTGATGCGGTTAAAGATGTTTCGTTGGTGCTTTATGAAGGAAAAACATTAGGATTAGTCGGCGAATCTGGTTCGGGGAAAACAACCCTTGGGATGTGTATGGCCAATCTTATTAAATATAAGGGGGAGATTTTGACGGCAAAGTCCGTGCATATTACCAATGAAAAAGATTTTAGAAAAGCAGTGCAGGTGGTGTTTCAAGATCCGTATAATTCGCTAAATCCCAGAATGACGATAAAAGAGATTGTCGGTGAGGGGATAAAAATTCATTTTCCCGATTTGAATAAAAAAGAAATTGAAAAACGTATCTTAGAGGTTTTGGCGGCTGTCGGGCTTAAAGACGAGGGAATTTTGAATTTATACCCGCATGAGTTTTCAGGTGGACAGCGGCAGAGAATTGCAATTGCACGTGCGCTTGCCGTGGAGCCTAAGGTGATTATCTTAGATGAGCCGACATCGGCTTTGGATGTGACGGTGCAGGCAGAAATTATTAAGCTCTTAAAAAAGATACAAAAAGAGCGCGGGATTGCCTATCTCTTTATTTCACATGATATGCGGGCAGTCAGAGCTATTTCGCATGAGGTGGCAGTGATGAAACGAGGCGTGATTGTTGAGCGAGGCAGTGCTGAAAGTATATTTATGAATCCGAAAGAGGACTATACTAAAGAGCTCATCAGTGCGTCTTTAGGTTAAATTAATGCTTGCAAAATAGCAAAGTGCGCACTATAAATAGGGTGTTTTGGCGGCGTAGCTCATCAGGATAGAGCAACAGTTTCCTAAACTGTGGGTAGTGGGTTCGAGTCCCGCCGCTGTCACCACTAAAAAGCCACCCCTTGTGGGTGGTTTTTTAGTGGTGAATAATGAATTTGGAACTCGAACCCACGAGAATGTGGGTTCGACTACTAGCGAAAGCCAGACGGAAGTATGGCGGTTTTTAAGGTCAATTTAGAAACCTGATTACGCTTGACTTAATATGGAAATTCGGCTATTCTGAGCAAGTCAAGGAGGTTCATTATGGGCAAACTTAAGATTGCGATTATCGGTTGTAAAAATATGGGGCAAAAGCACCTCAAGACCTTGCGTGAAGACTTTGCTGACACAGTTGAAGTGGTGGGAATTTTAAATTCCACACCGGAGACATCAGCGCGGCGTGCGGTGGAACTCAATGTGCCGTATTTTACAAATATTGATGAGATAAACAAAGAAAATGTCGATGCGGCGATTGTTTCCACCCCCGGTCCGTCACATGCTAATATTGGTGAAAAACTCCTTTTAAGAGGTATCCCTTGTCTTATAGAAAAGCCGATGGCGACAACCTTAAACGGGTGTGATAAGTTGATTTTTGCGGCAAAGAAGGGGAAGAGTATGATTGCTGTCGGACATGTTGAAAATTATAATCCTGCGGTTATCAGGCTCAAAGAAGAACTAAGCGTGCCGGTTGTTCATATCAGAGGTATTCGCACCAGTCGTAATAATGCCAATAAAACTGGTATCAGTGCCGTGCAAGAATTGATGATTCATGATTTAGCCATTGTCTATTCACTTCTTGGTAATGATTTAGAGAGTTCTCAATTAAACAAGCGTCAGGATTTGAGTTGGGAAAATCACGCAATTGTAGAAATGAAATATAAAAACGGTGCGACAGTTGAGTTGGAAGCGTTGCGTGAGGACTGCGAAATAGAGCGTTTTATGGATATTACGGATGCCGAGGGTAATAATTTTCATATTGACTTTATGACCTGTCAGCTTCTTAAAAACGGACAAGTATTGACAAGCGGTGGTAAATCACTCAAAAACGAGCTGGCGGATTTTATCGGTTGTGTTAAAAATGAAACATCACCAATGGTCGGTATGTATGAAGCAAAAGATATTGTTAAACTTTGCCTTGATTTGGAAAAAGGTATGACAGGTAAAGATTCTCTTTTGAGTAATGAGTTTTTGGGTAAAGGCTCGCGTTAGTAAACTATTGTTTCGGATGTCATATCAAACAGTTTCACTGCGGTTAACCCTGATGATAAATGACGGTGTATTTTTCGCTGGCGTCAATAGGTTGATATTGTTTGGCAAGCGTATCAAATTCATTTTCGGTGATATATAGTTCATTGGGATTTTCTTTTGAGCGTTTTAATATACGCTCTTTAGCTACATTTATATCGCATACCATTTGATGAAATATAATGTTTTCGGTGATGGCTTTGGCTTTTAGATATGCTTGCAAACGATGTTCTTTATTCCAAAAGCCGTAATCCATAATTACATCACAGCCGCATTTGATGATTTTTGCGGCTAAAAGCCACAACATATCGTCCACTTTTTGATAATTGCTGTGGAACTCTTCATAAGGCATATTTCTGCCATATAATTTTACCATATAGGTATCGTGGGTTAAGCAAACAGCGGGCAGGTCTTGAGCCAGTTGTTGTGCCAATGTCGTTTTGCCAAATCCCATAAATCCGACCATTAAGTGTATTGCTGCCATATTTTTTTCCAAAAAGATAATACGATTTGATGAGGATTCTAACCGATTATCATTTTACTGTCTATATTTTTTTGCGGAGGGGTTGATTTTTTATGCGAATCGGTATATTAGTATTGCGAATGTAGATATAATTAGGTTTAATTTAATTTTTAGGTTATGGAAGAAACGAAAGATTTTCCGTTAACAAGTGTTTGCTATGGACTAGGCATCATCTTGTTTGTTGTGGCGTTTTTCTTAGACAGACCTGTCAATATTATTGTTGCTATTCTGGCGATGGTCTGCCTGTTCAGAGTGGTGGCAATGGCATTTTTGCAGAAAGTGTCTTGGAAAACGACAGTGTTTCGCTTAATGTTGGTAGCAGCTATTGCTACGGAGTTGGCGTCTTTTTGTGATTTTCTGGTCGGAAAAATCATCTTTGGCGGTTTGTTTGGTATAGGGGCGATTATTTCTTTGTGGAATTTTCTTGTCTTTATGAACACGCTACCAAAGCACGATGATTTGGACAAGTGATTCAATCTCTCCTTTGGGTTCCTTAAGCAGTAAAATGCAGTAGGTATCTAAGGAGAGATTTTTTGTGTCGCTTTTTTGTTGCAGGTCAAAAGATTTTATGTTATTATTTAATCGTAAAGCAATAGTGCTTAACATTTTGGCATGGAGGCGTGTCATGGGAATGAATATGGCTGACTTTGAGAGATTTCTTCAGTATAACTATCCTGATGATTGGCGTCGGTTTACTGCATCTGATGTTAAAGAAGATGTAAAAACGGCGATTATGTCTCGTCACGCCGGTCATTATCAGATTTGGAAAGAAATTCCTGAATGGGTTAAGAATAACTATCAAGACAGAATTCCAACAGAAGTGCTTAACGGTAATAAGCAGGTTAAAGAGTTTGTTGCTGATGAAGTTAAGTCTGAAAAGGTTGAAGAAACACAGACTAATGAAATTCTTAACTTTAGTGTTGTGGCATTGGCGGCCGGGTATGCCGTGGATACGGTTGCAGCCTTATCCGGCAATCGGAGAACCAGACAGCAGCTTTTGGAGGCATATGGGGATCATCTTCCTGATGATTTGCTTGAGCAATGGCTTGATACGCGTCGCAGCGATATGGAAGCTATCAGAAGAGATTGGAAGGAGCGTCATCCGGAAAAGTATTTGCTTCATTTGGTTAAGAGATTGGATCGTGAGCAAAAACGTCTGGATCGCGGTTATGTTGCTGATGAAACACGTTCTGAGCAAAAAATTAAAGCTTTACATAAAGAAATACAGGAAGTTACACGCAAGCTTAAAACCAGAGAGGCAAAGCTTGATATGGTCGGATATTTGCGCGGACGTCCACAGCAAATGGCTTTGCGTCATTTGTCACCGAAAGTATTGGATCACTTTACCGGTATGATGAAAGAGCAGGGTATTAAGATTGAGCCGGCGCAACGTCAAAAAACGGCAGAGCGTGTTATCGGGGATAGTTTGACGGCAAGTTTGAAGAAAGATTTTTCCGAGCGTTCACAAATTGAGGCGTTAATGCGTCAACAAGCAACATATATTGCGCCTGATTTTGTGCGTCAAACCAGAGCAATGTCTTCTCGCCGGAAAGCCGCACGTTCGGCCAAGCGTGGTGATGTGACAATGGTTAGAGCTGAAAGAGAACAGGCAGAGCGCTCTGTTTAAGGTTCTGATAAATCAATTCAATGGTGGTTTATTGAGAAAAGTTTAAGCAAGGTCAAAAAAATCTTGCAAAAATAAATTTTGAGGTTATGCTCATCACTGATTTTGGTAACGGGAGTTAGCTCAGCCTGGTAGAGCGCTTGCTTTGGGAGCAAGATGCCGTTGGTTCGAATCCAATACTCCCGACCATAATAAAGGCCGCCCCTTGTGGGCGGTTTTTATTATGGTAGAAATATAAGAGATTTATTTGAAGCAACGAGAGAGTTGGTTCGACTACCAACGAAAGCGAGACGGAAGTATCGCGGTTTGTCAATGCTTGTATATAATATCAAAAAAATGAAAATTAAAAATACAGTTGACTTTTCATAAATATATGTTAGAAATAGCAGTGTTTTTTAATGTAATTTGTAGGAGGAAATATGCGTTTAGGTTTAACTGCTTTGATGCTTTTGTTAGCTGGTTGTTCTAATGTTGTTAGTGTTGAAGATACCGTAGAATATAAATGTGGTGATCAAATGGTTTTAGCGGAATATCTTGATGATGGTTCAGTTGTTCTCAAAATAAACGGACAAAACACTGTTTTGACACGTTCAAAAACTGATACCGTTGAACGTTATGACAATACTGCCGCAAAGATGACATTTACCAAAAAGGATAGTGATAGCATTTATTTGAGCAGCGACGGAAATGTTTATCCGATGTGCGTAGAAGTTGAGAGATAATGATTATCTTTTGTCTTTTTTTAGCCCCTGCGATTTATCGTGGGGGCTTTTTATATCCTGAAAACCCCGCGTTAGACGCGGGGGTTTCTTTTTTATCATCACGAAAGTGATGCGGATTTGAGCCACGAGAAAGTGGTTCGACTACCAACGAAAGCGAGACTTTAAGTATCGCGGTAAACCGAAGGTTTATGAGCGCCAGTGCGGCAAGCAAAGCGCACCAATCCAATACTCCCGACCAATGAAAAAGGTGCCTTTTTTTGTTATAATTCAATTGGTTTTTTACCGAAATATTACCGAATAATTCCCGAATATTGACATTTTTTGTATTTTATAATTGGTTTGGGACTTCATTATTTGTTAATCTTAGAGTGATATTTGTTTTGTAAATTTAATCAGCTTTGTAGGAAATAATGAGAAAATTCGGATTTAAATTTTATAGCAGTGATTTAACAAATACACCAGACTTAATCAAAGAATGTGCCAAATTTGCCTCTTCTGTCTCGGATGTGTTTATTGAGCTTATGGTTGTGCCGAGCTCCTCACTGGCTGATTTGAAAAAAATAAAAAAGCAGGTCGGCAATCTTGAAGTCAGAATACATGCGCCGCATGACGGAATGGGGTTTGATCCTGCAAATAAAGAATTGGAGCAACAGAATAAAAATCTGATTGCTTTAGCCCAAAAAGCCGCCGATTTTTTTAATTCTAAAACAATAGTTGTTCATGCCGGATGCGGACACGGTCAACAGTATATTGACGAGACCGTCAGACAATTTAAGTTGTTTAATGATTCGCGTATTATTGTTGAAAATTTGCCCTATATGGATAATGGGGTTGTTCCCATGCATGGGAGTAGGGCTGAGGAAATAGCCTATATTATGCGGGAATGCGGTTGTGGTTTTTGTTTTGATTTTTCGCATGCTATTTGCGCCGCTTTAACATGCAATATGGATGTAGATAAGCAATTAAAGAGTTTTTTTGATTTAAGGCCTGCGGTTTATCATATATGTGACGGGTATATTGATAAAGATGTTGATTTGCACTTGCATTTAAATACCGGCACATTCCCTTTAGCACATGTGCTTAATGATTTTACGGATCCTAATGCCTATATTACCATTGAAACAGGTGTTGGCAAAGTGCCGCTAGCTGATCTGAAAATTAAAGATTATCAATATCTTAAGTCGTTGCAAACGGGTTCGTAAACTTTGAGAGATTATTTTTCTTTAACCGGCACAATGTCCCCCGGTGCGACTCTTGCCCAATTAATATCTTCTTTTACAATTTTTGCCGGATTGCCGGCAATGGCGACACGTTCTTTATCAAATTTTCTGGTAACAATTGATCCCATCCCGACAACACTGCCGGAAGGAATTTTGGTATTTTTTAGGATGCGTGTGTTGTATCCTATCCAACAATGATCTCCGACTTCTATGCTCTTACCGATATTGATGACTTCGTTGTTGTCATTATATATCATGTGTCCGTCGGTTGCCCAAAACTCTACATTAGCTGACAGCATACAGTCCTTGCCGATGGTAAAATTGCATCCGTGCTCCATCAGCTTAATCATACAATTCTCACAGCTTGCGTCTTCATCAATAAGAACTGTGCAATTATTTGACGGAAAATGCGGATTACCGACATAGATGGTGGCAAAAAACGGGCGGGTGGTTTTGACGATAACTTTGTTATTATCGCCACGGACGATAATATTTAAGTCGTGGCGGCTGTTCTTATTAACAACGTCAATAATGTTGTTCTTTCCTTTAACTACGTATCTCTTTTTTTTCTTGCCGCGTAAGGCATCTATCCAATTTTGTATAAACTTAAATCTTATCATCTTTGCGTTCTCACCTGATTTGTTTTGGTGGTTCTCTTATACGCTTATGGCTGGTGAAATTCAAGTTGTGTTTGTTTTTTATAAACACTTGGCTTTAATCGCTAAATATGGTCGTGATTTATTTCGTATCTCTAATAGGGGTTTTGCTTGCTATTTTCTGGAGAATGTGATATACTTGGATATATTAGGAGAAATGTGATGGCAGATGAAGCAGATATAGCGGATATTACAAATAGGGCTAAGCTTGCAAGTTCAGCCTTTACCTTGATGAAGGGGATGCATGGCGGGGATGTTCAAGAAAATATTCGTATTACTGATGCCCTGACCATAGAAAAAGCCGAATTTACTGAAAAAAACGGTAATGAAATGTTGCATGTTTATGTTGATGAAGATGCAGAGTTTTGGGCGATTAAAACTAAGGATGAGAGGAAAATATTGGCACTTAAGAGCGAAGAAGAGTATTTTTATTATGCAGTTTCGGGAAATGATGATAAACAGTTAACTTTGGTTGCTCAAGATGATATGGTTGCAACATTAAAAACAAATATCCTTTCGGATAAGCATTCGGTTCTGGATAGTTTTATCCAGATGACAGAAGGGGGGAAACAGACGGATATTTCTTCGCGTGCTGTCATGAAGGATAATGGTTATGTGGTAAGAACAGATCTTTCCGAAGATAATAAAAAGATAGCTCAAATAAATTATTCGATGGATGCAAAAGGTAATATGAAAATCAGCGGGTATGGTGAAACCGGTGCTTTTTCGGGAAAAAGTAAAGTATTGAGCGATGGTGAGAGAAGCGAAGGGACCCTTTTTGAAGCTAAAGTTCTGAAGGGCACAACAATTGTAGATAATGAGATTTGGCATTGTGAAAATGACAAACTTTCGCTGGTGGGGGTAATCAATAAAGAAATTGATAAAAACACTAAATCACTTTGTATTGCCGGTAAAGATATTTCTTATCAACCGGTGTCTGATTTGCCACCAGATGAGTTGGATTATATCATAGATAAGTTAAAGCGTAATAAAAAAGAAATTTTGGAGACCTTAGGCGGTCAGCGTATTACAGTCAGTGATATTCTTGACGGTAATACGTTAAAAGATAATGAAAAGTCAAAACTTAAGCAAGATTTAAGGGCTCAGTCGTTTGAAAAAACAACAGGGTTTGAGGGAAACCCTATAAGCAGGGCGCGGCAAGATCGGTTGGGGTTAAGGCTTGCTTCAAGAGAACAAAGTGGTGCAACAAAACAAAATTCTACTCATACACCAGTGCGTCATCATGAAGTTCACGTTAATTTATCAGCACAAAAGGAGCGATAGTTTTTGCTTGCGCTGTTGGTGTGTCTATGATATACTTTGGGCTATAAGATATGTTTAAGGAGGTCATTATGAGTACAGATGGTAAAAATGCTATTCAAGAAAAATTAGAAAGTGCCGGTAAGTCAGTTATTGACCAAAATGTAAGCAAAGCTAAAGGTGAAGCTAAAAATTTTTGGGATAAAATAGCTTTTTGGAAAAAGGAAAAAACGCCGGAAGAAATACAGGCTGATGTTCAAAAGAAATATGAAAAGATAGAAAAGAAATATCAGAAATCTTTGGTTAGGGCAGATGAGGCAGAAACTGAAGAAGAAAAGGAAAAAGCCAAAGAAAAGGCCGCACAAAAGAGAGATAAATCATTAAAAGAATTACAAGAAAAATATCCTGAACAATGGAAAGCTATTGCCGAGGGGCAAAAGAAACAGGAAATTAAAGAACAAGCAGAAGTGACTGAAGGACAGGTAGTAGCAGATGTGGAGACTTCCCCTGAAAAGCCTAAGAAGACGCTTTGGCAAAAAATAGCTTTTTGGAAAAAAGAAAAAACGCCAGAAGAAAGAGAAGAGGACTTGGAAAAAGAACTTGCAAAGGCAAAGAAAAAATATGATAAAGCTTTAAAAAAGGCATTTTTTGCCGAAACGGAAGATGAAAAGGCCGCTAAAGAGAAAAAAGCATTAGAAGATTATAACAAAAGACTTCAAAAAATAGAAAAGAAATATCCGGAAGAGGTGAGAAAAAAGCAAGAAGCGGAGGCTAAGCGACTTGCTGATATTCAAGCTATCGGTGAGCGTGAAATTGCGCTACGAGATGAAGCTGCTCAAAGGCATGCGGCTGCTTCACAACAACGGTTGGAAGGGCGTGTGGATGTTTCAAATGCCGTTAAAGAAGCGAAAGGCAAAGTTGCTACTCCGACTGAAGAACGCAAAATGGCAACCCTTAAAAAATGGATGAAGGAAGTTCATTTGCCGGAAGAAAATGTACAAAAGATGATTGATAAGTATGGTATTGATATGGCGTATCGGTTAACCCAAAGATGTATGTTGGAGCCGGATATCCTGATGCCTGAAATAGACAGCAGTTTTAAGAAAATCCAGAATAAATCATCTAAGTCTATTCAATACTTCCTTGATTTGGATACCGAGAACGCAGACAATAAATCCAAGGTTTCTAAAGTCACCAATTTGCCCTTTATTGAAAAGGAAGATACTAAGGGCAAGGATACCCAAGTGGCTGAAACAAGTATTTCTTTAGGTGTGGCTTCACAAGAAAGGTAAAGTATCATTAGTTCGTGGCGTAAATAATACTTTACAAATAAAAAAATATCAGTTATAAACGGCTCAAATTTATGCGAATCGGTTGTTTTACCGATTTGCTTAATTTGTTCGCATACATGAAGGTGGTGCGGACGTGGTTTTATCCGCTTCGGGTTCCGAAGCACAGAAGAAAGGATTCTTAAAATGAAACATAATGACGCACACAGACGGTTTAATATGCCGAAGAGCCAAAGAAGAGCTTTGTTTGCAAATCTTACAAACTCTCTTTTTACACATGAACAAATTACAATTACTTTGCCGCGTGCTAAGGAATTGCGCACTTTTGCCGAGAGCATGATTACATATGCTAAAAAAGGTGATTTGAATTCTCGTCGTTTGGCTTTATCTTTCTTGCGTGATAAAGAAGTTGTTTCCAAACTTTTTTCTGTTTTGGCAGAGCGCTATAAAGAGCGCAACGGTGGTTATACCCGTGTTATTAAAGCCGGCTATCGTTTTGGCGATTGTGCCCCGATGGCTGTTATTGAATTGGTTGACAGAGATGTTAACGCGAAAGGCTTTAAGGATTTAGAGCGCGTTAAGGCAGAAAGAGAAGCTGCTGCTGCAGCCGCTGCTCAAAATGCCAGCGAAACACCTGCTGCCTAAGACTTTTAGTTTGGTCAGACATTAAAAAGGAGAGCTTCGGCTCTCCTTTTTTGGTTTGCTATCGTTGTTTTTTATGAGGCTTTGTTTTTGTGCTTTTCTTGTAATTCATCGAACGCATCTATTGCCGGAATAATGGTGTAATCTATCAGCTCAATAAATTCCGGCGTCAGCTTTTCGGTAAAGAATGCGCGCTTTTCATCAATCATTTTAACCGAGAGCGGTTGTCTGCCACGGTCTACCATCAATTTGATATTTTGATCGTTATGTGCAATCATAAAGGCATACGACTCGACCGGATGATCATATTCGTAAGTTTCACTAAAGGTGAAACTGTTGGCGGTTTGGTATTCTTCGTCATCCTCAAAAAACGGAATTACGGTATAAATGTTTTCATCATATTGCAACAGTCCGCCGATGCTTTGTTCTTTGAAGTGCTTAAAGGAGTTGATGACTAAATAGTTTAACTCGTTATAAGCAACGATGGCGACAAAATTATGGGTTAAACTGTTTTCGCTGTAAGCCGCTTCATTGGGTGCTAAAAGGCAGGTTTCATTTTCTTCTGCGGCGACGATATTATCATAAAGCGGATGTCCGGGGGTGATAAATTCCACAGCGGATTGGTTGCGTTTTAGGTTCACAAATTTTTGCGGTTTGACATAAGGTTCCCCGTTTTTGCCGAATCCTTTAAACCAATTTAATATGTTCAACATCTTCTTCTCCTTATTGCTTACCTTTATACTAGCATAAAAAACTAAGCCGGTAAATATATTTGTTATTTTAATTGACAATACTTAGTAAATTCCTAATTTTTTAGCTCCAACCCAAAAAATTATTGATAAACGATTTAAGCTCGGACTGGTAAAGTCCGGGGCTTATAATACGGCTTTGCAGCGCTTCAAGCTTGGCGTAGCCGAAGGAGGCTCCGTCTGAAATTCGGATAATAACGAGGGATAGCGGTCCTTTGATTTGAAAAGCGGTGATAAATTCTGGATGTCGGTTTAGGTCTATGAGGTAAAGGTGCAACTTACCGATGTAATTACGGCGCAAAATGGAAACGGTTAAAGAAATGGTTTTTTCGCAATTTTCACATGGGTTTGCAGAGTTATAGAATAAGATTGCTTCTGGTTTTCTTGCGGTTTCGGGGTTAATATACAGTTCTTGCAATAAAGAATCTTCTGCCGCAGATATATCGGGGCAGAAAAGCAGTAGTCCTAAAATCAGGACAAAGCGCATGGTTTTTCCTTATGTTTTAACTTAAAGCGGGGCGCAAGCATCTTTTAGCCAAGAGAGTTCCTGTTTGGTCAGATATTTCTTAAGGCTTAAGAAAACTTGGCGGTGGTAACGATTAAGCCAGGTAATTTCATCTGGAGTTAAAAGATATTTATTGATGAGCTTTTTATCAATAGGCACTAAGGTTAGCACTTCAAAAGTTAAGAACTTCGGATTTTTGGCCGGTTTGACGTAGTAAAGATTTTCAATGCGGATTCCAAAGGCGTTTTCTTTATAATATCCGGGTTCTATGGATGTGACCATACCTTTTTCTAGCGGTGCGGAATGTTTGGCGTGAATGGAAATGCGGGCCGGCCCTTCATGCACATCAGAGAAAAAGCCGACGCCGTGTCCGGTGCCGTGTTCATAGTCTAATCCTTGTTTTAAGAGTGGTTGGCGGGCAATTAAGTCCAATTCATTACCGGAAGTTGCCTGATGAAATACGGCAGAGGCTAAAGCAATGTGGGCTTTTAGCACCAATGTATTCTTTTCTATCATATCAGATGAAGGCGTACCCAAAGCAATGGTGCGCGTGACATCGGTTGTGCCGTCAAAATATTGTCCGCCGCTATCTAACAGTAAAACGGAATTTTTCTTTAATACAGCAGACTTTTTTTCAGGGGCATGATAATGTACAATAGCGGCATTTTTGCCAAAGCCCGCGATAGTGGCAAAGCTTTCAGAGAAGAAATCCGGTTCTTTTTTACGAAAGCTCAAAAGTTTCTCTGCAACCTCGGTTTCGGTTTTGTCTTTATAGTTTTTAGAGAGCCAATAGATAAATTTGCTTAAGGCCACGCCATCGCGCAAGTGAGCGTTACGCATACCTTTTAATTCGGTTGTATTTTTAATGGCTTTGGCCAGAGTGGTGTTATCCGGTGTATGCTTTAATGTAGGTGCATAATTTTCAATAATTGCCGGAGTGGTATCAAAATCCGCCCCGATATTTTTATATTGCGGCAGAATTTTTGCCAAATCTTTGAATGGTAAGCTTGGAGTTTGGTCGGTGTTTTCGGCAAAAATTTTATAGTTACCGTTTTTTTCAACCAAAACATAGGCGCGAAAGATTGGCGAATAGGGAAGTGCATTTGAACGCAGATTTAAGAGCCATGAAGTATTTGCCGCAGAAGTTACCAAAAAAGCATCAAGGCCAAGCTGTTTGATGTGGCGAGCAAGGCCGTTTATTTTATCTTTTGCCGTCTGTCCGGTAAATTTCTTTTGGTGTGGGAATACTTTAGCCTTTTTCTTACTTAAAAGAAAATTGGGCGCACTTATAGGAATAAACTCGGCTTTGGGCAGGGCGCGCTCGTATCTTTTAAGGTCTTGTAAGCTTATGACCCAAGGATTATAGCGAATCTTTGTATTTGTTGCGGTATAATTCTTTTTAAGCCAGTTTAAGAAAGATATTTCAGATAGTTTGACAATCTCGGTTTGGCGGGTGTTGATTTCTTTTTTTGCCTGCAATTCATAGCGTCCGTCAACAAACAAAAATGATTTGCTTGGTGTTACAAAGAGAATCGCATAAGAACCGCTAAAACCGGTCAGACTTAAAATAATGTTCTCGTCAGGTAAAATATCTTCGCCGATAAATAAATTGCCGAGGGTAAAAATCTCGCCGGTTAATTTTGCCGTTTTGAGTTCTTTTTGGATGCTTTTGATATCCATTTTATACCCTCCTTAAAAATTATTTTTGCAATAATGCGGCGCGCCAATTTTCGTTTTTATAAGTTTTTAAGAGCTTAAAACCTGCGGCTTGATGATAATTTATAATATCCTGTTCCTGATTGTCAATAAAACCGGAAATTAAGTAACAGCCACCTTCTTTTAAGGATTGATAAGCCTCTTTACACATGGCTTTTAGCGGGTTTGCCAAGATGTTGGCAAAAATGATGTCATAAGGTGCGTTTTGTTTTATGACGGGGTTGTTGTAGGCGTCGCTTAAAACAGCGGTAATGCGCTTTTCAACATCATTGGTAATGGTGTTATTTGCGGTTACATCCACCGACTCGGGATCAATATCGGCGGCAATAATTTCGGGAATATTTTGCCAGATTTTTGCTGCGGCAATAGATAAAATGCCGGAACCTGTCCCCATATCCAAGATTTTTTTCGGGGTCTTAATATTTTTGTGTAATTTGGTTATGGCGTTTAAGCACATTTTGGTGGTTTGGTGTTCAGAGCCAAAGGCGGTTGCGGCATAAACTTGAACGGGAATTTTATCAGTTTTTGGGCAGGTCGCCTCATGAATACCGTAAATCAGAAAATCACCGATTTCAAAGGGGGCAAATTTAATCACGTTTACTTTGAGCCAATTTTTGCTTTCTAAAACTTCTGTAGTAAAAGACGGCAGATTATATCCTTTTTGTTTGATGAGCGCTTTGAACGCATTGATATCAAAATCAAGTGAGGCATAGCAGACATATTCTTCTTTGCCATCGTCGGTGTAGTTTACGGCTACAACTTCAAAGGTCTCATCTAAAAAGTCGGTTTCACGCTCTCCAAGTTCAGTAACAGGGGTGAATTTGAGCAATAAATTACTGGGGTGTGTAATGTTATGCATAGGTTTTCCTAAAAAAAGTTTTTTTTATGGACAAGTTTTAAATAACGTTGCATAAATATAGTGAGGAAAACGTTAAAAAGAGATTATGTTATGAAAAAAATATTTATCGGATTAGCGGTGTTGGTGTTATCTTCATGCTATATGAAGGGAGATTATACGCTTGGTCGCCGCAATATGTTTAATGACTTTTTTTATACCTACAACATTCATTATTATGATGAAAGTTCTTTTGCCAATGTGGATACTGAAGTGGAAACAATCAGTGATTATAAGGTTGGCGTGGCACGCCACGTCGCTTCCGGTGGCATAGTCCTTTCTTCTAAAACGGTTAATAAAGAGGTTCTCTCTAATGCATATTTGAGACCGACCTGTAAGGGAGCGATGGTTTCAAATACCGTTCCGGTAGAGTTTTCGGATGAAAAAATTTATAAGGCTATCGGTGAGGTGGAAATTGAGGATACCATGTATCGTTTGCTAGAGCCGAATCGCTATGGCGATATTGCATTAGTTGATTTTAATGGCAATATTTATCCAAGAGTCGGTCGTATTTATAATAATCGCTTGTCTTTGTTGGATACGCGTTTTCTTAAAGAGCCTGCTGATATAAAATTTGTAAACGAAACGCAGAATCGCACCGGTAATGAAAGCATTGTTTCCAGCATCGAAGTTCGTTATCAAGGATTGGAGGGTTACTATATGGTCTTTAGTTATAAGACGGTAGGTGCCGATGGTTCAGATGCAATTGAAGAACAAAAAACTTATCGTTTTCCGATGTATGACAAAACAGTATCGTTTGAAGGGATAACTTTGGATATTTTGGAAGCAGATGATGCCGGCTTAGATTATAAAATATTGGAAATCTAAGTTTTTACATCATAGACAAACATGACCGGCTTTATAGGAGCCGGTTTTTTTATAACTAAAATAGAGGTTTAAGATAGGGCATTCGTGCTTATGTTAGAGATTATGGAGGCATAAATGCGATTTGTTAAACCGATGAGTTTGGATGAAAATTCCATTATTTTAGATGTCAGAAGCGATGATGAGCATGCCAAAGAAAGGCTGGCTCTGCCGCATATTCTAATTAAAGCAGATGAAGTCAATCCCGATGAATTTATGGCAGAATATAATCCTGACGGGGAGAAAATGGTTAATATCTTATGTATGTCAGGTGGGCTAGCTTCAGCGGTGGCAGAAAAGTTTGAAGAAGCCGGATATTCCAATGTGGCCGTGGTTGTGGGCGGTATTATTGAGGCCGAGTATGAAGGTGTCCAAGTTTTGAAAAATTAGCGTATCAGATAATTCTTGTATCTTTTAAAACTCCTTTTATAATGCGTTGAAAAGGAGTTTTGTTATGCCTGATTTTGACATAGAAGATGAAGTTAATGGTGTGGTTGCCGGGGTTGATGAGGCCGGCCGCGGTCCGTGGGTCGGTCCGGTGGTTGCCGGTTGCGCCGTATTCTTAAATCGTGGTGTTGATGAAAGATTACTTAAAGAGCTTAATGATTCTAAAAAATTATCCAAGAAAAAAAGAGAAATGCTTTACGAGCTTTTGCAATCAGAGGCCGAAAAAGGCAATATGAAAATCGGTATCGGTGAAGCGAGTGCCAAAGAGATTGACGAGGTTAATATTCTTAATGCATCATTTTTGGCGATGAGGCGTGCTATTCAAGCGGCCGGAGCAGTACCGAATCTGGTGCTTGTTGATGGTAACAGATTGCCTAAGACACCACAATATCCGGCGCGTGCCGTGATAAAAGGTGATGCAAAGTCTTATTCCATTTCTGCGGCTTCTATTTTGGCAAAAGTTTACCGTGACCGATTGATGGAAAAGATGGCCCTGAAATACCCGCATTACGGGTTTGAAAAAAATGCCGGATATGGCACGAAAGCCCATATAGAAGGGCTTAAAAAATATGGTGTTACACCAGAGCATCGGCGTTCGTATGCTCCGATTAAGGCATTTTTGAGTGAAGATATTTGTGCGTAAAGTAAAAATCAGCATATGAAAGAGAAATATTTTGTATAGAGTGAAAATATGAAAGAATTTGGAGTTTAATAAGATGTTGAAAAAAATATTTTTATCACCGTTTGTGGCGCCGGTTGCATTTTTGGTATTGTGGATTGGCTTTATGAAAGGTTGTTTTTTATATGCACCGAAAGAAGGTGTTTTGAGTTTAACCGAAGATGGTGCGGTGATTGATGCCGTTGCTAAGATGGGGTATATACTTTTAGTGGCGATGCTATTGGTTCTTGCTGATGATTTTAAGGATAAGCTTAAGGTGTGGGGTATTTATCTCTTTTTTGCCATTGGCTGTTTCTTGCGCGAATCGGGAATACAACATCATTTATCGCAAACCGATACAACGCCGTTTAAATCTCGTTTTTTCTTAAATCCGAATAATCTTATGAGCGAGAAAATCATTTTTGGGACGGTATTGTTTCTGATTTTGGTTGCGGTTTTATATTTGGCAATTAAATATACCAAGCATTTGGTTGTTTCGTTTTTTAAGATGGATGCGGTTACTTGGTCGATTGCTACTTTATGCACGGTTGGTGTGGCGGCAAAAATTGTTGACAGATACCCCTCTAACTATCGTAAAGCGCATGGTAATGTTGCCTTATCGGATAATCTCTATGCCTTTTTGCAGATTGTTGAAGAAAGTGCCGAGATGTTCTTGCCTTACTTGGCGATACTTATTTTGTGGCAGCATCACTTGAAAATTAAAGAATAATCGTTGTTAGCTGATGTTTTGTGCGGCAAATTTATAGTTTGCCGTATTTTTTTATCTACATTCCATAAAAATACTTGAAACTTCAGTTGCTTGATGTTAGATTTATATCTGATTGTTATTTATTAGGTCTAACGTGGCGAAGGCCACTTCTAAATTTTTATTTTTTTATTATCATGGGTAGTAATACAGAGAAAAGCGAAGCCAGCGCTAGTGCGATTCTTGTAAAAGGCTTCAAAGCGTCCTCCATTGTTGAGGTTGAGAAAAAAGAAGAGTATGACATGGTCACAGGTGACAACATCACGGTGGTTGATGGTCAGGGTAATGTTCTCTTTACTGATTTGAGGGGCTTTATGCCGCTTGCTAAAGGTACAGAGTTTCTAATCCGTAAAGCCAGTGGCAAGTGGTATTTGGTTAAGAAGGGGAAATTGACTGAGCTCAGAAAGGTCAATTTGCAAACCGATGGGTTGCCTCTGATGTTTGACCCGAATGGTAAGATCCGCTATAAAATGCAGGATCCTACTTATCCGACGAAGGTTGTGGCATGATTTACTCACAGTTAAAAAAAGGCAGGTCGAGAGACCTGCTTTTTCTCGTTTTGGTGCAGAGAGAATTGACGGCGTGCATGAAAGATGTCGCGTAAAAATTTTTTGTGAACAAAAAATTTTTATCTGCAAGGCGCGACATGTGAGCGACTGGTGTCGCCGCTCAAGCCGCGAGGGCTCCGCTACGCGCGGGGCGGGGTGCTACGCACCCTACAATTCCGGCACGGACGCCTTGGTGCGTTTTTCTTCCGCAACCGGTGCGTCTTTATTTTTATCCACCAGTTTCCCTGCCAAAACATCTTTGATTTCGTCGCCGGTTAAGGTTTCATATTCCATCAAAGCATTGGCAAGTGTTTCCCAGTCTTTTTTATGTTTCTGCAAAATCTTTTTGGCTTCTTCATAACCGTCGGTTACCAAGCGCTTAATTTCCGCGTCAACAAGTCTGGCGGTTTCTTCGCTCATGTTTTGATTTTGCGTAACCGCGCGTCCTAAGAAAACTTCGTTAGAATTATCGGAATAGCGAATCGGTCCTAAAATGTCGCTCATACCCCATTCAGTGACCATAGCACGTGCTAAGTTAGTCGCCCCATTAATATCCGATGACGCACCCGATGTGACGTTATCATAACCGAATTTCAACTCTTCAGCAACACGTCCGCCCATCATTATGGTTAAGCGGGATAACATCTGAGTCCGTGTATAAGAATAACGGTCTTTTTCCGGTAATTGCTGAACCATACCCAAAGCTCTGCCGCGCGGGATAATGGTTGCCTTATGTATCGGATCGGTATCTTTGACGTTAAGCGAACAAATGGCGTGACCGGCTTCATGATAAGCGGTTAATTGCTTTTCTTTTTCATCCATAGCCATGGATTTGCGCTCGTTACCCATTAAGACTTTGTCTTTTGCTTCATCAAAGTCTATGGAGCTAACTTTTAATTTGTTTTTGCGTGCGGCCAATAGTGCAGCTTCATTAACAAGGTTGGCCAAATCTGCACCGGAGAACCCCGGAGTGCCACGCGCAACAACGCTTAAATCCACGTCTTTTCCCAAAGGCACTTTCCGTGTATGCACTTTTAAGATAGCCTCTCTGCCTTTAACATCCGGATTGCTGACAGTTACCTGTCGGTCAAAACGTCCGGGGCGCAACAATGCCGGATCCAAAACGTCCGGTCGGTTGGTGGCGGCAATCAAAATAACATTTTCATTGGCTTCAAAGCCGTCCATTTCGACAAGTAATTGGTTTAAGGTTTGCTCGCGCTCATCATTACCGCCGCCCAAACCTGCACCGCGGTGACGTCCGACTGCGTCTATCTCATCAATAAATAATAAACATGGCGCGTTCTTTTTGGCTTGAGCAAACATGTCACGGACACGTGATGCGCCGACACCGACAAACATCTCCACAAAGTCTGAACCGGAGATAGAGAAGAAAGGCACATTTGCCTCACCGGCAACGGCTTTTGCTAACAAAGTTTTACCTGTTCCCGGAGGGCCAACCAGCAAAACGCCTTTGGGAATCCTTCCGCCTAAGCGTTGGAATTTTTGCGGGTCTTTTAGGAAATCTACAACTTCTTCCAATTCCTGTTTACTTTCATCCGCGCCAGCCACGTCATCAAAGGTTACTTTTTTGGTATTTTCAATAAGTCTTGCGCGCGATTTACCAAAGCTCATGGCCTTATTATTGCCGGAATTAGCTTGACGCATAAAGAATATCCATACGCCGATTAAAAGTAACATCGGGAACCACGAGATAACAATGCCCCAAAAAGTATTCTCTGATGTATCAATCGGGCGCGCTTCAATCTTTATTCCCATTTTGCGGAGTGTTTCCACCATACTCGGATCAAATGGTGCATAAGTATGGAATTTTGTGCCGTCAGTATAGGTGCCGTTAATATCGTTGCCGATAATGGTGACCGTATTAACACGGTTATCTTCGGCGCTATCCATAAAGTCCGAAAATGCCACTTGTGCAACCGGTGAGCGGCGTGCTTCCATATTCATGGTATTAAAGAACATGCTTAAAGCAAAAAAGGCTATCAGCCAAAAAATGATACTCTTAGAGCTTTTCATCTGCGATGTTTCCCTATTTCTATATTTCTATTAAAGTAAACTTATCTATATATAGGCGGTTATCGGGGAAAACTCAATATCTATTTAGAGTTTTTCCGCCTTAAATGACGTCAGGGCAAATGAGGGGGAATTTTTAATTGGAAAAAAAGTTATCCATAACCGCACGGAGCAATTTGATAGCTCAGGTGTGTGTTGTGGAGAACTTTTATGGTGAGAGTGTAAAATCTGCCGAGCATGATTTTTTTGTTCTACAAAAAAATCATTTTGCGCTTTGCTCGGCACTTAAGCGACTTCGTCGCCGCTCAAGCCGCGAGGCTTCGCTACGTGCGAGGCGGGGTGCTACGCACCCGTTAACTGTGTCTTAGCTTAAATACGCCGTCTTCATACCCTTGTATGGTCTTGTCGGTTTCCGCACGTTCTAATCTCTTTTCCGCCAGTGCTACATATTCTTTTTCTCTCTCTATCCCGACATAGTGCCGACCTAACTTTTTGGCAGTCACCGACGTCGTTCCTGAGCCTAAAAACGGGTCAAACACAACTTCTCCCTCATTACTTGAGGCTAAAATCAATTTGGCAATCAATTTCTCCGGCTTTTGTGTCGGGTGTGGCGTATTCTCCGGCATTGACCAAAACGGTATAGATATATCTGTCCATAAATTTGAAGGTGCGGTTAAGCGAAACTTTCCGCCCTCTAACTCTTCATCTTCTTGCCAGTCTTTCGGTACGCCGTTATCATCTTTATACGGAGCTAATACCGGACGTTTTAACTTTACCGCATCCAAATTAAACGTATAATCTGCAGATTTGGTAAAAAACCATATATCTTCCATACAGTTTTTCCAGTTTGTTCCGGAACTTCTACCCTTTTCTCTTTCCCATGTAATCCGGTTCTTTAATAAAAAATATTTGCCGGCTATCTCAGGAATGGCAATAGAGGTGTTCCAGTCCGAGCAGATATATAATGTTCCGTTCGGCTTTAGGGATATAAAAATCTCTGCCAACCACTTATCCATCCATTTTTTGTAAGTGTTCCAATCCATGGATTTAAATTCTTTAGTGCCAAATTTTTTGGTTAAATTATATGGCGGATCAACAATTACTAAATCGGCAAAATCGGCCGGCAAAAGTTTTAGGGCTTCAAAAGTATCCTGCCAAATGGTCTTATCAATAATGTCTTTAGCTTTGGTCTTTCCGGTCAATGTAATGGCTTTGGCGGAATAAGCATCTATCTCTTCCGGTGTCAGAAACAGTGTCTTATTGCGTGGGGCAGGTGTGCCGCTCATTTTTCCTCGCCAAATTTGTTGTTAATCAAATCGGTTAAATTCTTAATGGCCAGCTCTGCCTCATTGCCTGTCGCAGAAATTTTAATTGTAGTGCCTTTGGCAGCTGCTAACATCATTAAGCCCATAATGGATAATCCGCCGACGGTTTGTCCTAAACGTTCAACTTCAACATCGGCATCCAAATCCTCTATTGCTTTGACAAAGTTTGCGGCAGCTCTGGCATGAAGTCCACGTTCGTTTTGTATCATCAATTCTACAGATAATTTATCAGCCATACTATTTTCCTAACAGTTCTGAGGCAATGGTGATGTATTTGATACCGGCCTCTTTGGCACCCATAACCGCCTCTTTGAGGGATTTTTCTTTGCGCAAAGTCCCAAGCTTAACGAGCATGGGCAGGTTGATACCGGCAATTACTTCAATATTGGCTCTGTCCATAATGGAAATGGCTAAATTTGACGGCGTACCGCCAAACATATCGGTCAAAACAATTACCCCTTCACCTGAATCTACTTCTTCAACTTTGCTTAAAATATCATCGCGACGTTCATTCATATCATCATTGGGGCCAATGCAGGCTGTAGCAATTTGCGGCTGACGTCCGACAACGTGTTGCATTGCCGATAAAAATTCATCAGCTAAATTACCATGGGTAACTAAGACAATGCCAATCATTATTTCTCTCCGCTTTTCCAAACTCTAACTGCACCGAACGCGGCAATCAGCTCAGCTTTGCTTTTAATACGTTCTAATTCATCGGCTCTGGTTTGACGCCCTTTGAATGAAAATTCTTCAACCGTTTCTACCGGAACCCCATAAGTGCGTGCTACTGTTTCACCTTCTAACTCTACAACCATAACAAAATCCTGTTCGGCTAAAACCGAGCCGGTTTCTTTGTTAATGCCTTCAAGTTTGACGGCAATACGATTGTCACGTTTTAATAAGGCGGTTGATTTGCCGTCATATTCCATAGAAGGCATGCTCGGCTCGCCTTTGCGTGCGTCAATAAATATGGCTAATTCGCCGAACTTATTTTCAATGATTTCAAAAAAATCCTGCTTTTCTATCAGTGTGTAATATTGATTTTCCATTGTCTGCCCTTTGTCCTCGTTTTAAACAATGTATAGAATATCACAAACTTTTATAAGTGTCAATTTTTGTTTCTTAAATTTAATCGCTTTCTTTTTTCTTTATCTCAATAGCCCCCTCTTGTTCAAGGCGATTAAGGTCTTTGGCGATTTCGGACAGTTTCTTTTTGCTCTTAGGGATTTTTCGCCCGGTTTTTTCTAAAATGAGCTTAGCAAAGGCATTAGGGTCATCTTCTTTGTCCAATTCAAAAAGTTCATCTGCCGGAAAATTTTTAAGCGAATCGGAGGGTAAAGCCTTTTTTACCTTTTTTATGGCTGAAACGGAAGTTTCCAGTTTATCTTCGGGGATTTCTCCTTTTAACTCAAGCGGTTTTTCAATTTTTTCATTGATGGTTTTGCGGCGGAGTTTAGGTATATCGTATTCAGCTGATGCGGCTCGTGATTTATCTTTTGCGGTAATTTCAGACGGGAGTCCTGCGGCATCGGCGGCAATTGCCGAATTCATTATTACATTAAGTTTTCCGGCCATTTGTTGTTCTTTGGTGATACGAAATGTTTCTTGGTGTTTTTTTTCAGAATCCTCGTTTTCGTCGCTATCTTCTTGTTCGTCATCAATCAGGCTGATATTGAAAAAAGGTTTAAATTCATCATTTTCATCTTCGGGCGCATCAAAAATTTCGGTTAAATTTTGATGTAAGTGTTCCAGAGCTTCTCCTTTGGCACATTGAGGTTGTGATGCGGATTTTTGGGTTCTTTTTTTCACCTTTTCATCAATATTTGCCGAATCGTTAAAGTTTTTTAATGTCCAATCCAGTGTTTTTTTATCAGAATTCTTTTTCATACGCTTCTCCTTATTCTTTATGGTAACTGAGCATTAAACTCATATCAGCCAAAATTGCAGTTGTTACCTTAATCTTTTTATTATTTTTGAGTTTTAATGTAAACGGAGTGCAAGTGGTAATATGTTTTTGCATATTATCTCTGAATGTTTGCCAGTCTTCCATTTCGGGAAGATTTTTTTCTTGTTTATCTAAAAGTTCGCGGATAGAAAGCGGGGCTTCGGCAGTTTCCGGTAAACTCCATAACTTAGCAAAGGCCGCATTATAATAGGTCAGCTTTAAGGTTGGTGAAAAAAGCGCAACCGAATCGGTAATGTTGCTCAAAATACCTTGTAAAATTGCCGTAGAATCACTTAATTTACGTGTGGTTGCAAGATGTTCGGTGATATCTTCATAAGCAATCAATATGCCATCGGGGTGCGGTGCAATAATGCGACGAAAAGTTCTGCCGTCAGGGATGTAAAGCAAATCTTCATGTTGTTCGGTCAGGTTTTCAAAAATTTTATTTTCTTCATCTTTGTAGGCTTTGAAATCCGGCACTTCCGGAAGAACGCCCATTTCGCGAATTTTATCTAAAAAGGCGTTATATTGTGGGGCTTTTTCAAAGAAGTTTGTCGGTAAGTTCCACATTTTTATAAAGGCGGCATTAACAAAAGTGAAGTTACGATTGTCATTGATGATACCAAAGGCGGTATCTAATGCACTTAAAATATCTAAGTGCGAATCTAAGTGGAAACGATAGTTGCGCTTGGCTTCGTCAAATTCGGTAATATCAACAAGAGAGCCGATAATCCGTGTCAATTTGGTGGACGGGTCATAGAAAGGTGTTTCGGTTATTTCATATCGTTTTAAGTCCCCGTTACTTAGCATATTTATCTGCTTTTTTTGCGGTGTATTTGAAGAACGTGCATTCTTGGCCAATTCTAATAAATCGGTGGTGTTGCCTAAATCATGCAACACGGAGTTTTTTTTGTTTAAGCCTTTAAATTCTTTTAATCCCAGCAAATGTAAATAGTGTTTATTTAAGATTTTGATATTAAGATTTTCATCTCGCATGGAAATCGGGCAGGGAATATTATCTATTAAAATGCGGAAATCCTGTAGTTCGGCGCGGCATTTATCGGCATCTTCCGTGACGCTGTCAATAAAATCGGTGACTTTGCTGATGTCTCTAAACCACAGACAGTCGGCGTTGATTTCCGAATCGGCAGAATTGATGCGTTGACCGGTGATTACAAAATTTTTATCGGTTTTGGTTTTGGCGATGGTTTCAAAGGCTACACCGTCTTTTTTTAGGGTATTAAAATAAGTGGTCAGTTTTTCTTTATCATTAGGGATAAAAATATTGAAAATTTCACCACAAGTGCTGTTTTCACCGTTTTTAAGATTAAGTAATGTGGCTAAGCGGCGAGAGCAGTGTTGGTATTCTTTCTTTTTATAAACGGCAGAGGTAAAATAACCATCTTTGGCGGCAAACAGCGTTTCTTCATAAAAACGGGCATTTGTGATTTCCTTTTGTAAGTTTCTTTCGGTTTTGCGATTGCGGTATAATAAGTATGCAATAATAAAAGGCAAAACGGCCGAAATACTCAGCCAAATATACAATATTCTCGTTATCGTTTCTATGGTCATATCTTTTCTCGTAAAAGCCAAAAATAAGGGTTGTTTGTTTTTTAATTTTGATATATAGCGATTGTAGGCTATTTATAAAGCGTTGGCAAATTAAAAATTGAAAGAGTGAACAACGACATGCATACTTTAGTTTTTGACACAACGGCGGGCGGAACAGTTATCGGACTGTTTCAAGATAATAAGCGAATCGCTAAAATTGAAAAATTAATGGAATTCGGACAAGCCGAGGAACTGGCAATGGATGTGGATAAAATGCTTAAAGACCATCATCTTTGTTTTGCTGATGTGGATTTATTGGGTGTTTGCACGGGGCCGGGGTCTTTTACCGGCGTCAGGGCCGGTCTTGCGTTTGCCAGAGGTTTGGCTCTGGGGGCACTGGAGCTTAAGATTACCGGTGTTTCCGCATTTGAAGTTTATGCTAAAATGCTAAAGCCGGAGAATCGAGCCACTTACAATGCGGTGGTGATTGAAACCAAGCGTGAGGATTTTTATTTTCAGATGTTTGATGAATACTTAAATAAATTAACCGAGCCGTTGGCTTTAACGCGTGAGGAAATTGCCAAAAAGCTTAAGAATCATCAAACCAGTTTTATCGGAGACGGTGTGGAAAGGCTTCTTTCTGTCCCGTTAGGGTTGCAAATTAAACAAGTTGAACTTTCCGAGATTATAAGTGTTGAGGCATTGTTTGAGGTTGCATATCAAAAATATTTTGAGAAAACACTTGATTTTCCAAAACCTCTGTATATAAGAGGGGCTGAGACTTGTGTAAAATGAATAAAAAAATATAGCAAGAAAGTAATTTTCGTGTTATGAGCAGTAGTAATAATTTGATTTTTTTGAGAGGTATATTGTGACTAGATCTGAATTAATTGAAACAATTGCAAAAAAGAACCCTAACTTGTTGCTGAGCGAAATTGAACGTATTGTCAGCGTTATTTTTTCCAGCATCACAGAGGCTTTGGTTAAAGGGGATAGAGTGGAATTCAGAGGTTTCGGCGTGTTCTCTATTCATAAGCGCGAGCCGAGAATTGCACAGAATCCGCGGACCGGTGCTAAAGTTAAAATCGGTGACCGCAATATTGTTCATTTTAAGGTCGGTAAAGAGTTGCATGACAAATTAAATGAAAACTAACTTAAAGCGTGTTTTTGACTGTTAGGAGGCAAACATGTGGATTTTGAAGTTATTGATAGCCTTTCCTTTGTTGGCGTTTTTTATTGTTTTCTTGGTGCAAAACAATGAGATTGTGCCGTTGTGGCCGCTCACTAATATGGAGTGGTTTCCGGTGGAGCGTGTGGGCACAAGTATTGTTTATTTTGTGCTGTTCTGTTTGGGATATTTTTTTGGCAGACTTTCGGCTTGGAGTGCATATGCGCCGGTTCGTGCGCTTTTGCGTCAGCAAAAAAAGGAAAATAAAGCGCTTTCTAAAGAACATGCCAAGCTCAACCATGAGCATGAGGTGCTTAATCAGCAAATAACTTCTTTGCAAGAAGCCGAAAAACAGGCAAAAGCAAACGCTCCGACGTTCGGGCAACGGATTAAAGGTTGGTTTTCTTCCAAGCAGGATAATGACGAATAATAAATAATTATAATAGAGGTATGCGATGAATTGGCTAACGGATATTGTCAGACCGAAAATTCAAAAAACAACTCAAAAAGAAATTTCTGATGATTTGTGGGTAAAGTGTCCGGAATGCGGGCAAATGCTTTTTTCCAAAGAGTTGAAACAATCTCTTTATGTTTGCACTAAGTGCGGACATCATCTTCGCTTGTTTGTTGATAAACGTTTAAAAGAATTGTTTGATAACGGGTATTATACGGTTATGCTTCTTCCTTCAGTTAAAGAAGATCCGTTAAAGTTTAAGGATACACAGCGTTATTCTGACAGGCTTAAGGTTTATCGTAAAAAGACCGGTTATACCGATGCGCTCAAAGTCGGTATCGGTAAAGTGGCCGGTATCGAATCAGTGGTGGCTGCGATGGATTTTGCATTTATGGGCGGTTCAATGGGAACGGCGGTCGGCGAGGGAATCGTTGCGGCGGCTGAGTATGCCTATGATAATAATTGTCCGCTGATTATTGCCAGTGCTTCGGGTGGAGCGCGTATGCAAGAAGGTATGCTCTCTTTAATGCAAATGGCGCGCACAACGGCTGCGATTAATCGTCTTAAAGAAAAAGGGTTGCCGTATATTTCTATTTTTACTGATCCGACGACCGGCGGTGTTTCCGCGTCCTTTGCGATGATTGGGGATGTACATATTGCCGAGCGTGGGGCAACTATCGGTTTTGCCGGAAAGCGCGTGATTGAGCAGACAATACGTGAAAAACTTCCGGAAGGTTTTCAAACAGCCGAATATCTTAAAGAACATGGTATGATTGATATTGTTGTTGAACGTAAAGATTTGAAAGCAACAGTTGATAAAGTTTTATCTATGTTGATGGCAAATTATAAAAAGGAAAATTTGAGTGCCTAATCGTAAATGGAAGCCTGATTGGTGCAAATCCATTTATCTTTTTGTAAACTAGGATTTGCACCACAGGACATTTACTTCTATCCATTCAAAATTTTTCGCCTTAAAGTGCCAGCGGCACCTGCATGATGGAGTAAGAGGCCATTTAGCAATTTTTTTCATTTTTCTAAAATTTTTTTGAACAAAAATAATTTCCCCTCGTTATATCAGGTGTTGAAAATGTTTTTAACCTGTGCTAAATTGGCGCAAGTTCTCTTGGAAAGGAATTGAAAAATGAAAAAAATAGTAAAGGTTTTTGTTCTGACACTGGCTTTGCTTAGCGTATCTGCTCAAGCAATGGCCGAGAATATCGTGGTGATTGATCAAAACGGTAATGTTATTCGGCAGATGTTTACCAGTCCTGCGACATATTCTACAGCTCCGGTCGTGGCTGCTCCGATACCAGCGGTGACCGTGGTGCGCGAATCGCCGGTTGTGCAACAAAGCTATTACTATGACAGCGGGGCAACTAATGCGGCTTTGGCTGCAGGGGTGACCACAGCTATTGTCGGCGGATTGCTATATAGCGGATACAGACATCATCACCACCATCATCACGGCGGTTGGTATCCGGCACCTCATCATGGCGGACATCATCATAGACATCACTAATAAGGAATTCGTGTGAAAAACTTTGTTCTTGTTTTCGTTTTAGCATTGGCGGGGTTTATCAATTCTGCCAATGCTAACAGTTATTTAGAAATGATAACACAGCCTCCGGCTGACTATTCCTCCTCTGTTACAGAAGAATCTGTTTTTGACGATGTTGATCAAAGTGACTCTTCACATCCTCCGTTGTGGTATGATTATCGTATTACAACCGCTTCTCCGGTAGTTTTTTCGCCTTATCCTAAGTATCTTGCGTGGCAAAAAGCCAAAGCGCGCGAAAATGAAATAGAGTTTGATGAACACGAGTTTATTCAAAATCTGATTTATACAACCGAGGGCGGATTAGCCGCTTTGGGGCTTTATCAACTCTACAAATATCATTAAATTTTTGCAAAAATTGCGCCAACGCTTGACTTAATCGTTTTTAATCCCTAAATCTATTGCATAGAGAATTTTAGTTTGAAAAGAGGGTATGATGGACGATAAAAATAATGAAATCGAAACCGAAGAAGTTTTGGATGATGCCAAAGCACCTGTAACAGATGAAGAAACTGCGGCAGAATCTACTGATGGTGATGAGGAATCTCAGTTAGAAAAAGATTTTCTTAAGCTTAAAGATGACTATATCCGTCTTTATGCCGAGATGGATAATATGAAAAAGCGTGCGCATGCCGAAACCGAAAAAACAATCAAGTTTGCAGTTTCTTCTTTTGCTAAAGAGCTTTTGGTCGTGGCAGATAATTTGGAGCGAGCCATTGCCGCAATGTCTGATAATCAAGAATCCTGTGCCGAACTCTTGAAAGGTGTAGAATTAACACAAAGCGAGCTGACAAAAGTTTTTGAAAAATTCGGAATTAAGCGTTTTAATCATATCGGTCAGAAATTTGATCCGAATTTTGAGCGGGTTGTTCAAGAAATTGATGATAAAAAAGCCGAATCGGGAACTATTCTTTCTGAGCTTCAAGCAGGGTATACTATTCATGACAGAATTCTCCGCGAAGCTATGGTCATCGTTGCAAAATAGGGCGCGCTAAATCACGGTCATATCGCCGTGAGGAGGCCACTCGTCGGCGCGTCACGTAGGCTTGACTACGCTCGTGCGTGTTCTATGGGCTCACGACGATAGCACTATAATTTATCCCCCTCATTGCAAATCGTTCTTTAGGGACGATTTTTTGATTTTAAATATTTGTTTTTAAAACGTAGAAATTATGAAAATAACGTTTGAAAAATAAGTTTTAATGCGTTACGCTCGGGCTATGAAAAAATTAGATGTTTACATAATTAAACAAATTATAACCGGTTTTTTATTGGTGGCACTGTCGTTAATGTCTATGCTGTGGCTAACGCAGTCGCTGAGGTTTGTTGAAATGGTTACCGATAAAGGTTTGCCGGTTTATCTGTTTGTGGAGATGACGTCTCTTTTGATGCCGCGCGTATTCAGTATTCTTTCGCCGATTGCTTTATTTGTGGCAGTGATGTTTGTGTATAACAGACTTATTGCCGATAGTGAGTTGATTGTGATGAAAGCGGTCGGTATCAGTTCGGTTTTGATTGCTCGTGCGGCAGTGGTTATGGGAAGCCTTTTGGTTATTTGTAATATTTGGATATTAAATTACGGTGTGCCTGTTGCAGAAGCTCGTTTTCATGATTTAGAGTTTGAAGTTAAAAACAGTTTTACCAAAATGATGTTGCGCGAGGGGGCTTTTACCTCGTTTAAGGATACAACAACCATATTCATAGATAAGTTTATTGATGAAAATACAATGTCCGGTATTGTAGTCGGTGATCGTAAAAAATTAAATGAAAAGATTGTTACGGTGGCAGAAACCGGTAAATTGGAATACACTGATACCGGACCGAAGATTTTACTTAAAAACGGCACCAGACAAGTCATGAATAATAAGACCGGACAATTTTCGTCCATGACATTTGATGATTATGCGGTGGATTTTAGTGATATGTCGCAGCATAGAACCAAAAAATCCAGCGTTCGCGAAAAAAGTATTAGGGAATTGTTTGATGAGGCTAAAAGAGCTGATATTTCTGTAAAAGAGGCTCGCGTTTATTTGGCAGAAGCCAATCGGCGTATCTTGGCACCGTTTTTTAATTTGGTATTTGCACTTTTGGCATGCACCGGTTTGTTGATTGCCAATTTTAATCGACGCGGACAGGGGAAAGTGGTGATGATTTCTATTTTGGCAATGATGCTTGTGCAGGTGTTGGATATGAGTTTTTCCAATATGGCGCGTAAGCACATTTGGATTATCGGATTAATGTATGCAAATTGTATATTACCGTTTTTAATTTGTATGTGGTTGCTGATTAAAACACCGGTATTTCGGAAGAGAGTTAAAAAGGAGACAACTTATGAGGCTTAATGGGTTTATTGCCTTAATTATTTTGAGCGTGGCAACAACCGCTGATGCTGCTAATGAGCCATATGCCGGTGTAATTTTGGATAAAAGCAATTCCACAACACCAAAGGCTGAATTTGCCCCAAATAATATAACGGATATTATGCCGTCTTTGAATAAGAAATCTGTTCCGGACGGGGAGATTTATTTTTCGGCAGATGAACTAGAAACTGATAATGATGAAGAAACAATTACGGCTATCGGTAATGTGGTGGTTAAACGTGATGACATGACATTAGTGGCTGATAAATTATGGTATAATCAAGTTCATGATAAAGTGGTTGCAAAAGGTAATGTGGTTGTCACCGAAGGTGATGGCAGTGTGCTTTATACCGATGAAATTGCTTTAACCGAAAAAATGAGTCGTGCCGAAGTTAATAAAGTTAAAGTGATTATGCATGACGAATCGCAAATTTGGGCAGATAAATTTATAAAGAAACCGAGTAATAATAAACAAATGCGTAATGCATCTTATACTGCTTGTGATATGTGTAGCGGAAAATCACCCTTGTGGCAGATTGATGCACGTAAAGTTAACTATGATGCTAAGGCGCTGAACATTAACTACAATGATGCGGTCTTAAAGGTTAAAGGTGTGCCGGTGTTCTATTTGCCGTTTTTAAGTCATCCAGCGCCTGAAGTTAAGCGTCGTTCCGGTTTTTTAATGACATCTATGGGTAGTTCTTCTTATCTCGGACGATATATTCAACCGACTTATTTCTGGAATATTTCTGATCAGACAGATTTACTTTTATCTCCTTATTTTACATCTGATCAGGGGACGGTGCTGAGCGGTCAATATCGCCAATATTTTTATAAAGGCCATATCAATGCAATGGGATCTTATTTAAAAGACCATGATAAGAAAGATGAAAAAGAGAAAAAAGTCGTATTTACCAGACCAAAGCATCGTGGTAACTTATTCTTGGATGCCAGATATGAAATCAATGATTATTGGGTTTCAACGTTGGATTTGAAATATGTATCTGATGTGGTGTATTTAGCGGATATGTCACTTCCCAATCGTAATGATCCATGGCTCACCTCTAAGCTCGCATTTGAAAGGTTTAAGGGACGTGATTATGCGACGATTGAAGGATATTACTATAAACTGACCAGTTATAATTTGAAAGTAAGTAATAGCCGTGAATATAATAATCGGGTGAAAGATTTGCCGTATGTTGCGCCATATATGGAGTATGAACATATCAGTGATCCCAATAAATACGGTGCATATTTTAAAACAAATATTAGTTCGGCCTTTGTATATCGGGAAAGTGATGAAGAATCAAAGCGCGTTTCGATGATTAATTCTTGGGAATTGCCTTATACCAGCCGATATGGTGAGCAATACAGATTGGTGGCTTCCTTAAAATCTGATTTCTATAATGTTGATGATTACTCTTATGTCGGTAACCCAAATGATAAATATGACGGCTCGCTTGCGCGTGTTTTCCCGCAGGTTGGTATGGAGTGGCGTTTACCGTTTGTCAGAGCAACCGAAGATACAAGACAGATTGTTGAGCCGGTTGTAGTGGCGGCATTTGCACCAAAGACTAATCAAAACGATATTAAAATTCCTAATGCGGATAGTGCGGATATAGAGTTTGATGATGCAAATATCTTAAGCCTTGATCGTTATGCCGGTTATGACCGAAATGATGATGGCAGCCGAATCAGTTATGGCTTAAATTGGAATTCATACGGTAATATTTTGGGACACACATCGGCATTTATTGCGCAGACTTATCAGATTACGGATAATTCGTTTATGCGCACGGTTAATGACAATGATAAGTTTTCGGATTATGTCGGACGCGTTTATGCCATGCCTAATGAATATCTTGATTTAAATTATCGGTTTAGGTTAGATAAAGATGATTTGGAGTTGAAATATAGCGAGCTTGGTGCAAGTGTCGGTGCGGATATATTTAAGGTATATGTATCATATATTGACATGCAACCGAATCAGAACTCTTATTATAAAGCTCAGCCCAGAAAAGAAGTTTATTTTAGTGTAGAATCAAAAGTTACAAAAAATTGGTCAGTGAATGTTTATGATCGTATAGATTTGACCGAGCATGGCGGCCAGTTGGCGTATGGTGGTGATTTGATATATGAGGATGAGTGCTTAAAGCTTGATTTTAATGTTCAGAAGTATAATTATAAAAATACGACGTTAGATAACGATTACGAATTCGGAGTTACTTTTTTCTTTAAAACATTGGGCGGCTTTGGCTCAAATTAATATGGAGAATTAAAATGATAAGATTAGGTCTATTGTTAAGTTTGTTGATGTTATCACAGTCTGCATTTGCTACAGGGGTTGATGTTTCTGATATAGATAGGGCAGTCAGAAGCCAAAAATCACAATCAATTATGTTCCGTAAAAACAGTGAAGCTGAGGCCGAGTTGCGTCGTCAAGATCAAGAATCGGCTGCCAGAGCCCGTGCCGAGGCTGAGGCGGCAGCACAAGCTCAATCAAAGATGAAAAGAGAGCAACAATTTTTCCGCCCGTATAATCTTTTTGGTTCGGGGCTAAAAATTGCGGCAACGGTTAACGGTGAAATGGTGTCTAATAAAGATTTGCAACAGAGGGCTAATTTGCTTGCTCTGACAACCGGTATTCAGATAAATGCCAAAAATAAAAAAATGGTGGCAGAGCGGGCGCTTCAAAATACCATTGATGAGAAAATTAAATTACAAGAAGCCAAAAAGCAAAATATACATGTTTCAGAGGAAGAAATCAAAGATGCCTATCGCAATTTTGAGCGCTCTAACGGTGTACCTGCAGGGCGGTTTGTCGGTGTGTTAAAGCAGTATCAGGTAAGCCCAGATGTGTTTATGGCACAAATTAAGGCGAATTTGGCGTGGAATAAATTGGTGGCACGGCGAATGGGTGGCAATATTGACGTGTCAACTCGTGAAGTGGAAGATGAATTTTCGCGGATTAAAAAGGATATAGATACACCGAAATATATGGTTTCGGAAATTGTGATTAAGCGAAAAGATGCCGAGCACATTGATGAATTGGTGGAGATTTTAAGAAATGATAAGCGTTTTGAGTTGTATGCCATGCAATTTTCACAGTCAGCAAGTGCACCTTCCGGTGGCAAAATCGGGTGGGTTTCACCGGGGCAATTAGCCGAACCTTTGGATCGTGCTATTCGCAATTTGGGTGTCGGGCATATTTCTAATGCCATTCCTTATCGTTCGGATTATTATATCTTTAGGATGGATAAGATTTATAATCCGAAGAAAGATAAGCGCGATATGCCAACAGAGGAAGAAGTGCGGACATTTATTAAAAATCGTAAGACCGATGAAATGGCGAATAAATATATTCGTGATTTGAGAAATCGGGCTGTGGTTGAAAGAAAGTTTTAAGGTATGGCAACGCCGCTGTTAAGCACAAAAGATTTTGTCAGCAAATATGAACTTATGGCAAAAAAAGCCTTGGGGCAGAATTTTTTATTGGATGGTAATATTACCGATAAAATTGTGAGAACTTCCCTTCAGGCACAGGGGTTGCAAAGTTTGGCTAATGAGTTTGCAGCAGAGGTCGGACCGGGGCCGGGCGGGTTGACGCAGGCGGTGTTAAAGCAAAATCCTCAAAGTATGACGGCGATAGAAATGGATGAGCGGTGTTTGGCAATTTTGGGGGAGATTAAGCAAGCCTATCCGCAGTTAGAAATTGTAAATGGTGATGCGCTAAAGTTTGATTGGGCGAGATTGTTCCAGCAAAGCGGGGCGTTTCATATTTTCAGCAATTTGCCGTATAATATTTCGGTGGTATTGTTGACAGGTTGGCTTAAGCAAATTCAGAATTTTAAGAGCTTGACGTTGATGTTTCAAAAAGAAGTGGGCGACAGAATCTTGGCAAAATCAGACAGCAAAGATTATGGGCGGATTTCGGTTATATCGCAATTACAATGTGAAGTCATAAAGCTGTTTGATTTGCCCCCGACTTGTTTTGTTCCGGCGCCCAAAATTTGGTCATCGGTGTTGTTGTTCAGGCCTCGGGCAGACATTCTTTCGGCTGATATTTTAGAAAAGGTTGAGAGCTTAACGGCATTAGCGTTTGGACAACGTCGTAAGATGATACGGCAAAGTCTTAAAAGTGTGCCGAATATTCAGGATATTCTGGATAATCTCGGTATTTCTTCAACGCTTCGGGCAGAAAATTTAACACCATCTGATTATCTTCATATAGCTAAAAGTTTAGCTTAATATGTTTCCTCTTTAAAAGCGAGAAAAGCGGATTATTTCTTGTCCTGTTTTTAACAATATTGATAGGAGAAGAAGTATGACAGAAGGTGTAAGATTTCCAACTTTAGCATTTATTACCGGTGGCGCAGGACAAGCCAATGACGGTATTCCGCCACAACCGTTTGAAACGTTTTGTTATGATTCAGCGTTGATGCAGGCCAAAATTGAAAATTTTAATGTGGTGCCTTATACCTCGGTGTTGCCTAAAGAAGTATTTGGGCGAATCTATCCCGTAGATAAGGTTGTTAATCACTTTAAGCATGGTGCGGTATTAGAAGTGATTATGGCCGGAAACGGCGCCAACCGTGATGAGCATAAAGCGATTGCTACCGGTGTCGGTATATGCTGGGGCAAAGATAAAAAAGGTGAGCTTATCGGCGGATGGGCGGCAGAATATGTGGAATATTTTGATACACAGATTGATGATGAAATTGCCAAAGGTCATGCCGAGATGTGGCTTAATAAATCACTTAATCATGAGCTTCAAATCAGGGGTGTTGAAAAGCATTCCGAATTTCAGATGTTCCACAATTTCTTAAATATTGAGCAGCAGTTCGGTTATTGCTTAACTTGTCTGGGATTTCTTAATTTTGAGCATGCACCGGCGGTTGAGCTTTAATTTTGTTTGAGGTGAAAACAATGGCAAAACAAAAAGAAATGATGAAGAGCAAGCAAATCACCGCGCCGACACAAAGCCAAGGCAACCTCGGTATGTGGGCATTAGCCGGCGTGGTGGTCAGCTCAATGATTGGCGGCGGCATTTACAGTTTGCCGCAAAATATGGCGGCCGGTGCTTCGGTCGGGGCGGTATTATTGGCGTGGCTCATCACGGGAATCGGTGTGTGTTTTATTGCCAATACATTCCGAATTTTATCGGTGGTAAAGCCTGATTTGAAAGCCGGTATTTATATGTATAGTCGCGAAGGGTTCGGGCAATATGCCGGTTTTACTATCGGGTGGTCGTATTGGCTTTGTCAAATCTGCGGTAATGTCGGCTATGCGGTTATCACGATGGACGCCCTTAATTACTTTTTTCCACCATATTTTGCCGGTGGCAATGGTATTTATTCCATTATCGGCGGCTCGGTTTTAATTTGGGGATTTAATTTTTTGGTGCTTAAGGGGATCCATGAGGCGACACTTGTGAACTTAATCGGAACGGTTGCCAAGATTGTGCCTTTAATCTTTTTTATCATTGTGATGATGGTGTTTTTCCACGCTGATAAGTTCGCGTTTGACTTTTGGGGCGAAGGGGCACTTCATCTTGGTGATTTACCTAATCAGATTAAAGGAACAATGTTGGTGACTTTGTGGGCATTTATCGGTATTGAAGGTGCGGTGGTGATGTCACAACACGCCAAAAATCCTGAAGTTGTCGGCAAAGCAACCATGCTTGGTTTTATGGGCTCGCTTTTGATTTATGTGCTTCTTTCGGTTTTGCCATACGGTGTGATGGGGCAGGCGGAAATTGCTAAGTTACCGAATCCGTCAACGGCGGCGTTATTGGAGCCGGTGGTCGGTAAGTTTGGTGCAGATTTTATGAATATCGGTCTGTTGCTTTCGGTTTTAACGAGCTGGCTTGCGTGGACAATGGTTACGGCACAAATCCCGCAGGCAGCGGCAAAAAACGGGACTTTCCCCAAAGAATTTGCGGTTGAAAGTAAAACCCATGCACCGGTGTTTTCGCTTTATGTCACAAGCTTTGTCATGCAATTATTTATGTTGTTGGTTTATTTTTCCAATAACGCGTGGAACACTATGCTCAGTATTACGAGTGTGATGGTGTTGCCGGCATATCTTGCCAGTGCCATGTATTTGTGGAAGGTGTGTGAGGATCACGAATATCCGCTCAACTTTTATATCAAGCGCTCTACGGCATTGCTGTGTGGTATCGGCGGTTCTTTATATGCTGTTTGGATGATATATGCGGCAGGGCTTAATTATCTTTTAATGGCGATTATTTTTATGGCTTTAGGGATACCCGTCTTTATGTATGCCAGACATCAAATTGCGCCTGATGAAAAGATATTTACCAAATCCGAAAAATGTGCGGTTTGTCTGCTTATTCTACTCTCGTTGTTTGCCATATATGCGATGATGCATCACATTGTCTGAGACAAAAAAGAGCCCGACGAATCGGGCTCTTAAAAATTGTTTATGGTTATCTCTTAGACGTTTAAGGCCTTGCGATATGTTTCAAGCAAGAACTCCTGTTCGTCGCGGTCTGCTTGGTTCATCTTGCGGAGTTTGATGATTGCTTTCATAATTTTAACATCAAAACCAACGCCTTTTGCTTCTGCAAAAATATCGCGAATGTCAGATTGAATACCCTTTTTTTCTTCTTCCAAACGTTCAATGCGCTCAATTAAAGAATTTAAGCGTGTGCTGTCAATTCCACCGACTTCTTGTTCTGCCATTTTATGCTCCCTATAAAATTGTTATCGAATCTACGGAAAAGGAATTTAGCAAAGATATTTTTGTTTGACAAGAAATAATTTGCTTCAAACAAAAAATAAGAAGTTATTAAACTTTTGTGTTTTATATCTATCTTATAAACGTTTTTTAGGAGATAAATATGCCGATAAATACACGGACAAATATTTTAGCAACATTAGGACCGGCAAGTGACAGCGAAGAAAAGATAGAAGCGTTGATTGATGCCGGTGTTGACGGATTCAGATTAAATTTCAGTCACGGCACACACGAATCGCATAAAAAAACTTATGATATTATTCGTGCCGTTTCCAAAAAGAAAAATGCGCATATTGCGGTGGTGGCGGATTTGCAAGGTCCAAAGCTTAGAATCGGACTGTTTAAGAATGATAAAGTTACCCTTAAAAAAGGGCAAAAGTTTCAATTTGATATGGCAGATGAGTTAGGCGATGAAACACGTGTCATGTTGCCGCACAAGGAGATTTTTGAGGCGCTTAAAAAGGGCGATACGTTGCTTGTCAATGACGGTAACATTATCTTAAAAGTGCTTAAATGCGATAAGAAATCTGCCACAACCGAAGTTGTTGTCGGTGGTGTTATCTCCGGTCATAAAGGGGTTAATTTGCCAAATTCATCTTTGAATATTTCACCGTTAACGCCAAAGGATTTGGATGATTTAAAATTTGCGTTAAAGCTTGGTGTTGATTGCGTTTGTTTGTCGTTTGTGCAACGTGCCAGCGATATTAAGGCCGCCAAAAAAATTATCGGGGATAAGGCTTGGGTAATTGCTAAGCTTGAAAAACCGCAAGTCATGGATGAATTAGATGAAATCGTTGCCGCGTCTGATATGATTATGGTCGCGCGTGGTGACTTGGGGGTGGAATGTCCGATTGTGACCGTGCCGGTCTTGCAAAAGAAAATTGTGGCGAAATGTCGTGCATGCGGTAAACCGGTGATTGTGGCAACACAGATGTTAGAATCGATGATTTCGGCACCGATACCGACCAGAGCGGAAGTTTCCGATGTGGCAAATGCGGTGTATGACGGGTGTGATGTGGTGATGCTTTCAGGTGAAACAGCAATGGGTGCTTATCCGGTTGAAACGGTTAAAACCATGCGTGGGGTGATTGAACAAGTGGAAGCTGATGCAAAATATTTTGCTAATTTGCAAGGGACAATGGCTTGCGGCAGTTGCAATAACGAATCGCGGGCGATTACGCATGCCGCCAATGAAGTGGTTAACACGCTTGATAAAGTGGCTTGTATTGCTACGTTTTCGGTTTCCGGCAGGACAACGTTGGTTATGGCGCAAGAAAGACCGCGCTATCCGATTATGTCTATAAATCCCGATGAAAAGATTGCATGCCAGCTTAATTTGGTGTGGGGTGTCAGAACTTTTATTGATAAAAAAGTGTTTGCAAGTTTTGATAATATTGAGCAGGTTACAAAAGGTTTTGCGCGTATCAGCGGTTTGGCTAAGACCGGCGAGTATATTGTTATCACGGCAGGCTATCCGTTTGGCAAAGCGGGGCTTACCAATGTGCTTCATATTGTTAAGGCATAACAAAAAAAGCCCCGACGTTGTGTCAGGGCTTTTCATAAATCAGGAACGTTTACAGACGAACAGAGTTCGGTAGATCAGCGTGGTTGACCTCAAGCGCGGTATTGTAGTAGATGCTGTCGCGGAGGTAATGCACGAGGTTTCTAATCTTTTCTTTGTCTTCTTCCTCATCTAAGAGATACGGACCGTCGGAGCAAGAGATATTTACCATGATGAGTTCTTTACCGTCACTCTTGTAATGAGCATCAGCGCAGATGACTTCGTTGGAATAGTCCTTCTTATGCGCAAAAATCCGAGCGGTAAGATAAGGCGTATCCTCCAAAGTTTTGAAGTTCTTAAATCTCTGCTCGAGGTCTTCTGTGATAAAGAAGAAATCCTGACAAAGCGGGAACGCTAAGATATACTTCTGTTCCCAGTAGTAGAGGAGATAGGTGAACGAGTTGTCATCCGGCTTGGCCCAGCCTAAGAAGTTCGCATCTGAAATGCCGATTTCGGCTAAGACATCAATGGTGTCAAATCGGCCTAACACCAGTTCGTCCAGCTCCAAGCGGTAATGGCAATAGTTAACCGGTTTGGGCTTGACGGTGTTCTTGGGATAGAGCTCGGCAATCTTTGCCTTTTCTTTATCCAAAGCTTCACCTTGCTTTAAGGCATACTGATGCAGCTCTTCTCTTGTTTCTAACTTTCTTGCGATTTCTGCAAGTGTTCCTACTTTTAAAAAATTCATAAGCTTAAGTGTTAAAAATTAAACATAACGGATATTTCTCTGCGGAAGAGAATAGCGAAAAATATTTTTTTGTCAATAAAAAGTTCCGAGCAACTCTCTTAACGCTATTTTTACTTTGTTTATAGTAGTTTTTTTTGTATCTTATTGTTAGGAGACGGAAATGGAAAGAAATACGAAGCAAAAACAGCCCATCACGCCAAATTCCAAAGATGAAGGAATGAAATGGGTGATTGTCGGTGTTGTCTTAGGAATTATTGTTATCGGTTTGTGGCTTGCCGCGGATATTTTAGAAAGAAAAGCCGCAAAAGTTGCTTCTTATGCCAAAGATACAACACAAACTGTAAGCCAAAACGCAGATTATGATTTTGATTTAGTGCTTACAGAACAAAACTGTAATGGCGTTGACGGAAAAGTTGATATCGTGCTCATTACGGATGCCAATTATATGGATTTTACGCGTGTGGCTATTAACTCTGCCAAACAAACTAAATGTCCTTTAAGCCGCTATCATTTTTATGTGATGACGTTAGATGTTTCCGACTCTGATGTAAAGGCTCTTACAGCACTTCAAGGTAAAGATGTCAAAATTGATGTTTTACCGCAGAAGGAGGCCGATCTCTTTTATATTCGCGATACACATGTTTCTAAAACATCTTTGTTAAAATATTATATCCCCAATGCGTTACCGGCGTTGGATAAGGTGTTGTATATTGATTCGGATATTTTAGTGTTGCATGACCTCAATAAACTCTATAATACCGATATCACCGGTAAATATTTGGCGGCAGTTAAAGATCCGTCATGGTTTTTTGAAAATACGCACGTCTTGGAGCTTAATCTTGAAAAACGCGGATTTTATTTTAATTCCGGTGTGATGTTGCTCAATCTTAAGAAATTCCGCGAGGATAATCTCATTGAAAAATTGGAAGATTATACCAACAATAATTTCCGCACCTATATGGATCAAGATGCTCTAAACGTTGTGGTCGGCGATGATGTGGTGCTCATGGATTTTGAAAACAATGCGATGAATTTCTTTTTTGAACATATTGATCTGGCAACGCTCGGGCAGTTTTATAATCGGAATTGGCGCACTTATGAAGATGTGTTTGCGCCTGCAACAATTATTCACTTTGCGTCTTCTAAAAAACCTTTAGGGACGGTGGCGACTAAAGATGAGTTCTTCTATATGTTGCAAAAGTTATGGTATAAATATTATGCGCCTCTTCCCCCATTGGATTGAAAAAGAGTGCTAAAGTATGGTCATATCGCCAAATGGAAGCCTGTCACTAAATGCTCACTTACCCTTAAGTAAGCTCCGCTTTAGTGCAGGACATTTGACGATAGCACCACATTTTATCCCTCTTTTTTGCTCCCGTTTTACCGCTCAAAAAATTTAGCTTGATGGAAGCCGGATTGGGGCAAATTCACGTAGGTTTGACTACGCTCCGTTTTGCGGCAGGACTTCCGCGGTTATTTCGTAAAATTTCTCGCCTTAAAAAACGTCAGGGCGCGAGTGAAAATGTAGGTTTATCTACACTAAAATTTTGTTTGCCCTTAAGTCCATCTCTATCCACTCAAAATTTTCCGCCTTAAAGTGCGAGCCGCACCTGCATCACTTAAAAACGTCGGGGCGTGAGTATCGTTGATTTAATAAAATGTCTGAATGAGAAATCTATCCGGTTGCAAAATATGTTTAGCTGTGGTTAAATGGTCTTTGAAATGGGGAAAAATGAGCGCGTTTTTTAAGAAATATCAATTTTGGTTTAAGTGTTGGGGCGTTGTTTGGGGAATTCTTGCAATAGTCTTTTCCTTCTATATGGTAACTTTTTTCTTAGGCAATCACGATTGGCAGTTTATTCGTTATGATATGCCGCTCGGCAGTGGTATCTGGGAAGCACGAATTACGCAATTTTTGCCACCGAGGCTTTTTTCTTTAGGGAGGCTGTTACCAATTTGGAACGCTCTTTTGGGCTTCGGCTTTTTATCTGCGGCGGCAGTATTGCTTGCCTGGTGGTATGGGCTTAAGCCTAAAGCGCCGCAAGTTATATTGTTTTCTTTGCTAATAGGACTTCATCCGTATGTTTGTGCTTCGCTTTATTATGCGTATCTGTTTTTATCTTTCGGCTGTTGGCACTTTTTATCTGTTTTGGGAATAGTGTTGGCGTGGCAATTTGCCAATAATCATAAATTTTACTACTTTATCGGGGCTATGGTTTGTTTATGGTGTGCGCTTTCCGGATATTCGGCATGCATAGAACTCATCGGAGTGCTTGTTTTAGGAAAATTTATGCTTGAGTGTAGTGTTCCTCTGCAGAAAGGTTTTATTAAAAGGTGGGGTATTTTCTTTTTAGTTTTGTTTGTGGCGTTAACTGTTTATGTTCTATCTCTTAGATTTTTGCAGCATATGGAAATTTTGGATTCTTGGATGTATAATACCCAAGCGTTACCGTTTTCAAAGATGATATTGCGTTTTATAAACAAGTGGCAAATGCCTTTTGTGGTACTTAACACTGATTTTCCATATGTAGGAAAAGGTTTGTTGTGGTGTTTCTGGGGTGGGGTGTTAGTATTTAATGTGGTTTTATGGCGCGCTTTTGAATTTAAAAAATATGTTATAGCGTTGTTGTTAGAAATAGGCGTTTTTTATGCGGCATTTGTAGCGGCGTATATTTCGCCTTCGGATATTTTTTATATGTATCGTGTGCATGTTTTTTCGGTCCCGTATCTTGTAGCGGTTATGTTGGCTTTTATCTTAATTAAAGGATCAAATTTTTATAAGAATGCGGCATACATTCTTAGTATCTATATAGTTTTTGTTTTTGGTTTATGTGATGTAAATGTGCAAAAAGTTTGGTATTTGGGAAACAGGCAAGATGATAAAATAATTGAACGGATAAAAGGTGATTTGTTGTCTCAAATGAAAGAGAATCAGCATTATCGACTATCTACTTTAGGTAATCTGTATGGTCAACGGAAGTTTGCCAACAAGAAATATATTTCCGGCAGTCCGTGCGGCGAATATTACGGAATGCCTTATATTTTGGATATTTTCTTTTCCAATGGCTTTTTTGCTTATGAGCCGTATAATCCGATATGGGGGGATACCCAATATATGCCGAGTTGGGTTATTTTTTATGGAACATCAAATGAAAATATTGCTTCAGATGAGAGAAATGAAGCTGCAGAATTTTCCAAATATTCAGGCCACGATAAAGATAATCTTATAAAAGCGGTTAGGCGATTGCGGCCGTTTCCGCGTGAGCCGTATATGGCGGTTGGCGATAAAGATATTATTTTAATGTTAGGTAATACTCAGTATGAAGATTTGTTGGTTAAAACCATTCAAGAAGATTAAATCATTTCTAAGGCCTTAAGTGTGTATTCTTTTAATTTATCGGCGCTCTTTTTAAGCGCTTTTTGTTCATGTTCATTCATCACCGGTGTCAATGTGGTTTCAACACCTTTATTGCTGATAACGGAAGGCATAGAAAAACACGTATCAGTTGGTATTTTTAAACAAATATCCTGATGTGAACTGATGTTTAAGATAGTGTGATTATCGCTTAAGATGGCTTTAACGATATATTGGGTGGCGGCGGCAATACCGTAATAGGTTGCACCTTTTCCCTCTATAATGGCGTAGGCAGCATTTCTCACTTCGTCGTCAATTTTATTCTTAATTCTTTCATCAAGTGGCAGGTTTAATTGTTTGGCAATCTGTTCAACAGGGGTGGTGCCGGCAACCGCACCGGACATAAGTAAAACCTCGCTGTCGCCGTGTTCGCCGATAACATTGGCGTGAATGGATTTGGGCGAGATACATAAATAACGTCCCAAAATGCTTCTGAAACGAGCCGTGTCAAGCACGGTTCCGGTGCCGATAACACGATTTTTGGGAAAGCCGGATAATTTTAGTGTGATTTCGGTCATCACATCTACGGGGTTGGTTGCTATCAATAATATGGCACCGGCGGCGTATTTGGTGACTTCGGGGATGATTTGTTTAAAAATTGCGACATTTTTGCTTAGTAAATCTAATCTGGTTTCTCCTGCTTTTTGATTGGCACCGGCAGTTATAATAACAATATCGCTTCCTTTAAGATCAGGATAATCCCCTGATGTAATGAGCGTGCCTAAAGAAAAGGGCGCGGCATGCGAAATATCCATGGCTTCGGCGGTGGCACGGAGCTTGTCTGTATCAATTAAAATAAGTTTATCTGCCAAGCCTTCTGATGTGATGCTGAAAGCAACGGCTGATCCTACCATACCGGTGCCAATGATGCCAATTTTCATATGTTTCTCCTTAAAATTTTGGGTTAGATTAATAGCTTATAGTCTATATAAGGCGTGAATTTAGATAAAAAAGGGGTGTTTTACAGAAAAATATGGCTTTTTTTTGCTGGCGCTATCTATTTGAAAAATAAATAAAAGATAGGTTTAAACGGGGCTAAAAGTTGAAAAATGAAAAAAAATGCTTGTCAAATAAATATTTTCCTTGTAGCGTTCATCTCAGACGTTAGTCTAGAATTTGTTTTAATAATTTTTAGAGGTTAATTTAATGACTGATACCGCTGATCGTGTTAAGAAAATTGTTGCTGAACATTTAGGTGTTGAAGAAACAAAAGTAACAGATAATGCAAACTTTATTGATGATTTAGGTGCTGACAGCTTGGATACTGTTGAGTTGGTTATGGCATTTGAAGAAGAATTTGGTTGCGAAATTCCTGATGAAGCAGCAGAAAAAATTCTTACTGTAAAAGATGCTATTGACTATCTTTCAAAAGCTGCTTAAGTCTTTGGTATTATCGTAAATAAGAACTCGCTCTAAAAATTTTAAGCGAGTTTTTTTATACGATTGCAAGCCGTTGTGCTTGTATTTGATATTTTAGTGATGAGGTTTTTAATGAGAAGAGTCGTCGTAACAGGTATGGGCGTTGTTTCTCCACTCGGTCGTGGCGTGCAACATAACTGGGATGCCTTAATGGCCGGTAAATCCGGTATCCGCAAAATTGATGATATGGATTTGAAGGATATTCCGGTAAAAATTGCCGGACGTGTGCCTTTTGGTGACAATGAGCCTGATTTTAATCCGGATACTGATGTTGCCCCGAAAGATCAAAAGAAAAATGATAAGTTTATCTTGTTCGGTATTGCGGCGGCAAGTGATGCTGTTCGTGATTCGGGGTGGGATTATGAAAATGCCACTGAAGAAGAGCAATATCGCGCCGGTGTGATGATGGGGTCAGGTATCGGTGGCTTGCAGGGTATTTATGAAAACTCATTGATGTTTAATGAGTTTGGTATGAAAAAGATTTCTCCGTTTTTTATTCCCTCGGTTCTCATTAACCTTATTTCAGGTAATGTTTCCATTAAATACGGCTTAAAAGGTCCAAACCATGCTTGTGTAACCGCGTGTTCAACCGGAACGCATGCCATCGGTGATGCCTCTGCAATGATTATGAGAGGTGATGCGGACTTAATGGTTGCCGGTGGTGCTGAATCTGCTGTTAACGTTTTGGGTTTAAGCGGATTTTCACGTATGAAAGCTATTACCGCAGAGTTTAATGATGCTCCGGAAAAGGCATCTCGTCCGTGGGATAAAGGTCGTAGCGGCTTTGTGATGGGCGAAGGTAGCGGCGCTCTTGTTTTAGAAGAATTAGAGCATGCCAAAAAGCGTGGCGCCAAGATATATGCTGAGGTTGTCGGCTATGGTATGAGCGGTGATGCTTATCATATTACCGCACCATCCGGAGATGGCGCTTATCGCGCAATGAAGATGGCGGTTGATCATGCCAAAGAAAAAGGTGTTGAGCTTTCGGATATCGGCTATATCAATGCGCACGGTACATCAACTCCTGCCGGTGATGTGGGTGAAGCTATGGCGGTTAAACGGCTCTTTGGTGATGAGGGTATTAAGCACGTTTCTATGTCTTCGACCAAGTCGGCTATCGGGCACCTTCTCGGTGCGGCTGGTGCGGTTGAAGCGGTTTATACAATTAAATCCATATTGGAGCAAACTTGTCCGCCGACGCTTAATTTGGAAAATCCGGCAGATGAGCTCACAGATTTTGACCTTGTTCCGTTAAAGCCGAAAAAACGCGAGATTAAAGCCGCAATGTCTAATTCATTTGGTTTTGGTGGCACTAACTCTTCACTTATTTTCAAGAAATATAACGGTTAATACAAGTGATAAGTAAGTTTTTTAAGTGGTTCTTGGTGTTGGCGGTGTTTATCGCCTTAGCCGGAGCCGCTTTTTTTATGTATGCTAAAAATGAATATAACAAGGTTTATGCCTTAGGGGGGCCTAAAGAGGTAGTGATTGAGCGTGGCTCGGGGCTTAACAAGACGGCTACGATTTTGGTCAATGAAGATATTATTAAAAATCCGTATTGGTTTATTTTGTTTGCGCGGATTCAAGGTGTGGAAAATAGTCTTAAAGCCGGAGAATACGGATTTCATGGCGATGTTTCGTATAGTTCGGTGTTAGATAAGTTGGCGCAAGGCGATGTGATTGTCAGAAGTGTTACTATTCCTGAAGGGAAAGCACTTGTGGAAATTAAGCAAATTATGGCGGCTAATCCTTATCTTTCAGGTGAGATAAAGGAAAATTATAAAGAGGGCGAAATTTTACCCGAGACGTATCATTTTACACGAGGGGAAGAACGAGACGCTATTTTAGAAAAAGCGCGTCAGGCGATGAAAAAAGAGCTATTAAAAGCATTTTCTGAGCGAACAGACAACTTGCCATTCAAAACGCCTGAGGAAATGCTTGTTTTGGCAAGTATTGTGGAAAAGGAAACAGGGGTGGACTCCGAGCGCGCCAAGGTGGCGTCGGTGTTTGTTAATCGTCTGCGCTTGGGGATGAAATTACAGACCGATCCGACGGTAATTTATGCGGTAACTCAAGGTAAAATGGATTTAGGTCGTCCACTTTATAAGCGTGATTTAGCTTATGATTCGCCGTATAATACTTATGTTTACGAAGGTTTGCCTCCGGCACCGATTTGCAGTCCGGGAAAGGCGGCACTTTTTGCCGTGGCACATCCGGATAACACGCCGTATCTCTATTTTGTGGCAGATGGCATGACAGGCGGACATCGGTTTGCAAAGACACTTAGTGAGCATAATGCTAATGTGGCTCATTATCGGCAAATTAAATAATGGCGCGCAAAAATTTTTGTTATACAAAAATTTTTTATAGTAAAAGCGCGCCGAGCAACTTCGTCACCGCCTACACGGCGAGTGCCGCTAAAGCCGCGGTGGCTGGGTGCTAGGCACTCTTTAGTGGGCGACGCCCCAGTTGTCGCCAATTCCAACTTCGGCTATCAAGGGCACTTTTAACTCTATTCCCGTCACATTTTCCATCGCTTGTTTTATCAGCGGTGTTACCTTTTCCACCTCATCAATTGGTGCTTCAAAGACCAACTCATCGTGTATCTGCAGCAACATCTTGGTTTTGAAGTTGTTTTCTTTGAGCATTGCTTCTACCCTTCCCATTGCCATTTTGATAATGTCCGCGGCGCCACCTTGTATCGGCGCATTTATCGCCGCTTTGTCATACATTGCACCCAATTGCTTATTCTCTGGTAACGGAATCGCAATTTTGCGGTTAAACGGGGTTAAAACATAACTGTTTTGATGATAGAAATTTATCGTCTTTTCCATATATGCTTTGACTTCCGGCATCTCGCTAAAATAAGCGTCAATGTATTGTTGCGCCACAGCCGGCGTGACATCAATCTCTTTTGATAAACCATAAGCCGACATGCCGTAAATAATCCCGAAGTTAATCGCTTTGGCGCGGCGTCTATGCGCACTATCCACTTCGTCATAAGGAATCCCAAATACTTGCGCGGCGGTTTTCCGGTGAATATCCACATTTTCACCGAATGCGGTCTGTAAAAACTTAACATCGGCAATGGTTGCCAATAGTCGCAATTCCACTTGCGAATAGTCGGCGGCGATAATCTTATGCCCGGCTTTGGCAATGAAACATTCGCGTATCTCTCTACCTACCGGTGTTCTTATCGGAATATTCTGCAAGTTGGGGTTGTATGATGATAAACGTCCGGTATTAACCGAGGTTAGACTGTATGTGGTATGAATCCGGCTTTCTTTATCCATTTGTTCCAACAGGGCAGAAGTGTAAGTCGATTTTAACTTCTGATATTGGCGCCACTCTAAAATCTTTTTGGGCAACTCGTGGGTTTCTGCCATTTGCTCTAAGACCTCGGCACTGGTATTTAGCGATCCGGAAGTATGTTTTTTCCCTTTTAAGCCTAATTTATTATACAATATCTCGCCAATTTGCTTAGGCGAACTTAAATTAAATGTTTCGCCTGCCATAGCATAAATTTCTTCTGAAAGAGTATTCATTGCCGTATCAAAGCGTTTGTCTAAGTCTTTTAATTTCATTACGTCAAGCATGATACCGGTGCGCTCCATATTCTGCAAAATTTGCGACATCGGTTGGTCAATGTTTTCGTATAGAAATAGCTTCTTTTCAGGGAGCAACTGAGGGCGCAGTTTTTGATGTAAGCGCATGGTGAAATCCGCTGTTTCTGCAAACAAACTTAATTGCTCGGCAGTGGTTAAGGTGCTTAAATCAGCTTTTTTATATTCATCTGCGGTCAGTTTTAGGTTTTGGTTCAATAGGGCAATACTCAAAGCTGGTAATGTGTGTTGCAAGGTCAGGCTGTAAAGGTCATAAGACATTATTCCCACATCATCATAAGGGAAAGCGTTAAATTCATGATGTAAGGATTTTTCTAAAACATGAAGATGTTCTTTTAGCCCTAAGGCAATTTTTAAGATTGCCGGATTGTTAAACAGTTCGCTTAAAAAGTGGGTTAATTCTTTTGCATCAATACCGTCGCTTACTTTAGGGGCGCTGAATAAATCGACAGGTTCTGCAGTTTGCACCAGCGGAATATAAAAGGCTTTGGCGTCTTTAAGCGATACCGATAGACCCAGTAAGCTCTCTTTATAGCTTATCGGGGTAAAAGCAAACATATTTTCGGCTTTAATTGCGTTTGTCAGTTCGGCTAAATCCGTTTTGTTTTTCACAAGTTTATAAGTGGGGGCTAATTTCTTTTCTTCTTGGGGCAAATCCGAACACTTTGCTTTAAGCCAGTTTAGTGCTTTATTTTTTAAACTCCTAAAGGCGTGGCGGTCTAAAAGATTTAAAAGCACATCTTCGTGAGGCGCTAAGCATCGCAAATCTTTTAAGGCAATTTCTACCGGCACATCAGCTTTTAGTGTCACAAGTTTTTGGGATATCAGCGCGTCTTCTTTATGGGTTTGTATCAGCTCGCGCCGCTTGTTTTGCTTTATCTCGTCGGCGTGGTCTAAAACACCTTCTAAAGAGCCGAATTGATTGACGAGTTCGGCGGCGGTCTTAATCCCAATCCCCGGAACACCCGGAATATTATCGGTGCTGTCACCGGCAAGCGCTTGCACATCAGTTACACGCTCCGGATAAACACCGAATTTTTCTTTTACATCCTCAGGGGTAAAAAACTTATTTTTCATACTGTCATAAAAGGTAACGCCCTCGCGAATTAACTGCATGAGGTCTTTATCCGCCGAAACAATGGTCACCTCTTTTCCGTCTTTTAAGGCAAGGTCGGTATAAGTTGCAATCAGGTCATCTGCCTCATACCCCTCCATTTGCAACCAATGGAGATTTAAGGCTTCCACGACCTCATGGATTAAGGCAAATTGCGGTTTTAAATCTTCCGGCAATTCAGGGCGCGTAGCCTTATAATCCTTAAAAATTTCGTTTCTGAAATTCTGCCGTTTGGCATCAAACAGCACCAAGCAATAGTCGCATTTGATATTTTGCGTCAGGCTTAAAAACATATTCAAAAAGCCATAGACGGCATTGACCGGCAAGCCCTCGGGGTTGGTCATTGTGGGGCTGGCAAAGAAGGCTCTGAATATGTAACCCGATCCATCAATTAAGCAAACTTTTTCCATTTTATTCTCCTTGGGGGTGTGCTAAAGTGCAGTCAAATCGCCGTGAGGAAGCCACACATCGGCGCGTCACGTAGGTCTAACTACGCTCGTGCGCCTCGGTGGGCTCACGACGATAGCACCACACTTTATCCCACCCAATGCAACGGCTACGCCGTTCGGTTTATTTGTGGGGGCTTGTATAGCACCGGTCAAATCGCTGAATGGAAGCCTGTCCCTAAATGCTCATTTACGCTTAAAGTAAACTCCGCTTTAGGGCAGGATATTCAGCGATAGCACCGGCACTCTCCAAGCCCATTGCAAAAGCACTCAGTGGAGTGCTTTTAAATTATTTTTTAAGGGTGATGGCACCATAATTTATCCCACCCATTGCAAAAATCGTTCGTATGAAACGATTTTTTCGGTTTTATTGTTCTTATTTTAATAGCGGATAAGCGGATTGCAAAGTTTTTTTTAATGTTTTGAGGTTAAATTTTGTTGTATTAAGGGATTTTTTATGATATAATGACAGCATATTAGTATTATGACAAGGGAGATTAACATGGCTAAAAAAACAAAGAATAAATCATATATGGATAGATTAAAGACTTTGAGGCAAAAGGTCGTTGATAAATTTAATGAGGAAGTTGAGCAGTATAAGAGTATGGGAGGAATAGGTGAGTATGTGACACATAATATGACCTCGTTGCAATCTAAAATAGCGTGGCGTATGGGTGATGATGAAGCGGCGCAAAGAATTGAAGCCAGAAGGGAAAAACTGGTCGCTCAAGGTAAAAAATTTGATGAAATGGTTGAGTCCGAAGTTGATGGTATTATGCATCTTGAAGAAGCGTCAATTACCTTCGGGAAAGAAACTGGTCCACATATGAAACTTAAACCTTTTTCTCGTAAAAATGACAAAATAGCTCTTGCTTTAAGTAAGAGTGATAAAGAAAAATAATTTACGGTTAATTTGTGTTAGATAAAGCGTTAATCTTTTTTAAAAGAAGTTATCTTATACTCTTTGCGTCATAGCGAAAGGGTTGTGTGTATTATGGCAGAGGTTAAAAAGAAAAAGGCAACAAAAAAGTCCGAGAAGGTTAAAGAGAAAAAGACCAAGAAAAAAGTAACGCGAAAGAGAAAAAGCGGTAAATCTTCGTGGAAAGTAAAACTCGTTTTATGGCTTGTGGCGTTAGCGGTTCTTATTTGCCTCAGTATTGCCGGATATATTTGGTATTGCCAAAAAACTTTGCCGGCGTTTTCTAAAGCGATTTATGTGGAGCGGCAGACCGGTGTTAAAATTTTAGCAGAAGACGGGCGCGAGCTTACCTCATACGGGGCGTTATTTGCTAAGCCGGTTGAAGTGGATAAACTTCCGAAATATGTTCCGCAAGCGATTATTGATACCGAAGACAGGCGCTTTTATAAGCATGGCGGATTTGATTTTATCGGGTTTATCCGTGCGATGAGTATCAATGTGATTAAGCGTCGTTATGCGCAAGGGGCGTCAACCATTACGCAGCAAGTGGCAAAGAATCTGTTTTTAACCCAAGAAAAGAGCATTAAACGCAAAGTGCAAGAGTTTTTGCTGGCGCGGTGGCTTGAAAAACATTTTTCTAAAAAACAGATTTTAGAGATTTATCTTAATCGTGTGTTTTTTGGGAGCGGTGCATATGGACTAAATACTGCGGCAAAGAGATTTTTTAATAAAGACGCCAAAAGGCTTAATCTCCATGAAGCGGCCATTTTGGCCGGAGCATTGAAAGCGCCGAGCCGATATAATTACCTTAGGAATAAAAAACAGGCCTTAGAGCGCGCCGAGGTGGTGCTTTCTTTAATGCAACGTGCCGGAACAATTACCAAAGCCGAGCGTGAGGCGGCTTTGAAACAGCCTGTCGGTCAAGGGGAAGGCAAAATTTTAGGTGTGCGTTATTTCGGCGATTATGTGATGAGCGAACTTTCCGATAAATTGCCCCAATATGACGATGATGTCTATGTGTTAACGACGCTTAATTATGATTTGCAACAACGGGCAGAATACTTACTTCGTAAACATTTGCGTGCTCACCAAAAAGACAAAGTAAGCGAAGGGGCGGTGGTTATCTTAGACAGGAACGGTGCTGTTAAAGCGATGGCCGGCGGGTATGATTATAACAAAAGCCAGTTTAACCGTGCAACGCAAGCACTTCGTCAGGCCGGCTCAAGCTTTAAGTTGTTTCTTTATTTAGCGGCATTTGAAAAGGGGTTTAAGCCGGATGAGCTTATCTCCGATGAACCGATTAAAATTGGCAACTGGGAGCCGCAAAATTATGATAAACGGTTTCATGGGGCAGTTAGCATAAAACAAGCATTTGCCCAATCTCTTAATGTGGCAACGGTTGATTTGGCAACGTATCTTTCACTTGATGATATTATTGATATGGCATTAAAGTTGGGAATTACGAGTGGTGTCAAAGATGAGCCGTCAATTATTTTGGGGGCATCGGAGGTCAAGGTGATAGATATGGCGGCGGCCTACACGGCAACGGTTAACGGCGGCTATGCGGTTACGCCTTATGCCATCAAAAAAATAACGGATACGGATGGCGAAGTTTTATATCAACATCAGGTGGAGACCAAGACAAAAGTGCTAAGCGATCAAACGCTTGAATATATTAATCTTTTGGAACGAGAAGTGGTGTTAAGCGGAACCGGCAAGAGAGCGCAAAAGGTCAAAGATGCCAGAGGTAAAACCGGAACATCGCAAAATTACCGTGATGCGTGGTTTATCGGATCTAATGACAGATATACCGCGGCGGTATGGATTGGTAATGACGATAATTCACCAATGAAAGAGATCGGTGGCGGAACAGTGCCGACCGAAATTTGGGCAGATATTATGAAATAAGTTACATACCGGCATCGCGGATTAGTCGCGTGCGCGTGATTGTGCCGTTTTTAAGTTTGCCGCTTATTTCTAAAACGTGATTATCAAATTTGCGCCAGTTACCCAAATTTGAACGATTGGCTCTAAAATCAAGAGCAATATTTACAGAGCCGGCAATTCCTACGCGTTCGGCATAGCTTTCGGTGGTGCAGAAAGAGCTCCCTTTATGAAGGTCAGCCATCGGAATACGGATAAAAGCTTGTTCGGCTTTTTCAAAATATATACCGCACCAATTGTGTGTTTCGGTGTTGGCGTGGCTTAAAACGGGCTGATTTAAGCAGACAAACAGTGAGGTTAAAAAGCAGAGCTTTTTCATTTCTATCTTCTCCAAAGGTTAACTTCCGTTCAAAATATATGATATTTTTAAGCGATTGTCAATGCTTTTTGTCTAATTTTGTGATAAATTTGTTAAGCTTATCTTTAGAAGCGGTTATTATAATGAAACATTATAGGAAAGAAATATGGCGATACATTTTAATTTGAAAAGTATTTTGGTGCTTAGTGTGGGGCTGGCAATTTGTCAGGTTCTCTTGGGTTATACCTTAATTATCGGCGGAGGAATGGCGCTTGGTTATGGGGCATATTTGTGGCAACAAAAAAAACTTTCCTTTGCCGATGTAATATTGTTGGTTGCAGGCGTGATGAATTTGTGGTATGTGTGCGGTTCGTGGGAAAATGTCAGGCAGCATGATTACTATAACTTTGTGATGTTTGCCGATTATTTTGTTACGAATCACTTTTTTGTTATGCCTTTGACGTCATATCTCCAATCGGTATTTTATCATCCGCCGGTATGGGGCTTGGTTTCAGGGGTGTTTATGAAGTTTTTAGAGTTTGATGCCGTCAGAATGTTGAGCTTTGGGGCAATTATGGCGTCATACATTTTGATGTGGCGTTTGATGACGGATTTAAATATCAAAGAAAAGGTTAAATTGTGGCTCTTTTTCTTTTATGGTTTTTATCCTGCAACCGGATATATGAGCAATTGGGTAAACAACGATGCGGCGGTTTATTTTTTGATGATAGCGACAATTTATCAGGCGTTTAAATGGTATGATGATTGTTCTTTAAAACGGACTTTGCAAGTGGCAGGATTGTTGGTGCTTTCCGGTATGACAAAGTTTTCCGGGTTGATGGTGGTGCCGGCAATTGGTGTGTTGATGTTGTTTAAGCTTCTTTTGTCTCCTAAAAAGACAGATAAACTCTTATGGGTAAAATTTGTTATTATAGGGCTTGGCGCGGTATTGGGTTTTGCGTGGGGATTGTTCTTGCTTTATTATGGCTTTTCATTATTACCGCCGCCGCAAGATGTTGCCGTGCAAAGTATGAAAAGTTATTCACTTCAGGCTCGATTGTTTGATTTTAGCGGATTTTTAACCCCGATTGTGGATTTTAAGGAGCATTATCAGATTGAGCCGAATGTGTGGTTGACGTTGATTAAAACCTCGTTGTTTGGCGAGTGGGGATGGCAAGGAAAAATCTGGATTGATATCCTATACGGTTTGTCTTTTGTATGGTTGTTGCTTGCAATTTCGGGCTTTGTTTATCTTTTCTTTAAGCCGATAAAAAAAGATTTTGTGCTTAACGGGGCGCTGATTGTGCTGTTTTTCAGTGTGCTGATTGCATGGATTAACTTTTGGTTGGATTATCCTTATTTTTGTTCGACGGAGTTTCGCTATACGGCAATCTTTTTGCCGATTTCGGTATTGTGGGTGGGGCAGTTGTTTACAAATAAAAGCCTGCCGAAATATGGTGAATATATCTTGGCAGGCTTGTGCGTGTTGCTAGGTGTGGCACGATTTATGCTTTATCTAGATACCATTTAACGGTTTTGACAATACCGGTTTTAAAGGTTTCATCCGGTTTATAACCCAGCTCATTGGTAATTTTGGTCGGGTCAATCGCATAGCGTTTGTCGTGACCGGCGCGGTCTTTAACATAGGTGATTAAATCCGCGTATTTTTTGCCATCGGAGCGTGGTTTAATTGTATCTAACAGTTCGCAAATAGCGGTGGTAATCTCAATGTTAGTCAACTCATTATGACCACCGACGTTATATGTTTCGCCAGAAACACCATGGTGGAAAATAATGTCTATTGCTTTGGCATGATCGGTAACGTATAACCAGTCACGGATGTTCTTGCCGTTGCCGTAAATCGGTATCGGTGATAAAGCCAAGCAGTTACGGATAATGGTCGGGATGAGCTTTTCGCTGTGTTGCTTTGGTCCGTAGTTGTTGGAGCAGTTAGACGTGGTGGTATTCATGCCAAAAGTGTGGTGATAGGCTCTGACCAAAAAGTCTGAACCGGCCTTACTGGCAGAATAAGGTGAATTCGGCGCATAAGGTGTGGTTTCGCTAAAGTAGCCGGTATCGCCCAGTGTTCCGAAAACCTCATCGGTTGAAATATGGTGGAAGCGATAATTTTCTTTTCCCTGTTTGGGGGTAAACGGGGCATCAAACCAGTGGGTTCGAGCGGCTTCCAAAAGATTAAAAGTTCCCAGTAAATTGGTGTTGATGAAGGCGCGCGGTCCTTTAATGGAATTATCCACGTGGCTTTCGGCGGCAAAGTGAATGACGCCGGTAATTTCGTATTTGTCAAACAAAGAATTTACCAGATTCTCATCACAAATATCGCCTTTGATAAAGGTATAATTGGGATTGTTTTCAACTTCTTTTAAATTATCCAAATTGCCGGCATAAGTCAGTTTATCAAGATTGATAACCTTATAGTCCGGATGTTTTGCCATAAAATAAGGGATAAAGTTTGCGCCGATAAAACCTGCGCCGCCGGTTACTAAAATTGTTTGAGACATTTTTCTAGACTCTCCTTCCAATGGGGAATTGTGATGTTAAAACGTTGTTTGATTTTTGCTTTGTTTAAAACCGAATAGTGCGGACGATGGGCCGGTGTCGGATAGTCCTTGGTTTCTATCGGTAAAACGGAGCAGTTCAGCTTTGAAAGGTTCATTATTTCCAACGCAAAGTCATACCACGAGCAAACACCCTCGTTAGTGTAGTGATAAATTTCTTTTTCGCCGTCTTTGATTTGGGGCAAAATGGTGATAATCGCGGCGGCTAAGTCATAGGCGTTGGTTGGCGTTCCTATTTGGTCAAAAATAACGGTTAATTTATCTCGCTCTGCGCCCAACTTGCGCATGGTCTTAACAAAGTTGCCGCCATGGGGCGAATAGAGCCATGCAGTGCGGATGATGATAGCTGTTTTGGCGTTATTTAAAACGTTTAATTCGCCTTCGCGTTTGGTCTTGCCATAAACTGAAACAGGGTGTGTGGTATCATCTTCGGTATATGGTTTATAATTGGTGCCGTCAAAAACATAATCGGTTGAAATATGTACAAGCTTTTTAGCATATTTTGCGAGATAGAGCGGGGCAAGTGCATTAACTTTATGTGCGTTATCGCCATCTTCTTCCGCTTTATCTACGGCAGTGTAAGCGGCGCAGTTGATGACACAGTCAAACGGATTATTGGTCAGGTATGATTTAACGGCATCTTCGTCGGTTAAATCCAATTCTTCACGGTCAATATAAACGGCTTTATCACCTAATAGAGTGTGCAATGCCGTGCCTAATTGACCGTTCGCTCCGGTTACTAAAAACATGGTTCTAAATCCTTTAATAAGGGGTGATTTAAATCTCTTTCCAAAACGTTGGCCTTAGACATATCAATCTGCCAATCAATGCCTAATGCCGGATCATTGACGCATAAGCCGCCTTCTGCCTCTTTGCAATAAAAATTATCGCATTTATAGGTAAACACGGCGGTGTCGGATAAAACCGAAAAACCGTGAGCAAATCCCCTCGGAATGAGGAGTTGCTTTTGGTTCTCACCGGATAATTTGACAGCAACATGTTTGCCGTAAGTCGGTGAATTGCGGCGGATATCCACGGCAACGTCTAAAACTTCGCCTGAAATAATACGCACAAGTTTGGCTTGGGCATGTGTGCCTTTTTGAAAATGAAGTCCGCGAATCGTGCCATATTTGGAAAACGATTGGTTATCTTGTACGAAAGTGTAATTTAAGCCGTTGTTCTTAAATTCTTGTTCGTTATAACTTTCAAAGAAATAACCGCGCGAATCGGTAAAAACTCGCGGCTCTAAGATGTAAACACCTTCCAATTCTGTTTTAGTAAAGATCATGATATTCCTCGTATACTTTCTTTAAATATTCTTTATAGGGGACGCCGTCTTTTAGGCGGTTTATCAGTTTTTGCATTTGGGCATTGTCAATAAATCCTTGGCGATAAGCAATCTCTTCTATGCAGGAGAGCTTTAGGCCTTGGCGCTGTTCTATGATTTGCACAAATTGGGCTGATTCCATTAAGCTATCCGGTGTTCCAGCATCAAGCCAAGCACTGCCACGTTTTAACGGGATAACGTTTAATCTGTCTTCTTTTAAATAAAGTTTGTTTAAGTCGGTTATTTCCAATTCACCTCGAGCAGACGGCTTTAAATTGGCGGCCTTTTCACAAACATCCGAGGGATAAAAATAAAGTCCGGTTACGGCATAGTTTGATTTTGGTTTCTTTGGCTTTTCTTCTATGGATACAACGCGACGGTCTTTATCAAATTCAATAACCCCAAAGCGTTCTGGATCAGAAACATGGTAACCGAAAACGGTTGCTTTATCGGTTGTTGTGTTAACTTCTACGGCATATTCTTTTATCTGAGATTGAATGTAAAAGATGTTATCGCCCAAAATGAGGCAAACATTGTCATTGTGGATAAAGTTTTTACCCAAAATAAAGGCTTCGGCAATGCCGTTAGGGGCATCTTGAACTTTGTATTGCAGATTTAAGCCCAAATCGGCACCTGTTCCCAATAAATGTTCAATATTTGGAGTGTCATGCGGGGTGGAAATGATGAGAATATCCTTAATCCCGAAGAGCATTAAAACCGATAAAGGGTAATATATCATCGGCTTATCATAAACCGGTAATAATTGCTTTGATACGCTTTGTGTCAAAGGGTAAAGTCTGGTGCCGGAGCCGCCGGCTAAGATAATACCTTTCATGTGCTTATTCCTTTTCTTTGGTTGCAGTTATAAACGGTGCAAATTCTTCAATTTGAGAAAAAATTGCCACGTCCTTAAATTTGTTTTCGAGTCCGAATGCATAAATATACGGAATTTTAGAGTTGAAATCACGTGCGGCAACGGTCAATTCAGTATTTTTTTGTAAGTAAGATTTATATTCTTCGGTTTCTTTGACTTTGTTGCGCAGTAAACCGTTGCGACGGCAGAACAGGCGGTGGTAGTAGAAAATGACGCCCAAAGAAATTAAAATAATTGCCGCATAAGTATAGGAGGTGTAAATAGACATCCAAGCGGCAATGCCTAAGACTGCTAAGCCTGAAAATATTTTTAAGCCGATATTTAATACTTTGTGCTTAAAAGTATGTTCCAAAGGATAAAAATACGGCAACATCAATGCTGTGCAAACAAAGATTACCCAGAAAGTGTGTGTCGGGTTAACGGCAATTGCAGAGGCCGCAAATATACCGCAAATGAGCATGGCAAAGCCAAATGTCAGATAATACCGATTAAGTTTTAAGAGGTAGAGTGTATAATCCTGATAAATTTTACGAGCTAAAAATTTATAGGCCCGCTGTAATTTGAGGGAAGATGCAGCACTTGCCGATAAAATCGTTTCGGTTGTCGGAAACAGTTTTTTTGTCAGCTTTTGTTCGGTTTTAGAAAGTTTGGATAAATTATCTGTTTTTTTGATAAGGGTCGGTTCACCGTTGACTGTTGCTAATGATATAATATTTTTATTGGTGAGGTTTAAAATCTCGGCAAGTAAGGATCTTTTATCATAAATACCTGTGTTAATCAGGCGAAAAACTGCCGGTGTCTTTTTGATGACGGCATTGGTTTTATCTTGATTTTGGCGAATTTGCTTTAAGGAAATGCGATAGGATAAAAAGATCGCCAGCAATGCCAAAAGCGCAAATAATACCATGCCATGGTCCTGAACAAACCAGAGATAGCGTGTGAGTAAATCAGGGGCTATCAATGTGTTTTTATCAAGCGTTAAAAAGAGGTGGACTTCATCACCTGTGCCTAAAGCCTCGGTATCTGCAAAGGCTAAAACGTTCTTTTCTATATTTGCGATGGTTACGCGTTCAGGAAAAATGCCGTCTCTGGTGCTGACAATGGCATTTTGAGCTAAAAATTCATTGTTGGTCGGTAAAATAACCACAGCATTGGCAGAGCCGACAACATCCGGAAGGGTGCGGGCAGTTAAACCCCAGTAAAGTTCGGCAAAATTATCATAAAACCAAATTGCGCGGTCAATGTAATAGTTAAAGCGATACGTATAAACGCCGGTCGGCAATTCTAACGGTTTTTGCGGTTCTATATAAAGATAATCACCGATTTCGGTTACTTTGTAAGGCACTTCTTCATTGTTGACGGTAACGGAATTTAAGGTTAAATCTATGCGGCGTTTGTGGTTGTTTCTGGAATAAGTATATTTGGGCAAAATACGGAAGAATCCTTGAGGAAAAATACTATTGTTTGAAACAAAGACAAATTCTTCGGTTACCTTTAAGAGGCCAGAAGCCTCAATTTTGATAGTGGAAAGCAGGTATGCAATATGCTCTTCGGCTGGTGCCATAATTTCACGATTATCAGAGAGTTTGATGTTGATATATGGGAAGTCCGGCACAAACTGTTCAGGATTTTCCGGTTGGGTGATGGGACGGAAAAATGTTCCGGTTAATTCGGTGTTTTCGTTTAAGGTGCCGGTTTCGGATGCCTTTTTCATACTTTCGTTATAAATTTTTTCATATGCGGAAAGAGTTTGTTGCTGATTCTGTTTTAATTTGTTGGTGTCGACCAAGCTGACGCTTCCGGGGCGTGAAGCTTCTTCTTCGGTCATGTCGGCGTGTTGCACGACTTTTAAGCGTTCTTTGATATAAGCGGACATGGCCTCTTTATCATTTATATCCGGAAGTTTTTTATATACACGTTCTAAATCCTGACGAGTTTTTTTAAGGTCAATTTTCGGCATGGAATTGCTTTCGGCAGCACTAATTACGCTGGCGAAACTTTCCGATGAGATTAAACATAGTGCAGTCAAGAGAATGCCGGTAAAAAACTTCTTCATATCTTTTCTTTCAATGTTGCGTCTTTTGCTGTTTGATGATAGCAGTATAGTATATTTCTTATTAAAGAAAAGCGGTTAATTTGTAATGGGGGATAACTTTATGATTGAAAATATGTTAACTAATGAGATTGCTGCGGTGGTATTGGGTGCCGGTAAAGGTACGCGGATGAAATCGGACCTGCCGAAGGTGATGATGCCGGTGGCAAATAAGCCGATGATTAGGCATATTTTGGATACACTTGAAACCATGAACGTTAAAAAAATTGTTACCGTCATTTCTGAAGAAGGTGACTTGGTCAAAAAAGAAGTATATCCCAATCCTACCGTGGTGCAAAAAGAACAACTCGGCACCGGACATGCCGTGCTGTGTGCAGAGCCGGAATTAAAAGATTTTAAGGGGACGGTGTTTGTGATTTTTGGCGATACACCGCTTATCAGCGCCGAAACATTTTATCGCACAGCTCAAAAAGTGGAAGAGGGCTATGCCGTGGTGGTTTTGGGCTTTGTTCCCGAAGATGCGGCACGTTACGGCAGACTTAAAATGCAGGGTGATGAACTTTTGGGCATTGTGGAATATAAAGATGCCAGTGATGAAGAAAAAAATATTACATTTTGTAATTCCGGTTGTATGGGGTTTGATGGACGCTATTTGTTCCAAATTTTACATCATATCGGTAATGAAAATGCCGCCAATGAATATTATCTTACCGATGCCGTGCAGATTGCTCGTGATATGGGGCTAAAATGCACGGCAATCAAAGGGGATGCTAAAGAAGTAGCCAGCGCCAATACGCGTGAGGAATTGGCATTACTTGATACATATTATCAGGAGAGAAAATTTGAAAAAGTGGTTTAAGGATTATTGGCTTATCTTTGTTTGCGGTTTAATGGTCTTAATTTTCTTTTTATTTTCGGTTGTAGTTGCCGTTGCGCCGCATATTGATATGAAACAGCGCGGTTTTACACCTTGCACTTATCAGATGGCAAATGACTTTAGTCAGATCGAGAAATCAGACTTCGGACATGTTATATCGACTATCAATAAAGGGTATATTTGTTATGCCGGTGTGGTGTGGCAAGGTATGAAAATGTTTTTTAAGGGGGAGCAGAAAACGCCGTGGGCAAACTATTTGTTTGAGCCGGAGTTAGAAGCAGTGCCTTTTGAAATGGACACTGAGCCGTATCCGGAAGATTTGCTTGAAGCCAATATGCTTGATGAAAATATGGAAAATACAGATTTATTGCGTGATGATATCAAGGAGAATACAGATGACCAAAAGTAAAAAATTGCCTGACTGGGATTTATCCGAATATTATAAAGGGATAGATGACGAGCAGATTGATAAAGATTTAAAACTTTATGCCCAAAAGGCTAAAAAGTTTGCCAAAGATTATCGGGGAAAGGTGGCTAAACTTTCCGCAGATGAGTTCTTAAAATCCTTAAAAGATTTAGAAAAATTAAGCGTTTTGGCAGAAAAACTTTCCGGCTTTGCTTATCTTAATATGGTAACGCAAATGCAAAATACTAAGGCATCGGCTCTTTATCAGAGAATAAGCGAGAGCTTGACTGAAGCGGCAAAAGATTTGTTGTTTTTCTCACTTGAGTATAATGCGCTTTCTGATGCTCAAGTAACATCTTTATTAGCTGATAAGAGAATCTCTTTTTATCAGCCGTATCTTAAAAGAGTTCGTAAGTTTAAGCCTTATGAACTTAAAGAAGATATTGAGAAAACTTTGCTTGAAAAAGATATTACTTCCGGTTCGGCTTGGGTCAGATATTATGAGGAATTTATGGCACGTCTGACTTATGAGGTTGACGGCAAAAAATATAATGATGCGGAAATCAGTAAACTCTCTTTAAGCAAAGATGCCAAGCTTCGCGAAAAGGCCGGTAAAGAGATTAATCGTGTGTCTAAAGAAAACAGTTTTACGGTGAGCTACATCTATAATATGATTATTAAAGATAAGGCGGTGGAAGATGAAAAGCGCGGCTTTAAGACACCTATGTCGGCACGCAATCTTGCAGAGGAAGTGAGCGATAAAACGGTTGACGTGTTGGCAGAAACCGTGCGAGATAATTATAAGGATATTGCTTGGCGGTTTTATAAGATTAAAGCTAAGCTCTTGGGGGTTAAAAAGATTAAATATTGGGATAGAAATGCACCTTTGCCGTTTGAAAGTGATAAAACATACAGTTGGGATGAAACAGTTAAGATTGTTTTAGACGCCTATAAATCATTTTCGCCTAAGCTTTATGATGTGGCAAAAGAATTTTTCTCTCACAACTGGATTGATGTTGCGCCTAAAACCGGTAAACGGAGCGGGGCATTCTGTTCAGGACCGCTTGTTACCGAGCATCCGTTTTTGTTGCTTAATTTTGTCGGTAAACGTAATGATGTGTTGACACTGGCGCATGAATTAGGTCATGGTTGTCACCATCAGCTACGGCGTAAAAACGGCATTTTAAACGAAACAACAAGAATGACGACTGAAGAAGTGGCATCGGTGTTTGGTGAGATGTTGGTGTTCCAATCTATGCTTAATAATGCCAAAGATAAGAAAGAAAAAATATCTCTGTTGGCGATGAAAGTTAATGATATGATTAACACCGCTATCCGTCAAATTGCATTTCATTTCTTTGAAACACGCGCTCATGCCGAGCGTAAATCCGGCGAGCTTTCAGCGGAGCGACTCAATGAGATTTGGCTTGAGGAGATGAAAGCAAGCCTTGGCCCTTCGGTTGAGGTGGATAATAATTCCGCTGCCATTTGGGAGCAGGTGGGACATTTTTTCTTTTTGCCGTTTTATGTGTATGCTTATTCCTTTGCTGATTGTGTGGTTAATTCGCTTTATTGGCTGAAACTTAGCGGTAAAGTGAAAAATTTTGAAGACAAATATTTGAAGCTTCTTTCTCAAACTGCGATTGGCGATTATAAGGAAATATTTAAGCCGTTCGGGCTAAATCCTGAGAAGCGCGAATTTTGGCAGGGAGGGCTAAATCTCATAAAATATTACCTTGTTCAACTTGAGGAGTTATGCAAAGGGGGGAATTTTTAAGAGTCTTTAGCTTAATAAAATAAAGGCCGCTCATAATTAATGAGCGGCCTTTATTTTTTAGAAGTTATATCTGACGTCAACGTCAATCATAGACGGATTATCGCGTTGGATGAGCTGATTGTATTTGGCTGTAACAGACAATTTCTTATATTCATAACCGAGCGCTGCTTCTAATAATGCGCGATCATTGTCATAAATATGTGCGTAATCATTTATCTTATACCAGCCGGCTGCGCCTCTGTGACGAATGGTTAAATCGTCATACGGGTCTGCAAATTCACGATAGTAGGCCCCGCCAATCTTCATATTTAAGCGACTGAACTTAGATAAAGTAACGTTTTTCTTTAAGAATAATCCGACGCCAGCTTCAACGCTGTTATTATGTGTCTTTTTGCTGATTAGAGCAGAGGAGCCTTTATCCTCTTCAAAGCCGTCTTCGGTGTAGCCGATCGCATTTAACATCAATGCCGGTTCTAACTCGGCAAAGCCATTCAAATTGATGGTGTAGCGTAATTCGTTGGTGAAGCCGTAGAAGATGTCGGTGATATCTGATTCACGGTCAGCACCGCGGTCATATTCGCCGTCACCATAACCGAAGCTTAAGATTGATGCTAAACGTAAGTTATTGGTAAACTGATGCAGATAAGGCATAAATACAGTTACAATATTTAATTTGCGGTCACTGCTACCGTCATAATTGGTCGATATATTGGTGAAGTCAATACCTAAACCTAAACGGTTTTTGTTATCTAATCTCTTATCTCCAAACATGTAGGCAGATGATGCGTTTAACTCATAACCTGCGAGGTAAGATTTGTGGTTAGTATCCAAATGAATGTAATCCCCGCCGACAGTTATACGATTAACCTCTCTTGTTGGTGCTAAGATTTTATCAGTTATGTTACGGTTCAAACTCTTTAAGATGGTAAAGTTCTCTTCAACAAAATTGGGGAGGATATTATATCCTAATTGGTCTGCCGTTTCACGAGAAGCACCATACAAAGTATTTTCGTTTTTAATCTTGTCATACATTTCGGTCATGTTGCCTGTAGCGTAGTTCTTTTCCAAATATTGAGCTATGGAAGCGTTAGGCGCAACAGTGGCAAAGTTTTGACGATTTAAGGTAACTGCAGTCGGATGACCTGCTTGAGCCGGTTGTAAGGATGCGGTAAACATGGCTGATTCAGAGAGAACATTTAAGTCTTCGGTGTTATCAGCGTTAATTCCCTCA
>CACWQT010000001.1 GCA_902763185.1 uncultured Rhodospirillales bacterium | reverse complement strand
CCAAACCTTGCGGACTAGCTATTAAAAATTGACACATCTATAAACATACAATATACCTTAACATCCTAACTATAACATTTTTTTAAGCCCTTTTCAAGTGTTTTTTTCTATTTTCTGTCAAATTGACTCGTTTTGACTCAAATTTTTAAACAAATAGACTTTAAACACGACATCTTCCGACGTCATCCCTCAATCGGCGTAAGTCGATTGATAAGGGACCTTCAATATTGTCACTCCCCACAAGTGGGGAGCCGGAGGGGCTAATATTTCCTTATAATTAATCGGAAGATCCCTAATTTCGCTCGTTCCTCGCTCAAGGGATGACGGTAAAAAGGCACACTCGGAGGGATGACTCCAGAGTCTCCCCCTTGACGCACCTTGAGAACCGGCATTTCCCCTATCTCCCCCTTGACGGGGGCTTGCAAGATAAAAAACGTTTGGGAAACGTTTTTTATCGAAAGCTATAGCTGTTGTTAATTTGCGCTAACGCAGTCGCGCTAAAAGCGCAAATGTTACAACTGCTTGTCCGACGCGCAGTTGGCGAGCTGAGAAGCGAGCCTTACGAAGCAAGAGATGGCGGCGGAGCCGTCAGAGAGGGTGAGATTAATTAAGCAATATATGTTTCACCCCCACCTGACCTCCCCCTCAAGGGGGAAAGGACAAGAACCGTCACCCCTTGAGGCACGCAAGTGCCGAAATCAGGGGTCTTCAAATTAATTACACAGAAGATCCCTTATCCTCACTCCGTTCGGAGGGATGACGGTAAAAAGGCACACTCGGAGGGATGACGATAAAAAACTCCGTTTAGATTGATGCCCCTATACAATCCGTTTTCTTAGTAAAATATACAAAGCCCCTGCCCCGCCAAGCGCTTCTGACGGATTCTTATAAGCTAAAATTAAAGGGCTAATCTCCGAACCGGATAACCACTGCGGCACACTCTTGCGCAACACACCGCGTGTGCTGAATATTTCCTCATCCAATCCCTTGCCGGTGATAATCAAAACACATCGCTTACCGCTGTCATACGCCGACTTGATAAAATCACACACTCTGTCAAAAGCGGCCTTTTCGGTTATGCCATGCAAGTCCAACACCGCTTGGGGCTTAAACTCCTCACGCTTAAAACGTTTGGCAAGACTGCCGTCCATTTGCGAAAAATCATCTTTTTGAACACTCTGAGAGTTTTTTAAGACATCAAACGTAACCGTCTTAACTTTATCAGCGCGGATAACTATCTCTTTGGGCTTAATCTCGTCAACATGGCGATTGGTCTTAATCTTTTTAACGCCTTTAACCGCCTCGTCCCAACTCTCGTCAGTCATAAACTTTTACCTTTGCGCCTTTGGGTATGAAGATATAATACTGCCCTTTGGCATTCATCCGACCGGCTTCGGCAAGCGCTTCTTCGCCATGCCCCCAAAAGTAATCCCCACGGACGCCGCCTTGAATGGCACTGCCGACATCTTCCGCCATTACCGCTTTATTGAGCTTAGAGCCGTCCGGCGCGGTTGTTTCAAGCCACATCATAGAACCTAAAGGAATATAAGACCTATCAACCGCTAATGCTCTCCCTGCATACAAAGGTAACCCCATGGCACCAAGCGGCCCTTCGGCCTCAACAATTTTGTGAAAGATATAACGATTGTTAAGCAGCATATTCTTTTTTGCCTTATCACCATTATCCTTTAACCATACACGGATTTTTGGCATAGATGCTTCACTTGGCTTAATCAACTTCTTTTCAAGCAGAATGGAGCCGATACCTTTAAATTTATGTCCGTTATTTTCAGCATAGCCAACGCGAACTTCTTTGCCGTCAGGTAACGTTGCCACCGCCGCCCCTTGTATCTGCATAATAAAAATATCCACCTCATCATCGCCCCAAAGAATTACCGGTGCATCTAACCTGCCACTGTCAATCTCTTCACGTGTGTAGTATTTTACCAATTTACCGTTTTTAACCCGACCGATAAGCCGCTGATTGGGCAAACTGGTATCAAAATCACGCAAATTAACTTCTACCAAATCTTTGGGTTTACCATAAATCGGGTATTTATATTTTCCGCCTTTTTCATAACTCGCTCGGATATTTGCCTCATAATAAGAGGTAAATTTACCCTGAGATGTCCCACCGGCATAAACAAGGTATGGGTCAAAATTATTCTCTACATAATTTTTCAGCTCTTTTTTATCTGCGATATTTAATATCTTTTGACAGTGCTTTTTATATTCCGCCAAAGAATACTCAAAATGAGCGCTTGATAAACTTTGCTGAGGTTTCTTAACAATCACCTGACAAACGCTCTTTAAGGCTTTATCAAATGAACTGAAGTCATCTTTTGACCAACCGCTTAAATCACTAAAATTACTTTTTTGAAGCTCAAAAGACCGCCCACCGATTCGCTCCTGACCGCCATGACAAGAGGCTAACACTAAAATCAAAAAAAATATAAGTCCGCGTTTTAACATTTTTTCGTAGAACACAACTGCCAATTATTAACCTTAGGATTCAAACTCTTCTCAAATGTCCACACATCAGAGATTTTTTGAACATAGTTCTCGTCGCCCTCTATAACTTCGCCCTCGGCATTCTTTAAGAGGTTGACTTGCTCACTGACAAACTTTACGACCAGATTAACCCTCTCATCATCGGTAAATTTAACCGATTCGACTTCCGTTTCCACAAAACTGATAAGATCAGTCTCTGCCGTAATGCCCTGCTCTTGACGCTCTTTAATTACTTTTTCAAATTTTTTTAAGAGTTCTTTATTAACCAACTTAGATAAAGATGCCGAGTCGCCCTTGCTAAACGCAGATAAAATCATTTCAAAAGCTTTTTGCGCCCCGGTGATAAACCCATTCTTATTAAAATTAGGTATTTTAGCTAAATCACGATCCAAAGGTGATAAATTTTCCAAATTTGGAGATTCGTCCAATTCTTCCTCAACGGTTTTCTTTACTTCTTTATAAATCTTTTCAAATTGCTCTTTATTAAGCATAATGACTTTAGTATCTTCCGCCCCTGTGCCAAGCACGTTCTTAAGCCTGCTAAAGATAAAAACAACCAAAACCAATAAAAAGATAATATCTAAATATCCGGACATTTCCCTCACCTTTAATTACATTTAATGTGAATATAATGTAAAATATCTTTATTATCAACTATAATATTTGACGTATAAAAATAAATAACTATATTAGTCTTAAACAAAAGATTTAAGAAAGGGAAAGCCAAATGAGTGAAGAACAAGGAAAAAATGAAGTATCAATCAATCTGCAATATATCAAGGATATGTCCTTAGAAGTGCCACACGCACCTGAAATTTTTGCTAAAATAACCACACCACCGCAAATTGGTGTTGATTTAAACATTGATGCACAAAAATTAAATGATGATCAATTTGAAGTAACTCTAAATATGCGAATAAATGCCAGAGTAGCCGAAGAACCTTTGTTTATATTTGAGCTTTCTTATGCCGCAGCTTGCACTGTAAAAATACCTGATGAAAATAAAGAGCCTGTTCTTTATATAGAGATTCCTAGAATGTTGTTCCCTTATGCTCGTCAGATTATTTCTTCTAATCTTGCTGAAGCAGGGCTTCCGCCACTAATGTTAACACCTGTTGACTTTGCCGCTGTCTATAAGGCAAAAAAAGAACAACAAGCCGCATCAAAAGTTGCCAACTAAAAATGAGATTAGCTCTGTTTCAACCGGATATTCCTCAAAACACGGGCACTTTGCTGCGTCTGGGTGCCTGTTTGGATTTACCGGTTGATATTATAGAACCATGCGGCTTTATCTTTAACGAAAAAGCAATGAGACGCGCCGGTATGGATTATCTTAATATGGTTAATTACCGGCGCCATAATTCTTGGCAAGATTTCTTAGCTTATAGAGAACAGCACTCCGATGAATATGGTAGGATAATATTATTGACCACTCATGCCAGTGTTCCATATACAGATTTTACCTTTGCCCCTAATGATATTATCTTAATGGGAAGAGAAAGTGCCGGAGTCCCTGAGGCAGTTCATCACCTTGCGGATGCGCGCTTACTTATTCCGATGAATAAAAATGCCAGATCTATTAACGTTGCTGTTTCTGCTGTTATGGTAATAGGCGAGGCATTGCGCCAAACTAACCAATTTCCTATGTCTTAAAAAAAATTTAAAAATTTTAAAATTAAGTATAGATTTATCCCAAAAAATGTGATATAGTATGCTCGTTTCTTAAAATAATAATCTCGTATATGGAGGTGATAACAAATGAAGAAAGGTCCTATTATGGCTTTTAATTCTGGAGAATACGTTGTATATCCGACCCATGGCGTTGGTAAAGTAACAAATATTGCCAAGCAGACTGTTGCCGGTAGCGAGCTGGAGATGTTAGTCGTTAATTTTGATAAGGACAAAATGACTCTACGCGTGCCGATGGCAAAACTTGATAAAGTTGGTATTCGTAAAATTTCTGACGAAACAACTATGAAAGAAGCTCTCTCAACCCTTAAAGGCAAACCGAGAGTAAAAAAGATTATGTGGTCAAGACGTGCGCAGGAATATGAAAATAAAATCAATTCCGGCAATCCGGTTGCTGTTGCAGAAGTTATCAGAGATCTGTATCGCAGCGAGAACTTGGCTGAACAATCTTATAGTGAACGTCAAATTTATGAACACGCTTTAGAAAGGCTTGCCAGTGAAGTAGCTGTTTATGACAATATTTCACTTGAAGACGCTAATAAAAAATTACTTGACGTAGTTTCTAGCAGAAATCTCTAATTTCTGTTAAGATGTAAAAGGATAGCTGTTTTAGCTCTCTTTTTTTATGCCTTTTTGGAGTCGTTTTGAATTTTTAACACATCTATTACCGAAAAAACACTGTAAAGCTGGCAAATAACTTCTTGCACTTTTCGATAATCAAGCGCAGATTTAAACAATGATGTCGTTTCAAACATATCTTTATTGGTATGCACGGCAATTAAAAGATTGCTACTCCAAAAGCTAAAATCTAACCGATTCCCATGAAACAACTTCTTAACCGCCAACATCCGTTCCATCAACGCCGGAGTTAGAACATATCGTGCCTCCACTTGGTCATCGGCATATACTTTCCACTTTTTAGAAAAAACTATATCTTCTAAACTAACTCGTTTTTCTAGTTTTATCTTCCTTTGCTTAACAATCTCCCTAAAGATAAAGAAATAAATCACAACATTTAACAATAGCAAAATACCACCAAACCACCACATCTCTGACAAACGAGAATCTATTGTATAACATAACCACAACACCATGATTATTGGAGCTAAAGCGATAAGAATAGCCAATGATTCAAACCAATTATACCCTAAAAAAGTTCTCCAATTACTTTTTCCGCATACAACAGTATTTCCTTTATATTTTTTATTGAGTTTTAGAGAAATCAGCACTCCCTTAAAAATCGTTTTATCGCGTCGTCCTTTACTTGTATGAATAACTTTGGTTAACTTTTGCTCTGAAACCTTAATCTCCGCACCGTGATATTGACCCAAAAACGCATCATCCTGTTCCTGTTCATCAAATGGAGGAAACAATGCTGATTTTTCCAAATAACTTTTAGAAACAAGCTTTCCTATTTTTGCATAATTAATCTCTCCCCAAAAATCCATAATCCTATCCATAACCGCAAATTTGGTATCTTCTTTATAATCAGACACGGGGCTTACACAAACCATATACGCAATTGCAAAATAAATAAAATATAATTTTAATGCCCCTTCTGAAAAACAATCTTTTTTGGATATTCCGCCGGCATAGCAAAAATAAATATAACCTAAGGCTATGACCGTAAACAGCGTAAATCTAAACCAAAATTTTCTTAAATATTTTTTTCGTGTCGGCTCAAGCTCAGCGTATTTACATTTTAATTCGCCATTATAATAGTCTCTAAACTTATTTCTTATTGCAACTAATTTATGATCCACATTCCACATATGCTTACTCCTTTAACCATAAGGAAAACCTACACAAAAACTCTAAATATAATATTAAAAAAGGGCTCCGAATTAGAGCCCTTCTGAACACCTTCAAATTAAGAAAATTACTTACCTTCAGGAATAAGTTCACCCTCAAGAGTATATCTTTCTATTTTAGCATCTTTACGCAAATCATCAAAGATTTCAGCAATAGCCTGCTGTGCAACCATATTCTTTAATTGCGGCTCAACTTCTTTCAACTCTAAAGGCTTAGACGCTCTGGCATCTTCAACTAAAATAACATGGTAGCCGAACTCTGTTTTAACCGGAGTCTTAGAATATTGACCTTTATTCATGCTGAATGCCGCTTGAGAAAATTCAGGCACCATCATTTCTTTAGTGAAATATCCCAAATCAACGGCTTGATCCAAAGAATTTTCTTTTGCTAACTTATCAAAATCTTCCCCGCTTTGAAGTCTTTTGATAATTTCTTTGGCCTTCGCTTCATTATCAACCAAAATATGTTTTGCTTTTACTTCTTTTTGGCTTTCAAACTTAGATGTATATTCATCATAAAGCTTTTTAACTTCTGCATCAGTTACTTTTTCATCAACTTTTTTCTCTAAAAAGAGTTTGCGAGCCAAATCTTCTTTTGCAGTAACAAGTTGTCTCTGATATTCTGGAGTCTCTTCAATTCTGGCAGCTTGTGCAGCTTGATAAACGAGCTTACTGTTAACAAAAACATCCAAAGTTTTTGCATAAAACTCATCAAATGGAACTCTGTCCTTAATTTGCTGATGGTCAGCATAGCTCTGTTTTAAATCGCCGACATAAATAACTTCGCCGTTAATTTTTGCGGCAACAGCCTTATCTCCGCTTGCATTTGCACTATAAACCTTAAACGATACAAAAGAAGCAACGGCAACCACAATCACAGCCACCGCAGAAATGGTAAACCCAACAATTCTCTTTTTCATATAAACCTCCAAATAAAAATTCACTCTGAACCTACATATAAACTTAAATATTAAAGATTCCAAGCATTTTTTAATTAACTGTATAACTTTTGTTGATAGTATTGACTTTATTTCAGATAAACACTAAATGTAGCTAAAAGAAATATATAAGGTAGAAAAAATGTTAACAGATATTGCACGTAAAATTTTTGGCTCGGCAAATGACCGCTTTGTAAAAAAACAATATAAAATCGTTGATGAAGTAAATGCTTTAGAAGATAGTTTTTCAAAACTTTCCGATGAGGAATTAAAAAATAAAACTATTGAGTTTCGTTCTCGTTTAAAAGAAGGCGAAACATTGGATGAGATTCTCCCTGAAGCTTTTGCTACTGTTCGTGAAGCGGCTAAAAGAACTTTGGGACAGCGTCACTATGATGTGCAAATAATCGGTGGTGTTGTTTTACATAAAGGTATGATTGCTGAAATGAAAACCGGTGAAGGTAAAACCCTCGTTGCCACCCTTGCCGCATATTTAAACGCCATAGAACAAAAAGGTGTGCATATCGTTACCGTAAACGACTATCTTGCCAAGCGTGATGCGGAATGGATGGGACAAGTTTATCGTTTTTTGGGCTTAACTGTTGATTATATTATTCACGAAAAAGATGACGAACAAAGAAAAGCTGCTTACAACGCAGATATCACTTATGCAACCAATACTGAACTAGGTTTTGATTACCTGCGTGATAACATGAAATTCTCATTAGATGAGCGTGTTCAACGCGATTTTAACTACGCAATCGTTGATGAGGTGGATTCTATTTTGATTGATGAAGCAAGAACTCCGTTAATTATTTCCGGTGCGGCAGAAGATTCATCTGAAAAATACGTTTTAGTTAACAATGTTATTAAACACATTACCGCTTCCGATTATGAAAAAGATGAAAAAGCTAAAAACGTAACCTTAACCGAATTTGGTATGGAACATGTTGAAAAATTATTAAAAGATGCCGGACTAATAACTGACGGCGGTTTATATGATGTTAAAAACGTGCAATTGGTAAATCACGTTAACCAAGCCTTACGCGCCAACATAATGTTCACTAAAGATGTTGACTATTTGGTGCGTGATAACAAAGTGCTGATTATTGATGAATTTACCGGACGCGTTATGGAAGGCAGACGCTATAGTGATGGTTTACATCAAGCCTTAGAAGCCAAAGAAGGTGTAAAAATAGAATCAGAAAACCAAACTCTTGCTTCTATTACTTATCAAAATTATTTCCGTTTATATCCTAAACTTGCCGGTATGACCGGAACAGCCATGACCGAAGAAACCGAATTTGGCGATATTTACAATCTGCCTTGCGTAGAAATTCCAACCAATCGCCCTGTTATTCGTAAAGATGAAGATGATTGGATTTATCGCACCGAAAAAGAAAAATACAAAGCAATTATCGATACCATTATCGCTTGCCACAAAAAAGGTCAGCCTGTTTTGGTCGGCACAACTTCCGTTGAAAAATCTGAAATTGTTGCTTCGTTACTAAAAGCTCAAACAGATATTCAATTTGAAGTCTTAAACGCCAAACATCACGAACGTGAGGCCGCTATTGTTGCTGAAGCCGGACGCTATGGTGCAGTTACCATTGCCACCAATATGGCCGGACGAGGCACAGATATTCAACTTGGCGGCAACCCCGACGTTACATTAAAGAAACGCTTAAAGGGTGATGAAACAGAAGAAGAAATCGCTAAACTAAAACAAGAAATCAATGAAGAAATTGCCGCAAATAAAGAAAAAGTTTTAGCCGCCGGCGGTTTATATATTTTAGGCACAGAGCGTCACGAAAGCCGTCGTATTGATAACCAATTACGCGGTCGTTCCGGTCGTCAAGGTGACCCCGGAACATCAAAATTTTTCTTATCTCTTGAAGATGACTTAATGCGTATCTTCGGCTCAGAAAGAATGTCAGATGTCTTAAAGCGGTTAGGTTTACCTGAAGGGGAAGCTCTTATCCATCCGTTCATCAGTAAAGCTCTTGAAAAAGCCCAACAAAAAGTGGAAGAACGAAACTTTGATATCCGTAAAAGCCTCTTAAAATACGATGATGTTATGAACGAACAACGCAAGGTTATTTATGAGCAAAGAAAAGAAATTATGTCCTCTGACGATTTAACCGAAACAATCGTAGATATGCGACACAACTATTTAGAAGCTGTTGCCAGCAACAGCATATTTATCGGCACACCACCGGAAGAATGGAATATTCCGCAATTAAAGCAAGATATATTCAATATAACAGGTATGAATCTTCCGATAGAAGAATGGGCAAAACATCCGGAAGCAAACAGCGAAGATCTTTTACAAAAAATCTTAACTGAAGTTGATACGCATGTTGTTGCAAAAAATGCCGGCGTTGATGCTAACTTGGTTAAATTTGTTGAAAAAAGCATTTTATTGCAAACACTTGACCAATTATGGAAAGAACATATCGCAACCTTGGATATGATGCGTCACACTATTGTTTTGAGAGCTTATGGTCAAAAAGATCCTCTAAACGAATACAAAAAAGAAGCATTTAATATGTTCTCGGATATGTTGGATCTATTAAAAGAAAGAGTAACCACTCTGACTTGCCATATGTCCATTAAACAAGGAAGTGATGAAGATATTCGCGCTCAAGAAGAACGTCAAAAAAATCAAAAACTCAACGCAATAGATTTCAATAATCCGGCACCTGTTGCTCCTGAAAACAGAACTTCTGTCACACCTTTACCGCCAGAATGGGGAAATGTTTCAAGAAATAGCCCCTGCCCGTGCGGTAGCGGTAAAAAATTTAAACATTGCCATGGAAGAGTTGCTTAAATGACAGTTCCTTTGCTTGAAATAAAAAACCTACACGCGGCCGTAGCCGATAAAGAGATTATCAAAGGCTTAAACTTAACTATAAACAAAGGTGAAGTTCATGCCATAATGGGACCAAACGGTGCCGGAAAATCTTCTTTATCTTATGTTTTAAGCGGTAAAAACGGTTATAATGTAACCAAAGGAAGTGTTTCCTTTAGCGGTGAAGATTTACTCTCCCTTTCAACCGAAGAGCGTGCTCAAAAGGGATTGTTCCTTTCTATGCAATATCCGACAGAAATCCCCGGCGTTGTTGTCACAAACTTCTTAAAACAATCCGTAAATGCTATAAGAAAAGCACATAAAGAACCGGAATTGGATTCTCTTGAATTCTTAAAAATATTAAAAAGTGAAGCAACAAAACTAAACATCTCTCAAGAAATGTTAAAGCGATTTGTTAACGTCGGATTTTCCGGTGGTGAAAAAAAACGTTTTGAAACCCTGCAAATAGCTTTGCTTAAGCCTTCTTTTTGTATTTTAGATGAAATAGATTCAGGTTTGGATGTTGATGCCCAAAAAATTGTTTCTGAGGGTATTAACCAGTTAAGAAACAAAGATAATTCATTTTTAATAATCACACACCATGAAAAACTTTTATCTGATATTGTGCCCGATTTTGTGCATATTTTTGCTGACGGTAAAATATTAAAATCCGGAGATAAAACACTGGCACATATTGTTGAAACAAACGGTTATACGCAATTCCTAAAAGAGGAATAGATTATGGATTCGCCGTTAGTAAAAGATATTACTCTCTTTTTAGATGATAAACCTTCTGTCTATGCATTAAGACAAAAGGCAAAAAATGCCCTTTTGGCCACAGGCTTTCCCACACCCAAAACGGAAGCATGGAAATACACTAACGTCAAAGATCTGTTAAACACACCACTTGAAATAAATACGGACAGCGAAGTCTGTGATGGTGATTGTTGCCAACATCATCAAACAGAACCGTTTATTGAAATAACTTTCTGCCAAGGCAAACTCCATATTGAAGAATACAATACACCAAAAGGTCTGATAATTACCCCCTTACCCGTGGCTTTATATGAAAACGAATACAAAAACTACCTGTTCAATTCTTTTGATTTAGAAAAACATCCTTTTGCCGCATTAAATGGCATGTATTTAGAACAAGGTATTTGTATTTGTGTTGAAAAAGGCTCTCATATATCTGAACCCATACATATCAATTATCATCAACACAATTGCAACAATCAGCAAATTCACATTCATAACCTGATTATCGCTGAGAGAGACTGCTGCTTAGAGGTTTTAGAAACATATAACGGCGATACCTCATTTCCATACTTAACTAACGTTGTTAACGAGATTTACTTAAAAGAAAACGCAACATTAACTCATTACAAAATTCAAAAAGAGGCTGAAACAGCTTTTCATATCGCCTTAAACGCAGTTAAACAGCAAAAGAACAGCCAATACAAACAATTTTATCTTTCAAATGGTGCAAAATTAAGCCGACAGGAGACATTAATTAATCTTGACCAAGAAGATGCTAAAGCCGAAATATATTCCGCCTATACGGCAAAAAAAGAGTGCATTACGGACATCACAACCAATATTAATCACTTAAAGCCTAATACTTATTCAAACCAATATGCAAAAGCTGTTTTAGAAGATAGCTCCGTAGCCTGCTTTCAAGGTAAAATTCATATTGCACCTAATGCCATAAAAACCTCCGGTCATCAATTACATAAAGCCTTATATTTAAACGATAATGCAACCTTAAACTGCAAACCGGAATTAGAAATCTATGCCGATGATGTTAAATGTTCACACGGCGCCAGTTGCGGCGAAATAGATAAAGAACAACTTTTTTATCTGACTTCTCGGGGAATAGATAAAAACATCGCTACAAAAATGCTGATAGACGCTCACTTAGAAGAAATTTTTGCCCTTATTTCTAATGAAGAAATTAAAACCTTATTTTGCCGTAAATAACTTTTTTTCCTGATATTCGAAAGAACCGACAAACACAGACAATATCGTACAAAAAATAAAATAGAGATAAAATTCACTCAAAAACTCTACTATAACACCATATTCCAAATATCCTCTAAAAAACCCCTCACCACGAAAAAGAAGAAAAACAAAAATCAGCATATAAATAAAGAAAACAGTAACAAGCGTATATAAATTATCACAACTTTTGCCGATTGTCTTATGAAGCGTAAAAAATTCACCACCGTGTAAATAATGATAAAACCCGACAAAATTGAGCAACAAAAGTAAACAAAAAATAATTATACCTGAAAAAACAACAAAATATCCCAATTCCAAACTGACATTTTCAGTTACAACTCTCTGCTTGAGAGCCATTGCGCACCCAGAGATAATTCCCCAAAAAAGAAAATAAAGCAACAGAACGCCAAGCGCTTTCATATCTTTGGCAAAACTTTTTTCACAAAGAGCTTCTAAACCTCTTTTTTTCTGATTAACAACCATTTGCCATCTGTTGATAAAAAAAGCCATACCATAAAGATTAATTAAACAGGAAATTATCATCATATATCCGTTATGATAGCAAAAAGAACCTATTTGCAAACTACAAAAAAAGCCGCGCCCGCTTAAAAATGTAACTAAAGAAACAACTAAAGAAACAACACCTGATAAAATAAAAAAATCCTTAAAATTCTCTACAATCGATGTTACCGGATAAGAAAGACATTCCACAAACGTTATATCGTTAGCAGTCTTTTTATCCCGACCAAATACACTAGAAAAACCCATATTTCTACTCCTTAAATTTCTTTAACGGATGACACACCCGGAATGCTTTTAAGCCTCGTTAACATCATACTATCAGCAAAGGCAAAACCACCATCAAGTTCTATCCGAACATCCCAATCATCTATTATTGGTTCTAAATAAACTTTGTTAACACCTCGTTTATCAGTATATAATATTTTCTTTATTTCTGAAACCGCCACAACATTATCCACTTCAATAATCAATCCGCTGGCTTGTTCGGCTACAGCTTGATCTAACGTTTGCACGCTATTTATCATAATACGCGGATTTTCCTCTTCTGATTGTTTATTGATAGTAACTTTAACCAACAACGGCACACCGGACAAAATAACTTCTTCATATTTTGCCAAAGCATCAGAAAACATCATTCCCTCAAATTCACCTGTTGTATCAGATAACTTAAGAAATGCATATTTATTACCATTTTTACTCAATCTCTTTTGAAAACTCTCTACACATCCGGCAATATTTGCCTTAATACTATCCCCGACCTTAATATTTGCCATAACGTTCTGACAATTTTTAACACCCAGTTTTTGAAGACTGTCCGCATAAATATCCAACGGATGCGCAGAAAGATAAAAACCGATAGCCCCTGCCTCCAAACGCAGTTTTTCCAATTCCGGCCAATCCGGCGCATCTGCTAATTTCACTTTAGATGAAAATTCTTCTGCACCAAACAAAGAACTCTGTACACTGGTTTTTAACTCTGTTGCCGAAGAAATATTTTTTAAGATTAACTCGATATTGGCAAAAAGTTTGCCTCTTTTCTTTTCAATACTGTCAAAAGCACCAGCTTTAATCAGTTGCTCTAATTGTTTACGATTAAGCTGTTTAGCATCAACTCGATTAATAAAGTCCGAAATATCCTTAAATTTACCACCTTTTTCGCGAGCCTCAACAATCGCATTCATATTGGCTTCACCAACACCTTTAATTGCCCCTAAAGCATATCGCAATTTGCCGTCTTGCACACTAAATTTTGCCAAGGATTCATTTACATCCGGCTTTAAGACTTCTATACCCAAAACTTTACATTCTGCCTTAAATCCGGCTAATTTATCTGTATTTGTAATATCCAAGTCCATTACCGCACACATAAATTCCACCGGAAAATGAGCCTTCAAATATGCCGTATGATACGAAACCAAAGAATATGCCGCCGCGTGAGACTTATTAAACCCGTAAGAAGCAAATTTTTCCATCTGATCAAAAATACTCTTAGCAACATCTTCATCAATACCATTCTTTATTGCACCCTCGGTAAACATTGCGCGTTGCTTTGGTATTTCATCTCGCATTTTCTTACCCATAACTTTACGAAGTTTATCCGCGCCGCCCATGGTATAACCGCCAAGCTCTCGTGCAATCATCATCACTTGCTCTTGGTAAACCATAATACCGTATGTTTCTTTTAATATCGGCTCTAATTTCGGATGAAGATAGGTAATTTCTTCTTCACCATGTTTACGCTTAATAAACGTCGGAATATTATCCATTGGCCCCGGACGATAAAGCGACACAATAGCAATTAAATCTTCAAAACGGTCCGGCTTAATCTGCTTATGCACGTCCTTCATACCGGCTGATTCAAATTGGAAAACTGCAGTCGTTTTGCCTTCCTGTAACATTTTATACGTCTCAGCATCATCAAGTGGCACTGTTTCCATATCCAAATCAATACCTTGTGCTCTTTTAATCCAATCCACCGCACGCTGAATAACCGTTAATGTTTTAAGCCCCAAAAAGTCAAATTTAATTAAACCGGTTTCTTCAACATACTTCATATCATACATGGTAACAGGCATATCCGCCCGCGGATCTTTATATAGCGGAACTAACTCTTCTAATGGTCTGTCACCGATAACAACACCTGCCGCGTGCATACCTGAATTACGATATAATCCCTCAAGCTTAATTGCTATTTCAAAAAGTTTATTAACCTGCGGGTCACTCTGCCGCATTTCTTCCAATTCCGGCACCTGCTCCAAAGCCTCTGGCAAAGTTGGATTCTTACCTTGTGCTCCGGCAGGTATCATTTTAGAAATTTTATCAGCCTGAGAATACGGCATCTGCAACACACGCGCCACATCGCGTATAACTGCTTTAGATTGTAACTTACCATAAGTAATAATTTGCGCCACATGGTCAAAACCGTATTTCTCTTGCACATATTCAATGGTTTTATACCGATTCTCTTGACAAAAATCCACATCAAAGTCCGGCATATTAACGCGCTCCGGATTCAAAAAACGCTCAAACAGCAAATCCAATTTTAACGGATCTAATTCTGTTACCTTTAATGACCACGCCACAATAGAACCGGCACCCGAACCACGCCCCGGCCCCACCGGCACACCATGCCCTTTAGACCACTTAATAAAATCCGAAACGATAAGAAAATACCCGGGGAATCCCATTTTTTTGATAACACTAAGCTCATATTCCAAGCGCGCATAATAGCGCTCATCTATATCTGCTTTTTGTTCTTCCGTCATCCCTTCAAAATAAACATTTTTTTGAAGTCTTTCATTTAAGCCGTTGTAAGCTTCTTCCGTAATAAACTCGTCTTGCGTTTTTCCTTCCGGACACTCAAATATTGGCAATAACGGGTCCACTTTTTTAGAAAGATAGTTGCACCTTTTAGCAATGTTTACCGTATTTTCTACTGCTTCAGGCAAATCTGAAAACAACTCCACCATTTCATCTTCTGAACGCAATCGATTGTTGATGGAAAATTTGCGCCGATTCTCATTAGATACATACTCTCCGGCAGATATACAAACAAGCGCATCATGTGCTTCATACATACTTTCATCTAAAAAGAAAACCTCGTTTGTTGCCACTAAAGGAATATTATACCGATAAGCAATATCTATAAAAGCATCTTCTGTTTGCTGCTCCTTATCAATTCCCAAACGAGAAATTTCCATATAAAGTCTGTCTTGAAAAATATCTTTTAGCTTTTGAGCAAAACTATCTGCTTCCTGTTTGCGATTTTCTAATAATAATCGCCCGATTGTGCCTTCAACACCACCTGTTAAAGCAATCAATCCGCCGTTAAAATCTTCTAAATTTTGCAAAGTCAGCTGCGGAGCCCAACCTTTTTCTGTATTATCCAAATAAAAACGCTTCATTAGCTTCATTATATTGCTATACCCTTCGGCATTCATCACTAATAAAACAATCTTATCCGGCTCTAACTCTCGCCCTTTTGAGAGCATAATATCATCAGAATCTGCATTTCTTAATAAGAATTGACACCCTAAAATAGGCTTAATACCCTCATCTGCCGCATATTTGGAAAAAGCTTTTCCACCAAACATATTTGATGTATCAGTAACAGCAATTGTCGGCACCCCCATATCATGCAATTTATGAATTAAAGTCGGAAGCATAATTGCCCCTTCAGCCAAAGAATAGGCTGTATGAACTCTTAGATGCACAAACTTAGGGTCTTTCATTTTTTATTCCTGTTTTATTTTGGCTTAATCCTAACACAAAGATAAAATATCTCAACCTTTTTATCTTATTAACAGGCAACAAAAAAGAGCGAACCTACGTCCGCTCTTTTATTTTGCGATTTGTTTTAATTATTCAGCATATTTAGCACCGTTTTGATAAACATCTTGAGCTTCTTCAAAATTATTTTTCAAAACTTTACCTAGCTTTGATGCTGATTCGGAAACATTTGAGGCTGCAGTATCTTCAACACTTTCGCCAAACCAACTCTGAACTATTTGAATCTGTTCATCAAGCGTAACATCTCTGGCAAGCGACCAAAAGGCAGAAATACAAACCAAAGCCACCGCTAAAATGATAATAAAATAAAACAAACTTTTCATGAACTTACTTCCTTAAAATAGATTTACCGGCATAAATAGCAGTATCACCAAGTTCTTCCTCTATACGGATTAACTGATTATACTTAGCCATACGGTCTGTTCTGGACATAGAACCGGTTTTAATTTGACCGCAATTTGTTGCAACAGCAATATCAGCAATTGTTGTATCTTCCGTTTCACCGGAACGGTGAGACAAAACAGCTGTATATTTATGACGTTGAGCCAAATCAACCGCTTTCATGGTTTCGGTCAATGTACCGATTTGATTTACTTTAACCAAAATAGAGTTAGCAACCCCCTTTTCAATACCCATTGCTAAACGCTTTGGATTCGTAACAAACAAGTCGTCACCAACTAATTGAACTTTATCACCGATTGCATCTGTTAAAGCTTTCCAACCTTCCCAATCATCTTCGGCCATACCATCTTCAATAGAGAAAATCGGGAACTTATCGCACAAGTCTTTATAAAATTCAACCATTTGAGCTGATGTATAAGATTTGCCTTCGCCTTTCATCTCATACTTACCGTTCTCATAAAACTCGGAAGAAGCAGCATCTATAGCCAAAACAACATCTTCTCCCGGAACAAAACCGGCATCTTTGATTGATTTTACAATAAAACCTAAAGCTTCTTCAGCAGATTGCAAATTCGGAGCAAAACCACCTTCATCACCAACATTTGTATTGTGACCGGCAGCTTTCAAATTTTTCTTTAAGGTATGAAAGATTTCTGCACCCATACGGATAGCTTCTTTAATAGAACCTGCAGAAACAGGCATAATCATAAATTCTTGAATATCAATCGGGTTATCTGCATGCTTACCGCCATTCAAAATGTTCATCATCGGAACCGGCAATGTGCGTGCCATTGTGCCACCTAAATAACGATATAAAGGCATACCCAATTCATCAGCTTGCGCTTTTGCAACAGCCATTGAAACTGCCAAAATAGCATTCGCACCGAGTTTACCTTTGTTTTCTGTACCATCAAGTTCAATCATTGTTGTATCAATATCAATTTGACTTTCAGAATCAGCACCGATAAGAGCATCGCTAATGGCATCATTTACGTTATTAACAGCTTTTTCAACACCTTTACCCATATAACGGCCCTTGTCACCGTCACGAAGCTCAACAGCCTCATGTACACCGGTAGAAGCACCGGACGGAACAGCTGCACGACCAAAGGCACCGGATTGGAGCAAAACATCTGCTTCAACTGTCGGATTGCCGCGTGAATCCAAAATTTCTCTTGCAAAAATATCAACGATAGTACTCATTATTTTCTCCTAAATTAAAATTATTTTTTGCTAATATAGCTTGAGTTCATCTAAAGTCAAGCAACAAATAGAAAATCATACCAAATTGAACAAATAAAAACTTGTAAAATAAGAAAAAAACGATAAAATAGCAAAAAAACAACAAGGAGGCAACCAATGTTTACAATGAAATGGCATTATCGTTTTATGGAACTGGCAAAACTAATATCCACTTGGTCCAAAGATACTTCAACCAAAACCGGCGCAATTATTGTTGGTCCGGATAAAGAAATTCGTGCAACCGGATATAATGGTTTTGTCCGCGGTGTTGACGATGAAGTTATGGAGCGTTTTGAACGCCCAACCAAATATGATTTTTTTGAACATGCCGAACGAAATGCTGTTTATAACGCCTGCCTATGTGGAACCTGCGTCAAAGGATGTGTATTATATGCTACACATTTTCCTTGCACTGACTGCACCAGAGCCATTATTCAATCTGGTATCAAATTGGTTGTCACAAATCCTTTGGTAATTGATAAAAACACACCTCAGAACACTTGGCGCGATAAGATTACTTATTCCGAACAAATGTTAAAAGAAGCGGGTGTTGAGCTTTTAATTTTACCGCCTAAAGACTAAAAAAATAAATTACAGACTTTAAAACCGCCAATCCGAACTTATATTGCAACTACATTTTACGAACACTTGTTTTCAAGGGAGAGATAAATGAAAGTTTTAATAACGGACGAGCAGGCCTTATTCAGAGACGGACTATCTTTACGCCTAAAACAAATTAATCCGAATATCACGATTTTACAAACATCTTCTCTTGCAGAAATGCAAAAAATATTATCCGAGAATATTGATGCAGATATCATTTTATTAGACATTGATTTAGCAGAATTAAGTGCCGCTGAAATCATTGGAAAAATAAAAACGCTGACACCAAACGCCAAAATTGTTGCCATATCTGCCTCAGAAGAAATCAGAAATATCAAAAAAATTTTATCTTACGGTGTTAAAGGATATATACCCAAAAGATCGGATAGTAATATTTTAAGCGGTGCCTTAAAACTAATACTAGATGGCGGAACATATTTACCGCCGATATTGCTTGAGAACAATCTTAACCAAAATGGAGAAAACAAAAATCCTCCTTTCCTGAAAAAGAATTTAACCAATCGCCAATCACAGGTTTTGGATTTAATTGCCCAAGGAAAATCTAACAAACAAATTGCTTATGATATGGGGGTATCAGAAGCAACGGTTAAATTACACATAAATGCTCTCTTACGCAGCCTAAAAGTCAACAATCGAACCCAAGCCGTTATTACAGCACAAAAATTAGGGCTGATATAAAAACTCAGCCCTCATTTAAAAAATATTTACCTTTCCCTAATACACTACCCTAAGATAACCAACCGGAGACATCAAATGACATACATTTTAATCGGTTTTATTTTAGGTTTTACGATCCCATACCTTGCGCGCAGATTTGCCAAATTTATGCCTGCAACTATGGCCTACGCCCTATATCGCATTTTTCATATCAATAAAATTGTTTCAGCCGAAAAACGTGCTAATAATCGTAAATACATACAATTACGAAACCATTATTTAATGCGTTCGCTCGGTTGGGGGATTATAACTACTGCCATTTTCTTTTTGCTGTCTTTGGCTTTACCGATAAACGAAGCACCGTGGATTGCTTTTTTTGTCTTTATACTGCTTTTACTGACAGAAATAGATAAAAGAATACTGTATTTACCGGACATTCTTACCTCCCCCCTACTCATTGGTGGTTTTGCATATGCCGTATTTGCCGGCAATCTGTTAGGAGAAAATATCATATTGGCAACAACAAACAGCTCTCTTGGTGCTATTATGGGCTATGTCTTACCCGTTATTGCCTCACTATTGCTGATAAAGAAGCACCCTGATAATTTTGGTGGTGGTGATATAAAAATATTAGCAGCTATCGGCGCTTGGTTAGGTTTAACCAATATACCCTATATCATTATACTTTCTTGCATTATTTTCGGTATAACCTGTTTTATAAAAAGACAAAGAACCGGTGCCTTTGGACCTTCTATTGTCCTATCAACTTTGATCATTTTATTTATTTTGATATACTAAAAAAGAGCCTCTTAGACACAAGAGACTCTTTTTTATGTTTAATGGTTTTAGAACTATTTTTGAACATTTCCGTATGTATTGGCTTTTTTATCTCCTGGCAAAGCAAATACCAGCAAAACAAACAAAAAGCCTAAAATTGGTATAAGAGTTGCAATAACCGCTAAGGCAATTACCCACCAACCGGAAACATCAAAATCATGCAATCGACGTATAAACATGCACACTGCAGGAATTGCCAAAGCTATTGCATAAGCATAACCTAACATCGGAATAATATCCAAAACAGTTCCAATCAAAGCAGAATACAAAACAACCATCCAAAATTGATGTCTTGCGATACGCCCATTGAAATTGATGTAATTCTCCTTAAAAAAGGTAACAAAATACGTATCAAAGCCTTTTTTTATAGCACTAATATCAATACCTTTAGCTTTTTTAATCTCTGTCAAAAAAGAATCATAAATCTCTTTTAAAATAGCCTTACTTGTATTAACGTCTTTAAGTGATTTAAAATCCATAATTTATTCTCCTACAAAATTTTACTAAATACTACCTCACCTTTCTTTTATTTCAAACAAAAATAAAAAAGTATATACAAAAAAGCGCCGGATTCTCACCCGACGCTTTGCTTTAGGTTTTGCTAAATAAATTTAACAAGCTTTCTTGCAGCAACAACCGTCTTTAGCTGCATCAACAGCCTTCGGTTGACCCTTTTGCTTAACAGCTGCTTGAGCTGCAGCAAGACGAGCAACCGGAACACGGAACGGAGAGCAAGAAACATAGTCTAATCCGCAGTGATTGAAAAATTCAATAGACGCAGGATCGCCGCCATGCTCACCGCAAACACCCAAGTGAATATCCGGGTTAGTTCTGCGACCACATACACAAGCGCGTTCAACAAGCTTGCCAACACCATCAACATCGATAGAAGCAAACGGATCAGCAACATAAACACCTTTTGCTCTGTAGCAATCTAAGATTGCACCAGTATCATCACGGCTCATACCCAAAGTTGTTTGTGTTAAGTCGTTTGTACCGAAACCAAAGAAGCCGGCAGATTCAGCAATGTTTTCAGCTTGCAAAGCAGCTCTCGGCAATTCAATCATTGTGCCGACAAGATAATCAATCTTCTTGCCTTTTTCTGCAAATACTTTTTCTGCAGTGGTATCAATGATGTTCTTGCAAATATCCAATTCCTTCTTAGAACCGATTAACGGAACTTCAATTTCAGGAATAACTTTAATTCCTTTTGCTTGACATTCCAACGCGGCTTCTAAGATAGCGCGAGTTTGCATTTCACAAATTTCAGGATATGTAACAGCCAAACGACAACCACGGTGACCAAGCATCGGGTTAAGTTCGTGCAATTTTTCAGAACGACTCTTAACTTGAGCCAAAGTCATACCCATTTTATCTGCCAATTCTTGCATTTCTGCATCTGTATGCGGCAAGAACTCGTGCAACGGCGGATCAAGCAAACGAACAGTTACCGGCAGACCATCCATAATGGTAAACAAGTCAATAAAGTCTTGTTTTTGATACGGCAACAAACGAGCCAAAGCAGCACGACGACCTTCTTCGTTGTCAGATAAAATCATAGCACGCATATCGGCAATACGGTTTGCATCAAAGAACATGTGTTCTGTTCTTGCCAAACCGATACCTTCTGCACCAAAATCACGAGCTTGTTTAGCATCTTTTGGTGTTTCAGCATTTGCGCGAACTTTCATAGTTTTGATTTCATCAACCCATGTCATTAACTTACCGAAGTTACCTGTCATTTCAACTTGAACTGTCGGGATTTGTCCTTCAATGATTTGACCTTTAGCACCATCTAAAGATACCCAATCGCCTTCTTTGATAACAACACCGGCCTTTGTGCTCATTGTTTTTGCTTTGTAATCAATTACAATGTCAGTAGAACCGGAAACACAAGGAGTACCCATACCACGAGCAACCACGGCTGCGTGCGAAGTCATACCACCACGAGCTGTGATAACACCTTGAGAAGCATGCATACCACCAATATCTTCAGGAGAAGTTTCGTTACGAATAAGAATAACCTTTTCACCCTTCTCTGCCCAAGCTTCTGCATCTTCAGCACAGAAAACAGCACGACCAACAGCCGCACCAGGAGAAGCCGGAAGACCGGTTGCAATAACATTTTTCTTTGCTTTCGGGTCTAACATTGGGTGTAACAATTGGTCAAGCTGGTCTGCACCAACGCGCATAATAGCTTCTTCTTTTGTTAACATACCTTCTTCATACATTTCAACAGCCATACGAACGGCAGCGGCTGCTGTTCTCTTACCGTTACGACATTGCAACATCCACAATTTACCATGTTCAATGGTGAATTCCATATCTTGCATATCTTTGTAGTGAGCTTCCAACTTGTTACGAACATCAACCAACTCTTGATAAAGGTGTGGCCATGTTTCTTCCAAAGAATTTCCCTTGCCTTGAGAACCCATCGGTTGCGGTGTGCGGATACCGGCAACAACGTCTTCACCTTGTGCATTAACAAGATATTCACCGTAGTAAACATTTTCACCGGTTGCAGGGTCACGAGAGAAGCAAACACCTGTTGCACAATCATCACCGGCATTACCAAACACCATAGTTTGAACGTTAACAGCTGTTCCCCAATCGCCCGGAATATTGTTTAATTTACGATAAGTAATGGCGCGGTCAACCATCCAAGAACCGAACACAGCGCCAATACCTGCCCACAATTGATCCCAAGGATCTTGCGGAACAACTTTACCGATTTTCTGACCGATAGCTTTATATTGATTTACTAATTCTTTTAAATCTTCTGCGGTCAAATCAGTATCAGACTTATAGCCCTTAGATTTCTTCATATTTTCTAAAGCTTCTTCATACAACTCTAAATCTGCACCCAAAACAACATCGGAGAACATTTGCAAGAAACGACGATAAGCATCATATGCAAATCTTTCAGAACCGGAAGCTTTTGCTAAAGCTTTAACTGTAACATCGTTTAAGCCGAGATTTAAAACTGTATCCATCATACCCGGCATAGAAACTCTGGCACCGGAACGAACAGAAACCAATAATGGGTTATTTTCATCAGCAAATTTTTTGCCCATAATCCCTTCAACATAAGAAAGAGCCGTGCGAACTTGATCTTTCAAATCTGCCGGATAAGTCTTGTTATTATTATAGTAGTAAGTGCAAACTTCTGTTGTTACTGTGAATCCCGGAGGAACAGGCAAGCCAACTTTATTCATTTCTGCCAAGTTAGCACCTTTACCGCCAAGGAGATTACGCATGCTGGCATCGCCTTCGGCTTTGCCATCACCAAATGTATATACCCATTTACTCATGGTCTATCAGCTCCTATTAGCTTAAAATAAGTTAAAACAACCACACACAAAACAAATATCGTTTTGTTGCGGCAGAACGATTAATTCTGCGACGAATTTATATCACTATTTTTGAAGATTCAAGCAAAAAATTAACTATTATTGTTTTAAATTCAGATACATAATGCAATTTTTCCATATTTAAAATGATTTTTTATTTACTTTTAATTATAACTATTTTTGCCAGGCTATTTATGTTCGGTAGTATTCCTGACGGCATTAACTGTGACGAAGCCTTTGCCGGATATGAGGCTTATTCTGTTCTTATCTCATCCTTTGACAGTTGGGGTAAAAAATATCCTCTGTATTTTATTACAGGAGGTGGAGGAACAAATGTTTTATATAGCTACTTGAGTATTCCTTTCATAGCTTTATTCGGTCTAGAGACGTGGGTCATAAGGCTTCCTCAATTAATTTTCAGTTTAATTTCTGTTTTTGTCTTTTATAGGCTTTTAAAAATAATTTATAACAAACAAACCGCTTATCTGGGATTATTTATAATTGCCATTATGCCTTGGCATATTATACTCTCACGTTGGGGATTTCATGGAAATATTGCCCCTGCCTTTTATTTAATAGCCTTTTACTTCTATTGCAAAGCACTTAAAAATATTAAAAACATTTGGTTAGCCATGTTTTTCTGGGGATTAGGGTGCTATACATATGATCCCATAATTGCTTTCATTCTGGGAAGTGTTTTTATTTCAAGTCTTTATCTTCTTTTATATAACAAAAAAGATAAGCTGCTTTGGTATAATTTAATTGGCAGCTCTCTGCTGTTTGCAATAGTTGTTTTTCCGGTATTTTTACTCTTCTTAATAAATAATTTCAATTATGAAGAAATTAACAATTCTTATTTTTCAATACCTAAACTCCCCGGTTGGCGTGGTAATGAAGTAAATTTTTCAAACATTGGCCAAAACCTGATTATTTTATTTAATTTACTAGTAAAACAAACAGATAATATGATTTGGAACACTATTAACAGATTTGGATTATTTTACTATATTTCTATTCCATTTATTTTAGTGGGATTATTTCAAACCGCAAAAAATGCTTATATTGAGATAAAAAATCATAAAATAATATACAATACTAGTATTATCTCTTTTTTCTTTTTTGGTATATTATATACTTCTTTATTTCCAGCCTATTCATCAAACCGTGTTAATTTTTTATTCTTTTTTATAACAATATTTATAACTATCGGAATATCTGTTTTTATTAAAAACAAAATAGTATTTTTAGCTATTATTTTTCTATACTTTTGTTTTTTTGTTGACTTTGAAAGAGTTTATTTTGGTAATTACAATATGTTGGCAAAAGATAATTTTTCGATAAAATTTAAAGAAGCTCTAAAAGAAGCTGAAAAACAGCACTTGCAAACCAATAAAGAAATACATATTTTATACCAACAATCTGAAGTAACTAAGTTATTATTCTACAATAAAATCGATAATATAGCATATAAAAATACTATCATTTGGAAAAACTATCCCAGCGCTTATCTATATGCAGAATCATTCCTGTATTATAAATTTTTTACCCCATATGATAATATAAATATCCAAAAGGATATTATTTATATTGCACCTAGATATACGCGTCAAGTCTTTACCGATGCACTAAAAAACAGTAATTATCAAATAAAGCTTTTTGGTGATTACATTGTTGTCTTTTAATAAGGACATACCAAATAAACTGATGCTTCTAGTACCATTGATGCCGTGTTCGGAGATTTAGATGTAAACAGATAATAAGCTGTTCTACCAGTCCTCTCTTTAATCCAATTTATCGCACCCTCAATATTTGTTTCTTGTGTTTTTGGCATAAATAAATAAGCATATTTTTTATTTTTAACCTCTTGCTTAGAAAATTCTAAAAAAGCGGGATGATTATAATTTTCTAAAACCCATGTTTTATCAGCCTTCGCTAATTTATCAACATAAAGATGTATCATCCAAGCATATTGCCAACCACCCCCGAAACCCCACCAAATATCGGCACCATTTACCAAATTTTCCATTTTCCGACTATTTCTTGTTCCATGCATATAAAACGGGCTATCGCGCCAAATAATGTTTTTACCCCCTAAAAATAACATTATTGCACACAAAATAACAAAAATATTTTTTTGAGAAAATTTACATTTATTTCCTAAACAAACAATTATATCACCAACTAATAAGATAAAGATAGGAAGTATCGGTGCAAAATATCTAATCTGATAATGTAACATTACCGGCATAACCAATGCTATTAAAAATCCATAACAAATAAAAACAAAAAACAAAATGGACAAATATTTATTTTTATCCCCCAAAAAAACAACCAAACACATAAAAGAAACAAACAACCAAAAATTTTTAAAAATTGTATCTGTAAATAATGGTATTTTCCCATTTAACACACTTAGTGGTTTTTCCCTAAATTCATTTACCCCTAACCAAAGTTGTGAACCTCTCTCTCCATGAAGACCTGTATCTAACATTGTCGGAAAAGACAAATACGCTACAATCACCGCTCCCAGCATAATAAAACCAAACAAAAACATTTGTTTATATTTTTTTTCTAAAAAATAAAATGAGCAAACAAAAAATGCTAAAAAGAAGCAAAAAATCAAACTATAATAATGTGTTAAGATTGTTAAAACTGTTAAAAAGAAAATAAAAAACAACTCCTTACGCTGTTCTAATAAAAAATATTTTCCGGTATAATAAAGTAGCCAAACAGAAAAAGCCATCAAAAGTAAATACATCCTAATGTAAACCTCTAAAGACAAAACAGTTTGTGAAAAAGCAAAAATACCTGTAATAACAATAACTAAATTTTCATTTACAAAAAAAAGTTTTGTTAATTTATAAAAACCAATCAATAAAAATATAAGAACAACAATATTAAAAAATATACCGCTTAAAGTATTAAAGATTGTGCTATCAAAAACATTAAAAGCCCTCAACAAAACAAAATATATAGGCATGTGATTATCTTCTGAAACTTTATGCCACGTATTAATAAAACTACCTCCTTTTTGTTTTATTATATAATCATTTAAATATTTTCCAGTTAATACCTTATTATCAACCTCAGAAGAATCATAAAATAAAACCATACCATTATTATTATTAGCTAGAACAAAAGAAAACATTTCATCAATGTGAAAATTTTCTTTTTCTATAAACAAGAACATCTGAAACAAAACAGCTGTTATAACAATCAATAGTAAATTTATATTTATTTTACTCAACTTCATAACATCACCACTGCGCTATGACGATATCCTGTCTGATTCTCATAACGATAAGAAAAAAATAACTTCTCACCACACGCCGTGCAATACGGACATACATCTATCTGCTCTATACCACATTCTATCAATTGTTGTTTGTTAATTCCCTTTAAATCTACAAAAAATTTTTCATCTCTTTTTTCAAAAAACTCTCTTGGATTTGCAACAGTTTTATAAAGCTCTTCATAAACTTCTTCACCGACATTATAACAGTTTTTACAAATAGCCGGCCCAATCACCGCTTTTATATCTTTTGGCTTAAACCCATACGCGTCAACTAACTTTTTTACAGAAACTTTTGCCATGCTTTGCGCCGTTCCACGCCATCCCGCATGCGATATCATTGCCACTTTATCACAATAGAAAATAAGCGGAACACAATCACCAAAATTCATAAACGCCGCACCGACTTTTTCTATCAATAATCCATCTGTTTCTTCATAAAAATTTTTATGAGATACAATTTTTTCTATATGAATACCATGCACCGGTTTATTTGTTGCTAAAACTTTTCCCAGATAATTTTCTACAATTTTTTGATTAGGCGTCATATCCTCTGTTTTAGAATATAAACACAACTCTCGCGTCGTAAAAAAATGTTCTGCTTCATCTTTAGATAATAAATCAGATCTGACAACCTTCTTTCCGGCTATAGTATCAAAGTAAAACATTATTAAGCCTCTTCTGCTTTTACCTCATCTGATAACCATAGCGGTGATTTAATATTTTTAGATAAAAACTCACGATGCTTTTCTATTTCTTCTTGAGACAAAGCAAAATGTCTGGATTCTCTAAAAATTCTTTGAATCACGCCTGTATTATTTTGTACTTGTGTCTGTTTTTTAGTAGCACTTAAATCCATTGTCGGTTCCGCACCGCCTAAAAGTTCTAAATATACCTCTGCTAACAATTGAGCATCAAGAAGCGCTCCGTGAAACGTTCTGGCTGAATTATCTATTCCAAATCTTTTACATAAAACATCAAGATTATTTCTTTGTCCGGGAAATTTACTTCTGGCAATCTCTAAAGTATCAACAACTCTATCCCATTGATATTCCTCATATCCTAACCTTTTAAGCTCATAATTAATAAATTTCATATCAAACGGTGCATTATGAGCAACCAAAACACCGTCTTCACCCACAAAATCAATCCAATCTTGTGCCACATCGGCAAATACCGGAAAATCTTTCAAATATTCTGTTGTCAAACCGTGAACCTTAACAACCTCTTCCGGTACCTCTCTCTCAGGGTTAATATATTGATGATATGTTTTTCCGGTCGGCACATGATTTATTAATTCCACAGCCCCAATTTCAACCAATCTATCACCGGTTAAAGGATCTAAACCTGTAGTTTCTGTATCAAAAACAATCTCTCTATTACCCAGCATTTTCCAATTCCTCTACAATCTTAATAACTTTACCTCTTAATTTATCAAAACTAACGCCGGTATCAATAATAAAATCCACTTTATCTTTTTTATCTTCTCTTGAAAGCTGAATATTGTTTATTTTATCAAAAGCCTCTGCGGTAATGTTATCTCTCTTTATCACGCGTTGCTTTTGTGTTTCTTTATCTACATCAGCCAAAATTATATAATCAAAATATTTATCCCAACCCATTTCAAAAAGAAGGGCTACATCAACAAACACTAAACCATAGTTTTTGTTCCTTCTTATTATTTTTCTTAAATTCTGCCGCAAAATAGGATGAATAATAGCCTCTAACATTTTTAATTTCTGCGGATGGTCAAAAACTAATGTTCTTAGCTTTCTTTTATTAAAAACATCACTTTCAAAAACTTCCGGAAAAGATTTTCTTATAATTTCCAAAAATTCTTTTTTATAATAAAGATATTTCACCCATTTATCTATATCATAAACAAGATACCCTTGCGCTCTTAATATATTTGATATTGTTGTTTTACCGCAACCGATAGACCCTGTTATTGCCACAAATTTCATTTTATCCTCTAAAAAATTTTTATTCACATCTTGAAGTCCTGTTGTGCATAAATATATCTCTTATAAAATTATTATCAAATTTATCACCATTTCCCAAAAAAGAAACAAAACTTATTAACATTTTTCTTTGATGATGTTCACAACTGTTAATTTTGTTTATAACTGCTACTTATAAACATTATTTATTTTTAATCAAATTTTTGTTTTAAAAACAATTTTTTAGATTCGCACACAAGTTTTCTAACAACATACTAAATTTTGTGTAAAAATCTATGGATAAAATTTTATTCACAATATTAACAGCCTTTAACAAATAAAAACAAAAAAATTAATTAATAATTTAATGAAAAAGACCTGTGCAAAACATTTTTTCAAAAAAAACCGTCTTTATTCTAATCAATAAAATAATTGACTCTTAAAAACTTTTAGCTATAAAAAGAATAACAAAAAAATTTTAAATTTCACTAACCTATTTCAAGGTATTCCCATGCATTTAAAAGATTTAAAAGATAAATCCCCTAAAGAGCTTCTTAGTCAAGCTGAAGAGTTAGGAGTTGAAGACGCTTCATCTATGCGCGTTCAAGACCTCGTTTTTGCAATTATGAAAAAAGTTGCAGATGATGACAACATTATTTATGGCGATGGTGTAATAGAGGTTATGCAAGATGGATTTGGATTCTTGCGTTCAGCCCAGTCAAACTATCTTGCGTCTGCTGATGATATTTATGTGTCTCCTCAACAGGTCAAAAGATACGGTTTAAGAACCGGTGATACGGTAGAAGGTGAAATTCGCGCCCCAAAAGAAAATGAACGTTATTTTGCTTTGACTAAAATTAATACCATTAACTACGATGATCCGGAAAAATCTAAATTACGGGTTAATTTTGATAACTTAACCCCTCTTTATCCGACCGAGAAACTTAATTTTGATATTATCTGCGGAGATAAAGATTATACCACTCGGGTTATTGATTTAATTTCTCCGCAAGGTAAAGGACAGCGTGGTTTGATTGTGGCACCACCGAGAACCGGTAAAACGGTTATGTTACAAAATATAGCTCATGCGATTGCAACCAATCATCCGGAAATCTTTTTAATTGTTTTGTTGATTGATGAGCGTCCGGAAGAAGTGACAGATATGACACGCTCAGTTAAAGGTGAAGTTATATCCTCAACTTTTGATGAACCGGCATCTCGTCATGTTCAGGTTGCTGAAATGGTAATAGAAAAAGCGAAGCGTTTGGTTGAAAATAAAAAAGATGTCGTTATTTTACTCGATTCTATTACTCGTTTAGGTCGTGCATATAACACAGTTGTACCTTCATCCGGTAAAGTTTTAACCGGTGGTGTAGATGCTAATGCCCTTCAACGCCCGAAGCGTTTATTAGGTGCTGCGCGTAATGTTGAAGAAGGTGGTTCTTTAACCATTATTGCAACAGCACTGATTGATACAGGCTCACGTATGGATGAAGTTATTTTTGAAGAATTTAAAGGTACAGGTAACTCTGAGATTATTTTGGATAGAAAATTAACCGATAAGCGTCTCTTCCCGACCATTGATGTAACGCGTTCCGGAACACGTAAAGAGGAGTTATTGGTTGATAAAGCAACGTTAAGTAAAATGTGGGTTCTCCGCCGTGTGCTGATGCAAATGGGAATGACCGACGGTATGGAATTCTTACTTGAGAAGTTGCGTAATACCAAAGATAATCAAGACTTCTTTGATACAATGAATAGTTAATTTAAACACTGTATTTAAATGTGTATCCGTTAAGGTTAATAACCTTTGCGGATTTTTTGTTTGCTTTGTATAAAATTTTGTTAAAATATAATTATGAATTGAAGGTAAATCAAAGAGCTTTAATATGGAAAAGAATATAAAATATCTGCATTGGCACAGTTTTTGGGATAGTTTCATTTTATTTTATCCGATAAAAGTTCTGTTCTTTGCACAAGTTTGCGACAGTTTGGTTGAGGCAATGAGCCTTTTTGCCATTCAAAACATATCTATTACTCTTTTAGAAGTTCCGACCGGATGTCTTTCGGATAAATGGGGTAGAAAATGGGTTTGTTGTGCCGGCACAGGATTTATGTTAGTATCTTTTATTTTCTATGCTATTGCAGGAAACTATTTCGTATTGGCCTTTGCTTCGGTATTAAACGGGCTATCTTCAGCCCTAGCGAGCGGAAATAATAGTGCGTTGCTTTATGACAGTCTTGTGCAGATAAATCGCAAAGACGATTATCATCAAGAAATCTCTAAAAATACATCATTATCGCAACTTTCTTTGGCATTAGGTTCTTTGCTCGGAATGGTGTTTGTTTTTATATCTCTGCGTGCCGTGATGATAGCAAGTATTGCACCTGCAGTTATTGCCTTTATAATAACCATAAAAATAGTTGAGCCTAAAAAGACGTATAAGGACAACAACACAAACATTTTACACATATTAAAATCCTTAAAATATCTACTCAAACATAAGAGATTAAGAACCATATCTTTGGCCGAAACTTTGCATTATGGATTAAACGAAGCCGCTTTTGACTTTAATTCCGTATTTTTCAAGCAATTTGTACCGGAGTGGAGTTTGGGAATATTCAGAAGTATCGGACATTTTGCCAACAGTCTCGGCAACTATTTTTCTTTTTTATTGGCCAAGCGTTGGGGCTTGAAATTTACCATTCTGTTTGGAGCTTGTTGCGATAACTTAAATAACATTATTTCGGTGTTGGCGGCAAGTGTATGGAGTCCGGTTATTAAAATCATCTCTACGTTTTGTAGCGGTTTGAAAGAACCGGCGCAAGATACCTTAATTCAAAATGATTGCAGTGCACAAGAAAGAGCCACCATTTTATCAATTGTTTCCTTGTTCGGCTCGCTGTTTTATTCGCTGTGCGCCGTTTTAATCGGAATGTTGGCAGATATGACCAACCCTTATACCGCCATGCTGTGTTTTTATATTTTGGCTTTAACGAGTAACAGTCTGTTTTTTGTTGCCCTTAAAAATACTAAAAAATAAATTAAGTAAAAATTATTGGAGTTTATAGCAGTATTTTTTTAACTTCTCTCATATCAAAGCAAATATTTTTAACTCCGGTTTGTTTAACACGTTCTAGATATGTGTTGTTATGATACATTTCGCATCCTAAAAATGCAATAACATCCATACCGGCTCTTTGTGCGGCAGTAATACCGGCAACGGAATCTTCTATCACAACACAATCTTTTGGGAGTTCATTCATAGTCTTTGCCGCTAAAAGAAATAAATCCGGTTCAGGTTTACCGTTTTTAACCATATCTATGGTAAATAAATTGTCATCATTAAAATATTTATTCCAAAATCCGATAACTTCTAATTTAACAATTGTTTTGCTTTTAATTCCACCGGTAGCGACACATTGCTTAGGTAACTTTTTGATAATTTCTTCAACATATGGTGTTATTTCTAAACCGTCACGCCGCATAATTGCCATATCCATTTCTAATTGATCCTTCCAAAAGGCATCATCGGTTTTGTAACCCATGGTATCTAAAACCTGTCGCTTAGTTTTATCCCCCATTCCGCCAAGATATTTATTTGTTGTCTGAAAATCCCAATTAAGATGAAATAATTTATTAACGGCTTCTTGTCGATTTTTAATCCAAATTTTTTCACTATCAGCTATAACACCGTCAAAATCCCAAATAACCAAATTTTTCTTCATTTAATTATCCTTAAAAATCAATCTGTATCTATTTTATCAAACAAGAGTTAAAAAAGCTTATATAATAAAACCTTTGACTAATTTAAATACATTTGCTAGAGAGATAAAAACGAGGTGTAAAATGGATAATAAAACAATATATGCTTTATCAACGGTTTATGGAAAATCAGGTGTTGCTGTGATACGTATATCCGGTAATGAGGTAAAAAATATTATCTCGCAAATTACCTATTTGGATATAAAAAAAATCAAGCCACGATACGCTTATTTTATTGATCTCAAAAATAATGTTACACGTGAAACAATAGATAAATGTCTGATTTTATATTTTAATGCACCGCATTCTTTTACCGGAGAAGATGTGTTAGAAATTCAATGCCATGGGTCAAAAGCTGTTTTAAACAGTGTATTTAAACTTTTATCCGGTTTTGAGAATGTCCGTTTAGCTGAGGCTGGAGAATTTTCAAAACGTGCTTTTCATAATAATAAAATGGATTTAACAGAAGCCGAGGGTTTGGCTGACCTGATTGATGCTGAAACCTCAGAACAGCAAAAATATGCTATTAAACAAATGAGTGGTAATTTAAAAAATCTATACTATTCATGGCGTGAAAGTTTAGTAAAAATTCTATCTTATCTTGAGGCATACATCGATTTCCCTGATGAAGAAATACCGGATAATTTATCTGAAAGTATTTTAAACACTGTATTTAAAGTGCGTGAAGAAATAGAGAAACATTTAGAGGGTAATAATGTAAATGAAAGACTCAAAAATGGTTTTAGAATTGTCGTGGCAGGTGCTGCTAATGCAGGTAAATCAAGCCTGATAAATGCACTTACTAAAAATAATACCATGATTGTTTCGGATATTGCCGGCACCACCCGTGATGCTGTAGATATCAGTTTAGATATCAAAGGATATCCTGTTATTATTACTGATACCGCCGGGATAAGAAATGCTGATAATGAAATAGAAAAGCAGGGTATAGAAATTGCCTTAAATAAAATAAAAGAAGCTGATGCTGTATTAGCTTTGTATGATGCCTCAGTGGGGGATTTTGATAATACATTATTGCCGAATGATGTAGAAAAAGTTTTTTATGTAGCCAATAAAGCCGATAAATTATCGGAAGAACAAAAAGAAAGAATAAAACAAAGTAACCACATATTAATATCTGCAAAATATCAGAACGGTATTAATATTTTAGTAGATGAATTAGTATCTTTTATTAAAGAAAAGTTCACCCCTTCCTCAGGAAATCTTATAACTCGTCAACGCTACCGAGAAGCACTTAAAGATTGTTTAGATAATTTGAATCGCTTTTCCTTAAATAAAGAAATAGAATTATCAGCAGAAGATATTCGTCTTGCTTGCCGCTCTCTTGGTTCAATAACCGGTCTTGTCAAGGTAGATGAAATTTTGGATAATATCTTTTCCAGTTTTTGTATTGGTAAATAATTTAAACGCTGTATTTAAATGTCAGTGTTTTTAGATGTTTCTTTATTAATTTGGTTTGGTGATTTGAGTTGGCTAAAATTTCTGGCAAACAAACGTTTGTATTGAGTTTGTTTCTCTTGGCTAAATAGTCTAAAATGCTACAGTATTTATAGAATTTTTGAGGCGTTGTATTGGCGGGGTTATTACCGATCCTTTTTAGTATAAAAAGAGCCGCATTGTAAAGATTATTAAAATGAGATTCGAAATTTTCTTTATCTATAAGCAGTTTACATAAAAAAAGAAAAGAACTTTCATCTGTTTCTGTATTATCATTGTTATCTATGATTTTAAACAGTGTATTTAAAAGGTTTTCACGAATATGCCTGTATGAAAAAATGCTTTTTATTGTATGCCTGTAAAAGAGATAATGAAAAATCTTAAGACAATAAAGTTTATCCCTTAAATTATTTTGCGAGAAACATAGCATATTAGCAAATAAACAATAGTAATCCTCTTTGCAGATGTTGCTATTAGAAAGAGTTTGGATTAATAAATTTGATATCTTTTGCTCATTGATTTCGCAATTTGAATTTGTAGTAGATGCACTGTTTAATATTCTTCTTCTAAAATTTCTTAAACACGTTGCGTCACAAAAATAGGAAATCTGTAATAAATATGAGGTAGCAGAAGATATCTTCCATAAAATATCAGGATTAAAATAAACAAGTGCAATAATTTTATTACAAATAGCTATATAATTATCAATGGATATATCACCTGAAATGGTCAGATTTAGCAACATATCAATCCAGCATAAGTAGGTATTCGGTTTGTTTTTTTCTTCCGGTAGATATTTTTTTGCTACTAAATTGTGGCAAACTTCTTTTTTTAATAAAATTAATTCTTTCTTATGATCAGCATCGGAAATTTTGGTAATTAAATTACAAGCGATATGTAAAATCATAAAATCGAAGCTGATGTGCGTTGTTTCATGTGAAACATCTGATAATTTATTGCATAAGGATGAAATTTTTTGACAAGAAAGGCTATTATTAATTTTTTGGGAAGATAAGTTTGAAAACTTAACCAATTCATAGAGTGACCGGCCGGAAAAAATAGTAGCTGTTTTTTTTGTATTAAGGAACTTGGTAACAATATTTCTTAAATCGTTTATTGTTATACTTATAGCGCTTAAATTTAATATATTTTCATTTGAGGACAATATCGATATGTTCGTGAAGCGTTGCTGTGCTAATTGCTTATCAAACATTTTGAACAATTTTTTATCTTGGGCAGAATAAAATAAATTTTTGAGCAATAATTCTTTTTCTGTATTTATAAACATTTTCCTATCGGACATTTTTGCCTCTTTTAACGGTTGTGTTTTTGTTTTTATATAAACTAAAAGTTTTATTTGTCAATAAATTTAGTAAGAGATAATCCTTGAAATCTACAAAAAAACATGTAGAATAACGCGAAAACAAACACAAAAGAGGCTTATTTGATGAATAAATTTGATGTCATAGTTGTTGGTGGTGGTCATGCCGGGTGCGAAGCGGCAGCCGCAGCTGCCAGAACTGGTGCAAAAACAGCTTTAATCACTCACAAAATAAATACAATTGGTGAAATGTCCTGTAATCCGGCTATTGGTGGCTTGGGAAAAGGTCATTTGGTGCGTGAAATTGATGCGCTTGATGGTCTTATGGCAAGGGTTATTGATAAAGCTGGTATACAATTTAGAATGTTAAATGCCTCTAAAGGACCGGCTGTCCAAGGCCCGCGAGCTCAAGCTGATCGGGATTTGTATAAAAAATACATGCTGGAAGCACTTCAGGAACAAGATAATTTAATTATAATAGAAAAAGCTGTTGAAGGGTTGATTATCGACGATAAAGAAATCAAAGGTGTTGTTTCTGCTGAGGGAGAAAAATATTTTGCAAAGGCTGTTGTTTTAACGACAGGCACGTTTTTAAACGGCATAATGTTTACTGGACATAAAACAACAATAGGTGGACGTGTTAATGACGTAAGTTGCAAGGGTATAACATCGTATTTAAAGGATGCCGGCCTATCTGTTGGTCGCTTGAAAACAGGAACCCCTGCCCGCTTGAATGGTAAGACAATTAAATGGGATATATTAGATGAGCAAGAGGGGGATAAAAAACCTATACCATTTTCATTTTTAACAAAAGAATTGCCACAGCCTCAAATTAAGTGCTACATTACACACACCAACGAAACAACCCATAAAATCATTAGAGATAATTTTTCTAAATGCGCTCTGTTTTCAGGTTTGATTACCGGCGTTGGTCCGCGTTACTGCCCGAGTATTGAAGATAAGCTTGTTAAATTTGCCGATAAAACTAGTCATCAAATTTTTTTGGAGCCGGAAGGTTATGACACTGATGTTGTTTATCCGAATGGTATATCTACTTCTTTGCCGGCAGATGTTCAAGATGAATTTATTCATACAATAAAAGGTTTGGAAGATGTTGAGATTTTACGCTATGCATATGCTATTGAATATGATTTTGTGGATCCGCGAGAACTGAATCATTGTTTGGCAACCAAAAAAGTTAAAGGTTTATACCTTGCAGGACAAATAAACGGCACAACCGGATATGAGGAGGCCGCAGCTCAAGGTTGTCTTGCCGGTATTAATGCAGGACTGTATTCTCAAGATAAAGATGAATTTTATACCGACAGAAGTGAAAGCTATATTGGTGTAATGGTAGATGATTTAATTACCAAAGGGGTAGATGAACCATACCGTGTTTTCACGTCTCGGGCTGAATATCGTCTATCATTGCGCGCTGATAATGCTGATATGCGATTAACGGAAAGGGGATATAAAATCGGATGTGTGTCTGAAAAAAGATACGGTGTATTTAAAGCTAAAAAGGAAGCAATAGAAAAATACAGCCAACTAACAAAAGATATTAAAATCAGTAAGATGGAAATAGAAGAGTATAATCTACCCCTTAAGAAAGATAGTCCGAAACACACTCTCTTTGAGTTGATGGGGAATAGTGATGTTTCACGTGAAACAATAGAAAAAATTATTCCGGAATTTGCAACGATAGATGATGCTGTTTATGAACAAATTGCAATAGAATCGAAATACTCGGGATATATGAAACGACAATCAATCGATATTGAGGTTTTCAAAAAAGATGAAATGGTGAAAATTTTTCCAGATATTGATTACAGTAAAATTGGTGGACTTTCGCGTGAAGTTGTTTCTAAGCTTGATAAAGCGCGTCCGTCAACTATTGGTGAAGCTTCTCGGATATCAGGTATTACACCAGCGGCAATTATCGCTATCCTGGGATATATGAAAAACGCAAAATAGTTTTGTTCATAACTTCGTTTATTTTATTCCAAATAAAAAAGAATAAAATATTATCATTTTCATGGAAAATTTGCTAGAGAAATATAATGTTTCACGTGAAACAACAGAAAATTTAGTTACTTTTCAGAACATGGTTTTGGAATGGAACGAAAAGTTTAATCTGATTAGTAAATCATCGGTTGAGGATATCTGGGAGCGCCATGTTCTTGATTCAGCACAACTGATTCAGTATATAAAGAATGAAGATAAAACATTGTATGACTTCGGATCAGGGGCGGGCTTTCCGGCCGTTGTTTTAGCTATAATAAGTAGAGAGCTTTATCCTAATCTGAAAATTACACTGATAGAAAGCATCGGTAAAAAAGCAACATTCTTAAGCGAAGTCAATAAAAAGCTAAAACTTAATATGGTTGTATTGCCCGAGCGTATAGAAAAGTTGACTTTACCGAAAGCGGATATTATAACATCAAGAGCAATGGCTTCATTAGAAAAGTTATTACAATATGCCAAACCGTTTTGTAATAAAGAAACTAAACTTTTATTCCTAAAAGGTGAAAAGTGGCAAGAAGAAATAAAAACAGCAGAGCAAAAATGGACGTTTGAGCACCAATCATTTTCAAGTGAAACATCTGAAAAAGGTCGGGTCTTATTGATAAAAAATATTAGGAGAAATATAAATGGTTAAAATCATATCCGTAGCAAACCGCAAAGGCGGTGTAGGTAAAACAACAACAGCTATAAATATTGCTACTGCTATGGCGGCTATTGGTAAAAGAGTTTTAATTTTGGATATGGATCCGCAGGGCAATGCGACAACTTCTTTAGGGATAAATAAAAATAAATGCCTGTTTTCTACCTATGATGTTATGATAAACAATTGCCGTCCCGAAGAAGCTATCATTAAAACAGATATTAAAAAATTTGATATTTTACCCTCTGCGCCGGCACTCGCAGCGGCAGAAATTGAACTAATAGACTTTAACAGACGGGAATATGTATTAAAGTCGGCATTAAATAGCATCGGTTCAAAATATGATTATATTTTAATTGATTGTCCGCCGTCATTAAACCTGATAACAATTAATGCTCTTGTATCATCTGATTCGGTTATCGTTCCGCTACAAAGTGAATTTTTAGCGCTTGAAGGGTTGACGGATTTAATCAAAAATATCAACACCATAAAAAAGAATTTTAATTCCAAGTTGAACATTCAGGGTATTGTTTTAACAATGTATGATAAGCGCAATAATTTAAGCCAAATGGTAGAAAATGATGTGCGTAAATATTTTGGCGCCAAAGTTTATAACACGGTTATTCCAAGAAGCGTCAGAATTTCTGAAGCGCCGTCGCATGGACAACCGATTTTAATTTATGATTTCAAAAGCACGGGAGCTAAAGCTTATTTAAATTTAGCTAAAGAAGTTTTAAAAAGAGAAAAGGAGATATAGTATGTCAAAGCATGGTTTAGGTCGCGGTTTAGAGGCTTTATTAGGTGATGATGGTCTGGAATTTTCCCTAGAAAACATCAATGCAGAAGGCTTTTCAAACGCCGGAATAACAACTGTTAAAACAGAAAATTTATTACCAAGTCCATATCAACCGCGTAAAGAATTTAATCAAGAGGCGCTAAATGCTTTGGTGCAATCTGTTAAAGAAAAAGGTGTGCTTCAGCCTTTAATTGTTCGTAAAAACGGAGAAAAATATGAAATTATTGCCGGTGAACGTCGTTGGCGTGCAGCAAAATTGGCCGGTATTGCAGAGGTTCCGGTTATAGAAAAAGAATTAACCAACCAAGAAGTTTTAGAAGTTGCTTTGGTTGAAAACTTGTTGCGTGAAAATCTTTCAGTAATAGAAGAGGCCGAGGGCTTTGATCGTTTAATTACGGAATTTGCACACACACATGAGGCTCTATCCAAAGTGGTTGGAAAATCACGCAGTTACATCACAAATGCAATCCGTTTGTTAAGTTTGCCGGAAAGCGTTAAAAATATGATAAAAGAAAACAAATTAACCGCAGGTCATGCAAGAACTCTGGTTGGTTTGGATAATGCTGAAATTATTGCACAAAAAATCGTGGATAAAGGTTTAACAGTCCGACAAACAGAAGACTTAGTAAATAACATTAAAAATAATCAAAATAAAACCATTGCTCCAAAAAAGAAAAAAGATCCGAATTTAAAAGAATTAGAAAAAGATTTAACCAAAAAAATCGGAATGAAAATAAAAATTAATGCCCAAACGTCTGAAAAGGGAAAAATCAGTATTGAATACAAAAATCCTGCGGAGCTAAATTCTATTTTGGAATTATTGGATAGAAAATAAGTCTTATTATTCCATTTTATTCTAAAATAGCACAAAAACCTATTTTTTTACCCACAGAACAAAAGTTTTTGTTTTGTGGGTAAGTTGTTATGAAAACAAAATTTAGGCACTGTACGATAAATTTTTGGCGTATTTAATAATGTGCTGATTTAACTTGATTTTTGTGATTTTAATCCTTTTTATTTAAACACCGTATTTAAAGATTAGTTTAAATTTCTCTATCAATTCATCTTTAGATAAAAGACATCCGCTTTCTAGCCATTCGTTTTTTAGAGCCTCCATATAAACACTGATAAATTTTTTTTCACCGCCGAGATTTATGAAATCTTGAGCAGTTAATGGAAAGATAGGTCTAGGTGTTAAAAGCAGTGTATTTAAAGTTTTTGATAGCTGCTCAATATTCTGATTGTCCAAATTGGCCGTTAAAAATTTATCGATACAAATATTCCTGTCGTATTTATATAATGACTGATTGATTGCTTTTAAATCACTAAAATTTTCTTTATCTAGTTTGGCGTTGCATAAGGTTAACAGATGCTCTTTTTGTTCTTTTGTAAGCCTAAAAATACTGGACAGGCGGTTGGCGCGTGCAATGCTTGGCTTAAATAAGACATAGATTCTTCGGATTATACTTCTTTCGATATCCAAAGTTATGACAAGCTCTTCTAGCACTCTTAAGCCATCTAAATCTTTCGCTGGAGCTATCATGAAATCTAATACACCGTATTTAAACACAAGCTCTAAGGCTCTTGCAGCGTAGGGCGCCATAATAATCTTAAATAGCTCTTCTTTTATTTTTTCTTGAGAAAGTTGCTGCAATAACTTTTTGTTTTCAATACAAGCTTTAAGGGATTTTTTATCAATCTTTTGCCCAAACATCGCACAAAATCTGAAAAAACGCATAATATGTATATAGTTGCGTTCAATAGCTTTTTGTGGATTCCCGATAAATTTAATTACACCCTTTTCAAGGTCTTTTATTCCGTCAAAGTAGTCAAATACATTTCCTTTATCATCAGCATAAACAGCATTAATTGTTAAATCGCGCTGTGCGGCATCTGCTTTCCAGACATCCTTAATATTGTCTTCATCTAGTCCGAGCGTTGTAACTTTGAAAAAACTGTTATTGATAATCACACCTAACGAAAAAAACTTTAAACCGATTTTTATGCATTTTATGCCCTCATCATCACAAATATCGGCAAATTCTGTTGGTGATAAATCTGTCACAAGGTCAATATCAGCATGTTTATAGCCGGCAATCGTATCACGAACAAATCCGCCTACAAAGCGCAAAGTCCCACCATGTTTTTCTATTATTTTAAAAAGATGCAAAAGATCTTCATTTACAAAGAGTTTTTGGGATTTGATAAATTCCGGATAAAACATTTTTCTTTTCCTGTGGTTAAGTTATTTTTTAATATTTTATTATAAGAGTCTTAATTATGATATAATAAAATAACTTTATGGGAGCTTTTTTATGAAAAAATATATATTGGCATTTAGCTTGTTTTTCTCACTACCGGCAATGGCAAATACCGTGCCGACGGAGCTTGGAGAATTTAAGGATTGGACAGCCTATTTCTATAAAGAAGGCAAAAATACGGTATGCTATATGGCATCAACTCCTAAAAAAGATGAAGGTAATTATAAGACACGCGGAGATATATATGCAATTGTTACGCACCGCCCGGCAGACAAGAGCTATAATGTTGTTAATTTTGTTGCAGGCTATCCGTATAAAAAGGGCCAAAAGGTTGTGGTAAAAATAGGCACAACATCTTTTACTAATCTTTTTACCAACGGAGATAATGCTTGGGCACCGGATACCGCTACCGATAAAATGCTAGTTGAATCAATGAAACGCGGTGAAAGAATGATAGTCGAAGGCGTATCTGCTCGCGGGACAAAAACCAAAGATACATATTCTTTAGCCGGATTCTCTGGGGCATATAAAGCAATAAGCGAAAAGTGCAAATGATAAAAAAACAAGAATTAACTGAGCTTACAAAAGAAGAATTGGCTTCAGAACTACAGAATTTAGGAGAAAAGCCTTTTCGTGCTAAACAGCTCTGGCAATGGATATATTACCGAGGAATAACAGATTTTAATTTAATGAGTAATTTGTCTTTAGCTTTAAGACAAAAACTGATAGATAACTATACCATTACACGACCAAAAGTTATAACCGAACAAATATCAGTTGATAAAACTCATAAGTGGTTGTTGGAATTTGCTGATGGTGAAAGGGTAGAAATGGTCTACATTCCGGAAAAGGATAGGGGGGCCGTTTGCATTTCAACCCAAGTTGGGTGCGCCATGGGATGTAAATTTTGCCATACAGGTAGTCAACATTTTACCAGAAACTTAACCACAGGTGAAATCGTTGGACAATTTATGGTGGCTCGCGATGCCTATAAAGAATGGCCAAGCCCAACAGATGAAACAAGATATTTATCAAATATTGTTGTTATGGGTATGGGGGAACCCCTAAACAATTTGGATAACGTTGTTCGCGCCTTAAATATCTTAACCGATAGTGAGGGAATATCTATTTCGCGTCGTCGTATAACAATGTCTACATCAGGAATTGCCCCAAAAATCGTAGAGGCCTTACAAAGAACAGGTGTAAGGTTGGCTGTATCACTTCATGCACCAAATAATGCAATCCGCTCAAAAATTATGCCCATAAACGATAAATTTAAAATAGAAGATGTTATGAAAGCGTGTGCAGAATACCAACAAGGCGATCATAGCCGCTACATTACTTTTGAATATCTCTTGCTAAAAGGCATTAACGATAGCCAAGAAAACGCTAAAGAACTGATTAAGCTTTTGAAAAAATACAAATTACGGGCTTTATTTAATCTTATACCCTTTAATCCATGGCCTAATTGTATTTTTGAACCAAGCGAAAGAAAAACGGTTGAGGCGTTTTCTAAAACTTTAGAAGAAGCCGGTTTTGCCGCACCAATCAGGGTAGCTCGCGGACAAGATATTTTAGCCGCTTGCGGTCAATTAAAATCTAAAATGCCAAAAGCCTAATCTATTTTGCAAGAACCGTCTATTTGATGATCTAAGCGTTCTTCTTTTAGTCCAAAAGGATCTTGATGGATAAGCACTTGACTGTGCGGATAAATTGCTAAAATTTTGTGCTCTACTTCATCGGCAATTTTATGTGCCTTAAAAAGCGATAAATTCCCATCAATTTCTAGATGCATTTCAAAATAATAGGTATCACCCAAACTTCTGGTTCTAAAATCGTGCAATCCATGCACTCCTTTGCTTTTAAGCGCAATTTCTTCTACATTTTTTCTGATTTCAGAAGAAAGCTCTTTATCCGTTATCATCGCAATAGCCTCAAGAGCAAGTTGATAAGCATTATACAAAAGATAAACAGAAATAAACAAAGCTGCTATAATGTCAAAATAAACAAATCCCAAGAAATGAACGAACAACAAAGAAATAACAACCGCGGAATTGGTTAAAAAATCTATCGTGTAATGTGCTCTATCGGCCTTAATGGCAAGGGAATTAGTTTTATTTGCAACAAATGTCTGATAAGAAACCAATAACAATGTGGCAAAAATACTAAAAATCATAATAAAAATACCCAATGCCGTTTGCTCCAAAGCAATAGGCGAAATTAAACGCTTAATACCGTCTATAACAACAAAAAGTCCGGAAACACCGACAAAAGCAGCCTGCAAAAGAGCGCTTAATGCTTCCACCTTGCCATAACCATATCGATGACTGAAATTTGCCGGTTTGTTAGAAAAATAAATCGCAATAAAGGTGATTAAAGAAGCAAATAAATCTGTAATACTGTCAACAAATGAAGAAAAAACAGCAAGAGAATCTGTTTTTAGAAAAGCAAAAAACTTTAATAGCGATAACATAATCGCTAAAACCACACTGGCAACAACAGCAGATTGCTTAAGATAGTTATTTTTTTGAGATGATGTCATCTTTTAAGCTCTCCCATGCTTCTTGTGAAATTTCTAAATATTTATCTTTTACAAATTGAGCAAAAAACTCCAAATGCTCGCCATGAGGCTTAGTTACAAATTGATATTGAATATAAAATTTATTATTGTCTGCCTTATAAAAAACAAGATTAATAAAATTATTGTTTTCAATATCAAGTTTTATCTCGCCAAGTCTTGTAGCTTTTATATCTGTTGACACACCGATAATATAAAGATTAAGTAGTTTTTTGACAAGGTTTATAACGCGTTTATTGTCTGTAATCCCGTTATAACCGAGGAAGCGTCCATAGCGTAAATTCCATAAAGAAGAATAAGTCCATGCTTTAGGGTTTAGCGATAAATCAAAGAAATCAACCTCAGCCAACCAAACTTGGAACTGATTGTTAAGGCGAATAAACGAACCTTTTGAACCTCTGCCAATATCAATATTTTGCCATCCTATGTCAAAAGCTTCCAAAACATTTCCTTTTTCATCATATAAAGTAACTGAAGTCATTGGTGATTTCTTATCTTGAAGCGAAACAAAGCCAAAGTATTTCATATCTTCAACTCTATCGGATTTTTTTTCAGCAAAAGTCATATTGTGAATATTAGATAAGAATTTGCGGATTCGCTCCTGATAAACCGGCAAATCCGACTCATTTTCCAAAACCCATATATTTTTATCTGTATGCACAAAAGAAAGAGTATTTTGACTTCCTTTAAGTTCAATTTTCTGTATTTTATTAATTTTTTGGGCAAAATCATCAAAAACAGGCTTATCCTCATATTGAATAATATTACTCTTATTGTCTACATAGATGGTCAAAAGAGCCACAGCAACAATCAGTATAGTATATAGCATCAATATGCAGGTTTTTTTATTTACTGCAAAAATACGATTTAATGAGGATAAACGCGACTTCTTCTGATATAGACTAAATCCCCCGATAAATATCAAAAACAGCAATGCAACAAAATAGATATTAAAGAACTTAACCTTAACAATCAGATTGTTTATATCATTATTGGCATTTATTCTTAAATTGCTTAATTGCTGTCTTAAATCAGATAATTCATGGCGAATTTTACCGATAATGGCCAGTTCATCGGCGGTAAAAGTATCTCTTTGTTCAAAATTTCGTTTTGCCGTAATTTCGACAAGTTGCTGTTTAATCCCATCAATAGCGTCAAAAATATCACTTTCTTTTAATTTGTATTTATATGTATTAAGCTTACGCATTTTATCAATTTTATCAAGTTGTCTTATTTTTAATCCCTTACCGCGCAGGCTGATTAAATCATCATTGTCGGTTAAATAATCAAGAGCATTTAAAATAAAATTGGCACTATCAAAAAACGGCACATTATATGAAGCCTCTAAAAACTTCTTTTCCTTAGTCCAAAAATTATCATAAATAAAATCTGTATCGCCGACAGCAATCACATCAAAAGGCTGCGAAGCATTATTGCTTAAAAATTCTGCAGCCAACACAAAAACCTGATTATTTGGCTTGAAATTTGCTAAAACTTCACGCGGATGAACATTTTGCTTTGCAAAAGCAGCAGACATCAGCATAGAATTAGGACTCGTTTTGATAAGAGGAAAGAAGGAAACGTAATTCTTTTTACCGTCCCTTTTAGGATAAACAACGGAAGCAGATGAAAAAAGAATATTATTGAGCTTGTAAGTTATCCGATGATTTCTGTTAAAATCATTAAATGATGTCTTAAATTGTAATAAATCCTGAGTAAAAGATGGGTTTGTTTTGTAATTGATGGTTTCATCAACGGTTATGGAATTGTCAAAATCAGCAACAACATTTCCTCCCAAAAAGTCAATACCCCAAAAATCAAATAATTCACCCAAATCCGATGAGATAAAAGCGCCGTGTTCTGGTGAATAAATACGTGATGCATTATCTGCAACATCTAAGAGCAAAAGAACCTTTCTTTGTCTTTTGAGGGCTTTTATGATATCGTCACTTAAGGCATAAGGATGAATTAACATAAACGCATCAAAATTATCACTAAAATCTTCTGCCTTTTTAACTTCTTTAATGTCGTATAATTCGCTGATTTTATTCATTATTTCCCAACGATTAATCATTACATTACCTTGGCGAACATTTCCCATCACTGGAAGTGTGCTGTATAGCCCTATTTTTTTCTTTTTATGTTGCAATTTATAAATATTGGTTGTGAAGTCTTGTTCTAAGAAACCTAGCCTTTCTAAAGAAAAGAACGGGATAACAGATTTATTCATCAGATTATCGGAAAAGGTTATACCGAAAAGAGCATTCTGATTGATATCTATCAGTGGTATAGGCTGCAAACCATCCGCAATCGCGCGATCTTCTATCTTATCCAAAAATTGCGGTGTATAAATGCGATAGTCGAATTTACCGTTACTATAAGCTCGATATTGCTTGAGCATGAGCTTAATCTGGTCAAAAAGCACCATTAACTCAGGATTTCTTTTTCCCAAAATCGGTGAATAATAAAGCTTTGCAACAACCGGCCTGTCTAGTTTACGCAAAATATCTTTAGTATTTTTGGTAAGGCTTAAATATTTTTCTTCGGTAAAATCATAACTAATTTGCCGCAAAACATTATTGGCAATGATATTTAATCCGAAAAAACAAATAAAAAATAGCAAAAAGACAATACCGCTTTGCTTAACATTAGAATTGGCGACAAGTCCGGAAGATCCTTTAGTTTTAAGGCTTATAACAGCAATTGTAATTAAATTAAAAAATACTATCAAAGAACCGAAGAATACAATATCGCGAAGCTCTATCAATCCTCGACTAAGTGTTGAGAAATGCGTTAAAAAGCTAAAAGAAACAATCGTATCAACAATCACATCACTAAATAATTCTCTTGCCCAAAACAGCACATACTCAAATCCGCTCCAAAAGAATAATAAATTAACAAAAACAGACAAGACCAGAGAAATGACCGCGTTTTTAGTCAAAGCAGACATTGTTTGAGAAATGGCAAGCATTGCGCCGCTCAAAACAAAACACCCCAAATAACTAACGAAAATAACCGTATTATCCGGTGAACCAAATATATTAACCGTTATCCAAAAAGGAAAGGTGAGAGTAATAGCAATGATGGCAAATAACCAAGAAGCCAAAAATTTACCCCAAACCAAACAGGGTAGGGATACCGGCGTCGTTAAAAGTAAAATAACGCTTTTGGAACGAAATTCCTCAGCCCAAGAACGCATGGCAATACCTGGAATAAATAACAAATAAATCCATGGTTGATAATCAAATAATCCCCATAAGTTTGCCGCATCGTTAACAAAGAAATGTCCGAAATAGATAGCGCAAGAACCGCTTAAGAGTAAAAAGCTGATAAGATAGACATAGGCCAAAGGGGAGGTAAAATAGCGTATCAATTCATATTTAATAACGGTTTTAATGCTGTTCATCTTATGCTCCTTTGTTTGTTAAAAACTTAAAAGCCTCAGCGAGCGTTTTTTTCTTAGCCTTGCTTAAAATATCTCCAAGTTCGCCATCTGCCACAACACGACCTTTGTTTATCAAAATAATTCTATTTGCCAGTGTTTCTGCCTCATCCAATAAGTGTGTGGATATAAGAATGGTTTTATCTTTACTCATCTCAGAAATAAGTTGGCGCATATGCTCTTTTTGGTTAGGATCTAAACCGTCAGTCGGTTCATCCAAAAGTAATATTGGTGGATTCCCGATAAGACTGGCAGCAAATCCAACGCGCCTTAAATATCCCTTAGATAACGTCTCAATACGCTGACTGGAAACATTTTCTATCTTAGCGACCTTTTTTATTCTCACTAATTCGTCTGCATAAATTTGTTTTTTATTCGAATTTTCATCATCGAGATTAAGTTTAAGCTCAATAAAGTACTTTAAAAATTGATTAACTGTCATATCAGCATACATCGGCGCACCTTCCGGTAAAAAACCAATGTCTTTTTTCGACAATAAATCTTTTTCGGCAACATTATTTCCATTAACAAAAACGCCACCAGAAGTTGGGCTTAAAAAACCAGCAATCATATTCATCAAAGTTGATTTTCCGGCACCGTTAGGACCAAGAAGTGCAATAATTTCCCCGATGTGAGTGCTAAACGAAACATTTTTTACAGCCTCTATGTTATCGTATGTTTTAACAATATTTTTGACTTCAATCGTTGATTTTGTTAAAGATTTACTAGACTTCATAAAGTTCACCTCCGCACATAGGTTCTAAAACGCCGGTTGTCGACGGGAATGTAATCGGTAGAGAATAAAGTGTTCTGGCGCTTAAAAAGGCATTAACTTCAGCATTAACCGTATCCGCAGGAATACCTTCTTCTTGACTGGTAACAACTTCTATGCTGGGAACACGTTGACGGATAAACCTGACTAAAGTCGGATTCTTGGAACCTTTACCGCAGATAACAATTTTTTTAGGCAATTCCGGCAGATATAAACAGATAGAATAGCAAACTGCCTCAGCCACAAAAGCAGTGGCTGTTGCAGCCCCATCTTCTAAGGATAATCCCTCTAAATGCTCCGCTTTATCAGCAAATATTCCCGTATACGCTGATTTTGGTGGGAACTTAGCAAAGAATTTATGATGCATTAAAGTGTTTACGATTTTTTCGTGCACTTTACCGGTAATTGCTAAACGTCCATTGTAATCGTTATCCATATTGGCGTGCTTTGCCGTCCAGTTATTGATAAAATTATCACCGGCACCGCAATCGAAACCGATTATTTCACCAAAAGAACCTATCCATGTAATACTTGCCTTGCCGCTGATATTAACATAAGCAATCGGCTTAACCTCATTGGCAGATATGGCATTAAAATAAGCAGAAGAAATAGGTGTTCCTTGTCCACCCGAACAAATATCGGCATTTCGAAAGTGCGTAACTGTTTTAATTCCTGTTTGTTCGGCAATATATCTGCCGTTACCAAGCTGATAGGTATAGCAAATATTGGGATTATGCAAAATGGTAATGCCTTCAACCCCTACAACATCAATCGGTTCACCGCAATCACGGGCAAATTCCTTTATAAGTTGCACATAAAACTCAGATACAGCCATATCGACGGCGTGTAATTTTTGTTCATTGTCATCAATATCGCGCTTTAACCCCAAAACAGCACGAATTTTTTCTTTCATTTCGTCAGGGTAGGGGACAAGGCGTGACATTTTCCTGTCTAATATGTCCAAGCCATCTGTGCGAACAAGCGAAAGCTCCACACCACCAAAGGTAGAAGTTCCCATTAAACCCAAACAGTTTAGCCCTTTAATTATCATTAAAAAACACTCTTATCCTAGTTGCAATAATAAATTATTATGCTAGAATGCCTTAAAATTTAGTTAGGGGAAAGTAAAAATGACAACTTTTAAATCAGAATTTTTAAATATTATGCAGGAACGCGGTTTTTATAACCAATGCACCAACGAGCAAGGCTTTGATGAATATCTTTTTGATTGTGAAAAAAGAGGTGTTCCGGCAGTAGGATATTTGGGTTCTGATCCGACCGGTGATAGTTTGCATGTTGGGCATATTGTGCCGTTAATGATGTTGCGCTGGTTTCAAAAGTGTGGACATAAACCTTTAACCCTTGTCGGCGGGGCAACCGCACGTATTGGTGACCCTTCCGGTAAAGATAAGCTCCGTCCGTTTTTAGACGAAGCAACTTTGCAGAACAATGTTAAAGGCTTAAAAAAATCATTTATGAAATTCCTAAAATTTGGTGACGGTAAAACTGATGCCGAAATGGTAGATAACTATGATTGGTTTAAGGACATCAATTACTTGGAATTTTTGCGAGATATCGGTACTTGCTATTCGGTTAATCGTATGCTGACCATGGATAGCGTTAAGAGCCGTTTGGAACGCGAACAACCGATGTCTTTCTTAGAATTTAATTACATGCTATTGCAAGGTTATGATTTTTGCGTGTTATTGCAAAAATATGGATGTCGCGCGCAGATTGCCGGTGCTGACCAATGGGGTAACATCACCTCAGGGACAGAACTTGGACGCCGTCGTTATGATACGGAATTATTTGGTTTTACCAGCCCGATTATTACCGATTCTGCCGGCAAAAAAATGGGCAAATCCGAAGGTAATGCCGTTTGGATTAATGATGAAAAACTTTCATCATACGATTACTTTCAATACTTCCGTAATATCGGTGATGCTGAAGTTGGCAAATGTTTGCGTATATTTACGGATTTGCCGATGGATGAAGTTAAAAGGTTAGAAGCGCTTCAAGATAAAGAAATCAATGAAGCTAAGAAGATTTTGGCTTTTGAAGCAACCAAGATTTGCCGTGGAGAACAAGAGGCAACAGCCGCTCTTAAAACTGCAACAGAAATGTTTGAACAAGGTATTGTCGGCGGAGAACTACCATCTGTAACCGTTGATAAAAGTGAAATTGGTGTTTTAGATGCTTTTATGGAGCTTGGATTCGTTTCAAGCAAAGGCGAGGCACGCCGCTTGATTAAACAAGCCGGCTTAAAGCTTAATGATAAAGTTATTATTGATGAGAACTACATTATTAGCTCTAAAGATATTGCAGACGGCAACATCAAGCTATCGCAAGGAAAAAAGAAACACGGACTTTTGATTTTAAAATAGGTTATTTTATAATCTCAGCGATTTTTCTTGTCATTTTAACTGCACCATTAAAATTCAGATGGTCGCTATCAGCTAAGTCACAGTCGCTAAAATCATCATTAAAATTATAGAAGGGCACATTGTTTTTTTGTGCAATATCTTTTATCCATGCCAGAACATCATTACCGTTGCTTAGTTCAGCGATAATCTGCTTATAATCACTGCGCTCCGGTGAGTTAATAAGATAAAGCTCTTGATTGTGTTCTTTTACCCAATCACAAATTTTTTGTAACCACACTATTTCACTTTTGTAGTTAGCATAAATCTTGAAATGATGAGCCGCGCGCTCTTTATCTTTTTCTTGTATGGGGGAGGTATCAATACCGATAAAATCATACCCTTGGCAATAAAGGCGCTCTATTTCTTCTTTTTTATCATTAGTAAACGCATAATCCAAAGCACGAGCTGTTAATTCATAATTATGCTCTTTATTTAGGCTATAATCATATTTAATACCAAAAATATAATCTAATATTTGACACCATTTTGCACCACCACCCCTGATTTCAGAATAACCACATTGATAAAAAGAAACAAAACAAATTACCTTTTTGAGTTTAGGACACTTTTCGGTAGCAATTTGCAGAGTTTTATATATTTCATATAAACCATTAGCTGTAAAGGCATAATTATAAGCATTTTCGCCAATCATAAAGGGAAGAGCACCAAGCTCTGCATGACTGTCACCGATAAATAATGTATCAATTTTATCAGCATTTTCTAATAATCCTTGATGCTTTTTCATTACACCTTTAGCAAAGCGAACAATTGCTCCGGAAGCATTGCCAAAGTGCATAATAATGTTTTGCCGCTTACGACGCCTTTTCTCTTTATCGACAATATAAAAAGTGCAAAGTTTAGCAATAAATTTAGATAATTTAGGATTGATTTTCCTCAATAGCTTTCTCCGGTATTTTTTTTATAAAATGCGCAGGATTACCCGCCCAAATTTCATTTGCGGGAATATCATGTAATACAACAGAACCACAACCAATTATAGAGTTTTTACCTATACGGATATTACCCACTACAATAGAATTTGCATGCACGGTTACATTGTCTTCTAATGTGGGAAATCCTCCATCTTTATTACCAATAGAGACATTTTGATAGATTTTGCAATTATAACCGATTTTATCCAAATCGGACATTACAATCCCAACAGGATGAATAAACTGAACATTCTTCTTTCGTATAAGCATTTTGGCATAGTCCAAAGGAATGTCACAATTACGCTTAACTCTTTTTAATTTATCACACCAGTAGGTAAGAACACGATGTCCGGCAATATAAATCTCTCTTTTACCATTCGGGTAGCGCTTTTTTTCTAAAAATTTCATTTTAATCATCCTAATTTAGGTTAAATACGTTAATGTATAATACAAAAACCAAAGACATTGTCAAATATCTTTTTGCTTTGCCAAAACTTCCTTAATTTTTATTATAAAATCTTTTGTTTTTGCATAGTTGTTCGCTTGGTTTAAGGTTGCGTTATAACTTATGGCATGTCTTCGCCAATAGGTAAGAGATTGAGAAATATAATATAATGGATATTTGGCAAAAATTTGCTGATATAAATATAAATCTAAGAATGCCGGAATTGGTGTATTAAAATCAAGTTTTTTTAATATACTACTTTTTATCATTACCGCAGAAAATGTCGGAATGTGATTAAATAAAGCTTCTGAAAACAAAATGTCATTTTTTTCATTAAGAGTATGATTTATATATGTAACATAAGGCTTGGCAAAAGACACTTCAGTAAAATCATCACCAAACGGAATAACATTATTACTGATAATCACTGCATCCGGATGTTTGTTTATCATTTTAACTTTTATTAAGAGGTTATTTGGCGTCCAATAATCATCGCTTTCTAAAACAGAAATATATTCCCCTTTTGCTTTTTCTACACCGAGCTTAAAGCTTGCCGGAAGTCCCTTGTTTATACCGCCTTCATGCAGATATAGGTGGAAATTTTTATATTTATTTACATACTCATTGATAACATTGACGGAGTTATCCGTTGACCCGTCATCAACAATAATAACTTCATAGTTTTTGTATCTTTGCGCTAAAATAGAATCCAATGTTTGTCTGATATATTTTTCGTAATTATAACTCGTAACTAAAACAGAAATAAAAGGTCTTTTAGCAAATAAAGATAATCCCGTCTTTTGCGTAATATAGCGATTGAGAAATACACCAATAACAACCGCAAACCCGAAAATCAAAGAAAGCAGATACAAAAAATAACTTCGCTTCATATAAGCCTCTTAATTTTTTGTTGTTGCATCAATTAAGCGGTTAAGGCTGTTTGTTTCTTTGTTATCATACCCTTTTTCATCTTTTTTTTCAGTCTTGGGCTTTTCTTCTTGTTTTTTTATCTCCGGTTTAACTAACATTTCAAAAACTTTATCCATTTGTTCTTGATCCAGTTTATTTGGCAAAATATCGTTTGTTTCGCTTTTATCAGTTGGTTTTGCCTCTTTACTTTCTTTAGTTTTTTCTTCTTTCGTCTCCTTCTTCGCGGTTTCTTTTTCTTTTGTCAGCTCATGTAGCTTTTCTTTAAGCATTTTTTCTGGCAAAACTTCTTCTATAAGACCGGAGCTTGTTTGAGCAGCAATAAAAAATTTAGATTCTTTAACCGGCCCTTTTTCTATTTCTTCAGGCAAAACAACCTTAACAATTAAAAAACAAAAACCCAGAATAAGTAATGCACGTAATAAGCCAAATCCGACCCCGAAAACTCTATCCGTAAAACTAAGCGAACTGGCACGAACTTTAGTGATAAATTTATCGGTAAACAATATCCATAATGTATAAAATACCGCAGTTATGATCAAAAATATAGCTAAATCGGCTAAATATTTATTTGCCACATAGTTATTCATCCATGGACGCATAAGAGGCAAAAAATAAATATTTACCACAAAAAATAGAACTAACCCTATGGTCGAAAGCAATTCTTTGGTAAACCCCTGTATAAAGCCAACAAACAATGAAATGGCAAAACAAATCAAGATAATAACATCCAAATTACTTAATTGCTCCATTCTATTTTTCCCCTAACTAAATCTTGAAATTAAACGCTGAACATTACCAATTTCATGGTAAGTCATATCTGAAATGAGTTTTGTTTTTTTATCTTTACTAAAAGATATAGGAATAATTGCATTATTAAATCCTAATTTTTGTGCTTCTTTCAGGCGCAGATTAGGCTGGCTGACTGCACGGATTTCTCCGGATAAACCAATTTCTCCGAAAACAACCATATCTGCCGGTAGAGGCTTGTTGGTCATAGATGATATGACCGCCATAGCAACGGCTAAATCTGCTGCTGGTTCAGAAATCTTTAATCCGCCGGCAATATTTAAATAAACATCGTGCGTGCTGAAATTCATACCGCAACGTGCCTCTAATACAGCCAAAATCATAGCCAAACGATTAGAGTCCCATCCGACAACAGCACGTTTTGCACCACCATAACTACTATTGCCGACAAGTGCTTGTATCTCAACCAATAAAGGACGCGAACCTTCAATACCGGCAAATACGCAAGAACCGGAAACACAGCCTTGCCGTTCTGCCAAAAATAAAGCGGACGGATTTTCCACTTCAACCAAACCGGTATCTTGCATTTCAAATACACCGATTTCATCTGTTGCACCGTAGCGATTTTTTACTGCACGCAAAATACGGAAATGATGTCCCCTGTCTCCCTCAAAATAAAGCACAGTATCAACCATATGCTCTAAAACGCGCGGTCCGGCAATTGCACCTTGTTTGGTTACATGGCCGACAAGAAACAGTATAAAACCCTTTCTTTTAGCGATTTTTATAAGTTCATAAGCAGCAGCTCTGACCTGAGCAACACTTCCGGGTGTAGATTCTACATCCTCTAAATACATTGTTTGAATAGAATCAATAATAACCAAAGCCGGATTTTCTTTTTCAAGAGTGGTGATAATATCTTTAACACTGGTGGTGCTGGCAAGTCTGACCGGTGAATTAGCTAATCCTAAACGTTGGGCACGGATTCGAACTTGATCAATAGCTTCTTCTCCGGAAATATAAAAACAACTGTCGTTAGGTAATTGATTAGCCATACCGGCGCATATCTGTAATAACAACGTAGATTTACCTATGCCGGGGTCACCCCCCACCAAAATAACCGAACCGGGAACAAGTCCCCCACCGGAAACCCGATTGATTTCAGAAAGATTGGTTATAAGACGTTGATAAGTCTGACTTTCACCATTAAGCGAAACAAAATCAATAACATTACCTTTGCGTTTTGAATTTATATTAGAAAACTCATCAGTTGGCTTTTTTTCTTCAACAATAGTATTCCATTCACCACAACCATCGCATTTTCCCTGCCATTTAGGATAAACAGCCCCGCAAGTTTGGCAAACATAATCTATTGTTGATTTCTTAGCCATTGTTATTTCTCCACTTTTATTGGACCTCTGGCGGATCCCTCAATAAATTGCCGAACGTAAGGATTGTCTGTCTTGTCTAATTCTTTAACTGTGCCATACCAGATAATTTTGCCCTGATAAAGCATTGCGATTTTATCGGCAATTTTGCGCGCGGATGCCATGTCATGTGTGATTGTTAGGGTTGTAGCACCTAAATCTTTTGCCGATTCTATAATCAAATCATTGATAACGTCAGCCATAATTGGGTCAAGACCGGTTGTAGGTTCATCAAAAAAGATGATTTCAGGTTTGGTAATAACAGCTCGCGCTAAGCCAACGCGTTTTTGCATACCGCCGGAAAGCTCAGATGGATATAAATCAGCAATATCTTCTCCAAGTCCGACTTGACGAAGCACTTTTATTGCCACAATCCGTGCTTCTTTTCGACTGAAACCTCTGTTTTGCAACAAATCAAAAGCCACATTTTCCCATACCATAAGACTGTCAAATAAGGCACCGCCTTGGAACAGCATCCCCATTTTACTATGCATTTTTTCAATAATTTCAGGATGGTCGTTGATAATTTCAATATCATCAATCTTAATAGAACCGGAATCAGGAGTAAGTAACCCTTGAATGCATTTGATTAAAACCGATTTTCCTGTGCCTGAACCACCGATTACGACCAATGATTCGCCCTTATACAAGTCCAAATCAACACCATTTAAAACTTGTTTTTTTCCAAAAGCTTTGGATAGATTTCTGATACTTATTTTAATTTCTTTTGTCATACTTCCTCCACTTATCTGGAAAAGAACAATTCTGTAATAAGGTAATTAAAAATCAAAATCAGGATTGATGACGAAACAACCGCGTTTGTTGTAGCATTACCAACACCTTGTGCGCCACCTTTTGATTTATACCCATGGTAACATCCCATCATAGAGATAATAAATCCGAACACAGCAGCCTTAACCAAACCAGAAACAATACCAATAACCTGTAAATCATCAAAAGTTGCAGTAACATAATTTGCCGGATTAAAACCTAATTTATAAACTCCGACAATATAGCCACCGAAAATACCGATAATATCGCCGATAAGCACTAATAGCGGTAAAACAAGAAGTCCCGCCCATAAACGAGGCGAAACAAGATATTTAAAAGGATTCGTAGAAAGCGTAACAAGGGCATCAATTTGCTCGGTTACGCGCATCGTTCCTATTTCAGCCGCCATAGCAGCACCGATTCGCCCTGCAACCATCAAAGCAGAAAGCACCGGTGCTAATTCACGCGTAACTGAAATTAAAACCACGGAGGCAATTACATTTTCTGCCTTAAAACCGGAAAAACCGGAATATGTTTGAAGAGCAATAACCATACCGGCAAATAATGTTGTTAACCCCACAACCGGTAAAGAATAAAAACCGATATCAATTACTTGCTTGATAAACAGCTTGAAATAAAACGGAGGAACAAAACAATGATAAATTGCTTTGACTAAAAAGGAGGTTAAATCTCCTAAAGAAAAAAGAAATTTAACCAGAGGCTTACCTAGTGCTCTTAAAAAAGTTTCTATAAAACGTGTCATACTAATCTATACTCCAATAAACGTATAGCCATATTATTAGCTTAAACTAACTTATTTTGCCACAAATTTTTAATATAATTTTATAAATTGTAGAACAATCAAAAGGATAAAGCTTTATTTTGGCAACAGATATCCCCAAAAAATCTATAAAATCCGGTCGTGGTAACCTTTCGATTTCAGTTCTATTTAGGCACAATTCTACACAAAGTGAAATTTTTTCCTTCTTTTTTGCTGCAAATTCAGCAATACCGATATTTCGAACTTCCAATTTATTAGCTAAAGTTTCAGGCGCATATCCCCAAAGAATATCTTTCTTTCTCTCTAAAATGACACGGTCGTCAGCAACGAGCTTTGCTCCTTTTTCCATAATCAGTCTTAAAGCTAAATCAGATTTACCAACACCGGATTCTCCAATAAATAAAATACCCTTGTTTTGATAACTGACTAATGTCGCATGGATATTAAGCAAGACCGGCATCCTTTAATCTGTTATATTTTTCAATATTATTAGTCTCAATATCAAAAAGCCGTTCTGTGCCATTAACAAATATTGTAATTTTCCAAATATCTTTTGGTAATAACGGTAAAATTTTTTCCGGCCACTCTACCAAGCTGACTGCGCCGTAAAAAGCCTCTTCGACATCTAATTCATACGCCTCATCGGGAGACTTCAGACGATACATATCATAATGATAAATCTCAAAATTTTGAGCCTCGTATGTTTGTAACAATGTAAAAGTTGGACTGGGAACATCCGTTACATCGGTTAATTTTTGAATAAAATAACGTGAAAAAACACTTTTGCCGGCACCTAATGTCCCAAAAAGCGCAAAAACATCACCTTTTTTTGCTATTTTTGCAAATTGTTCAGCCAAAAGCTTGGTTTGTTGCTCTGTTTTGCAGAGTATTTGATTGTTATGTTGCATCACTTAAACCATGATCCGAAATTAAAGAGACCACCGTCTTTAGAAGATCTTCTTCGTTGGATTTTGAAATTGTTTCTGCTCCGTTTAATATCACGCCAATCCTCAGGGTTATAAAAAGAACCTTGCCATAATCCGGATGATTGGCTCTGAGCCTTTGCTTGATAAGGCTCATAAATGTGCGTTTCGCGGATATTGGCTATTCCCCATCCGGCACCAACCAAACCGGCACCGATGTCATATTCACCCCAAACACAAGTTGCCAAATCTTGACCTTGTGGTTCTACCTTTAACAAATAGCAGTCTATCGGATTTTTATCTATCCAACCGCGAACCCAAGAAGCAGCTTCTTCCCCACAATTATAAGAACTGCCTGTTGCGCTGGAACAAATTTGATCATTATCAGGGGCATCTACACCGAACAATCTTACGTATCTGCCACCGATATAAAACACATGAGCATGAATAACTGTAGCACTTCCGCTAACTCTGGGATAAGATGATAATTTAAAACCGGTTGATTTCCGTTTACGCTTCATTTTTTGCGGAAGAACTTTATGTTCAGTCTGTTCAACACTTGCAGAAGGGGCTTCTGCTACAATAGAAGTTGAGGTTGTATCAATATCTTCTTCAGGTGAAGCACTGTTTATTTTAGAAGAAAAAAGCGCATAAGCTAAAGCAATGGCAATAAGTGTTATCCAAAAACTGTAACAAGGCAAAGTTTGTTTGATAGCAACATGACCAAGAGTGGCACCACCAATCAAAAAAATGCCGCTGATAATCATTTTGCTTAAATGAGGGCTATTTAAAAGCATACCACCACAAGCCAAAAGAACTAAGGCAACCAGTCCGCAAAAAAATCTTTTTAAGAGCATAGACACTCCATTAGTTTGTTACTACATATTCAATACAATGCCGTTTAATCGTAAAGATTTGGTAAAACTGCATTATTTTTTTCTGCTTGTTTGCATTTAAGTTTATCAATCTTTTTCAAAATTTCAATAAATTTAACACCATCAAATAAATCTTCACTGTTTGAATACAAGATTTTATTTAATAGAGAAAGTTGTTCAGAAAAATCAGTATTTTGCACACATTTAGATACATCATTAAAATTTTGAATAGACATTTGTCCGAATTTGTGTTGCGCCCAAATAAGCAAATTTTCTTTAGCCCTTTTATAATCATGTTTTTTTATGGCTCGGATAATTTCATTGCGCAGTTTGTTTTTTCTACACTGCTTCAAAGATATAATAGCAATAAAGACCAATATTCCTAATAAAAAGAGAAGAGGGGTAATCGCTTTTTCTGCAATACCTAAATTGGCTAAAGATGATTTTAATGAGCTTAAATCTTGAGCCAAGTCAGATTGGTCGTGTGTATCTGGCGATAAAGGATTATTTTCTTTATTATCAAGAGGTTCGGTATCTTTTGAATAAACATTTTGTTTGGCAACTAACTCTTTCTCACTTGGTAATATATCAATTACTTCTTGAGGAATAGACGTTATTTGTAATTTTTGTGTATCTACATTAAACCATTGCATTTTAAGCGGTGGAATAGTTAATCTGCCGGATTTTTGAGGGATATAGACATTGTTAAAAATTGCGGTGGTAACAATTTTTCCATTGATAATTTGCTCAGAAACGGTTGGGTTTTCTGGATATTGCTTAAATCCGTCAGCTTCTGGAAAAGTTATTTTAGGAAGCATGCTTTCTGTCGTACCGGTAGCCTTAAGAGTTATTGTGCGTGTAATAGCTTCATCTGTCTTAAATTTAGACTTTTCATCCCATTTAGCCGATAATTCCAAATTATTTAAAGGCATCCATGATGCACTTAAGGAGTTTGCAGGAATCGGACGAACATCAATGGTCTGTGCTTTTGTTTTCATCCGAACCGGAACCTGTTGCCCGAATACATTATGGAAATTAACACCGAAAAAGCTGATGTCATCATCAAAATTTGGAAAATCAAAAGTCGCATCTTTAACATAAAAACCTTCAAAAGAAACCTGCGGAACTTCTAGCGTACCACCCTTCTGAGGAAATGCAGCAAAAGCATATGTTTCAATATTCATTCGTTTATGATTGATTGTTTCCTGCCGAACAATCGGTTTATCAGTTAAAGGAACAATAATCCAGTCTTTTTGTGCATCAGCACTGATGGTAGGTGCGCCGTTTTGTAAACCGATGCTGTCATATATGTGCACAAAAAAATTAACTTGTTGCTGCACATAGGGGTGTTTTACATCAAATTCCTGTTTAATTTCAAAATAAGGCGCATTTGTATTTTCTCGGCTATCTGGAACATAAGCGACATCGGTCATCTCTTTAACTTCAATATCAACGCTGTTAGAATACAGATTATCCAATTTTATAGCGGGAATATTTATTTTTCCTTTGTGTAAAGGCCTTAACCCGAAAGACCATTTTTTTATTTGAGAAGCGGCACCGTTAACAAAACTAAACTGCTGAGATGTTGAAGTAGATACAATATTAAAATCTTTACTTAATTTGCTTAAATCCGGTTGGTTGTTGCTGTCGCCGTCATACTCAAGGGTAAGCGTTAGTGTGTCACCTTCAACCAATACTTTTTTATCAACAGAAAGGTTAAGTTCTTTAGCTTGAACATAAAATGTCATTAGGAAAAAAAACAAACTTAAAAAATATACTTTAATTTTCATTTCTATACCTACCTTTTAAATGTTCCTTTTTTATAAATTCTCTAAGCAAGCCACCGACATCTTCGGGAATTTCCCTATATTTACGACGCACAGCTAAAACTTTATCATCATATTGAGTGTCTTCGTTTCCTTGTTTAGCGTTCATTAAGCCGACATCCTGATCCTCAGTTTGAGCTTCGGTGCCATTGTTATTCTCTCCATTCTCATTTTGTGATTTATTTTCGTCACCATTGTCATTATCAGCCTCTGTCGGGGTATCATTATTCTCATCCGGCTTATTATCACTTTTTTGAGAAGATGGATTGTTGGCATTATCTTGATTTTCAGAAGAACCATTTGAACCGGAAGAATTGTTTTCATTTTGCTGTTCCTGACCGTTTTGTTGTTGGTCGTTTTGATTAGCATTATCTTGCGGCTGATTTGCCTGATTTTCATTTGTTGATTGTTTTTGTTCATTATTCTGCTGTTGATTATCGGAATTATTTTGCTGATTATTCTCAGATTGCTGATTTTGTTCACCCTGTTGCTGTTGTTCTTGTTCTGAATCATCTTGATTTTGTTGATTATCGTTATTTTGATTAGAACTCTGATTTTGGTTATTTTGCTCCTGCTGGTTATCTTGATCTTGCTGATTATTTTGATTATCTTGCTGTTGATTTTGACAATTTAATAATTCCGGCTTTTCTTTTGCTTTAACAAAAAGCTCTTCCAACACTTGTTTGTTGTAAGCGGCGTCTTCATTATTCGGGTTTTGTTTCAAAACTGCGTTAAAGGCGCTCAGAGCTTTATCATATTTGCATAATTTAGTTAACACTACACCGGCATTATAAATGGCTGTTTCACTCTGTTCTTTAGAAAACTCTTGCAAAGCTTCTTCATTTTTTTCTAGCTTATACAAGGAAATACCGCGCCAAACACTGTCTTTAAATTTTTCTAAAGCTGCTTCATATTGTTCTTCATTAAAGAGCCTAAAACCTTCTTGGTTGTCGTTTAATAAAAATCCTGCATTGGCTTGTCCGACAAAGCAACAGCAAAAGATTAAAACAAGTAATCCGCGTCTAAAAAACGGTAGCATACACAAAAGGGATATAAATACAAGATAATATCCATAGTCTAAATAATTTGACCTCAAATTCTGACTTAATGTCATTTTATCTTTATCTTCAATACGCAGCTTATCCAATATTATTTGCATATTACCGTCTTTTACCTTAAAATACACACCATTACCCTTTTCGGCAAGCATTTGTAATTTTTCATTACCGGAATAAGAAGTATCTGCAATGTTTATCGTATAATTCATTTGCTCGGCTTCTTTGATTTTATCTAAAGCGAGGTCTAATCTTTGTCCGACATCAGAAGCGAAAATAACAATGTTCCCTTTTGCATAGCCTGCGGCCTTAAATCTTTCTAAAGCAAGTGCAATAGCTCTATCTAATCTATCGCCATTATCAGGAACAATGTTTGGCACAATTTGCGGTAATAAACTTTTTATTATCTGCACATCTTCGGTAAGAGGGGTAATGATATATGGTTCTTGTGAGTAAACCTCTAAACCGAATTGTCCTTCTGGTATGTTCTCGGTTATGTCGGAAATCATAAATTTAGCACGTTCCAACCGCGATGGTGTAACATCGGTGAGCTGCATATCTTTTGCTAAGCTCAAAATAATCATTGCCGGATTCTCAACTTCAAATGTTGGAACCTCTACTTTTTTCCAAGCAGGGCCGGCAGCCGCTAGAATCATTGCGATAAGTCCGGTATAGATATATTTTTTAACAGAGATCTTTTTAAGCGTCTTATCCGCAACAAGCAAAAAATCTAAAAGGTTCTTATCGCAAATATTTTCCCACGATGAGCCACGGCTGGTCAAGCTTAAATGCTTAAATAGCAAGCCAATAGGAATAACCAAAAATAGTAACATCCAAGGACGTAAAAAATGAAAATTTTGCAAAAACTCAATCATTTAAAGCTCTCCTTGGTAAAAACAACAAACCGAGCAACAAAAACAGTGCAATCATCAGAGGTATATAAAATAATTCTCGTATCTCTTGCACAACATTAGATTGACTGCTTTGCGGTTCCAAATCATCAATACGTTGATAAACTTGAGCTAATGTATTTAAGTCTTTAGCTTGGAAATAGTTTCCTCTTGTTCTTTTAGCCAATTCCTTTAGGCTTGCCTCATCAAATTCATTATTACGCAAACTAAATAACGAGCTAATGAAGTTTCCACCTCCACCAACACCTATTGTATAAACCTTTATACCTTCTTTTTCAGCTAAATCAATTGCTTCAGCCATACTAAGAGAGCCATCATTGTTTTCGCCGTCTGTTAGCAATATGATCACCTTATTATCTTTATTTTCCTCAGATTGGAGATTTTTTAAGGCTGTTCCCAGTGCATCTCCGATAGATGTTGAGTTTCCTGCCATACCGGCATCAGTATTAAGCAAAATCTCTTTAACCGCCTGCTTATCAAACGTTAAAGGAGATTGCAAATAAGCAAGTGTACCAAATAAAACTAGTCCGACACGATCTTCTGTTCTCTTCTCTATAAAGGCGCTGACAACAGCTTTAACTGCAGACATTCTATCAATTCTATGTCCTTGAGCATAAAAATCAGGTTGAAGCATAGAGTTTGATATATCAATAACGAGCATTATATCTCTGTTTTCAGCCTTTAAGCGATGCGGTTCGCCGGCATATTGCGGACGCGCCGCCGCAACAACCAAAAGAGTCCATATCGTCAAAATGTATAAAAATTTAAGCGAAAATAAGATCCTGCTGTTTAATGGGCTAATACGTAGATGTTCTGATTTTAGTTTAATGCTTTTAAGGTCATCAATAAATGGGACTTTAAGCGCTTCACCATGAAGACCGCGCACTTTAGGCAATAAAAAGTAAATAACAAAAGGAACAACGAGTAACCAAAAGGCTTCCGGATAAAGAAAATGGCTCATAAATTTGCTCCTATCCAGTATTTACAAAAAGTTCTTAAATCTTCGGCAGTTTGCTGCGAATATAATTTATCTTCAATATTCATAAACGGTGCATTTATCAAAAGTTTTGCAGATTCGTCAGAAATTTTGTGTGTAGCACGATTGTTGAGAAACTCTATCCATTCCTTACCATATAAAGCACTTGCTTCCCTAAATTTGAAATGACAAACTCTCCGCAACAATTCTGAAAATTTTATCGCCGCGATAACCGGATTTTCCGTATTAATGTTTTTTAATTGTCTAAGGGCGTAAATTCTTTTACTTGTGCGAATAGTCAGCAATATCAGCTTAACTAAAACAAAAGCTCCGATAAAACTGACCAAAATAACCCACCAACCATATGCAATAGGAAAAAAAGAAACCCCGTCAGGTATATGTATATCGCGAATTTCCGGTAAATTATCCATTTTAGCCTCTTTTTCAAACTCATAATATAATTTATGGTAATTTTTTTGAAATATCAAGTAAGCTGCTTAAGATATTGGCAAATCAACGGATAAACAAGTTTGGCAGCAAAAGAATAAGCTTCTTTCTTAAAATCAACAATATTTTGCACGGCAAAATCAAGCGTATCCCACTTATATTCCATAAATTCCGGATTAGGTGTATGAATGTTTATTTCATCTTCTTTTCCACTAAAATAGAACAAAGAAAAATAAATATCCTGCCCGCTAGTCATAATACCTTTTTTACGAAAAGTTGCTTTTACATCATCTGGAAATTCATAACGAAAGGGCTTGTTGTCTGAATAAATCGGTATAACAGAAGTAACACTCATCTCTTCAAACAATTCACGCTTGGCGGCAACAACAGGTGTTTCTCCCTGCTCAATGCCACCTTGCGAAAATTGCCACGCATCATCTGTGGTATCAATACGATTACCCAAAAGAACTAAACCCTTTTGGTTAAAAACAATAGCGCTTGCACATTGTCTGTATTGTTGTGGCATGCATTATTCCTGATTAGATGTATTAGCATAAAGAGCCAAAGCCTTTACAAGGTCTAAAGCGCGAGTCAGCTGATAATCTTCCAAATCTTCTTTGCTTTTTTTGTTTTTCTTTGATTTTTCATTTGATTCTTCATTATCGTTTTTGAGCGCATTTTTAAGTTCTGCTTCGCTGATATTAAGTGCATAAGATTCTAACTCTTCAACTTTAGCCGGTTTGACCTCAATGTCAGGCTCAATACCTTTAGCTTGAATAGAGCGACCGGACGGCGTGTAATAACGCGCAGTGGTAATCCGCATGGCGCCGTAATCCCTAAGCGGAATAACTGTTTGCACCGAGCCTTTACCAAATGATTTTTCACCTAAAATGATGGCACGATGATGGTCTTGGAGTGCACCTGCCAAAATTTCTGACGCAGAAGCCGACCCTTCATTTATAAGCACAACAATTGGTAATCCTTTAGCAATATCGCCTTCAGTTGCCATAAATTTAACCGTATCACTTTCGTTACGAGAACGCGTAGATACAATTTCTCCTTTTTCTAAGAATAAATCAGAAACGGCAACTGCTTGGTCAAGAAGTCCACCGGGATTATTACGAACATCAATCACGATCCCTAAAAATTCATTTTTAAGTTTCTTTTTTGCCTTTTCAATAGCCTCTGTTACAGACTTATCAATATCCTCTGTAAAAGAAGATATACGAATATAACTGATAGCATCTTCTTTTACCTCACTTTTAACCGACTGAATTTTAATTTCTTGTCTGACAATGGTAACTTCAATCGGTTTAGAGTTAACGCGACGAATAGAAAGTTTTACTTTTGTGCCGATTTTACCTCTCAATTTGCTGACAGCTTCATTAAGGGTCATGCCGACAACGGTCTCATCGTCAATATTGGTAATATAATCACCTGCTTTTAAGCCGGCTTTTGCGGCAGGTGTATCATCAATCGGTGAAACAACTTTAACAAGGCCATTATCCATTGTAACCTCAATACCTAACCCCCCGAATTTACCTTTGGTTTGTTCACTCATATATTTAAAGCCTTCGGCGTCTAAATAACCGGAGTGTGGATCAAGGGAAGAAAGCATCCCGTTAATTGCCGATTCGATAAGCTTTTTATCTGTCACCTCTTCAACATAAGAAACTTTAGTGCGCTCTAATACTTCACCAAAAAGGTTCAGAAGTTCATATGTATCTGCGTCATCTTTCTTTTCTTTAGCAACAGCGTTTGTTGCACTAAACAATAATCCTGCAAACAAGGCTATAAATAATAACTTACTTTTTTTCATCTTTTTCCCTTCAAATAAAATTAACCGGCAATCCAAGGCGTTGGATTAATGGGGTGTCTGTCTTTTCTTATCTCTACATAAAGTTTGGAGTCGCTCCCCTTAGGCATTGTGCCAACAGGCTCTCCGCTTAACAACTTTTGCCCGACATCGCAGTCAATGTGACCGAGACCGGCAAGAAGAGAAAGATACCCACCTCCATGTTCTACTATAATAATATTACCATATCCTTTAAATGGACCGGAAAAAATAACCGTTCCGTCAAAAAGTGATGTAACTTGAGCTTCAGAGCGTGTTTTATAAACAATTCCTTTTGAAGTAACCCCTTTAGAGATTGTTTGCCCGTAATCTGTAACTTTGGGACCGCTGACAGGACGGGTTAAAGCCCCTTTAGCGTGAGCGAAACTATTGCCGCTAACTTGCTTTTTGATACTGGCGTGTGTCTTTTTATCAACGGTGTGAGCTAGGCCTTTTTGAGCCATTTCCTGCTGTCGTTTTAAGCGAGCCAAACGTTCAGCTTCTTCTTTTTTCTTGCGAGCAATTTCTTTCTGTCGTTCAAGTTCTTCTAACAATTCGCGTAAATCTTTTGCTTTAGACGATAAATTTTGTGCTTGCTTTTGGGTTTCTGCACCTTTGGTTTCTACCTCTTTTCTTAAATTTGTTTTTTTAGCCATCAATTGCCGCATTTCAGCTTGTTGCTGTTCCAATAACTGCTTTTGTTTTTTTGTATCGGAAAGAGTATTTTCTATTTTCTTTTTTTGGTTATAAACATTATCTAAATCAATTTTAAGTTTAGAAGATTTTTGACTTAAGTAAGGCACCGTCTCTCTAAGCAAAACAGCACTTCGGATAATATCAACAGGAGATAACGGTTGCAAAATAACCGATTCGGAAGGGGTTAAAGACATATTTTGCAGAGCAGCTAAAGTTTGCACAAGCGAGTTATTTTCTTTTGCAAAATTAGCTTCTTTGTCTTTCAAATTTTTGTTTAAGGTAACCAGATTGTCTTCTAATTCAGAGAGTTTCTTTTCATTGTTTTTTATTTTATCTGCCAATGTAATAACGGTTTTATCAATTTTAGACAGCTCAAGATTGAGTTGAATGGCTCGAGCTTGAAGCTGTTTCGACTCTAAGGCCTTTTGCTTTGCCTCCGCTTCAATTCTTTTAACATCATTTACGGATATGTCTTTAGCACAGCTCAAACTGCTCATAAAACAGCTTAAACTTAAAAGAGCTACACTAAAGACTAATATCCGTTTCATTCGTTTCCTATTTAATAATAAGTGAATTTCCCGTCATTTCTTGAGGTTTTTCTATTTGCATTAAATCTAATAATGTTGGAGCAATATCAGCCAATCTGCCGTCTTTTAGGGATGTAATGTTTTTATCTGCATTAAACAAAACAGCCTGAACTTTACCGACGGTATGTGCTGTATAAGGCTCACCGGTTTGTTCATCAACCATTTTTTCTACATTGCCGTGATCAGCCGTAACCAATAAAACACCATTAACTTTTTTAATGGCTCTTAAAACCTGACCCAAGCAATCATCAACCGCAGCAACCGCTTTAAGAGCAGCATCCATAATACCGGTATGCCCGACCATATCGCCGTTAGCAAAATTGCAAATGATGACATCATATTTTTGTTGTTCAATCGCATCGGTTAAGGCTTCTGTTACCTCATAAACACTCATCTCCGGTTTAAGATCGTATGTAGCAACTTTAGGGCTGTTAATTAGGATTCTATCCTCACCCTTAAACTCTTTTTCCTCTCCACCGTTAAAGAAAAACGTAACATGAGCATATTTTTCGGTTTCTGCGATTCGAAGTTGGGTTAAACCATGGTTTGCAACGACTTCACCAAAGATGTTCTTCAAGGCCTCCGGTGCAAAAATGGTTTTCATAAAACGATTGTGATCAACAGAATATTCAACCATGCCGACAAGCTCAGCAAAGTGAATAATTTTCTTTCTTTCAAATCCATTAAATTCTTTATCACCTAGAGCATACAGAATTTCACGCGCTCTATCGGCTCTAAAATTAATCATTAACACAACATCGCCGTCTTTTGCGCCTTGATAATCCCCGATAACTGCCGGAATAACAAATTCATCGGTAACACCTTCTTTATAGGATTCGCTGATAGCCTCATCAGAGGTTGCAAAGCGTTTGCCATCAGCCAAGACAATATTGTTATACGCTTTTTCAACTCTATCCCAACGTTTATCTCTGTCCATGGCGTAGAAACGACCGGAAATTGTTGCGACTTTAACGCCATTCAGGTCTTTGATGTTTTTTTCAAACTCACTTAAAAAGCCTTTAGCTGACTGTGGTGGCGTATCTCTACCGTCTAAAAAGGCGTGAACATTAACCTTTATACCATTTTCTGCCAAAATTGCACACATCGCTTCGATATGTTTTTGGTGCGAGTGAACACCTCCGGGTGACATTAACCCCATCAAGTGACAAGAGCCTTTTGTTTCTTTTAATTTTTCAATCATCTGGCGAACAACCGGATTCGTTTTTAATGTACCTTCTTTGATTGCCAAATCAATTTTGGGTAAATCTTGCATAACAACGCGACCGGCACCGAGGTTTGTATGTCCGACCTCAGAATTGCCCATTTGCCCGTCAGGAAGACCGACATCATAACCTGATGTTTCCACAAAACAATGCGGATAGTTTTGTAACAAATAATGCCAATTTGGTGTATCTCCTTGTTCTATGGCATTATCAGATGTTGTCTTTTCACGATATCCCCAGCCGTCCAAAATTAAAAGCATTACAGGTTTTTGCATTTTATTCTCCATGTTTATTAAATCAGTTATCCATAAGATAAAGCAGAAAGCTTTATATTTATCCATATTTTTTTAGGTTATAAACAATATAAGTCTTGTGAAGACAAAAAGATAGCTTTATATTACTAAAAAGATTAAAAATTTTTAAGGGTTATCGATGAGAACACAACTGCTTTCTTTGCTGATTTTAGCCTTTCCGGCGGTAGCTTCTGCCGGCTCTTGGGACTATGAATACGATGCATCGCTTAATAACTATTATGGCTATACCGATTATTCAAAAGATTATAAAAAGCTCCATAAACAAAATAACCTTAATTCGTCATTAAACCTGTTCGGACGATTGAGTTACGAATTTAACAGTGACTATACAACATCGCTTATCGGTTATTTTATGGTGGATTCAGCAAAGGAGGTAGAAAATTATAATCAAGGCAAATGGGGCGAAGAATTTTATTTATTAACAGAAACGCCGTTTGGTGAGGTATCTTTGGGACAAGACAATAACGTTGCCTATAATTTTGCTGTTGGTGCACCGAATGTTGGTGCGTATCACATCAATAACACCGAATTGGTTAATTTTATTACTAACCCGAACTGGTATAAGAAAGGTCATAAAGCCGCCTATAAAACGCTCAATTCAACATATATAAATACTGACGGTAATTCCCTGAAAGCGAATTATGTAACTCCCGAATATTACGGTATTAAGCTTGGTGCAACATATATTCCAAAAACGTATAGCCAATCAGGTTTAGTTGCTAAGCATGCCGAATATAAAAACGAAGATGCTTATGTTTTGGGCGCATACGGCGGATGGGATATTTTAGATTATGAATTGGAAACCTCTCTCGGATTCGCAGATTACGATAAAAACGACAGAGAATATTCTGCCGGATTTAGTGTTTACCGCAAAGGATGGACATTGGGTGCCTCTTATCGCAAAACCGAAACAGGCGCAAATGACTATCGCCTAAATGAAGATACACTTTTTGATTCTTACCGTAACGGACGAGCCTATAATGTCGGCTTAAGTTATACTTTTGGTCCGTTAACCACGGGTATTGCCTATTTCGATTCTAAGGCTGAAAAAGCCAATAATCGCGATAAAATCATCAGTTTTTCCAATAAATACCAATATAACAAATGCACCGCTTTTTCATTGACGGTGGCGCACTTAAAATCTATCGGAGAAGATGATAATATCAGGAATAACAGTAAAGGTTATGCTTTTATCTTTGGTCTGGAGCTGAGTTTATAATGAAAATCGGGATTTTATCAGATAACATAATATTTGCAGAAGATTTGGCCGGTCAGATAAGTCAATATCTAAAAGACAGTATTGTTTTGATAAACGAACTTCAAAGCGATGAAGATGTTATCTTTATTGATGAAAAAGCAGAAACGGCGCAGAAAATAAAAGATATTCCGGTTGTTTTGTTTTTAAGTGAAGAGAAGCCGATAAACAATGCCGATTTAATTATCAAAAAACCATTTAAATTAGAGCCGATGTTGGGTGCGCTAAAAAATAACACATTGCTACCCAAAGTGCGCCGAAAAGAGTGTTTGACTTTTAAGGAATATAGCCTTTATCCGGTTAAAAAGGAGATTGTATCCGATATAACCGGCAAAACGACCAAACTGACAGAGAAAGAAGTGGACATTATCAAATATCTTTACCAAACTGCCCCCGTAACGGCAAGCAAAGAAGATCTGTTGAAAAATGTTTGGGAATACAGCACCGATGCTACCACACATACGGTAGAAACCCACATTTACCGGGTTCGTCAAAAAGTAGAGAAGAACGGCAAAAATCAACTGATTATTACCGAAAATAACGGCTATCGGCTGAATATATAACTATTTTACCAAACCCAAAGGTGTAAACGTAAAGCGTATTTCTTTCCATTTATCATAACTGGAGCCGCTTTGCTTTGATAATACACCAAACACATTATGCACATCTTGAGCAATACGGATAGCCCGTTCGGCACTGTCTGCCAAAGCTTGGAAATATGTATCTGTGCGATAACGCCGCATATCTTCAACATCAACTGATTGGATAATACCCTCTTTAGTAAGTTTAACATTGATAACAACTTCTATATTGCGGTCATCTTTGCCGCCGATTGTTGTTTTCCACGATTCTTGAATTTTGGTTTTAACGTAGTCGATTCCTGAAACAGAAAGTTCGCTGAAGTAAGAGCCTTTACTGTTACCACCCTCAATTCCCATATTGTTAACCGGCTCATTATAAGGAATTTGTGCCGGAGTATCTTCCTCACCGATTTGCTTTTGCAAATCATCAACTGAGTTCATCAGGCTTTCCAACGGATTCGTAGACTTAACAGATGTCTTCTTTGTATTGGATGTATTTGTATTTTGTTTATTAGGCTCAGTTTTTTTCTTGGGTTCCGGCTTTTTATCAGGCTTAACCTGCGGTTTTTTCTGTGGAATAGGAGCTGGCTTTTTCTTTTCTTTAATTGGTTCTTTTTTCTCTTTTGTCGGTTCTTCTTTGGATTCCTCCATTTTGGGCGCATCTTCCACTAAAGACGGAGATTTAATATCCGGTGTTTCTATTTTAGGTTCTTCTTTTGTTTCTGGTTCCGGTTGTGGCTTAGGTGTTTTTTTTGCCGCTTGTTCTTTTTCTGGTTTTTCTTTGCGAGTGGCGGGCTTTCTTTCTTCACCTCTGACAGCAAGTTCCGGAAGATTTGTCATATCCGAAATCACTACATCATTTAAATCCACCATAATTGGAGGAGTTTCATCAAAGTCATGTTGTTGGTAAAAATACGGTATATCAAAGATACACAGCAGAAAAACTGCTATGTGAAGGGCTACCGATTTATAAACATAACTTTTGCGCATCAATTAACTTTCTTAAGTTTATTTGCGTTTTGCATCGGTCTTTAATCCGACTTTACTAAATCCGGCCTCTTTGAGCATTGCCATGAGCCCGATAACACTACCATATGCCGAAGACGCATCACCGGATATGGTTATTGTGACATCTCTGTTTTCTCCTTTAATGGCCATGATTTTATCAATAATTGTATCTGGCTCAATAATGCTTTGACCGATGTAATAATTACCGTCTTTATCAACACTGATATTTATAGAGGTATCCTTGCCGTCAAGCGTGCCGCCACCGACTTTAGGCAAGTCCAAAGGAATACCGGATGTCATCATCGGTGCTGCGACCATAAATACCACTAATAATACCATCATGACGTCCATAAGATTAGTCATGTTGATATTGGCGTTTCGGCGGCTTTCTCTCCTGCTATGTAAACGAACTGCTTTAGGCATTATTATTCTCCGGCCATTTCTGCCCTAATGGCAGTATCATCAATTTCACGAGAGAGAATACTTGAAAATTCAGCTAAGAAATTATCTAACTGCTTAGCGTAGCGCTCAATCTCTGATGTAATAATATTATAGGCAACATAAGCTGGAATCGCTGCAATTAAACCAAATGCGGTGGTAAATAAAGCTTCAGCAATACCGGGAGCAATAGACGTTAAAGAATTGCTTTGTGTAACGGCAATTGCGTTAAAGCAGGCGATAATTCCCCAAACTGTTCCAAACAACCCAACCAAAGGTGCAACCGAACCGGTAGAAGCTAAAAAGCCTAAATGGTTATCCAGTTCTTCTAATTCTTTATCCATAGAGACCATCATTGCTTTTTCGATTCGCTGTTGAAGCGAAACACCTCTTAAGCCTCTATCTGCCTTGGACTTCATAATATTTGTGCGTCGCCACTCTTTCATTGCCGCCACAAACATCGCAGACATTGGGTCTTGCGGTGTTCCGATAGAATCATAAAGCTTATCAAGCGAACCACCTGACCAAAAACGCTCTTCAAATAATTTTGAAAGTCTTTTGACTTGGCGAAGCGTATTAAATTTTTCAAAAATAATTGCCCAAGACCAAATTGATGCGGCAACAAGTCCAATCATTACCGCCTTTGTAATAAGGTCAGAAGACCAAACCATGCTCCACATAGAAAGTTGATTAACTGCTTCAGTTGTTACTTGTGTATCCATTTTTTCCTCATTTCATAAGTCATACCAATACCAATTTAGACCATTTTTATCATAGAAATATGAAAAAACAACTAACTAAAATAAAAAAAGTTGTTTTTTAGGTCTTAAACCCAAAAAACAACTCTTTCTTAGAGATGATCTGCCGCTATCAACAGCAGCTGCCATAAGGCATATGCGGCAGCGATAACCAGCATGATAACAACTGTCCAGATGATCAGGATAAAGATACCTCTCGCGATGTATCTATGTAACGTTGTTACCATATAAAAGGTAAAAGTGGAAATGAGCAAAATAGCCTTCACAGAATAGCCATACCCATGGATAAAAGCTATAATACTCGGAAATACCCACTTTCCGCTAATTCCCCATGCGGCATCACCTTGAAGGATGAGCCACACTGTCCCATAAGCGCATGCTAACGCTATAAGGACATAGATGAATAATTCTTTCATGACATAAACTTTAATTTTATGCCAAAATACCACAATTTAAGGAAAGTTGCAAGCCGATTCTTTATAAATATTAAAATGAAAGTATTGTAGGTTCTTCTGGAGCGGTAATATTCTCATCCCACGTTAAACGTTGAGAACATTCTTGGTTCGAGGCACCATAAATTTTGCATTTATGAATCTCTATATCCGGCACACCTGTTAAATTGTAGCAAATGTCACCGGTTGTCTCAATAAAATGCTCCTGTCCGCTGTTAGCTTTAACATCAAAGAACATAAAAGCAAAACTTCTTTTCGGATAGATAAGGTATAAACCCAAATGCTTTATATCAAGATTAAGTGTAGATTTGAGGGTTACACCAAAAGAACAAGTCGGTTCACCATGGAATCCGTCGTAAGTCTTAAAACTGCCTTTTGTGATACCAATGGACAAAGCACCGTCTATCGGCGGCAAATCATTATTTGAAACTTGAGAAGAATCGTTTTTTGCCGCTTCAACTTTTTTCAATACATCACCGGCACGCTCTACAATATCACCGAAATCTTCAATTTTTGTAACATCTTTTTCTGTTTCGGAGTAGTCACTAAACATCTCGTTAAAGAGTTCTTCATCACCATCGGTTGTATCATCATCAAGAACCTGTGCATTAACCTGTGGCACAAATAAGCCGAAACAAATGAAAAAGACATATAAAAAGCGTCGCATATCTGCTCCAAAACTAATTTATATCAGTTAATGTTTTATCCGAAGTTCCTAAATTATCAACAATTTTATCTATTACCGAATCAATATCGGTCAATTCTTTCTCTTCAAGCTTTTGATTTTGCTCTTCAAGTTCCGTTGCAGAAAGCTTCTTAAATTGCCCGAAGTATTCAGGGTTAGAAGTATCAACAAATTGGAATAAAGCCGTGCATTCTTTGTTATCAAAGTTATTTCCGATATTTGGCATATCAACATTGCGAACGATATCACAGGGTGTTACGGAAAAAGATGCGTTAGAAAGCATTAAGTAGCACTTTTCACTATTGACATGCGAGTGAACGGATATTTGCTTATCTGCACCAAAAGCATTAACGGTAATAGAAGACTGTAAAGGCTTTATATCTGCGGCATTTTCTATAAGATTTTTTTGTTGTGCAAGCTCTTCTTTGGTCAAGAATTTTTCCATATAGCTATTAAACTTAAATTTCTCCTCAACTTTATCATTCCACGCCATATTAAGGGTAAAGTTTCTAAAATTGATAGATGTGCGATTATAAAGCGTTACATCAAAATCGCAACCTGTAACAATACCATCTTCTGATATTGGCTCAATATTATGCACCTTAAATATAACGGCATCTCGGCGCGTTGACGGGTTTGTTACCTTTTTGTTACTACGTTCAGCTGCTTCGGCAGAAGCAGAAATCAAAGCAACACCGCATAAAATAGAAAAAAACTTAATAGATTTATTCATGGTAAGACCTCATTACTCTTAACTTTAGAGGTATAATAAACTAAAGATAGTTTAATTTTTATTAACTGCGAAAATTTTTATTGATTTATTTCGCTAAGTTTCTTTTTAAGCCGTAAAAAATCGGTCCAAACTTTGGCTTTTTGATTTGAACTGCGCAATAAATAAGAGGGATGATAAGTTGCAAGCACCTGCAATTCCTTATTCTGAGATAAAGAATATTGCAACCATTTGCCACGCGTTCGAGAAATAGAATCATTACAATCCAATACTGATTTCAAAGCGATTCCACCTAAGAGCAACAAAATATCAGGACCAATCAGTTCTATTTGCCTTTTTAAAAAAGGCAGGCATACAGCAATTTCTTCATCTGTTGGTGTGCGATTCCCCGGTGGACGCCAAGGAAGTACATTTGTAATATAACATTCATTTCGGCTTAACCCGATAGCTGCAAGCATCTTATCAAGCAAATGACCGCATCTGCCGACAAATGGTTTACCGATTCTATCTTCATCAGCCCCGGGAGCTTCACCGATAAGCATCACTTTTGTTTTAGGGTTTCCATCTCCAAAAACAGTAGAAGCCGCCGTATTTTTTAAGTTACAACCGTCAAAATGAATCATAAGCTCTCTAAGTTCATCTAAAGAATTTGCTTTTTGACAGGCTTCTTTAGCGTTTTTTAACGTAGCAGAAATTGAAACAGTAGAAACATTAACCTGTTTAACGGAAATTTTGTTAAGAGGAGTAACAGGTAAAGTTTTTTCTGCGGCAAGACCAGGGGTATCACCCACGACTTCATCTACACCGGCAACGATGTACCAATCCAATGTTTCTTGTATGTTAATTTGTTTATCCATGACTAACAATTAATTTATATTTTACTTTTTATTGGTTATAAAGCAATTATTTACACAAATATAATAAAATTACTTTAAAGTTAAGCAAAAAATGATATAATTCATAACTACTTTTAGGATTTTGAAGATATATGTTTAAAACGAGTTACATAATAACACTTTTAAGCGGAATAGGCTTTTTTAATTCTTGCACTGGGAATTTCATTAATTTGCAGGAGTATGAAAAAAAAGCGGTGGCTTATCAAGAGAGGCAGGATTCTGTTTACGGTAATTATTTGGCAGGACGTATTGCACATATTCGCCAAGACTATAACCGCGCTGCTCAATATTATATCAAAACCATTGATAACGGCATAGTTAATGCTGAAATATTAGGTAGGACCTACATTATTTTAGCATCTCAGGGAAGAATAGATGAAGCAGTAAAATATGCTAATCTTGCAAGAGAAAAAGGAGATGATAATAATTTTATAGATGTTATCACGGCTTCTTATGATTTTAAACATAAAGATTATCAAGCGGCTAGAACTCAGCTGGATGCAATAAGCGAAGAAAGTTATAAGAATTTAATTGCTCCGCTATTTAATGCGTGGAGTTATACAGGCGAAAATAATTACGACAAAGCCAAAGAAGAACTGAATAAAATAGCCAATACAGAAGAAATGAAAACGGTTTATCGTTTGCATAGAGGTTTGATTGCCGAATACTTTAACCAACCTGAGGAGGCACAAAAATTTTATGAAGAAATAATCAACGACAAATCTAATGATATGTCTTTCAGAGCGTTGCAGATAATTTCTAACTTTTTTGTTCGCCAAAATCAAAAAGACAAAGCACTGACAATGATATCCAAATATTATGGTGCTGGTAACCTGAAAGAAATGTTATCAAGCTTGAGCGATAAAATAAAAGAGGGTGATAACAAGACCGCTCCGATTGTCAATACGCCGGATATAGGTGTTAGCGAAGTGTTTTTAGAAATCGCTTTATTATTTAAATCTATTGCGGCCGGATATGATTATGCACAAGTGTATATGGCAATTTCTCAATATTTTAATGAAAATAACGATATTGCCAAAGTTGCGATGGCAGATATTTTTGAAGAACGTTTAATGTATGATGATGCAAACAGATATTACGATTCTATAGTAAAAAAATCTGAAATGTATTATCCGGCACAAATTAAAAAAGCCAATAATCTCTCAACCGAGAAAAAATATGATGAAGCGGCAAAAGTGCTAAAGAAACTCTTAAAAGACAATCCTAAAAATTTCCAAGTTTTATTTAACTTAGGAGATGTTTTAAGAATTAGTAACAATCAAGAAGATGCTATCAGGTATTATAACGAAGCAATAAATTCTATTTTTTATGAAAGTGAGAAATATTGGCCGGTTTACTATGCCTTGGCAATATCTTATGACCGGAATAACGAATGGCAAAAAGCCGAAGAAAATCTTGAAAAAGCCCTAAAGATAAGCAATAGAAATCCGCAAGTTCTTAATTATTTAGGCTATAGCTGGCTTAAAAGCGGAATAAATGTTGATAAAGCTGCCGCATTGATTTTGGAGGCCTATGAAAAAGAGCCTAATGACGGTGTAATTATGGATAGTCTGGGATGGGTGTATTTCAAGACAGGTGACTATGAAAATGCGATTTTTTATTTAGAAAAGGCATCAGAGCTTAATCCGCAAAACGCAGTCATAAGTGACCACTTAGGCGATGCTTATTGGCAGGGCGGGCGCAAAAATGAAGCAATCTTTCTTTGGAAACAAGCTCTTGTCCAAAAAGAAGATGAGGAAGATGTTAATAAGAAGAAAATTAAAAATAAAATTCGTAGCGGTCTAAAAAAAGAGAACGCCCTTGTTATCCAAGATGAGTCCTTAAAAGAAAGCTTACACAGCTTAAATGATATTACGGAATAAATATTATTTCTGATATTTTTCAATAAGACGCTTAAGTATTTCTGCCCATTTGCGGACTAATCCGGAGTCTTTTGCTTCTACTCTGAGTTTAATAACCGGTTCGGTGCCGGATTTGCGAGCAATTAAATTGCTATTATTACCAAGTTCGATTCGTGCCTGATCTAAAGCGGCTTTAACATCATCATGCTCCACACTTTCTTGCATATATTCCTTTTGAGAAAAACGTATATTTTCTATTATACAGGGGTAGGGATTGAAAATCGGAAAGATTTCACTCATTTTACGTCCGTCTTCAAGGTAAGCTAGTGAAATCACAATTGCTACAGCCAAGGCATCACCTGTTTTCGCATAATCAGAAAGGACAATATGTCCAACCAATTCTCCACCTAATGAAGCTTTTTTCTCATGCATTAAATCTATAACATATCGTTCGCCAACTTTACTCTTATAATACTTAAATCCGTGAGAGTGCAAATATTCGCCTAAGCCAAGGTTAGACCACTCTGTGCTGACAACGATATCATTATTAATTTTGTTATGATTTTTAAGATAGTGTGCTAAAAAACAGAGTAGCTGATCACCATCAACGGTTTGTCCTTTATCATCAACCAAAATCACTCTGTCACCATCACCGTCAACCGCTATACCGAAATGAGCTTGTGTATCTTTAACGGTTTGTGCGAGTTGTTCAGTATGTTGAGAGCCGCAGTCTTGATTTATGTTATATCCGTTTGGCATATTATTTATGGCAATAACATCAGCACCCAAATCCTTAAATGTCTGGGGTAAAATATAGAAAAATGAGCCATTCGCACAATCAAGAACGACTCTCAAATTTTGTAAAGCACTACTGTTGGGAGAAATCTGACGCATATCATTCATATAATTTTTTATGATTGTTTCATTTTTTATGATGCGTCCAAGGGGGGAAGGGCTTTTATTTGGTTTGTTATTATCTGTATTGTTCTTGTTATTGCTATTATTTTCTTGTTGTTTTTTATCTAAAAGCCCTTCTACTTTAGCATAAAACTCATCGGAGAATTTATTTCCATCGCGGTTAATGAGCTTTATGCCATTGTCTTGATATGGATTATGTGACGCGGTAATCATCACAGCCATATCAATATCAAGAGCAGGAGTTTTAAGGGTGACCAAAGGCGTGGGGACAATACCTAACGAAATAACGTCAACACCATTGGTCATAAATCCTTTCGACAGTGCTGTTTCTAACATATCGCCGGATATGCGTGTATCTTTCCCGATAGCTACCCTTTTTTTATTATGACATACTTCAGAACTTAAGACTTCTGCTAAATCAAAAGCAAATTCTGCATTCATCGGGTAAGTGTTAGCAACACCTCTAACTCCGTCTGTTCCAAATAATTTGTTAACCATTAGACTTGCTCCCATCTGTTACTTATACATAGAGGCTAAAGCCTTAAAACAGAGATTGCAAGTTTTATTATATTTATGTGCCTAGTTAAAAACGTATCTTAAACCGGCATACACTTCTTGGTCTTTTACATCGGTCTTCTTGCCATTAAGCACGGCTAATTTACCCATATCATAATAACGGTAGCCAAAGTCGGCATTCCAACGGTTTGTAAGTTTTAACGAAATACCGCCACCGACGGACCATGTAAATTCATCATCCTTTGAACTTTGAAGGTTTGCGCCGGTTACTCTGTCTTTAATCTTTAAGTTATTTTGCGTCATACCGACACCGGCGTTAACAAACGGTGTAAACCAAAAATATGGGAAGAAATCATAGTAAACCACGAACATATAAGATTGCGATTTGCTGTTTGCAAAATTTATTCCGTTTGTAACTGAACCGTCTTTTTTATGACGCCAAGTGTATTCGGCTTCAGCTCTGACATGTTTGTATCTGTAACCCAAAGCACCGCTGGCGATAAATCTATCCTTATTAACAACATAGTTAGAACTGCCACGGTCAAGACTGCTGTGATCTTTAAGCTCGATTCGGGCGCCACCGGCACGACCGGCTAAATAAAAGCCATCACAACCGGCATTCGCTGTGCTTGCAAAAAGTAAAATACCGCCACTCAGCATAAAGAAAAACAAATTAAATTTTTTTGTCATAAGAAAAACTCCGTTCTTTCTAGTTTATTCATCACAATAGACAAAATAGCACAAAATTTAAACAAAACAAGCAAAAAATTCAAAAATCGCAAAAAAAATTTAAAAATTTGCAAAAATATAAGCTTAAACACTTAAAATGATTGATTTTTATTTAAGAAGCTGATAATAAACCCGTTAGGTGGTCGGATAGCTGCGTTAAAGTAATTTAATGAGGAAAGTCCGAGCGTTTTGGAAACAGGATACCAGATAACGTCTGGCTGGAGAAATCCAAGGGAAAGTGCCACAGAAAATTACCGCCAAATTCATTTGGTAAGGTTGAAAAGGCGAGGTAAGAGCTCACCGCAAAAGTAGTAATACTTATTGGCAAGGTAAACCCTATCTGACGCAAGACCAAGTTAGGAGAACAGCTATTGCTGTATTATGGAGCGTTTCCACTCTACTCCAGAGGTAGGTCGCATGAGCAAACTGGCAACAGCTTGCCTAGATGAATAGCTATCACTTTGAATCTTCACGTTTGTGAAGCAAAAGAAAAGAACAGAACTCGGCTTATAGACCACCCGATAATTTTATAGGAGGGACAATGCAACATACATTAAAAGAAAGCATTACAATAGAAGGAATCGGTTTGCATTCCGGATGTAAGTCTGTTTTAATGCTGGAACCGGCACCTGCAAACTATGGGATACAATTCATCAGAAGCGATATTAAAGATGCGATTCCGATTCGTGCCCTATATTCCAATGTGGTTGACCTTAGAAATTGCACCTGTATCGGTACATCTTCTGAAAACATTGTCAGCACCATAGAACATTTAATGGCGGTGCTTTACATACTAGGTATAGATAATGCTAAAATTTCCGTCAACAATCCCGAAGTTCCGATTCTTGATGGTAGCGGAAAAGTATTTTTAGAAACACTGCAAAAAGCTGAATTGGTTGAACAAGCGACACCACGTAAAATCCTTAAAGTAAAAAAAGAAATATCCTTTACAGATGATAAAGGTTGCTCAGTAACATTAATACCTAATAGTAGTTTGCATATTTGTTTTGATATAGAATTTCCTTCAAAAATTGTCGGACATCAGCAGTTTGACAAAGATATTACTTTAGATACCTTTACAAAGGAAATTGCGCCATGTCGCACTTTTTGTGAAAAATATCAGGTAGATTATTTGAAATCAATCGGGTTAATTAAAGGCGGTTCTTTGGAAAATGCGGTGGTTTTAGACGGTGAAACGATATTAAATCCTGAAGGATTTAGATTGAAAAATGAGTGTGTTAATCATAAAGTTATGGACGCCATAGGTGATTTATATACTTCAGGGTATTATATCTTAGCAAAAGTTGTTGCCAATAAAAGCGGACACTATCATAATAATGAAATCTTGAAGAAGTTATTTTCTGATAAGGGTAACTATGAAATTATTGATTAAGGGGGTATTTTGAAAAAGTATATTTTTATTTTGCCGGTTATTGCAGTAATGATGTTATCTGCATGTGCAAACAAAGACGACACATTAGATGAGGATAAAAGTGCTGAAACACTTTATAACGAGGGCTATGATTATTTAGAAAAGACCTCTTATCAAAAAGCGGCTGAAAAATTTGATAAAGTTGAAATGGAACATCCGTATTCCAAGTGGGCTACTAAATCAAAACTAATGAGCGCATATTCATATTTTAAGGATGAAAAATATGATGACGCAGTGGCATCTTTAGATAGATTTATTCGTCTTCATCCTGGAAACAAAGATATTGCCTATGCATATTACTTAAAAGGTATTTGTTTTTATGACCAAATATCTCCATCTAAAAAGGAACAATCCTTTACATCTGATGCGTATGAAACCTTTAATCAGTTGATTACAATGTTTCCGGACAGCGAATATGCTGCCGACGCAAAATCTAAAATGGCTTTGATTGAGGACCACCTTGCCGGACATGAGATGAATGTTGGTCGTTATTACTTAAAAAATAAAGAATACATCTCTGCCCTAAATCGATTCGCATCTGTAACAGACAATCACCAAACCACGCCGCAGATAGAAGAAGCACTTTATCGCGAGGTGGAGGTCTACAGAATGTTGGGGTTAGATAAAGAAGCCACTAAAAAAGAAGAAATATTACGTAATAATTATCCTGAAAGCAAGTGGACTAAACGTGCCACAGAGCTGATTGCAAAGGAATAAACAGAACTAATGCTGAAATCTCTATCAATCAGAAATGTTGTTTTAATAGACAGTCTGGATATAGATTTTTCTAACGGTCTTGTTGTTTTAAGCGGCGAAACAGGTGCCGGTAAGTCAATATTGCTAGATTCGCTGGGCTTGCTTTTAGGAAATCGCGCCGAAATATCAATGATTCGCCAAGGCAAAGATAAATTATCGGTTACCGGTGTGTTTGAGGTATCTCCACAAAATAAAATCATTAATCTGGCGAAAGAATATGATTTAGATATTGATGGTGATATTATCATCAAACGCACGATTACCGCAGATGGAAAAAACAAAATTTTATTTAATGACCAAATTATTACTTTAAAGCTCTTAAAAGAACTGGCACATAATTTAATCGAAATACACGGGCAATATGATAATCAAGGTCTATTAAACCCTTCCTTGCACGGCGAAATATTGGACGGATTCGGACATTGCGATAAGGAATTACTGAAAACAAAAGAAAGCTACTTAGCCTATAAGTCAGTCGTAGCAGAGCTGAAATTAAAAGAAGAAAGTTTAGCTAAAGCCAAAGAAAATGAAGAAAATCTCCGTCATTGGGTAGATGAATTAGAAAAAGTTTCACCACAAAAAGGAGAAGAAGAAACATTGCGGATTCGCCGTAGCGAATTGATGAATGCTGAAAAGATTATAGGGAAGCTAAATTCTGCCTACACCAGCCTTAACGGTGGCAATTCGGTGTTAGAAAGCGTATCTAAAGCGCGCAACGCCATATCTCGTGCCAATGAGATTGTGAACGATAAATATAAAGATGTAGAACAAAATTTGGAAACAGCTCTTTATAGCCTAAATGAGGTAGTGGACCAAATAGAAGCGTATTCTGCAGATATTTCTCTTAATCAAAATGAGATAGATAATATCGAAACACGCCTTTATACCTTAAGAAACTTAGCTAAAAAACATAATACGGACACCGATTCGTTGCCCGAAAAATTAGAAGAAATGAAGTCCTTGTTGCAAAATTTGCAAAATGGCACAGATAATGTAAACGAGCTAAAAAATAAAGTTTCCAAACTCCGTGAGGATTATATTAAAAGTGCCGAAAATCTGAGCAAATCACGGCAAAAAGTAGCACAAAAACTCGATAAATCCGTAATGAAGGAATTACCTCCGCTGAAAATGGAGAAAGCTGTTTTTCAAACCACAATTACAAAAAAGCCGGAGGGTCTGTGGTCGGAAAAAGGTTGGGACAATATTTGTTTTGAAGTATCAACGAATCCTAACACCCCACTAGGACCACTAAATAAAATTGCTTCAGGTGGTGAATTGTCTCGTTTTATGCTTGCGTTGAAAGTTAATCTTGCAAACCAAGAAAACCAAGAAACACTCATATTTGATGAAATAGACGCGGGTATTGGTGGTGCGACAGCCGAAGCGGTTGGGGAAAGGCTTTCACGCCTAAGTCAGACAGAGCAGGTTTTTGTTGTAACCCACTCGCCGCAAGTTGCTGCCTTTAGTCAAGAACATTTTAAGGTAGCAAAATATACCGAAAATAACATCACAACAACTACATTAACCAAATTAGACGACGCGGGTAAAGTTGAAGAAATCGCGCGTATGCTCTCAGGTGAAATGATTACTAAAGAAGCTCGAGCTGCCGCTCTTGTTCTCTTAAATAAAGATAACACACCTTCGCTATTTTAAAATTAAAGATTTCTTTTACGTTGTTTTAAGCGCGAAAGTTTATAGCTGACAACAGATGTATCACGACCGGTTTTTGCCAATCTGTCATACATGCGCTCAATTTCCTTTTCAAGATATGCTGTTTCAATCTCTCCTTCTAAAGTTGCTTTTTCTTCAGCATTTCCGAATGCACGTACACTCCTGACTTCACGCACAATATCAATAACATCTAAACGATTGGATTCTTGACGCCTTTTGATATAATAAGGTAACTCATATACAAGTTCCCTTGCATCATCATAAACATGCGCTAAGTCGTTATTAACATTTTTGTGATGAGCTTTTAAAAGGTTAAATGCAACCTCTAGCTCAAAATCATTATCAACAACAATAAACGGCACCGGATCAGAGAACCCCTTTATTGCAATAGATTTCAAAAATTCTAATAGATGATGGAAGAACCCACCAATATTATAAAGGATAAACGGCTTTTTTTGTAACAAACCGTCTTGCATGGCAACGCAATCATAAGCGAGCTCATCCAATGTACCGACACCACCGGGTGCAAACACGACAAAATCCGCGTCAAGCAAGCGCTGCTTACGCTCTTCAAGCGTTTTGGCAAAAATAACATTAATATGTTTAATCATCTCATCTTCAGAATCATAAAGCTTATAATACTCTTCTGTGGTGATGCCTTGAATCGGAAAATCCGGCGTATTGCAATTTTGCTTGGCATTCCATGCGTCCATAACACCGCGTGCCACAGCCCCCATAATTCCGGAATTAGATAATCCGAAATCAAGCTTAAATCCCATTTCAACAATCTTTTTGCCAAGATTATAGGTTTCGCGCACATAAAGTGGATTATTACCGCTACGCGAACCGCCAGCCACAAAAACACGGATACCGTTTTTCTTATTTTCTTTGATAAAAGCGGAAAGAAGCTCGTCTTTATCATTACAGACACTCTTTTTTGCCATAATTAAATCTCCTCAATATCACCTTGTTTTTGCTTTTCATAAAAATCCTTAACAAAGGTATCAAAAGTATCCTCAGCCAAAGATTTACGAATCCCTTGCATTAACCGTTCATAATAGCGAATATTATGCCAACTGAGCAACATCACCGCCAAAATTTCATTACATTTTTGTAAATGGTGAATATAGGCACGTGTATAATTGCGACATAGTGGGCAATCACAATTAGCCTCAATCGGGCGTGGATCTTCACGATGTCTGGCATTGCGAATATTAATGGGACCGTATTCGGTAAAGGCTTGTGCTGTGCGACCTGAACGTGTTGGCATTACGCAATCAAACATATCTACACCGCGTAATACAGCACCAACAATATCGTCCGGTTTACCGACCCCCATAAGATAGCGCGGTTTATCTAGAGGTAAAGACTGCGGGGCATAATCAAGAACTTCAAACATTTTCTCTTGGCCTTCGCCGACTGCTAAACCGCCGATAGCATATCCGTCAAACCCTATTTTAGTAAGGGCTTTTGCCGATTCGTCTCTTAAATCCTTAAAAATACAGCCTTGCTGGATACCAAAAATACCATAGCCGTCACGATCAATAAATGCATTACGACTTCTTTCAGCCCACCGCATGGAACGTTGCATTGATTTTTTTGCTTCTTCATGAGTTGAAGGAAAAGGTGTGCATTCATCCAGACTCATTGTAATATTAGAATCTAATTTATGCTGAATATTGATGGATTCCTCAGGAGTTAAAAAGAAATTTTTGCCATCGACATGGGATTTAAAGCTAACTCCTTCCTCGGTGATTTTTCTCAAGCCCTTTAAACTCATTACCTGAAAACCGCCTGAATCGGTTAAAATCGGACGATGCCAGTTCATAAATTGATGCAATCCGCCCATTTTTGCTACTAAATCGGCTCCGGGACGCAACATTAAGTGGTAAGTATTGCCTAAAATAATTTCTGCGCCGGTTGCTTCAACCGATTCGGGCAACATGGCTTTAACTGTGCCGCAAGTTCCCACAGGCATAAATGCCGGTGTGTTAACCACACCATGCTTGGTATATAATTTACCTAAACGTGCTTTATTGTGTTTTTTTATAACTTCGTATTTTAGAGCCATATTCGTTCCTTATCTTTCTTTATAAATTTTACTCCAAATAGGAATTTCCTTGCCGATTCCCTTGTCTAAATACTTGGCTTTAATAAACGCCATTTCACCATTATCGAACATCACACGAAACCACTTTTCATCCAATGTGTGTCCGGTTACCCGAACAGTTGTGCCTTCGTCAATGGGTTTATAAACATCAAAGCTTTCATCCGCGCCATGCAATGCGTCTGTCTTTTCGGTAACATGATATAACTGGTTTGTATCATAAACGTCAACAGGAATATCAAAAATTCGAGCGACTGCAACATCACTATAAACCTCTTTACCGTCATTAAATACAACGACTTTCTTAACGCCGGTATCAAAACGAGCTTTCTTGTAATAAGTATGAGCGCTCCAAAAGCCTAAAAGAAGCGCCACAGCACCCACTAAACCAACAGGATAAAGCAATTGTTGATGACGAAAAGTTGAAAAATTCCACGGCTTGAGGCTGTATAAAGAAGTTTGATTAAGGCTGTCTATATACCTATTTATAATATTTTTAGCGTCATTATCCGCAAATTCGCGCGCTAAAACAGCCAAAGTAGCTGCTTCTTGATTTTTTCCTTCAGCTACATAAACAAGGGAATTATGGATAGATAACAGCAGATTGTCTTTTTTATTACCAACACGTGTGATATTTTGTATAATGGCCTTAATATTGGCAAAAATAGCTGTGATACCTAAAAAGCCGTAAGTCCAATTATGTTTAGTAATGCTTTTTATTATACCGGATGCCTCATATTGGCTGCAATAATAAACCTTATCAATGCACTTATGTCCAATTCCTTTACCGGTAATTTCCGTCAAATGAAAAGCTCTTAAATTCATATCTTCTTGTCCATGCATATTGCGAATAAGGCTCAAGGCATTCATATCTGGAAAATTTACCGTTGAATAAATAATGGACAGCAAGTCATATTTTAATCGTAATTTGTTGTCTTTTAAAATATCATAAGCAACAGAAATTTTTTGAAACATATCAACGGCTTTCTCATCACTATTGTGATCCGGGTGCCAAAATTTGGCAAGCTCACGATATTTTTGCCGGATGGTTTCATCATCAGCATCGGGTCTGACATTAAGTATTTTATAATAGCTGAGTGCATCAAAAGAAGTTTTAACCATTGCTTTGCTCTCCTATAAGTTTTTGAGCTATATTTTTAATATCAACAGCTGCCTCCGATGTCGGGTATCGTGAAAGCAGTAATTCTTTGTTTCTGATTGTATCACGCACTCGAGTGTCATTACGTATAATACCCAACAGATGCAATATAGGCAGATTATTTTTATCCGTTGCTTTAGATAGCTCCTTAAATATTTTGTATCCATCTTCGAAAGAATTTACCTTATTAATTATTAAATTATACTTAGCTTTAATGCCGCTTTTATGTAAAAAATTGATAGTTTCAAAGGTCTTAATAAGGTCAGAATTTTTTTGCGATAAAATAAAAATTAAATTACTGGCAATATGGCAAAAGGCTATATTTTTTTCATTAACGTCTGCCCCGATATCTACTAAGGTATGATTATACGGCTCAATCAAATTTATTAAATCATTAATCAGTATGTGGATTCGCCCGAGAGGATTGGTTTCCAAATAATTATTTCCCGGTTTTGCTGTTAAAATATTGAAATCTTTATTTCTGTAAGCTGTAATTAACTGATTAAGCGTTTTATTTTCTTGGAAATAATCATCCAAATACAGAGGATTCTGCAATAAAATATAAGTGCTTATATTAGAAAAATTACCATTGCCGTCAATAAGTAAAACTTTTTGCTTTGAGAGATTAAGGGCATGAGCCAAAGTTAATGAACACCAAGATACACCTATATGCTCGGCACCGGCCAACAAAACAGAAATATTTTGTGTTTTCTCTTTATCCAAAAATAACTGCTTATATACAGCATTAAGATTTTCTGACACAATCCCTCCATTAACAAGATAGATTTAATATGTTGCATAAATGCAATAATTTTTTAATATAATAACAACTATACTTTTAAATAGCAAAGATTCTTTTTAGGAGTTACCAATGAAACTTATTGCTTCACTCATTTTGAGTTTGTTTTTTGCCACCAATGTTAATGCCTATACAATAGAGATGTTTGGAAAAGATACATATGGTTTTGATATCCCAAGATATAGAGATGAAACCATCAATGATATAGAAACATTACGAGGAATACGATTAGCTATTATTGCTATTGCAGATGAAGATAATTTTCCTGTTTCTTCTTATGAACAAGGCTCGATTTTTAATAAAATTTTTGAAAACTTAAAAGAAGAATACGGAATCAAAATTATAATCACTTCCTTATCAAAAGGATTTCAAGACCAAGTTTTACACATGGAGCGCGGTGGAAAAATTGAAAGTCAATGGGATACTTCTGGACACCATATAAATGCTATTTTTGGTGCGCCGTATAAAGAACATATTTATTCCAGAAATAAAGAGATTTATCCGGCTTTCTTTGTTAATAATGTCCATATTATAACAGCTGCACAAACCAAATTAGATTTAAAAGAAAGAAATGATCTCAAAAAATATAAAGGCATCTATGTTAAACAAGACAGAATTGCAGATAACATCTTAAACGATTTTGCCAATCTTGGAATAAACAGCGTAGATAATTATAACGAGGCATATAAGCAACTGTTAACCGGAGAAATTGATTTTATTGCAGCAAGCTATTATCCTAGTTTGTTGGAAAGTTATAAACAGGGGATAAGAAATTATGTGACATATAGCAAAAATCCGGTTTGGAAAATGCCGCTATTTATACGCGTGCGCCCTGAAGTATTAAGGAATAAGCATGTAGAAGATTTGTCAGATTACTTAAAAAGCTCTCAGTATCGGAAAGCCGTTAAAGAAACACTTGATGAACTGGTTGATATTTATAGAAAGAATACGGAAGGCATTGTTCCCCCGACATATACAAGAGAAATTTCTTCATCAGAGCAGGAAAATGAAAACCCGACAGAAGATGAACAAAAACTTGAAAATTAGAAAATATAAGTATAGCATACTGAAAGATTTTAGGAGGGATTAAATGGTTCTGTTGGTACATCATAGCATATCGCCGCAATCGCGTAAGATTCGCTTGATTATGGCGGAAAAGAAAATGCTGTTTGTCTTAAAAGAAGAGGAGCCATGGAATATATCTCCGGATATTCTTAAAATAAATCCTGCAGGGGAATTGCCAGTGCTTATTTTTGATGGCAATGTGATTGCCGGAAATTATGCAATAACTGAATATTTGGAAGAAAGTAATCCTCAATATAAGCTTTTACCGACAGATGTAAAAGAACGTGCAGAAGTAAGACGTATTGCTGATTGGTTTGATATGAAATTTTATAATGAAGTTTACAAATATATTGTAACAGAAAAAATTATAAAAAGATTTCGTCTTAAAGAAGCTCCTAATTCTAAAATATTAAAAGCTGGACTGAATAATCTCAAATATCATATGGAATATATTGAGTATCTGACAGATAGAAACAATTATATTGCAGGCAAGTCGCTGAGTTTGGCTGACTTGACCGCAGCAGCACATTTATCTGTTATAGATTATTTGGGAGATATTCCGTGGTCTGAGTATAAAAATGCCAAAATTTGGTATGCTAAAATAAAATCCAGACCGAGTTTTAAGGATTTGCTAAAAGACAACATCAAAGGCATCGCCCCATCAGCAAATTATACAAATTTGGATTTTTGAAGATGAAAAAGTTTCTTTGTTTCATACTGGTTTTACTTTTGAGCTCTTGTAGTAGCAAAAAAGGGCAGGTCGTTTTTCATTGGGACAGATATAATACTGGTGGAATAAAATTTGCCAGAGATCATTCAGAATGTATGCGTAAGGCAGAAGCATTTAAATTTTGGCCGAGCTTTAAGAGCTGGTTTTATACCGAAGAACAAAGATACGATACGGTTGTAAAATGGCACAAGGACCACGGCATTTGGGCAAGTTTTGTTCCTTATCCGGGGGCAATGCCCGTGATGGTTAACTCAGTAAGAGATGATTCCGATAGTAGTCCGAGTAAATATCAAAAATGTATGTTAAATAAGGGCTATGTAGAGAGAACTTCAGATATTCCCGAAGCCAGTAATTTGTTTGTATATAAACCTCAAAGTGTTAATCAGGATGTTCCGTTGGATAATGGTACTTATCCGAAGTAATGTCACAATATTCTCCGCCGATAGCCTTATAAAAAGATGTGAGCGCCAAAAGAACATCAGTATTGCTGGATACAACTTTATTTTGCGCTGAAAGGAAATTTTCTTCAGCTTCGGCAACATCTGTGAAATCAATCAAACCATTTTTATATTTCTCTAAAGTAAGGAGGAAAATTTGACTCATTTTATTCTCAGCTTGACGTAATCTCATACTGGTTTGATAGGTTTTATCAATATTGATTATAGCATTTTTTATCTCTATTAAAGCGGTTAGCAGAACTTCATTATATTGGTATAGATATTCCTGCTGAATATGCTTTTGTAATTCAATGTTATTGACGAGTTGCCTCCAATGCCAAATTGGTTGTAAAATGTTTACAGAATATCCGTAATATTGATTATCGGTTTGCAATAAAGCTGTTCCACTGTTACTAAGATAGGAAAAGGCAGCAGACAAAGAAATTGAAGGATAAAGATTGGTAATTGCCACATTGAGAGCCGCACTTTTACTGCGAAGCAAGGCTTCTGTCATCATAACATCCGGTCTGGAGCGAAGAACCGATAAAGGTAAATTATATAAATTTTTAACACTGTATTTAAAAGGAGTGGAAACCAGACGTTGATGCTTGGAATTAAAAGATATCGGTAATTTATCCGGCAAAATGTTTAATAAAACAGCCAACGAGTTTTTATAATTTTCTATTTGAAACTCAAGCGGAGGCAATAAAGATTTTGTTTGAGCCACGCGAAATTCTGCCTGATTGAGCGCTAAATCATCAGCAACACCGGATTTATGCTTATCACGAACAATCTGCAAAATATCATTCTGCAAGCGCAAATTTTGCTTTGTAATTCTTAGCAATTCTAAGGATTTTAGGAGATTGAAATAATCTTGAGCGACCTCTGCAAATAACGAAACATGAAGATTAAAAAGGGAGTATTCGGCATTTTTCATCAGTTCAAAATATTGCCTTGAAATATAATAACCTTTTCCCCATATATCCAGTTCCCAAGAAGCGTCAAACCCGACTTTAAACGTATTTGATTTTAACATAATGTCACGGGAATTATTTGCTTTGGAAAAATCATAACTACCCTTTGCATCAAGCATTGGTAGCGTTTGGCTTGAATTTATTAAAAATGCATAACGAGATTGTTGCAAACGCTCTACTCCTTGTTTTATATCCAGATTATTGGTATAGGCTAAAGTGAGCAGTGTATTTAAATCCTTGTTATGGAAAATATCACTTAATGTATTTAGAGGTTTGTTATTCTGTTTTGAGAGATTTAAAGTTTGTTGAACATCTTTTTCAGGAATGAAATCGGGAATTTGAGTCTCATTCCCGACACGACAGGCGACTAGCCCGAAAATTAAGAAGAATGACAACAATTTATACATTGGCCTGCTCCTCTGAGTTAGCAGTTGAATAAGCAGTATTTACAGGATAAAAATGCTCTTTAATACTTTCAAATAAAGCAAACATTGTCGGCACAAATATAATGCCTATAAATGTGGCAAAAATCATCCCGAAAAATACCGTTACTCCGATTGATATTTGGGAATTTGCCCCGGGGCCTGTGGCAATAATCATTGGAAAAACACCTAAAATAAAAGTCATGGCGGTCATCAATACTGCTCTAAAACGTTCATCAGCACCTTTTTGGGCTGCGTCAACAATAGAAAACCCTTGTGCGCGATAATGTTTATTAAAGTCAACAATCAAAATAGCGTTTTTAGCCGCTAATCCAATCAGCAAAACCACACCGAGTTGCGCATAAATGCTCAAAGGCAGGTGAAACAAATGCAGACCTGAAAAAGCCCCTAAAACAGCAAATACAGTTGAAAACATAACAGCAAAAGCAAGCATCCAACTTTCATACAAAGCAACCAAAAATAAATAGCAAAAGACAACGGATAACGAAACCAAAACCACAATGAGACCTCTTGTTTCAGCTTCTTGTAGCGACAAAGCAGTCCAATTGATGGTAAATCCTTTAGGTAAAAGCTGTTGAGCAATTTGTTCAAGGGTGTCCATGGCCTCTCCGGTGCTGGCCCCTGGCGCTGCTTGGGCAGTAATGGCTGCAGCAGGGTATAAATTATATCTATACAAGATTTTAGGTGATATTTCCGTTGAAATATCAGTAAAACTGCCGATTTTAATGAGATTATTTTTTGTGTTTTTGGCGTAAAGATTTTTGATATCTTCAATGTTCTTGCGATATTTGAAGTCCGCTTGTAAAATAACGCGATTAATCAATCCGTTAAGAGTGATATTGTTAATGTAATTTGAACCTAAATTGCTTTGCAGGGTAGCAAACAATTCCGCTACCGGAATATGATAATACTGAAGCTTAGTTCGATCAATATTAAGGTAAATATGCGGGGTATCAGCTCTAAAAGTGCTAAATGCATAAGCGATAAGCTTACTTTGATTAAGAGCCGCTAAATATTTATTAAGTGAGTATTCTAAATCAAAAGGTGTAAAATCAGGATTGGTTGTAATCAGTTCTAAAGAAAGACCGTTACTTTGCCCAATACCGGGGACAGAAGGTGGCGCAAAAAAGTTAATTTGCGCTGAATTTGATTTGAATTTATGATTGAATGTTTCAATCAAATTTAATGCAGAAAGAGATTTCTTTTTCCTTTTTGCCCAATCGGTAAGCCCGACAACGCCTAATGCAACATTTTCCCCTTTTCCGCCGAGCATACTGTATCCGGCAACGGTTATAACATATTTAACCCCGTTCATCTTTAAGATTTCATTGCTCATTTGTTTTAATAAAGAATTAGTTTTATTTATGCTATCTGTGCTCTTAAGTTGAATATCTGCAAAAACAATTCCTTGGTCATCTTCAGGAATAAAGGAATCTGCAGTAAACTTAAAATAAATTCCTACAATAAAAAAACAGCAAAGTATAACTAAAACCGAGCGATAGATGTGTGTGGTAAAAAAAGCAACGGATTTGGAATAAATAAGATGAAATTTATTCAAGAAAATATTGAAAAACTCAAAAAATTTACAAACTTTTGCTTTTCTTTCCTCTTTAAGAAAAATAGCGCATAAAGCTGGGCTTAACGTTAATGCATTAAATGATGAAAAAACAATCGCAGCAGAAATTGCCACAGCAAATTGCTGATAAATCTTTCCGGTGATACCGGCCATTAATCCTACCGGCACAAAAATAGCTAACAAAACAAAAGTAGTAGCAATAATAGCACTGCTGATTTGTTGCATAGCCTTGATTGTGGCAGTATGAGCATCAAGATTTTCTTTATTCATCAGGTATTGCACGCGCTCAACCACAATAATGGCATCATCAACGACCAAGCCGATAACTAAAATCATTGCAAATAATGTTAAAATATTAATATCGAAACCAAGTATAAAAAGGATAATAAACGTCGCAACCAGCGATACGGGAATAGTAATGAGCGGAATAAGAGTTGTTTTGACACTTTGTAAAAAGAGATATGTTACCAAAATCACTAATCCAAAAGTAATAAACAACGTGTCCACAATAGCCTCAATAGAAGCTCTGACATAATCAGTAGAGTCATAAGCTATTTGGATGTCTATATCATCAGGAAAGGTTTTGGATAATTCTTTAAGAGCTAAACGAACAGAATCCATCGTTTTTAAGGCGTTGGTATTTGGTGTTTGGTTAAGCGCAATAACAACAGCAGGTGCATTATCATAATGTGAGCTGAGATTATATAAGTCTCTGCCAAGTTCAACTTTGGCAACATCTTTAAGATAAACAATACTTCCGTTAGAAGAGGTCGCCACAACAATATTAGAAAAATCTTCAACGCTGTTCAGTAATCCTTTGGCTGTAAGGTTAAGTACCAAATCAGAACCTTTTGCGCTGGGCGCGCCACCGATACTACCAATCGCTGCCTGCACGTTTTGATTTTTAACAGCCTCGATAACATCATTATAATTAAGGCCTAAGGCATTAATTTTATCATTATTAAGCCAAATTCGCATACTGTATTGAGGGCCGAATATTTGCACATTGCCCACACCGGCCAAGCGTGCAAGAGGATTTTTAATATGCGTATAAGCAAAGTTGCTTAAAAACAAATCATCATAAGAACCTTTAGGTGAGCGAAGAGCAATCATCGCCAACATATCGGCATTTTCCGTTGAAACATCTATACCGTTTTGAATAACTTCTGCCGGCAATTCGCTGTTAACCTGTTGTAAGCGGTTTTGCACCTTAACTTGAGCAATATCAGGATCCGTCCCGATATCAAAAGTAACATTAAGCGTATAGGAACCGCTGTCATCGGCAGAAGACGACATATAAATCATATCTTCAACACCGTTTATCTCATTTTCTATCGGAACAGAAACCGTATCTGTCAGCACTTGAGCGTTTGCACCGAGATAAGTCGTTTTTATGCTTATTTGCGGTGGGGTTATATTTGGAAATTGTGATATGGGCAAAACTTTAATTGCCAACCCGCCTAAAATAATCATAATAAGCGAAATAACAATGGCAAATCGCGGCCTATCTATAAAAAATTTAGAAAACATGCTTATTCCTCAGTTTTTACATCAGAAGAATTGAAAGTTGGTGGTATAGAATTTGGCGTTAAAATAATTAAATCGTCCTTATTAAAGGTGTTTTTGACCACGTAAAATTTATCTGTTTCACTAATGATTTGGACAGAAACATCTGAAGGTAATCCGTTTCTGTAAATCATAACAAAGTTACCATCAGGGCGCATAACTACTAAATCTTTACCAATCAAAACACTGTCTTTAAATAGCTTAAAAACCTCTACTGTAACAAATTCATTAGGTAATAATTTATTCTTATCATTCTTAAAATAGGCATATACGGCAATCGTATTGGTTTGCTTGTTAATTTGATTGTCGGTGTATTTAAATTCACCGTCATATTCATACAAAGAACCATTAGCCATCTTAAGTTTTATCACTGTGTTGCTAAAACTGTTCTTATCTTCGGTAAATTCTAAATATTCCTTATCTGTAAGCGAGAAAACGACGCGAATGGGGTTGATTTGCACAATATTCAGCAAATAACTTGCTTGGGGCGCAACATAATCGCCGGAACTTAAAGTAAAATTACCGATGAGCCCGCTAATAGGCGCATTAATTTTAGTATAATTATAATTGATGCGCGCAAATTCTTCATTAGCAAGGGCATTTTTAAGTTGAGCCTCTGCTTGCTGAAAATTATTTTTAGCATTATCTATTTCTGTTTGAGAAAAAGCTCTTTTTCCGGATTTTTGCACACGTTCATAATAATTTTTGTTGTATTCTAAGGAAGATTTTTCTTGTTGCACATTGGCTTCTGCCGCATCAAGCTTTGCCTTATATTCTGCATCATTTATTGTTACCAAAGGCTCTCCTTGTTTGACCATTTGTCCTGGAGTTATTAAGATATCCTTCAGATAACCGCTGATATATGGCACAATTTGCACTTGATGAATGGCTTCAACATAGCCGATATATTCTCTGTTTATCGTTATATCTTGAGCGGTAATCGGCTTTACTTTCAGGTGGATTATCTCTGTTTTTGCTAAAGCAGCTGGATTAAAAAAAGTCTTTTTTATCCATGTAAAACCGCTCCATAACAAAACGATGCCGATAATTATGCCTAAAAGGATATAGATAAATTGTTTTTTCATGTCTTTTTCCTTATTGATAAAATGATGTAGACCATAGATAATAAGGAAAGATGATAATTCAACCCCCTATTGCATAAGTTCTATTGCTTTAGATATTTTTCTTATAGAATTGAGTTCTATTTGTCGCACGCGCTCTTTAGATATATTATAGAGTTTGCTTAAATCGTCTAGTGTGATGCTTTTTTCATAAAGTCGCCGCTTAAATAGAATATCTTTTTCACGCTTATTTAAGACATAGAGAGCTTTATTAAACATTTTTTTGCGATAATGCAATGTTTCGGAATGTGCTAATACTTCTTCTTGGTTTGGTTTATTATCGGAAATAAAATCCATCCATTCGGTAGTGCCGTCAGAATTACCGTCTATAATGGTATTAAGCGAGCCATCATGTGATTTAAGCCGCATATTCATATCAGTAACTTCTTGCACACTGACATCTAATGATTGAGCAATATCTGCCAGCACTTTTTGAGAGAGTTCACGATCATCAATAAGATTAAGCTGATTTTTAATTTTGCGCAAATTAAAAAATAATTTCTTTTGTGCAGCAGTCGTTCCAAGTTTTACCAAAGACCATGAGTTTAAGATATATTTTTGCACGGATGCTTTTATCCACCATAAAGCATAAGTCGAAAATCTAAATCCTTTTTCTGGCTCAAATTTATCAACAGCATACAAAAGACCGATATTACCTTCTGAAATCATTTCAGCTATGGGTAATCCGTAACCACGATATTTAGAAACAACCTTGACCACCAACCTTAAGTGCGAGGTGATAAGCTTATAAGCTAAATCCTTATCTCTGGTTTTTTGGTATTTTACCGCTAAGTCATATTCTTCATCAGAGGATAAAATCGGAAATTTTTTGATAGATTGTAAATAACGCGAAAGATTTTCTTCGGGCGTAAAGTCAAGTTCATTTAGAGTAAGTTGTGATTTCATTTTCTTTCTCCTAAAAATTGACATTAGCCAATTTTATATATAAAAAAGTTTTCCACAACCTAGACATTGGTTTTAGATATTTTAAGTAAATATTTAGAATTATCAGCGCGTTATAGAACTAAAGTCTATATTCGCGGAGTTTATTTATCAATTCCTTCATATCGCTGGGATAATCTGCTTCAAAATAAAGTTTTTTACCTGTTTTCGGGTGAATAAAGCCTAGAGAAAAAGCATGTAAAGCTTGCCGTGGAAAAGAATTGACATATTTTTTAATCTCTACTGGCAGTAAGATAGAATTTTTATGGGGCTGCGCATAAACATCATCACCAATTAAATGGCAGCCGATGCTGGATAAATGAACGCGAATTTGGTGGGTGCGCCCTGTTTCTAGATTGCACTTGATGAGCGATGCGGCATTTTTATAGTTCTCTATGGTTTGATAGTGTGTGATGGCAGTTTTTCCGCCTGTTTTAATAATAGCCATCTTTTTGCGGTCATAGGGGCTGCGTGCAAGATTTGCTTCAATTGTCCCGCTAAGTGGATTTGCGACATTGTAAACAACGGCATAGTATGTGCGCTCAATAGAATGAACAAAAAATTGCTCAGCAAGACCTCTGTGTGTAATATCATTTTTTGCCACAACCAAGACACCACTTGTATTTCTATCTATACGGTGAACAATTCCCGGACGTGCTACACCGCCGATACCGGATAAAGATTCTTTGCAATGATATAACAGTGCATTGACTAAAGTATCGCTCGAGCAACCTGCCGCCGGATGAACGGTCATCCCTGCCGGTTTATTAACCACAACCAAATCCTCATCTTCATACAAGATATCAAGAGGAATATTCTGAGCCACAGGCGTTGCTTCTTCCGGTTCTGGTACGATAATTTGGTAAATATCACCTTCGCGCGTTTTGAAATTTTTATCCGTAATGAGTAAATCATCAGCAAAAACACAGCCGCTTTCAAGCAAACGTTGTATTTGTGCGCGTGAAAATTGAGGGATACTATCGGCAATAAATTTATCTATCCGAGTTCTAGCTTGTTCTTTTGAAACCGGCGCCGTATAAAAAAAATTATTATTTTCTTCAATCAAATTTGTCATATTAAACATATTTTCATATATTTTACCTTAAACTAACATAAATTAAGGGTGAAATTAAATCAAGCAGATATTAAAAAACATCAAGGAGAGCATAATGGCAAATGAAAATAGCGGATTAGATTCCTTTCTAACTCCCGAAGATAATAACCAAAATACTGAAAATAAGGAACAAAATGCTGGCGTAGGTATTAATTTGGAGGATGAATTTGCAAAATTACTCAACGATTTTGTAAATCAAGGCAGTCCAAAGCCAACAGAAACTTCTTCTTTAACAGATAGCTCGCTTGATAATTTAATGACATCGCAAAATCAGCCGGCTTCGACAGAGGGGTTAGATGGTTTTGTAACAGAAACATCTTCGACATCAACAGGAGGGCTTGATAATTATGTTTCTTCTTCTACAACAGAACCTACCGGTGGATTAGACGGATTTGTAACCCAAGAAACAACAGAACAGTCAGCAGGTGGATTAGACGATTTAGTATCAGCCCCTACGCCAAGCACATCAGGAAGTCTGGATGAGTTGGTAACCCCCGAGGATGATTCTCAAGCTGGAATAAATGGAGGATTAGATGGTCTTGTCACGCCGGAAGCAGAGCCAGCGGCAGAAGAGCGCGGACTAAAAGAAGAAGAGTATGAATTGGCGCAAAAAATTAAGAATTTTCAAGATAGTATGACAGTAATATCTATGAAAAAAAATCTAAAGCTACCACAAACGGACTATGTGCCGGATATGTTAATTCCTAATTATAAGCCGAGTATTGGCAAAAAAATTGCCGAATATTTACTTGCTTGTTGGGATATAATCAATAAATATGCACCGGAAGATATGAAAAGATTGGCACCTGATGCTGATGATGAAGGCTATTTGTCATTCGCTGAAACCCTAAATGATACAGATTTGCAGTTAGCGATTATTTCATATGTGGAGATACTGATAGACATAGAAATTTGTGAAGTAAGCTATGAACAAAAGAAAGAGCTTATGATAAAAAACAGAATAAAGAGAGAACTTTATGAAGAGTATATGGAATTACAAGAACGTAAGAAATTATTTATTGCCAAATTAAAAGAGAAAAATTTTCCAATAGATGTGGATCGCCTGATAAATAATTATTTTCGAGCAGCGCAAAAGGATGCGGATGGCTCTTTTGAAGCACTAGTAAAAAATCCGGCAATGTTCTCACCAATTCAAATGGAAAAAATTAAGCCTAAGTTTTTTGGTTTAATTAAAGTAACACCGGAAGATGGTGTAAAAGCAAATCAAAAAATCGGTGCCTTTGTAAAAAAATTAAAAGTCTGATATTTTTATCTTTTTTAAAGTAGACAAATGTTAGTTTTTCTGTTAAAATGAAGCATATAAATTGTTTGTATGGAGAAGAAAATGGCAGATAACACAAGTTCCTCGATAACTGGCAGAGAAAGCCATGAAGCCAAATCAAAGGCATTCAAAGAAAAGTTAGAAGAACAAAAGAAAAGATTAACCGGCAAAGCTGATAATAAGCCGGATAATAAACCTGATGCGGGTACAACCGGAGGAACCGCTCCGACACCGCCGGAAAATGGCGGTAATTCAGAAGGTTCCGGAACTCCGGATGCAGGTCAAAATCCGCCACCGCCTTCTCAACCGGACACACCAACAGAAGAATATGATACAGCAATGGCGTTTGAATCTAATGCTTATGGCTTGGGAAAAATGGCTAAAGAAAAAAAAGATCCTCCTGCCAAACATCATAGCGCGCCTGCAAAAGCTCCGGAACGGAAAAAAGATGGTTACAAACCGGGAAGCAGTAGCAATTTTTTACAAGCCTGTTATAATGAAATTGTTGTGGCTGCATATGCCGGAGCAATAGATTTAACAGTTGATTTGACTTTAGATATATTTGATTGGATTTTATTTGGCCCATTAAGCAGTAGCAAGTCCTCAGAAAAGAAGCCGGATAAAAATAAAGAAAAAACAGTTTTTGATTATGCTGATGAAATGATTGCCGAGAATACAGAAAAAGGCAAAGAGCTGGTAAAAAGTGTTTTGTTGCACCACAAAGAGCTAATGGAAAATGTAGAGGCTGCTCAAAATGGGCAAAAGCCTAAGTGGCGTGTGTGGCAAGGACATGAACCACAGTGTTTTAATCATTTAGTTGAAATAAAAAATAAAGCGGATGCTGATCCGAATTCTCCAGAAGCTGGCGAATGGGCTGAATTTAAGGATATTCCGCGTAAAGCTATTGAAACAATTGCACGCCAAACAGATGTAGCAAACTTTGCAGTTCATCATGCTGCATTGTCAATAAATACGACAGAAGTTGAACCATTGCCTGTTGAAATTACTAAAGCATTAAAAGAAATGGAAGAAATTATCACAAATCCCAAATTAAAAGATGCTGAAATTAAAGCAGGAGTGGTTGAAAAAATAAAGGAGGTTCGCACACATACAACAGCGGATACTCCTATAAATTCAGAAATAAACGAGAATTTAAATAAATTTTCAGAAGCGCTTACTATACCGGGATGTAACAGAAAATCTATGATGGAAAAACTTTTGGTCATAAAAGAAATTCATCCAATCAAACAAAAATTAAAGCAAGACGCAGCAACATTTGGTGAAACAATCACAAAAAATTTAAACCTTATAGACAAAGAATATGAAACGGATCCGGAACGTGCAAGCGCTGAAAAAGATAAATACTTGCAAAAAATAAATGAAAGCCAATTAGAAGCTGCAAAAAGAGTGAAAAAAGATTTAAATTCAATATGGCTTTTACGTAACTATGGTATTAAGAATTTTGGTAATACCAAGGAAAATGCACAAAATGCTGTTCAGTATGCAGAAAATACAATGTGCAACGTAAATGTTACTAAAAATAATCGAAATTCCAAAGCTCCAAAAACAATTTTAAATGATATGGATGTAAGAGGATTTATCAATCAAATTGGAATGAAAAGATGAAGAAACTAAAAAAAATCGGGCGCTTTTGCGCAATAAGCGTAGTAGTTTTGGTGCCAGTTATATTTATTTTTCAAATTATCTTTAAGCTGATATGGCATTTTGATATATTGGATAAAAAAGCCTATCGTGTCATGTCTGAATTTTGGGAACAGGGTGGCGTTTATAATTCCTTTAGTGACTGGTGTTTTGGGCTGACATTTCTTCTGATTCCTGTAGTTTGGATAATGTTAAGCCGTAAAATTTATAAGTTTGGCTTTTGGAAATTTATCTTTTATCCGATTGTTTGGTTATATCACAAACTAACACGGCCAAAAAATATGGAAATGGAGCATGTTAAAATCAAAAATTTGGGAGGAAAAGATAAAACATTGGATGAAATCATTTCTGATAAAATAAAAGAACAAGGGCAGGATAAAGGATCTGCGCATGTCGTGCGTGATTTGCGCAAACAAATTTCATTAAAAATAGAGGAAAACGAAAAACAATAATATCTTGTTAACTAATCAGTGATTATAATCAAAAAATAAAAATAACGGAGAAAAATTTGAAACCACTGCTAATTATACTCAAAACACTTATTATTGGCTATCTGTGGACTATTGTTTTCATAGACGGCATAAGGGTTGTTTTGTTGATAAATTGGCACTTTGATATATTTACTGGAGAACACTGGCAACTCTTAAAAGAAAAATGGAACAGTGGCGAGGCGGTTAGTCGCTCTGAAATAGCCTTTTTCTTAATACTGGTCAGTTCTGTGCCTTTGTGGCTTGCCGGATGGGTCGGGTTGTGCTTAATGAAATGGGAAAGCTGGTTAAAGAAAATTATTTTAAGTCCGGTTTATCTTTATAGAAAATTGACCTTAAATAAAAAAGCGCCAGTGGTTGTGAAAAAGAAATCAATTACTGAAGAAAAGACACAAATACAAAAGACGCCGATAATCAAAAAAGCACCTGTTAAACGTCCTGTTTTGCCTTCGGTTGCATTAATGCAATCCAATATAAACAGCAATGTTTCAGCGGCAAATAGAACAACATCATCACCATATGCCGCAAGCAAAAAGAATCCGGAACCTTTAACTGAACATGCACTATTTAATTTTGATGATGACGATTTTGACTTAGATTTTGATTTTGATAAAAAAGAGAAAAAACAAGAAGAATCTATACCTTCTGCATTAGTGGCGGATGAACCGAAACCCATAGAGGTCAAACCGGAAAAAGATACCGCCGCCGAGCAGCATAAAGTTAAACAGCCGGCAACAAGAGATATAGCATCAAAGCCTAAAGGAGCTGAAATAGCACCAAAAGAATCTCATACACCTGTATTAGATGTGCTTAAACAAAAGGGATATGATGTCATTATGTCTGCCATAATTAAGAAGACAACGATTGACTACGTTGCCGTTAGTCGCAACCAAATAATGCTTTGCTTAGTAGATAAAGAAGTAGGGGATTGGTTGGCGGATGAAGAGAAATTTAATGATGAAGAGCCATTGTGGTTCTCTGAAAGCAGTCATCGTATTTCTCCGGTGCGCAAAATTGATATCGCTCGAGATATCCTAAAAACAAAATTAGCTGTGGCGGATATGAACTATGAAATTGTTCCTTATGTTATCATCCAAGGCGGAAACATTATCAATGCTGAAGATATGTTCGAAGTATGGAACCATATGGGGATAAATGTAACTCGAATTAACCGTGGTAGTCCAAAAGAGATACAGCTGTTTTCAAAGTCACTTGAGACCTGCGAAGAAAAGGCAGATAAGAGTTCTTTTGAAAAATTGAAAAAACTGATACACAGTCTAGCATAAACATTTTATAGAGGGAAGAATGGTAAAAGAAAGAGGAAAAGAGTGGGAAGAGTATGATAAAGCGGTGCGTTGGATGGCAACGACGTTTATTTTATCTGTGGTATTTACAGTTTTCTTCGCATACATTTCACAGCCGCTTGCTTTTTTGTTACAAAAAGGTATTTCTAAAGAAAACGTAGACATTGCTGCAAAATTTATAAAAAAATCTTTTGACCAACCGGAATTTTTATATAGCCGTTATATTTCGTGGATAAAAAAGATGATGAGTTATAACGGTTCATTTAAGCTGAGTTTATGGATACCGGCTTTGCCTCTGATAATTTTTCCGGTAATAATGTTTGTCGGTGCCATTAAATGTCCGTATAAATTCCAATCAAATGTTCACGGTTCGGCACATATTGCTACACTTCGTGATATTCAAAGAATGGAATTGTTAGGTTTTGACGGTTTTTGCATGGTTGTTGGCAAATTCCAAGGAAAGCTCTTAAAACTAAAAGAAACGCTATCCACCTTATGTTGCGCACCTCCGGGAACCGGTAAAACTGTTGGTATTGTTATTCCGACAATTTTTAACTCCGAAGGGATGAGTATTATCGTGAACGACCCGAAACCGGAGTTATGTTATAAAACCACAGGTGCCAGAAACAAAGTCGGACCGGTGTTCGTTATTAACTGGGGTAAAGAAGATAATCCAGAAACAGGTGAATATTATCCGAGCTGGAATCCGCTTTCTCCGGGAGCTCTGCCGGCACCAGGGCCTGAGCGCGATTTGTATATTGACTCTATGTGCAATACGCTTGTGGAAGATCCTAAAGGTGGTGGTGACCAATATTGGTCACAAGCAGGTCGTGGTGCCTTATGCGGATTGATACACTTTGTGGCATCCAAATGCGAAAAAGCCTTAGCAAATGAAAAATTTATCCAAAAAATCAGTGAAGGCTCAATGACTGCCGCAGATAAAGCGGAATTAACCAATTTATATGAAGAGATGCAAGAAGGTAATCTGCGTGCAAATGCAGCAAGAGCTTTGCAAGATCTGCAAAACGATAATCTAACCATAGAAAATTACTTACCGGTCGGCACATGGAACTCATTTCCTGACAGATGGGTAAATCATGAAGCTTGTATGGCGATGATTTTGGAATGGATTACTGCCGCCCAAATTGAACAAAGTAATGAGATTAAGCGTCGTTTGGATGAAGGTGATCAAATGGCAGCTATGGCAGATTTAATGCGCGATTTGTTGGATGCCGCGGTTAATGAAGCCAATGACTATGGATATTCACGTCGTTGTATCACTGAATTGAGCGGTTTGAGTGCTAAACCGGATAAAGAGCGTGGCTCCGTACTTTCTACAGCCTTCAATGGTATTCGTATCTTTAAAAACGCCGCGGTGGTGGCACGAACCAGTTTCTCTGATTTGAAGTTTAAAGATTTGCGCGGTATGAAAGACCCTGTAACCGGTGAGTGGAAGCCAATATCTGTCTACCTATCTGTTAACCAGACCGATGCACAAGCCTTAAACCCGATTAGTGCTGTATTTGTGGACTTAATGAGTGCATATTTGATTTCGAATCCACCGAATTTTGTAAATAAAACTGATGGTAAAATGGGGCCGTTCCCGACATTGTTCGTGCTTGACGAGTTTCCGCAAATGCCTAAGTTAAAAGCTGTTATTGACGGACCGGCGGTTGGTCGTGGTCAAAAAGTGTCATATTTACTGATTGGACAAGATTTAGGCCAAATTTCCGGTAAATACGGTAAAGATGACCTTGAAACGGTTATTTCTACTACTGCTTGCAAGGTTATTTTATCCCAAAACAACGAGCAAACCGCCCAACGTTTCTCTAAAATGATTGGTAATAAAACCGTTCAAGTCACCTCATATTCACGTAACGAAGGCGGCATTAGCAATAAAGAGTTCAATCCTTTTGCTAAAAATGTAAGTTATCAGTTACAAGCTGTTTCAGCTATTAGTACCAACGAATTGTTGAGTTTACCCATGTTAAAGCAGGTTGTTTTGATGCAAGGTTATATTGAAACGCCGATTATGGCGGATTCTCCTCGTTGGTATTTGGATAAAAAAATGAAAGCTCAAGCAGCATTGCCAGCATCGCCGAATGTTCCGGATTGGATTGTGGCGCAACGTTCAGACGAAAATGAGGATATTCTATCTAAACTTGGCATAGACTACGATCCGAATGCTGAAGAGGATACCGAATTTGAAGAAGATGAAGCCTAAATTACCAGATACAGACAGCAAAGAATTCTCTTTATGGGCTGTATTTAAAGGAGCCAACAAATTTATATGGATGTATAAAAAGACAATAATATTGTGGCTATTGGCAAATTATGTGCTTCTTTATATCTTTACGCTAATTCCGCGTGGGTGGGCTAATTCATTAAGTATTTTATGGTTGGTAGCATATTATGTATATTGGTGTATATTTGTGCGCTATATTCAGCAACATCGCCCTTATTTTTCTTTAATCAGAACGATGAATGGGTTAATTCCGACCAGTAAAATACTTTTCATAAATATATTTCTTTACGTTTTTATTATAACAATACCATATGTGCCGATGTTTATGGGGTTTAGGGATAAATATTTGGAATGCTTTGAAAGTTATATGAGTTTTATTGAGAGCTACGATGCCATTCCTGGGAAATTGATGTTTTTTATTATATTACTCCTAATTTCACCATATACAATAAGCCGACCATACTTAGCATGGTTGTCATCTTTAATTGGTAAAAGTCGCTCAATCATTGATGCATATAAGAAAACAAAGGGGAATTATTGGTCTTTTGTAATCTATTTCGGCATAACTAATTCTCTTTATGTAATATCTTACGGTATAGACGCTATCTGCAAAACAGATAGCTTATTCTTTATTATACCAATCTTAACCACCTATTTTAATATTACGGCTATCAGTATCTATAAAATCTTCTATAAAAAACAGAAAGCACTTAAACCGTCATTGCAATAAATTCTTCTTCAGAGATAATTTTGATTCCAAGTTCTTTGGCTTTTGTTAATTTTGAGCCGGCGCTTTCACCTGCAATAACATAATCTGTGTTGTTAGAAACAGAACCGGCTACTTTAGCGCCTAATGCAAGAGCTTTGCTTTTGGCTTCACTGCGTGTGAGAGTGCTTAATGTTCCAGTAAATACAAGTGTTTTGCCTGAAAACACGGAATCAGTTGCAATAACATCATCAAAATTTTCTACCCGGATAACTGAAAGCAATTTATCAATAATAGCCAAATTGTGGCTTTCCTTAAAGAACTCTACGATATCTTTTGCCATTGCCGCGCCGATACCGTCAATACTGATAAGAAGGTGTATATCCTGATTACACATAGCTTCCTTAAAGACTTCAAAGCTATGATAATGTCTGGCAATAAGATAAGCAGTTGCCGTGCCGACCTGCCTGATGCCTAAGGCATAAATAAACTTTGATAGAGTGATATTTTTGCTTTTGTTAATAGCCTCAAACAGATTGCTGACAGATTTTTTACCCCAGCCTTCACGATTTTCCAAATTAAGGGAAACATCAGTAGAAAACAAATCCTGTGGGCGGTTTCTCTCCTCTAAAGTGAATATATCATAAGGTGTTTGTATGATTTTTTCTTTGTAAAAATCTTCAATAACTTTATCTCCCAAACCTTCAATATTAAAAGCCTCGCGAGAAACAAAATGTTTTAATCTCTCAACGGCCTGCGCCGGGCAAGAAAGTCCTCCGGTACAACGTCTGACAGCTTCATCTTCTTCTCTGATAGCATGTGCTCCACACTCCGGACAAATTGTCGGGAAAGAGAATTCAGCCAAATCAGATAGGCGTTTTTCTTTCAAAACCTCAATAATTTGCGGGATAACATCACCTGCACGTTGCACAACCACTATATCTCCGATTCGTATATCTTTACGCTTGATTTCATCTTCGTTATGAAGTGTGGCATGTGAAACCAAAACACCACCGACATTAACCGGCTCTAAGTCCGCAACAGGTGTTAAAGCACCGGTTCTTCCGACTTGTATCCGAATATTATTAAGCCGAGTTATCGCCTTTTCTGCCGGAAATTTATGGGCAATCGCCCAGCGAGGCGTGCGCGTCAAAAAGCCAAGCCGCTTTTGAAGCTCCAAATCATTAACCTTATAAACGATTCCATCAATATCATAAGGCAAATCCGCCCGATTATCCATCAATAAGCGATAACTGTTGAGTAATTCCTGCTCATTATGACAAACTTTATTATACGGATTAACAGGGAAACCAAGGCTTTGAACATAATCCAAAAATTCCACTTGGCTCTTCCAAAAAACATCGGAAACTTCACCCCAAGTATAAACAATAAAACTTAAATTCCGTTTTCCGGTAATACGTGCATCAAGCTGCCTGAGCGAACCAGCCGCCGCGTTACGCGGATTGGCGAAAAGTTTTTTATGTTCTTCCTCGTTTTTCTGATTAAGTGCAAAAAAGTCAGCTTTTGACATAAACACTTCGCCTCTGACTTCAAATCTTTCCGGCACATCTTTATCCAAAAAGAGAGGAAAACCTTTTATTTCGCGAAGATTTTCTGTAATGTCTTCACCGATTCGTCCATCTCCGCGTGTAGAACCACGCACAAACACACCATTTTCATAAAGTGCCGAAAAAGAAAGCCCGTCCATTTTAGGTTCGGATGTAAAGACCACATCATCGCTACTGTTTAAGAAGCGCTTAATGCTCATAATAAAGTCCGCGACTTCCGTATCCTCAAAAATATCAGCAAGCGAAAGCATCGGCACAGCCAAATCAACCTTTTTAAACTCGCTCTTGACCTTTGCACCGATTCGCTTTGACGGGCTGTCAGGTCTGATAAGATGCGGAAATTTTGCTTCTAACGCCAAATTCAAGTGCCGGAGTTCATCATATTTAGCATCATCAAGATAGGGCTCATCATTTTGATAATAAGCAATATCAGCCTTTTCTATTTCCTTTGCTAGATATTCCAATTGCTTTTTTGCTTCATCTTCGGTAATGCTTTTGACATCTATGAGGGGCATAATTTTCTCCTAAATCAACTAAAACAAATATAACAATATCCTCAAGAACATGCTATAAAAAAATCAGGATACGCGCAATTAAATGCGACATGCCTAAATATTTTGCTTGCGAAGTATAATATTTTTAGGTAAAATACCCCCTGTAAATTTAATTTTAATTGGAGGTAACAATAGCTACAGAGAACACAAATGCGCCAGTACGTGATGGTGATGGACCGCGCATTAACCAAGATATAAAAGCAAAAGAAGTTCGTTTAATCAATTATAATGGAGAAAATTTAGGCGTCGTTTCACTAAAAGAAGCCTTGCATATTGCCGAAGATGTCGGTTTGGATTTGATAGAAATTTCTCCGCAAGTTAATCCCCCTGTTTGTAAAGTTTTAGATTATGGAAAATATAAATACGAACAGCAGAAAAAGAAAAATGAAGCCAAGAAAAATCAAAAGGTTGTCAGTATTAAAGAATTAAAACTTCGCCCGATGATTGATACGCATGATTATGAAGTTAAGCTCAAGCAAGCAAAGAAATTTTTGGCTCAAGGGGACAAAGTTAAATTTACCATGCGCTTTAAGGGGCGCGAATTAAGTGCCAATGATATGGGAAAAGAAGTCCTAAACAAACTGATAGAGGATTTGGAGGGTATTTGCAAAGTAGATGCCGCCCCAAAACTCGAAGGCAAACAAATGTTTATGATGGTCTCTCCGGCATAAAGCAAAATAAGCTATAAAAAAGGCTCAGGGTTTAACTCTGAGCCTTTTCTTTTACCTGAAACGGAAATTAAGCGCTATATCTTTTTGCCATAACAGACAACGGAATAGGCTTAATTTTATCCGCATGACCGGCAGCACCAAAAGCGGTATAACGTGCAATACAAACCTTTTTCATCTCTTCAATGGCCGGTTTTAAGTACTTGCGTGGGTCAAATTCTTTCGGATTCTCGGCAAATAATTTGCGGATAGCACCGGTAATCGCCATACGGCAGTCTGTATCCACATTAACTTTGCGCACACCAGCTTTAATACCGCGAACAATATCTTCTACCGGCACACCGAATGTCTGCGGAATAGCGCCACCATATGCATTAATCAAATCTTGCAATTCTTGCGGAACAGAAGAAGAACCGTGCATAACCATATGGGTATTAGGAAGTTTAGCATGGATTTTCTCAATCACGTCAATCGCCAAGATATCGCCGGTCGGCTTACGTGTAAATTTATAAGCACCGTGTGATGTGCCAACAGCAACCGCTAAAGCATCAATATTTGTTTCTGCAACAAATTTTGCCGCTTCATCAGGGTCTGTTACCAAACGCTTTCTATCAATAACGCCCTCTGCGCCATGCCCGTCCTCTTTATCGCCTTTACCTGTTTCCAAAGAGCCGATAACGCCAAGCTCGGCTTCAACCGAAGCGCCGACAGCATGAGCACGTGCCACAACTTCTTTAGTAACTCTGACGTTATATTCAAAAGAAGAAGGTGTCTTACCATCAGCTTCTAGAGAGCCGTCCATCATCACCGAAGAATAGCCGTTAACCAATGCAGATTGGCAAATATCAACAGTTGCACCATGGTCTTGGTGCAAACAAATCGGTAACTCCGGATACATTTCAATCGCGGCGGCAATCATATGACGAATCATCGGGTCACCGGCAAATTTACGTGCACCGGTAGATGTTTGAATAATGACTGGCGCATTAACCTCTTTTGCTGCTTCACAAACGGCAATAATTTGCTCCATATCGTTAATGTTAAATGCCGGAACACCATAATTGTTCTCAGCTGCGTGATCTAAAATCTGACGCATAGAAACTAAAGGCATATTATTCTCCTTAAAAATTATTATTTAATCTCACCGATGAATATATAAAATTCGGTGTGATTTGCAAGAAGTTTTTGTTTTCATAACAAAAAAAAGCCGCCATTTAGGCGACTTTTAATAACTGGCGGAGTGTACAGGACTCGAACCTGTGCATCCCTATTCAGGATGACGGATTAGCAATCCGCTGCATTACCGCTCTGCCAACACTCCACAGACGAACTCTATTTACAGTAAGTTTTTCCTGTCGTCAATAATTTTTTTGAAAAGGGCGCAAATTTGTTGTTTATTATTTTCTGTAAAATGTTTACCAGATGTTAAACAAATGCTTATAGTATAGCAACGAAGAAGTTTATTTTGGAGAAAAATAATGGATCATGAATACGATTATATAGCAACATTAACACCAGAAGAGAAAAGAATATTTGTAGAAAGCTTCTGTTGCATGGTGTATATGGACGGTGTTGTAGCCAAAGAAGAGATTGAATTCTTAAAAACAATCGGTAAGCAATTTGGCGTTGCAGAGCAAGAGATTGTGACCATTCTAAAAGGAATGAACAAAGATACAACAATGGAAAAAATCGGTCAAATAACCGAGCGTTCTAAGGCATTACACCTAATTAAAGAATTATGCTATTTAGCAAACTCAGATACCGGCTTAGATGATAGAGAAATTGATTTTATTATTGATGTAGCTGAAAAAGTTAATGTTGATAGCGAAAAATTAAAACAAATCAATAAATGGGTATTGGACAAGATTGTTTTACAAAAAACCGGTGAAATCATCTTGGAAACCGAAAATGCAAATCAATAATTAGTTTAATGACTAAAGATAGGGCAAACCTAAAAAGTTTGCCCTTTTTCTTTGCAAAAAGGAAAATTTTATGGTATAATCCTAAAATAAAGAGGAGATATACCATGGCTGAAGGGATAAGCAGCAAGGATTTATATCAAATAATCAATCGTGCTTTTTCTAATTGGAGAAAAGGAATAGATGTCTCTGCGAGTTCCGAAATAAATATTTTTACCAAAAAATACCAAGAACGCCTTAAAAACAATCCTCAAATAGATGTTTTTGAAGAAAGGCCTGTTTTACCTCAAGAGCTAAAAGAAGTTCGTAGGTTTCTAAATACTCTAGAGAGTTATAGAGAAACATTGGACGTTGATGCAAAAAATGATTATTTATCAGAAGAAAACTACCGCGAATTGGCATTAGCATTAGATAAATATAAAAATGTTTTAACCCCAGACAATCAGATAGTTAGTGAAACAATATCAGAGTATGTAAAGAGGTATCTTCCTGAATATAAAGACTTTTTTACGCTAAAAGATTGTTTAGAAGAAGCGTCAAGTATATATAAAAGAAAACCAAAAAAACGAGGGGATTTAGATGCGGAAGAGTGTGCGCGTAAGGCATACTATTTTCTAAAAAAGGTTATGAAAGGGGAAGAAATAAAAAATATTACCCCTTGCCCCGAAAAATTAGAACTATACCAAAAAAGTATAAAATTAGTTGATTGTTTAACACCCAAAAAATATCCCAGAACATTTAAATTTAGGCTAAAACGAGACTTATATAATGAAATAGATAAATGCGCCACGAATTTAAGCGCAGATTATAAGAGTGTAGCAAACGAAGCTAAAGCTGAAAGAGCTCGTTTTGATAAAGCAATAATTAATGTAAAAGATTTTATCATTCGCAAATATGGAGAAAATGAGTGGACAAAGTAAAAATCCCAAAGAAGCCTCTGGGATTTTTACTTAGAGTTATAAATAATTAGGCCGATTGAGCCATTTCATACTCAAGATCAGCTTTTTTATCATCAACAGGTTTAATATGCCAAATATTCTTAGCATATTCCATAACAGACCTATCGCTGGAGAAATAGCCGATACGGGCGACATTATAAATTGCTTTTTTAACCCAAGCATCTTTCTTTTTATAGATCTCAGAGGCCTGCTTCATAGCTTGATTAAAGGCTTCCAAATCAGCCAATACAAAGAAATAATCGTTGCTTAAAAGCGCATCAAATATCGGCTTAAACAATGTCGGGTTATCCTGCTCACAAAACATATTGGAATTAATGGCATTTAATATACGTTTAACGTATTCAGATTCTTCATATATTTTGTGAGGATTATAAATCGGACGCAGCGCTTGGATTTCGTCTTCTTTTAAGCCAAAGAGGAAGAAATTATCCTCACCCACTGCCTCACGAATTTCAATATTTGCGCCGTCATATGTTCCGACAGTCAAAGCGCCGTTTAAGGCAAATTTCATATTGCCTGTACCCGAGGCTTCAAAACCGGCGGTGGATATTTGTAAGCTAACATCTGCTGCAGGCATTAGCATTTCGGCCAAAGACACTTTATAATCAGGCATGAATACGACTTTTAATGCATCGCCAACCCTCGGATCGTTATTTACAACATTTGCGACATTGTTAATCAATTTAATGATAAGTTTAGCAAATGTGTAAGAAGGGGCAGCCTTTCCGGCAAAAATATATGTTTTAGGACAAATAGGATGCTCATGGTCACGAACAATTGACAAATACTCGCCTATAACCTGCAAAATTGCCATAAGCTGACGTTTATATTCGTGGATTCGCTTGGCTTGCACAACAAACATGCTGTTTGTTGTAACTGCAACATTGGTGCGCTTAAAGATTTCATGACGTAAAATCTCTTTGTTAGCTTTTTTAATTTTAGCAAATTTATGCACAAAATCATCATCATCAACAAAATCGGCAATTTTTTCCAATAAAGCCAGATTGCTTATCCAATCTTTTCCGATTTTATCGGAAATAAGCGTTGAAAGGTTGGTGTTTGCATGCAAAAGCCAACGTCTGGGAGTAATACCGTTAGTTACATTGGTAAATTTTTCAGGCCAAAGTTCATAAAACTCAGGAACAAGATTGGTTTTGATAAGCTCTGAGTGAATTTTTGCAACTCCGTTAACAGAAAAAGATCCGACTATGGAAAGATTTGCCATGCGAATAATCTGATTATCACCTTCCCCTGAAACAATGGAAAGTTTTGCAAGCTTTTCACTTCTTTCGCCAAATTTCTTTTTAGCAAATTCAATGAAACGACGATTGATTTCATAAATAATTTGCAGATGTCTGGGAAGCATTTGGGCAAAAAATTTAGATGACCATGTTTCTAGAGCCTCTGGCAATAATGTGTGGTTAGTATAGGCAAATACCTTGGTAACGATATTCCAAGCATTTTCCCATTCTTGGCCATAAACATCAATCAACAATCTCATCAGCTCAACAATAGCAAGAGCCGGATGGGTATCATTTAATTGAACACAGACTTCATTCGGTAATTTATTAAAATCGTTATTTTTTTCTAAGAAACGACGGACAATATCTTGAATAGCACAAGACACAAAGAAGTATTGTTGGGCTAACCGCAAGGCTTTACCTTGCTCAATGGCATCAGACGGATAAAGCACTTTTGAGATGGTTTCTTTTTTGATTTTATCTTCAACCGCCTTAATGTAACCGCCATTGTTAAAGATATCAATATCAAATTGGTCATCACTTTTAGCTGCAAATAAACGCAAATAATTCACAGCTTTTCCGTTATATCCGACAATCGGAAAGTCGTAAGGAACGCCATACAGTTTCTTCGTATTTGCCCAAACATAAGTATCTTTACCACTGGCATTCTTATATGTTTCTACATGCCCGTATAGTGGAATGATTACTTGTCTGTCAGGACGAGCCAATTCCCAAGGTGAAAGCTCTGCGTCCCAGTCATCGGCTTGCTCTACTTGCCAACCGTTTTCAAATTTTTGCTTAAATAAGCCGAATTGATAGTTGATACCATAGCCAAATCCCGGTAAACCTAATGAGGCCATAGAATCAAGATAACAAGAGGCTAATCTGCCTAAACCACCATTGCCAAGTGCCGGATCGTATTCGGTATCAAAAATTTCTTCTAGAGATAAGTCCGGAAAATCATCAAGTTTAATTTCTTTAATGAGTTCAAATAGGCCGAGATTATGCAAATTATTCTCAAGAGAGCGACCGATTAAATATTCAATGGATAAATAATAAACTCTTTTAGATGATTTTTTATTATATCGAGCCATGGTTTTATACATTTCATCCATAGCAAATTCGCGAACAGCCAAACAAGTTGCATACAGGGCTTCCTCTTTTGTTACTTCACAAATTCTTTTTCCGATAAAGTATTTGATATAATGTTCAATAGCAAGCTTGAGGCGAGCCTTTTTCATTTCATCACTGATTTCTAAATTACTTTTTTTCAAAGCATAATCTCCTAAATAAACATACCCTAGTATTCACAAAACCTAAGAAAAATAGTTTGAATTTTCGTTAATAATATAAGATAAATTTTACAAATGAAAACAATGTTTGATAATTTTTTAACAAATTGTCGCGTAAAAAATACATATATTTTATTTAAGAGACAGAGGGAAAAAGATGAAAAGACAAAACATAGCAGCATTTATAATCACACTACTGACAGCAATTTCTGCTTCTGCAGATACTTTAGAAAACGCCTTAACAAAAGCATATGAATATAACCCCTCATTAAAGGCGGCACGCGCCGGAACACAGGCTACAGATGAAAATGTTGCGATTGCAAAATCAGGGTATCGTCCCAAATTATCTGTTGATGGCGGGTATTCAGATACAAAAATAAATACTAATGCACCGATAAGGCCGACTGATGGGTATAATCGTTCATTAACGGCAACCATTTCCCAACCGATATTTAGCGGGTTCAAAACCGTAAATTCCGTAAAATCAGCCAAGAGCTATGCAAAGGCTTCTCAAGCCGTTTTAATGGCAACTGAGCAAAATGTTTTATTGCAAGCAGCACGGGCTTATTTAGATGTTTTACAAGACGAAGCAATTGTTAAGTTGCAAAAAAACAATGAACAATTACTGAAAAAAGAACTGGATGAAACAAATGAACGCTTTAAGGTAGGGGAAGTAACTACAACTGACGTGTCACAAGCAAAAGCAAGCTATGCCTCTGCCCAATCACAGAGAATATCCGCAGAGGGTAATCTAAAAGCTTCGCAGGCTATTTATAAGCAGGTAATAGGTGTTGAGCCTAAAAATTTAAGCGACCCGAAAAATATCGAAAAATTATTCCCCAAAAGTCTGGAAGAAGCATTTGATTATGCCAAAGACCATAGCTATGAATTACAAGCCGCAAGACATAATTTAAAAGCCAAAAAATATGATGTAAGCACTAATAAAGGAGAACTGTTGCCTTCTGTTAATGCTTATGCTAAAGCAGGCAGAATAAAATCAGAGAACTATATGTATGAAAAAAATCCGACCAGCAATGATGTTGAATTGGGTGTAAATTTCAGTATGCCGATATACAACGCAGGTTCCAGCCGAGCCAAAATCCGTCAAAGTAAGTATTATCGTTGGCAAGCACAAGAAGATTTGCTTAATACCGAGGATGCCTTACATTCCGGCTTAACAAAAGCATGGGAATATTTATGCGCAAATAAAGCCAAAATAAGTTCAGTTGAAGCGCAAACAAAAGCTTACAAAGTCGCTTTAGATGGTGTTCGCGAAGAAGAATCTTTAGGTAATCGAACGGTTTTAGATGTGTTAAACCAATATCAATATCTGTTAAATTCTAAGGTGGAAGAAGTAACCACACGTCACGATTATTATGTGGCAGGGTTAACGCTTCTTCAGGAAATGGGTAAATTAACCGCTAAAGATTTGAATTTAAAGGTTGATTTATATGATGCAAATGCTAAATATAAAGAAACAAGCGGCAAATGGTTGTCCACGGATATTAAAAAATAAAAAGGTTAATGCCTATGAAAAAGAAACCTGATGAAATAACAGAAACAATTCGGCAGAGTGTGATCGAAACCAAAGGCAAAAAATTCTGCGTAAAAGATTTTAGCGGTGATGTGTTTGAATTAACGCCTGATATGCTTATTGAAGGAAGCTTTTTTGATTTAACAGAAGCAAGGGAACTTTCGGGGATTGCTGAGTGTATCTTGCAAAAATATACAAAACTGCTTTCAATGCAAAAATAATCGTTTATTCGATAACTCTGGCAACAGTTAATGTGCTGATATTCTTGGCACCACACTTTTTAAGCACTTTGGCACACTCTTTTAGGGTAGAACCGGTTGTATAAACATCATCAACCAAAATGATGTTTTTATTTTTTACAAAATCGGGATTTGTGATTATAAAAGCATCTTTAATATTTTTGCGTCGCTGTTTGCCGTTACAAATAACCTGCGGTTTGGTGTAGCGACATTTTTTTAAGATATTATAATAAGCGGGAATATGGGTTTTCTTGGATAATTCACGCACTAAAATAGCAGATTGATTATACTTACGCTGAAATAATCTTGAATAATGTAATGGGACAGGCAGAATAATATCGGGATGGGTATCAAAAATATCTTTTCCAGCAAAAATAAGCCATTGAGTAAGTAAATATCTGTTTTCAAGATGGTCAGAGAACTTAAAATCTAAAATAAGCTTTTTAGAATATTCATCATATTCAATTGCAGAACGAGATAAATAAAAAACAGAATCTTTTTTAGTTAAACATTTAGGGCAACATAAATCCTTATCTAAATTTGTAAAAGAGAGCGGTCTTCCGCAATGTAAACAATAAGGTTTCGTAATAAAAGTGATATGGTTAAAGCACTCCGGACACAATGCATTATCGTTTTCGATAATCTTGCCACAGATTAAACAACGCGGTGGTAAAATTAAATTAATAAACTTCTTTAGCCAACGTATCATAGTTTTGATAATTCATGAATTAAATCACTTAGGCTGTCCACAACAGTTATTCCAGATTCTTTTAGAAGTTGCTTTTTTTCTGCAGTTGACGTGACACCACCACATAAAATTTCTGAAGCCAAACTGTCGTTTTCAGAAAAAGATAACGGTTTATCTATCATTAAAGCAATAATCGGTTTTGCTTTAGCTATTTTTCGATACGCGATTGCGGCCTCTATTTCATGACTTCCTTGGCTCCCGCCGATAAGGACAATTGCCTTTGTTTTTTTGTCTTCATTAAATTTTTTGATAATTTCAGTATAACCGGTGCCTATAATAAGGTCATCCCCCAAGCCGACAACCGTAGATTCGCCGAACCCTGCCTTATTTATTTCTAAAACGACTTCATAAGTAAGTGTTGAAGAACGGGAAATAATCCCTATATCGCCGGATTTATGAATATTATCAGGGTAAGTTCCCATATAAGCCTCTTGAGGTGTTATAATCCCCGGTGTATTTGGTCCGATAAGAATAGTTTTTGAGTTTTTTAGTTTTTGCCTGATTTCCAGCATATCACTGACAGGAATTCCGGAAGTAATAGCGACAACCAATTCTAAATCGGCATCGATAGCTTCTGAAATGGCTGCTTTTGCAAATTGAGCCGGAACAAACACCATAGAGGCAGTCGCACCAGTTTTTTGCTTGGCTTCTTTAACAGTATTAAATAAGGGAATACCCAAATGCATATTGTCCTTTTTATTAGGCACAACGCCTGCAACAATCTTAGTACCGTATTGGATAGCCCTTGGGGTATGGAAAGAGGCTTGTGTTCCGGTAATCCCCTGAACGATAACTTTTGTATTTTTATCAACCAGAACCGCCATTATAAGTCCTCCGCTATGGCTGCTTTAGCAAGCATTATCCCCGAATAAGTGCTGTCTGCAATTTGAATTGGCAACTGAGAAGCATTAAGAATATTAACGGCTTCATCTTTATTTGTTCCTTCAAATCTCACCACAATCGGAATGTTTAATCCTAAATCATTTGCCACCGCAATAATTCCATCGGCAACAAGATTACACCGCGTGAACCCGCCGACAATATCAATAAAAATACCGTCAACACTGGGGTTTGTCATAATAAGCTTAATACTGGCAGCAATTTTATCTCTGTCAACACCACCTTTGATATTAAGAGAACAGGCAATATCCGCATCACATTTTTGCGCTTCTGTAATGATATTTAAGGCGACGCCGTTACCATTGGTAATAATACCGATTCCGGTATTTAATTCCTTGTAATCAAAACCGAATTTTGCAACCACAACTTCTCTTTCTTCAATTTCTGCCATAGGGCGCAGGCGCAGAATATCGGGATGGCGATAAAGAGCATTATCATCAAAAATAATTTTGGCGTCCAGAGCCCATAGAGTGTCATTTTTATCAATACCGATAGGGTTTATTTCTAATTTTGTGGCATCGTAATTGTAAAAAATATCTAAGAGCTTGTTAATAAAAGATTTCAGCTGTGATTTTTTGCCGTGGAATTGCATAAAATCTGCAATTCGAGAAAGAGCTTCCGCATGAATAGATTTCTCAAAGCCTAAATCAATTTTTAGTATTTGAGAAGGCATATGTGTCGCCATTTCTACAATATCATCATCACCGTTTGGGGTAACAGGAGCTAAAAGCAACATCACTGAAGCGGTGGCGCCGTTAACAACTAAACTAAAATAAAATTTTTGAAAAGTTTTAATATACTCTTCAATATAAACGCGGCTAACCAACATCCCTCTGTTACTGGTTTGTGCTGTAATTAGCCTGTTTTCTATCATTTCTTCTGCATTGTTATAAACTTCTTCAGGTGTTTTAGAAAGGCGAATACCGCCTTTTTTACCGGCACGCTTATCCATAAATTTACCAATATTACGTCCCCCTGCACGTACCTGCGCCTTAACAATCCATGGGCCCTCCGGGGATAATTTTTGGGCAACATTTTGTGCTTCCATAGGCGTATAGGCAATCAAGCCACTGGGCACATTTACTCCGAATTTTTTGAAAATACCTTTTGCCTGATATTCATAAATATTCATATCACTTTCCCAAAGATTGAGTGGCATAATACCGAATTTTATCAACCATAGAGAGCATACCGCTACGCCTGTTTTGCGTAATATTATCCCTCAATCCCAGTTTATCAAAAATTTCTTCAACATCAATATTTAAAATTTCTTGTGCAGACTTATCTTGAAAAATAATAAAAACAACTGCAATGATACCACGCACAATAATGGCATCGCTGTCACCTTCAAAATAAATATGCTGCTTTTCATAGTGAGGGATTATCCAGACTTGCGATTGGCAACCGGGGACTTTCCACTCTGCGGTTTTTTTATCATCAGACAAATGCGGAAGCTTATTTCCGAGCTCAATTAAATATTTATACTTATCTTCCCATCCATCAAAAAAAGAAAAATTATCAATTAATTCATCTATTTGCATAGTGTATTCCCTAAAGCATTTCCAACATCATTTTAGCATCTTCGCTTAAGCGTTCAATGCTCCATGCAGGTTCCCAAACAACTTCTACATCTACTTTGCCGACGCCATCAATTGTTGCCACGGCATCAGCAATTTGTTGTGGTAAAATTCCGGCCACGGGACAACCGGGAGCTGTAAGTGACATATCAATATGAATGTCACCGTTATCTTGTTGGTCTATTTTATAAATCAAGCCTAAATCATAAATGTTGATAGGTATTTCTGGGTCAAAAACCGTTTTAAGTGCTTCCACAATATCATGCATTTCAGCAAGAGCTGTATTGTTACTCAAATTACTACCCGCGCATGCTTTATAAACAGGCAATTCTTCCGTATCATCAATACTCATGGCTGAGAGAAGTTGCGCTTCAACATCGTCTAAATCATTCAACTCTTCAGCTGTATTTTGTTTAACCGTATCACTCATTTTTTCTTACTTAAAAAAATTTATTGCTTTATTTAGTGCGTTTATAAACTCATCAACATCTTCTTTTGTGGTGTAAATGCCAAGTGACGCGCGAGCTAAGGAATTATATCCCAAGAGGTTTACGATCGGCTCAGCACAAAAATGACCGGTGCGAATAGCGACACCTTCTTTACCTAACACAAAAGCCAAGTCTTGAGGGTGAATACCTTTGATATCAAAAGAAAATACGCCGCCTTTATCGGACGCCGTGCCGATAATCTTGAGGTTGGGAATATTAGATAACTTATCTGTCGTATAATTGATTAACTCTTTTTCATAAGCCTCTATATCGTTAAAATCGTATTGCATAACATATTCTAAAGCTGCACCAAGACCGACAGCCTGCACAATAGCAGGCGTTCCTGCTTCAAATCGCGCCGGAGGCAACGCAAAAGTTGTCTTATCATAGCTGACGTGCTCAATCATGTCGCCGCCAAACTGATAAGGAGACATTTCTGCTAATAAATCATATTTGCCGTATAAAACGCCGATTCCCGTCGGTCCATAAACCTTGTGCCCTGAAAAAGCCAGAAAGTCACAATCAAAATCTGCAACATCAATTTTTTTATGCACGGCAAACTGACAGGCATCAATCAAAACTTTTGCGCCAACTTTGTGTGCTTCTGTCGAAATTTGTTTAACCGGAAACAGTGTCCCTAAAACATTAGACATTGCCGTAACCGCTACAATTTTTGTTCTTTCAGATAAGGCATTTTTGAAGTTTTCAAAGATAAAGCTGCCATCTTCAGCTAAATCAAAATACCTTAAAATTGCACCGGTTTTTAATGCCCATTGCTGCCAAGTAACCAAATTTGCATGATGTTCGGCTCGAGAGAGTAGCACTTCATCGCCGGCTTTTAAATTATATTGCCCCCAAGTTGCTGCAACAAGATTGATACCTTCCGTTGCATTTCTGGTAAATATGATTTCGCGTTTATCTTTAGCATTGATAAACTGAGCAACCGTTTGACGAGCTCTTTCGTAGTTTTCCGTGGCTCTTTCTGAAAGCCAATAACTTCCACGATGCACATTGGCATATTCTTCAATATACATCTTTTGAATACGATTTAATACAGCTAAAGGCTTTTGTGCGGAAGCCGCTGTGTCCATATACGTATTACGTCTGCCGTCAACCAATCTTGACAGAGCCGGAAAGTCTTTTCTTATATCATTGGCATTAAACATTTTCAGTTACCTTAAAAAATTAGAGATAAGATAAAACTTATCTCTAATTTTTTCAACCCCTAAAATCAAGAGTAAAAAAGCTTATTTTATTCTAAAATCATCGCGGTTAATTCCGCCTCAGAGGCAACTTGTCCATCAACCATAGCCGTTCCCTTAAAAACAAAAATATTGCGACGAGCTTTAATCTTTTCAACATGCATTTGCAATTGGTCGCCAGGCTTAACTTGCTTTCTAAATTTAACCCCGTCAATACCCATAAACAGAACATTGCGCTTTTTATTGGCATAATCTTCATCTTGAGAAATAACCACAGCGCCGGCTGTCTGAGCCATAGCCTCAATTTGCAAAACACCTGGCATAACAGGATTATTTGGAAAATGCCCTTGGAAAAATTCTTCGTTCATTGTTACATTTTTTATCCCAATTCCTTTTTCGCCCGGAACTTCCACAATCAAACGATCCAATAACAAAAAAGGATATCTGTGTGGCAACATTTTCATTATTTCTTCAATCGGATAAATTTTGTTTTCTTCAGACATAAACAATCTCCTTATAATTACTTCTTACTGTTTTTTTGTAAAAATGCGACTTGACGCATAAAATCCTTAAATGGAACGGTTGGTGTTCCCATAACAATGGCACCCGGTTCGATATCTCTCATTACACCGGATTGAGCTGCAATTTGCGCACCGCTACCAACAGTCAGATGGTCAGCCAATCCTGCCTGACCGCCACAAACAACATAATCACCCAATGTGCAACTGCCGGCGATACCGGTTTGTGCCACCAAAATACAACATTTCCCTGTTTTATCATTATGAGCAAGTTGAACCAAATTATCGATTCGGGTACCGTCCCCGATAATGGTATCATCTAAGGCGCCGCGGTCAATACAGGTGTTTGCCCCGACTTCAACATCGTTACCGATAATAACTCGTCCGATTTGCGGAATTCGCTTATGCCGACCGTCTACAACCGAAAATCCAAAACCATCTTGCCCAATTCTGGCACCGGTATAGATATAACAATCGTTGCCCATCAGGCAATAGGCAATACTGGCATTGTTTGCTATGCGGCAGTTGTTACCGATTTTACAACCGTGAGCTATAACAACATTTGCCTCAATCACACAATTATCCCCGATAACCACGTCATCTTCTATTACTGCATTATGACCGATATAACAATTTTTACCGATTTGTGCAGACTTTGAAATATGAGAGTCGGATTCTATTTTAGGTGACGGTTTATGCTCTTCATAAAATGCTGAAACAAGCGTAATAAAAGCAAGTTTCGGATTTTCTGAAATAAGCACTGCGACACCATCAGGAACCAAAGGTGCTAATTCTTTTGTGGTAACACAAGCTTTAGCCTTAATTTGTTGTGCCAGAGCTTTATTCTTTTTATCATAAAAAAAACAAATATCCTCTGTTCCGGCACTTTCGATAGAGCAAACATTTTCAATAATTTCGTTAGCTTTATCAGAAGCGACAAGCTCAGCTTGAATAAGCTGAGCAATGTCTTTAAGAGATTTTTTTCCTTTGTAGATATAAAATATATTATCTGCCATTTGAAACTTCCTTATACTATAAACTTGTACCGAAGTTCAAACGGAATACTTCTGTCTCATCATATTTCTCTTTAACAACAGGGAAACCGAAGTCTATATCAATTTTACCCATTGGCGAAGTCCATTCGAAACCGAAGCCGACAGAAACACGCGGACTGGATGAATAGTTAATAGGATCGTTGATGTTATCTACTTTATCCGGTTTTCCGGTTGTTCCGACATCAACAAAGGTTCTGCCGCGGATTCCCAGCTCGTCTAAACCAAGTGGGAAGGCCATTTCAGCACCACCCCAAACCATCCAGTTGCCGCCAATAGCATCATTGGTTCTTTTATCGCGTGCACTGATACCTCCGGATTCAAAGCCGCGCATAGTATTGCCGCCGAGGAAGTATCTTTGTGCCAAGCGCACATCTTTACCACCATAGCCCTCAACATAACCACCATTGATAAAGAATTTAAATGTATAGTAGTCAGAGATTGTATAGAATTTATAAGCTTTAGCGTCAAACTTCAAGTACTTATCATCACCGCCAAGACCAGAAATGTCATTACCAAATGATAAGTAGTAACCTTCACGCGGTTTTAAAGTATTATCGCGTTTATCATATACAAGGGTTTGGCCGATAACTGAGTCAACAAATTTACCTTTTTCACGTCTGATATAATTAGAAGCTGTGTTAACGTTTTTAATTTTATCTTCTTTTAAGGTATAGCGTAGATATTGGCTCAAATCATCCGTATAATTCCACCCGAAACGAACTCTACCGCCTACGGTATCCATATCATAGTTACTTTCATCTTGGTAGTCTTCTGTCTGATAGAATAAGTCCGTACCGGCACTTAACCGTCTCCCCATAAAGTAGGGCTCGGTGAAGCTAAATCCATAGTCGGTTGTCTTTTGTGACTTGCCGGCATTTAAGCTGATTTGCTGACCTTTACCCATAAAGTTATTTTCGGTAATGCCTGCACGAATAAGCGCTCCGTTAACTGTGGAGTATCCGACACCGACATTGAAATAACCGGTGGATTTTTCTTCTACATTAACATTAATGTCAGCTTTGTCATAATCTACTCGCTCAGAATCAATGTCAACCTTGCTAAAGTAATTTAAGCGTTCAATATTGCGTCTGGATTCTCTAATCTTTGCTACATTAAATACACTACCTTCAGAAAGGCGGAATTCACGACGAATGACTTCATCTAATGTTCTGGTGTTACCTGTAATGTTAATACGGTTTACAAACACTTTAGCATTTTCTTTGATGTCAAATACAACACTGAGTTTGCCGGTCTCTCTGTCTTTATGAATATTGGGAACAACTTCAACAAAAACAAAGCCTTTCTTGGCCAACTCTTCTGTTAATTCGCTAACGGTCTTTTCGATTTCATCGGAATTATACCAATCTCCGGTCTTAAATGTAACGTATTTATACCAATCATTAGCATCAACATCCGGAACAGAGGATTTAATCTGAATGTCATTAACTTTATAGCGGACACCTTCATCAATGGTGAAAGTCAAAACAAACGATGTTTTATCACGAGATAATTCTGCAATGGCAGAAACAACAGCAAAATCTGCGTAACCGTGACGGTTATAAAAACGTCTTAAGAGCTCTTGGTCATAATTCATTTTCTCGCGGTCAAAAGTTTCAGCACTTGAGAAAATTCTATACCAACGGCTTTCTTTACTCATAATTTCGCCTTGTAAATCGGTGCTGGTATAGTGCTTATTACCGATAAAGTTAATCGTATCAATCTTAGCTTCAGGACCTTCTTCAATCTCAAAAATCAAATCTACTCGATTCTCTGGCTTTTTAATGATTTTCGGCTCTACGGACACGCCATAACGACCGGCACGCTTATAAACATCAAGGATTCGTTGCACATCTTGTTGGACTTTTGCTTTACTGAACACAGAACGTGGTGCTGACTGAACTTCCGCCTCTAAAATTTTATCATCAATTTTATCGTTTCCGTCAAAAGCTCTTACGCCGATAACCGGATTCTCTGTAACATTGATAATTAACTCGGTTCCTTTAGTATCAAAGCTGATGTCGCTAAACAACTCTGTATCATATAAGCGCTTTAATGCTGCATTTAAATCATCAGAAGAAACCGGCTTCTTTGTGTCGATTCCTGCATAAGATAGAGCTGTTTCTCTTTCTACACGCTGAAGACCGTTTATGCTGATGTTTTTAATAGTATCTGCTGTTGCATTAGAAGATATAGCTAAAGCTAACAACGAAATTCCCGCTAATTTAAACTTCATTTTATAATCCTTAAAACTAAGCTATTCAAACCATCTTGTTATCAGGTGCCGGACATCATTCCATGTCGCAAACACCATCAAAGCAACGATTAAACCAAGCCCTACCTTGAATAAACCATCTTTTACCTTGGTATTCAATTCACGCCTTGATATTATTTCTAACAAATAAATTATTACATGTCCACCATCTAATAGGGGGATTGGGAATAAGTTTATTAATCCCAAGTTTATGGAGAGAAGGGCCATAAAAGCTAAAAAGTCCCAGAAACTCCTTGATTTAGAGATATCTCCAGACATTTCAGCGATACGAATAATACCACCAACATCTTCTCCTGAACGGCGACCGGCAATCATTTGCCCGACACCGCGCAAAGTTAAAGCCGTTACACCGTATATTTCTTTTGCTGACTTAACAATAGATTCGCCAAATTTAAAATTATCCTTAACCAAGTGAAAATGTTTGGCTTCACCTTTGATGCCAATCATGCGCCGTTTCATCGGCTTTTCTGTTTCATCAAAGGCATATTCCATTTCTTCAAGCGGCATATCAAAAGATAAAATCTGGCCATTACGCTCGACTTTAACCGTAGCCTGATCAATAGCCGCTCCCATTTCAAACGTTATGTCATCCCATGTTTCAATGGCTTTTCCGTTAATTTCAACGACCTTATCATTTGCCATAATACCCGCCCTTTGTGCCGGGCTATCCGGTAGAACTTCGGAAACAACAGAAGGTATATCATAACTCCCTAAAAAGAAGAACAATCCGAAATAAACCACAAATGCAAACAGATAATTGAAAAACGGACCGGCAAACGCTATTGCCAATTTTTTAGAAGGTGCCTGCGTAACAAATAGATGCTTTTTTTCTTCTTCGCTAAACTTGCTTAAATCAACATCAGATGTTGATGACGATTCGTCTGCATCACCTAAAAATTGGCAATATCCGCCCAAAGGAATAGCTGATAATTTCCAAACTGTGCCTTGTTTATCGGTTGTGCTCCATAAGGTTTTGCCAAATCCTATGGAAAAGGCGCTAACGCTGACACCTAGTTTACGTGCCACGATAAAGTGTCCGAATTCATGCACAAAAATTAAAATACCAAGTAATATTAGAAACGGCAAAACATAATAAATCGTATTAATTAACCACTCCATAATTTAATACCTTCCTTTTTATTCGAATGAAAATAATGTAAAAAGACAATAAACAATCGGTGCTGCAAAAATCAAACCGTCAATACGGTCAAACACTCCGCCATGACCGGGGATAAGTTTGCTACTGTCTTTAATTTGTAAATGACGTTTAATTGCCGATTCTATCAAATCCCCGATTTGTGCAACAAAAGCAATAAATGCACCTAGTTGAGCATATTTTAATTGCTCATTCAATGGCAAGGGTAATTTAAATATATTTTTTGTGGCATACATATATATGGAGCTGACCGCCACTGCTAAAATAACTCCCCCGATTAAACCGGACCAAGTTTTATTAGGACTTATTTTAGGAGCTAACTTTGGACCTCTTAAAGATGTCCCGATAATATATCCGCCGATATCAACACTCCATACCATTAAAATAAACCATAAAGTCATCACAAAACTGCCCTTTTCGCCGGGGATACTGCCAAAGGCATCAAAAAGATAATACATCCAATCTAATGCCCCTACGCCGATAGATATATATGGAACACCTAATGTTAATAATTTGCGATGCTCTTCGTCTTTGGCTTTAATATAAACAAAAGCCGTTGTAGCAACAATAGTCAAAAGTAACACATTTCTGTCTTGGACTAAAATGGAACAACCTAAAGCAAAAGCATAACATACCGCATAAACATCAGCTTTTTTATTGGGTGTCATTGCAGACCATTCCCAAGAAAGCATTATACCGACAAAATAAACGAGAATATCAACATAAGGATGCCCTGATCGTAGCGCCCCGATAACCAAAGGAATCATGATTAACGAGGTCAAAACTCTCTTTTGTAATGTGGTAAAATTAGCATTTTCCATATCTTCTCTCCCGAGTGCTAAATTTTTGTATAATATTCATCAATTCTGTCTTATCAAAATCAGGCCATAAAGTATCTGTAAAAAACAGCTCTGTATAAGCTAATTGCCATAATAGATAGTTGCTGATACGTTGCTCACCGCTGGTTCTGATTAAAATGTCCGGATCTGGAATATTTGCAGTATAGAGCAACGAAGAAAATTTCTCTGACGTCATATCATTAGGTGTAAGTTCTTTATCTGTGGCAAGCTTTATTGCTTTTTTTACTGCGGCTAAAATCTCTTGTCTGGAACCGTAAGATAAAGCAATACATAATGTTAAGTCTTTATTATTTGCCGATTCTTTTTCGATTCTTGCCATCTTCTCTTGAATATCCTCTGTAAGCATATTTCTTTCACCGATAAAGATAATGCGCACATTGTTTTCCATGATTTCTTTGAATTCTTTATCGAGGTAATCGCGCAAAAGCTGCATTAAAGTATCGACTTCATCTTGAGAACGTTGCCAATTTTCAGTTGAAAAAGCATAAAGTGTCAGATATTTAACACCGGATTCCTTCATCGCCCGTGTAATGTTGACCACATTCTCAGCACCTTTTTTATGTCCGAAACTTTGTGGCAACCCGTGTTTCTTCGCCCAACGCCTGTTTCCGTCCATAATAATGGCAATATGTTTACAATCTGATGTGTTCATAATCCTATACTTGCAAAATATCTTTTTCTTTTTGGCTCAACAAGTCATCAATTTTTTTGATTGAATCGTCTGTTAACTTTTGAATTTCGTTGCTAAATCTTTTTTCATCATCTTCAGAGATGAGATTATCCTTTTTGAGTTTTTTAATTTCATCCAAAGCATCTCTACGGATGTTTCGAATAGCAATTTTATTTTGTTCCGCATATTTTCCGGCAATTTTAACTAATTCTTTTCTGCGTTCTTCTGAAAGTGGCGGAATTGGAATACGGATAAGCTGTCCGTCTGAAACAGGGTTAAGCCCTAAATCGGATTCTCTTAAAGCTTTTTCAACCGATTTGGCCAATCCTTTATCCCAAACACTGACAGATAAAGTGCGTGCATCAGGAACGCTGATAGTTCCCACCTGCGCAATGGGTGTGGGGGAGCCATATGCCTCTACCATAATGTTATCTAAAAGGCTGGCATGAGCACGTCCGGCTCTTAAACCGCCAAAATCACCTTTAAGCGTATCAAGAGTTTTTTCCATACGCGTTTCGGTATCTTGTTTTATTTCATTAAAATCTGACATATTACCTCACTTAATTATTGTAAAATTCCCTTTGCCACTCAAAACATTTATAAGAGAGTTCTCATCCTCCTGCTTGAAAACGATAATTGGCAGACGATTCTCTCTTGCCATTGAAATGGCTGTCATATCCATAACTTTTAGCTCTTTAGCAATAACCTCGTCATAAGAAACGGTTTTATAACGCTTTGCTTTCGGATTCTTTTTCGGATCACTATCATAAACGCCGTCAACTTGGGTGGCCTTAAATAAAGCATCGCAACCGGATTCTAAAGCACGCAATGTTGAACCTGTATCGGTTGTAAAATAAGGATTCCCTGTTCCGCCGGCGAAAATAATAACATTCCCTTTGCTTAGCAATTCTTGTGCTCTCCGATAAGAATACGTTTCAGCCACTTGTGGCACACTCAAGCCGGAAAGAACTTCTGTGGGGATTCCTTTTTGTATTAATGTGCTTCTTAAAAATAGAGCATTGATAATGGTTGCAAGCATACCGGCTTGGTCGGCAACAGGTCTACTGACGGCTTTGTTTTTATTGTTAATGCCACGATAAAAATTGCCTCCACCGATAACGATACATAAAGAAATACCATTTTTGTAAATCTTTTTAATACCTTCTGTAACAGTGTCCAATACATTCTCATCAATTCCGACGGATTGCTTACCCATAAGTCCCTCGCCGGATAATTTTAACAGAATACGTTTATATGGTTTAGTCATATCTCTCTCCACAGCACCATTAGAAGGTATAATATAGAAATAAATCGTTAATGCAAGATAAAATACACACGAAGATGAAAATAAGTTGAAATTTTAACTCTTTTTATTAACATAAACACATCAATTTTTTTAGGAGAACATCTAATGTCTGCGGAACTAACTTATGCCTTAAGCGCAATATTCGGTTACTTTATCGGCTCAATTCCGTTTGGTTTGATTTTAACCAAAATGGCAGGGTATGGGGATATTCGTAAAATCGGTTCCGGCAATATAGGTGCGACAAATGTATTGCGGACGGGTAATAAAACTTTGGCCCTTTTGACGGTTTTGTTTGACGCTTCTAAGGCAGGTGTTGCCGCTATAGTCGCTCGTGCCATTTGGGGAGGTGGTGTGGCTGATTCCATAACAGTTGCATTGATTGCCGGTGCATGCGGTGTTTTAGGGCATAATTTTCCTGTTTGGTTAAAATTTAAAGGAGGAAAAGGAGTCGCATCAACGTTCGGCTTTATTTTAGCGACTTGCTGGCCGGTAGCTTTAATTGCCTTACTTGTTTGGCTTATAATGGCTTTTACTTTTAAATATTCCTCATTATCTGCATTGACTGCAGCAATATTTGTTCCGATTGCATCATACTTTTTTGCGCCAACACCACAATATACGTGGTTTTATTTGTGCATTACATTGCTTGTTGTTGTGCGCCATCATGCCAACATCAAACGCCTAATAAAAGGTGAAGAAAGCAAAATAAAATTAAAGAAATAAAAATGAACAAGCAAAAACTTTTATCATACATTAGATTAATTAATACGCCGGGAATTGGTCCGATTGGATTTAAGAAACTTATGGCGAGATACGGGGATGCAGATACGGCATTAAGCGAACTGGCAAAAAAAAGAGAAGTTTGCTCTTTATCTCAGGCGGAAGCTGAGCTGATGACCGCCGAAATCAAGCACGTCAAGATCATCACTATGGAGGATAAAGAGTATCCCTATAATTTAAAACAGATAGAAGATTATCCGCCGATTCTCTATGCTCTGGGTAATATAGATTTATTAAAAAATGATAATGCGGTGGCAATGGTTGGCTCACGTAATGCTTCAATTAGTGCTTGTCGTTTAGCAGAGAAACTTGCTACTGATTTGTCATTAAAAAATATTGTGGTTGTCTCAGGACTTGCACGTGGTATAGATGCCGCCGCACATTCCGGCGCATTATCGGCTAATGGTAATACAATAGCCGTATTGGGGACAGGAATTGATGTTGTTTACCCTAAAGAAAATCAAAAGTTATATGAAGATATGGCTCAAAATGGTCTTATCATATCTGAATTTCCATTTCATACCAAAGCGCAAGCCTCACATTTTCCGCGTCGTAATCGCATTGTTTCCGGTTTAAGTAAGGGGACTTTAGTGATAGAAGCAAGTCTCCGTTCCGGGTCGCTTATTACCGCGCACCAAGCCCTAGACCAAGGGCGGGATGTTTATGCTGTTCCGGGAGCGCCCTATGATGATAGATGTGCCGGATGCAATAAACTTTTAAGGGAAGGGGCTCTTTTAGTAGAAAATGCCGAGGACGTTATAAATAATTTTACTTTTACACCTATGAAATTTACGGCGCGTCAAAGCAAAAATCTTGAAACGGCAGACTTATTTGAATATTCGCTTGACAATCAAGAAAATAATTCTGATATTTCAGAACAAGATAACTATTCTGTTTTACTATCACTTCTTTCCGAAAAGGGAGAGAGCATAGACGCGGTTATCCGCCATATGGAGTTGCCTGCCGAGCAGGTTTTAACGATGATAGTGGAACTGGAATTAGATAATAAAATTATTCGCCTGCCGGGCAATAAAATAGCGAAAGCTTAAAACGAGGGTATGATATGAAATTAGTTGTTGTTGAATCTCCTGCTAAAGCCAAAACGATAAATAAATACTTAGGTAAAGACTATAAGGTTTTGGCAAGTTACGGGCATATTCGCGATTTACCGAGCAAAGACGGCTCTGTTTCTCCTGATGAAGATTTTAAAATGGTTTGGGAATTGAGTTCCGGCGGCAAAAAACGCTTAAACGACATCATAACCGCTCTAAAAGATTGTGACACGTTAGTCCTCGCCTCCGACCCGGATAGAGAAGGAGAAGCCATCGCTTGGCATATTTTGGAAGAACTGTCATCAAAAAAGAAATTAAAAGATAAAAAGATTGAGCGCGTCGTCTTTCATGAAATTACCAAAAAAGCCGTTACCGAGGCGATTAAAAATCCGCGCCAGATTGATGATAATTTGGTTTCAGCATATATGGCGCGCCGAGCATTGGATTATTTAGTAGGCTTTACCTTGTCACCGGTTTTGTGGCGCAAACTCCCCGGTTCCAAATCAGCCGGTCGCGTGCAATCCGTTGCTTTGCGTTTGATTTGCGAACGCGAAATGGAAATAGAGAAGTTCAAACCCGAAGAATATTGGACCATTGATGTTGACTTAGCAACCAAAGACGATTCGCTGATACCGTCACACTTAATTAATCTTGACGGTAAGAAGTTAGATAAATTTGATATCAATACCAAAGAAAAGGCAGAAGACGCTAAGGTAAAAATTGAGGCTCAAGAATTCCAAATCTCAAAGATTGAACGTAAAAAAGCCAATCGTTATCCGGCGCCGCCGTTTACCACTTCAACTCTCCAACAGGAAGCGGCACGTAAGTTGCGTTTTCCTGCCAAAAAGACCATGCAGGTGGCTCAAAAACTTTATGAATCCGGCCTTATTACCTATATGAGAACGGACGCAGTTAACTTATCAGAAGAGGCGATTGCCGCTTGTCGCGAGGCGATTGTTAAATATTTTGGTGAGCAGTATTTGCCTAAAACTCCTAAGGAATACAAGACCAAATCTAAAAATGCGCAAGAAGCCCATGAGGCGATTCGTCCGGCAGATGTGATGAATACGCCAAAGAAACTGGAAGAGAAGCTGGATTCCGATTCGCATAAGCTCTATGAATTGATCTGGAAGCGCACTGTCGCCTGTCAAATGGAACCGGCTGTTTTAGATAGAGTAGTCATAGATTCGCTATCTCAAGATAAAAAGATTTTACTCCGTGCCAATGGGCAGGTTATTGCCTTTGACGGCTTCTTGAAATTATACCAAGAAGGCAAAGATGATGAAGAAGACGAAGATAATCGCGTTTTGCCGAATGTAAAAGAGGGTGAAGATGTTTCAAAAAAGGCAATTAAACCTGAACAACACTTTACCACACCGCCGCCGCGCTTTACCGAAGCAAGTCTTGTTAAAAAGCTGGAAGAGCTTGGCATCGGACGTCCGTCAACATATGCATCCATTATTGCCGTGTTACAAGAGCGTAAATATGTTAAAGTAGATAAAATGCGCTTTATTCCTGAGGATAGGGGACGTATTGTGACTATATTCTTAGAGAACTTCTTTAAGAAATATGTAGAATATGATTTTACCGCGCAAATGGAAGAATTTTTGGATGATGTCTCCGCAGGCGAAATGGAATGGAAAAAGCTCTTATCCGGTTTCTGGGTTAAATTCTTCAAAAACATTCAAGCAGTTCAGCCCTTACAGGTAAGCGAAGTTATTGATAAAATAGATGAAGTTTTATCATATCACCTGTTTCCGGCAAAAGAAGATGGCTCTGATCCGCGCGAATGTCCGGAGTGCCATAAAGGTCATTTAAGCATAAAACTCGGTAAGTTTGGTGCATTTCTAGGTTGCTCCAATTATCCGGAGTGCAAATACACTAAACCTTTAATGGATATTAAAGACGAAGAAGAACAATCAACCGAGCGTGCACCGGCTCCCGAAGATAAGCTCTTAGGCACACATGACGGCTTAAACGTCTATCTTAAAAAAGGTCCTTACGGTTTTTATATTCAATTAGGCGAAGATGCAACGGCAACCACCGAAAAGCCTAAGCGCATTGCTTTGCCGAAGTTTTTAAATCCGGAAGAAGTTACCTTTGCCGAGGCAGAAAGATTAGCCTCTTTACCTTATGACTTGGGTGACGGTATAACGGTTAACATCGGTAAATTTGGGCAATATATTAAACAAGACAACAAATCTTGCTCTTTAACAGGTAGCGATAATATCTTTAATATCACCAAAGAGCATGCTGAAGAATTGCTTAAAGGAGCCAAACCAAAAGCAGAATCAAAGGTTTTGGGTATTCATCCGCGCCTAAAGCAAGAAGTTCAATTAGCCGTCGGGCGTTATGGTCAATACATCAAATGCGGTAATACTAATTATCGGATTCCGGCAGGTCTCCGCGGTGGTGAAATCACATTAGACGACGCAATAAAGGTTATTGATAACGGCAAATAGAATAACTTTTTAAGGTTAAAGATGGAGTTAAAGGCATAAAAAATCCGCAAAGCTATTGCTCTGCGGATTGAAAGAAGTCATGACGAACAGCCGCCTTAACCAGTTCATTTTCCGAATAATTAGAAAATATGAGCAGGTCGCCATTATGTTCGAGATAATAATAGATTCTCGCTTCACCGTGACTGTGTCTGATATTGTGGGCACCTTTATCAATCCATCCGAGATAACCGCGCGAAAGATTAGGAACATCAACATGAAAATGCCTCAGACACTCTAAAGTGATAAAAAAATCAGAGCGCTTTTTTTCGAGCAATTCGATGTCTTTTTCCGATGCAGCACGCACATTTAAAAAATTGGTAAATTGACTTTTGACCCAAGCCTGAACATTAATTTCCGACACATCATAAACAGGCATATTTTCATACATCAACATGAAAATTTCCTTATTTAGTGCTCTCAAATAAACAACTGTATTTTCATCAAGCAAGATTGCAGTCAGTTTATCTTTCTTTGTTGGTTCAAAATCTCTGGTTATCAGCCCCCCATCTTTTGTAAGATAGAGCAGGGGTAAAGGCAGTTTGTAGTCATGCTGAATGAGATAATCACACACTTCTTCGTCTTTGAAGTGCTTGCCAGTAAAAATTAAAGTTTTTGTTTCTGAGTTCATAAATAATAATTTTTTTAATTTAACATATATAGAGATAGTAATAAATTTCAGCCGCAAGCTTAAACGAGCTGATTTTAAAAAGCAAATAGATTCTATTTAATAAAAACCATTAACCAAAATTTTGCCCTTGAAACTAACCGACACTTCCTTCAAGCGATATATCTATCAGCTTTGCCGCTTCAATGGCAAATTCCATCGGTAACTTTTGCATCACTTCTTTGCAAAAACCGTTGACGATAAGGCTAACGGCATCTTCTTCTGAAAGGCCCCGCTGTTTGCAATAAAACAACTGTTCATCGCTGATTTTTGAGGTTGTCGCCTCATGCTCCAAAATGGCAGATTTACAGGCATTTTCTATATACGGAACAGTGTGCGATCCGCAAGTTTGCCCGATAAGTAGGCTGTCACATTGCGAATAATTACGCGCACCTGTCGCATTTTTGCCGACTTTAACCAGCCCACGATAAGTCTGATCAGAAAATCCGGCAGAAATACCTTTAGAGATAATCCTTGATGTTGTGTTTTTGCCCAAATGTATCATCTTTGTGCCGGTGTCAGCCTGCTGATGATTGTTTGTGAGGGCCACTGAATAAAATTCACCTTTAGAGTTATCACCCTTTAAGACGCACGATGGATATTTCCAAGTAACGGCAGAGCCTGTTTCCACTTGTGTCCACGAAACTTTGGCATTTTCGCCGTCACAAAGTGCGCGTTTAGTTACGAAATTATATACGCCACCTTTGCCGTCTTTATCCCCCGGATACCAGTTTTGCACGGTGGAATACTTTACTTCCGCATCTTTTTTAACAACAATCTCAACAATTGCCGCATGAAGCTGGTTTTCATCTCTTTGCGGGGCAGTGCACCCCTCAAGATACGAAACATAACTCTCTTCATCAGCCACAATCAATGTGCGCTCAAACTGTCCGGTATTTTGCGCATTAATCCTAAAATAGGTGGAAAGTTCCATCGGGCATTTAACGCCTTTGGGTATATACACAAACGAGCCGTCGGTAAAAACCGCTGAATTAAGCGCAGCAAAAAAGTTATCTGTATAAGGCACCACCGAGCCAAGATATTGCTTCACTAAATCGGGATAATCTTTAACCGCCTCGGATATGGAACAAAAGATAATTCCTTGTTTTTTAAGCTGTGCTTTATAAGTAGTTGCGACCGACACACTGTCAAACACCGCATCAACTGCTACCACGCCGGCAAGAGCTTCTTGTTCTTTTAGGGGAATTCCCAATTTATTGTATGTTTCTAATATTTTTGGGTCTACTTCGTCAAGGCTCTTGGGCTTAACGATCTGTTTTGGGGCGGAATAATAGTATAAATCCTGATAATCAATCTTATCATAGGTTACTTTTGCCCATGTCGGCTCGGTCATTGTCAACCAATGGCGATAAGCCCTAAGCCTTGAGTCTAAAAGCCAATCTGGTTCATTTTTCTTTTTTGAAATAAGGCGGATAATATCTTCACTTAAACCTTTGGGTGCGACATCGGCGGCAATATCGGTTATAAAGCCGAATTTATATTTATCACCGCTTTCATCTTCAATTTGTGGTTTGTTACTCATATCCTTAACCTCTTTTAAATTTAGTGCATTTATAAGCCATGAAGTTCTAAAAATCAAGCCCGTTATATCGCCAATTTAACGAATCTTTAGTTATTTTGGTTTATAATCAAAATGCTAATTAGAGGAATGGCTATGAAAAAGATTTTAACGATAATACTTTTATTGCCGCTTATGACGGGTTGCTATGCCAGACACGGAGGATTTCCGTGGTTTGGTAGTGACAACTATGGCGCAAATAAGGTAGAAGTTAAAAGAGGCGATACGCTTTATAGCATATCAAAAAAATACGATGTTTCCATGTTGGATTTGATCGAGGAAAACGATTTATCAGAGCCCTACACCTTAAATGTCGGACAAATTTTAAGATTGCCGGGAAATTCAACCTACATCGTTGCCAAAGGGGATACACTTTATGGAATTGCCAGGAAAAACCATGTGGATGTTAAAACTTTGGCGCAAATAAATAATATAAAAGCTCCATATATTGTAAAAGTTGGACAAGAGCTGGCTTTGCCTGATGGCTTGTCAGGACATCAATCCGCCTCAAAAGCATATGCATCTAATACCTCTTCTAAACCAGTCGCGCCCACAACAACCAATAAAGGAAACAATACTAAAGTTGCCACGAGCAATAAACAGGCAACTCAATCTTCAACGGTTAAAACCGTATCAGCATATCGTAAAAACAAATTTATTTGGCCGGTTAATGGCTCGGTTGTTTCAAATTTTGGCTGGGCAGGCAAAGGCAGACGTAACGACGGCATAAATATTAAAGCGGCATTGGGTACCAATGTAAAAGCTGCCGATAAAGGTGTGGTTGCTTATGCCGGAAATGAGTTGAAAGGGTTTGGTAATTTGGTTTTAATCAAGCATGCTGACGGCTACATCACAGCCTACGCACATAATGCCAAATTATATGTTAAAAAGGGGCAAAAGGTTTTACGTGGTGAAAAAATTGCGACCGTTGGCACCACCGGCAGTGTCAATACACCGCAACTGCATTTTGAAGTTCGTGCCGGCAAAAAGGCAGTCAATCCGCGCGCCTATCTCCCATAACATATTTAAATAAAACAATTTTTAAGCCCATAAAAGCAAATTTTCGTGGTAAATCTCAGAGTTTTCTGTTGTAACAGCTTATTTTTTGCCTTAAACTTCAGCCACAAATTTAATTTTAATGGAGAAAAATATGTTTATCACAGAAGCTATTGCAGCAACTGAGGCGGCCGCTCCGGCAGTGGAAGCCAGTCCGATGACAGGGTTTCTTATTCAATTAATCCTTGTTTTTGGTATCTTCTATATTTTGCTGATTCGTCCGATGAAAAAGAAAGAAGAAGAACGCGATAATATGCTAAAAGCTATTGATTTAAGAGATGAAATCATAACTGGCGGTGGCGTATATGGACGCGTGGTTAAAGCTGACGCAGATACTTTAATGGTTGAAATCGCTAAAGGTGTGGAAGTTAAAGTCTCTCGCAGTAGTGTGCGTGAAAAAATATCTAAAACCCCTGTTAAAAAAGACTAATTAAAAAGAGAGAGTTCAATGTATAAACTATCATTACAAAGAATAATTATGATTTTAGCGGTTTGTTTAATCGGCGTGTTTTATGCCGTTCCAAACTTCGTTAAAAATCCTAAAACAACTTTACCTTCTTGGTGGCAACCTGTTAATTTAGGTTTAGACCTTCAAGGTGGATCAAGCCTTTTGCTAGAAGTAGATATTTCTGCAGCTCTTAAAGACAGAATGCAGAGCTTAGAAGATTCTGCTCGTGCTGCCTTAAAAGATGTTCGTGTTCGCTATCAAAAAATCAGTTCTGATGCTGATGGTTTAAAGGTGAAAATTGACGATGCTAATGCCAGAAGTAAAGCAATTACACCTTTAAGAAAAATGGATGAAGGCTTGAAAGTAACAGAGCAAGACGGCGTTTTGGTGGTAAATTATGATGAAATGTCATTAAACAATATCAAAGCCAAACTGGTTGATCAATCTATTGAGATTGTTCGTAAGCGTATTGATGAATATGGCACTAATGAGCCGATTATTCAAAGTCAAGGTTCTGGCCGTATTCTTGTTCAATTACCTGGTGTGCAAAATCCTGAAGAAGTTAAAGTTCTGTTAGGTAAAACCGCAAAAATGACTTTCCACCTTGTTGATAGCTCTACAACGGTTGCTGAGGCAAAACGCGGTAAGTTAAAATCGTCATCTCGCATTATCAGAGGTTCCGGCGGCGAACAATACGTCATCATCAAAAGACCGGCTGTTGGCGGTGAAACATTAACTGATGCCGGTGTATCTTTCCAAGATGGCGCTGCCGCAGTTAGCTTCAAATTTAATAATTTAGGTGCTAAAAAGTTTGGCGATGTTACCAAAGATCATGTTGGTGAACAATTGGCCATTGTTTTGGATGATGAAGTTATTTCTGCTCCGACAATTCAGTCAGCAATTACCGGCGGTTCTGGTGTGATTACAGGTAACTATAGCTCGGAAAGCGCACAAGAATTGGCCTTGTTGCTTCGTTCCGGTGCTTTACCTGCGCCGTTGAATATCTTAGAAGAAAGAACGGTTGGCGCAGGATTAGGTGCTGACTCCATTAAGGCTGGCGTTTTTGCCTCACTTATCGGATTTGCCGGCGTTTTGATTTTCTTGCTTTTAGCGTATGGCTTGTTTGGACTATTTACATCAATTACGGTATTCTTAAACTTGTTCTTGATGTTGGGTGCTTTAAGTCTTATCGGTGCAACCTTAACCCTTCCGGGTATTGCGGGTATCATCTTAACCATCGGCATGGCAGTAGACGCCAATGTGTTGATTTTTGAGCGTATGCGTGAAGAAGTTAAATCAGGACGTTCTATTAAAGATGCCATAGAAACAGGTTTCTCATTTGCTTGGGGAACAATTATTGACTCAAACCTCACAACCTTAATTGCTGCTGCAGTTTTATTCTATTTCGGTAGTGGTCCGGTTAGAGGATTTGCCGTTACATTAGCAGTTGGTATTGCGACTTCGCTCTTTACATCTGTGACAGTAACCAGGTTGATTATTACCGCGTGGTATAACCACTATAAACCCAAAGCATTACCGATTTAATGAAAGAGGATAAAGAAAATGACAATGTTAAAATGGATAACTAAAGATACCAATATCAACTTTATGAAAGGGCGTTTTGTAACCTATGCCCTTTCAGCAACCCTCATCATACTGGCGTGTCTAAGTATGTATTTTAAGGGATTTAATTTCGGTATTGACTTTTCGGGCGGTGTGCTGATGGAAATCAAATCAGAACGACCGATAAATGTTGAAGAAATCCGCTCAAAATTAAGTGTTTTGAAGTTGGATGAATTAAATCTGCAAACCATTGGCGAGAACGGAGACGAACTGATGATAAGAGCTCAAGCCGAGAACGCCAATGAAGAAGCATCGCGCAAAGCAGTTGTTGATATTAAACAAATTCTGGGTAACAGCTATGAATACCGTCGTGTAGAAAACGTTGGTCCGCAAGTTGGTGATGAATTAAAAACCGCAGGTATTGTAGCATCTTGTTTGGCAATGCTTGCGATTGCAATTTATATTTGGATTCGTTTTGAGTGGCAATTTGCTCTTGGAGCATTAATCGGTTTATTCCATGATATTATCATCACCGTGGGGTTGTTGTCATTCTTCCACTTTGATTTCAGTTTAACAACAGTTGCGGCGATTTTAACCCTCGTCGGTTATTCAATTAACGATACGGTAGTAACATACGACCGTATTCGCGAAAATCTTAAGAAATATCGCAAAATGCCGCAGTTAGATTTGTTAAATAAGAGTATTAATGACATTTTCTCCAGAACAATTTTAACCGGTATTACGACACTTGTTGCGGTAACCCCCTTATATTTCTGGGGCGGAGATGCACTTAAAAGCTTCTCGTTTACAATTTTAGCCGGTTTGATTGTCGGGACATATTCATCTATTTATGTTTGCACCGCGTTTTTAAATTTGTTTGATTTACGCGCCGTAGAGCATAGAGATGACAATAATTACTTTGGTTCTATCGGTTAATAAAATCAACCGTTTGTAACCTAAAAAAAGGGTGTGATTACACCCTCTTTTTTATTTCTAGAAGCTATATCTTAAATTCAACATACCTGTATGTTCTTGATAATCTTTGCGATATGCTCCCATATACGAAATAGAGGCACTGATATGTTCTGTAATATAGGCGTTGAAGGTCGTGCTTGCTTCGTATCCTAAACGATGTAAGCGCTTTCCTGGAACAAAATAGCCGGTTCCGTTTGCCAAACGAACAGATGTATTGCCCTTATCACTAAGTAAATCATAAGTGAGACCAAAGTAAATATCCGGACGGAACATGCCGAAACTCTTTGTAAAGCGCACGCCAGCAACAGTACGCAAGAGATCAAATTTTTCATCGCCAACTTGCTGATTTGCCGTGTCTTGGTAAGCGTTTTGTTTAATATGATAGTATCTGAACCCAAGCTCAGGTGTGAAATACTTAAACTGATAACCGGTCATCATCGCAACAGAAGCGGTATGAACATCATATTCAGCCTTATAACGAGAGCCTAGAGCATATTTTTTCTCATCATAATTGGAGCCGCCATATGCCAATATCCAATCAATAAACCAACGATTAGGTTGATAATTACTGTATGCAAATCCTGTAACAGAGTTTGTATCAATATTGCGCCCATAGGCACTGATATCGGTGGAATCAAATTGTAGACCGGCACCAACCTTCATACAGCGATTAAGTTTCTTTTCCCATCCCAAAATAACCCCACGACTATCAGCATTAAATCCTGCAATTCTGCCGCGATCGCCAATTTTAGATTCTCCAACATAAGCAGTTCCCCAAATGCTGACGCCATCTAAATCATCACCGGAAGCAAATCCCATAGGATCACGTTCGCCACGGAGATAAGTATCTATACTTCTAAATAGTCTGCTTGTAATTTCGGTTGAATTGATTTCAACAACAGGCGTTTCAGTTGGAGCCAATGTCTTAATTGCTCTAACCAAACCAAATGCATCATTTTGTGCCAAATCAGCTAATTTGTCAGCAACATCTTTTGCAGGAAGTCCATCGGCAAATTCCGGACCATCAACCCAAGCGCCGGCAGCAACACCAACCCAATGCTGACCGCTGGCTTGTTCAGCAATTTCTTGTGCGGTTGCCTTCGCCTAATGAGCCTAAATCCGCACCGACATTCTCATTTGCACCTAAATTGTAGGTTTTATTTGAAACAGTCGTGCCTGCAACCGCTTCTTGCAGCGATGTGTAATCCGCATTTGCAATAGACGGGCTTGCTAACAGAATCGCTAACGTTACAGCAGAGAGAGAACGAACTGTTTGCTTGGCTATCTGTTTGATTTGATGTGTAAGAGTGAGCGGAAGGGTATAAGACATATTACCCATCTTAAGGCTTATCTCCTTAAATAAACAGTATATTTTAATACACATACTCATTTACTCTCTCTTACAATAATCTCGCTTTTCTTTGGTTTTTAACGGTGTATTTAAAGTGTTTTTTGTGGCAAATTTGCCGAATCGGTGCGCACCGATAAAATTGTTTAAATACAACACGTTAGCCAAATGATTTTGGCGAGTGCAGACGCTTATTACACGTCTACAATGATAAAAATATAACATAAGGAGTTAAAGCGTGGTTAAATTTTTGCTTTTTATCAACGAAAAACACTAAACGATAGGCTGGGACTCGTCTAAAGAGTCACTGTATTTAAACAAAGTATTTAAACAGCGTATTTAAAAAAACTGATTTTTTGAAGCGATTTTGATGCCAAAATGATTTTAAACGGAAAAATTACGCAAAATCGCCGTGTCAGGATTAAATAATTTAAATTTTGTTGAGATAAACAGTTGACAGTGCCCTCAAAAAATGGTATAAATAACGAAATTTGTATTTTTATTAACTAAATTTTTTAAATAATTATGGATTTTATCAAAGAGACGAAGAACCGTGTGTGCGAGCTGATGTATCAGCAGAACGCGGTGCGTGTGAACGTTGTAGACAGTTTTACACTGAAAGGTGACATCAAATCGCCGTTGTGGTTTAATGTGGGTGTGCTTGAAAATGACTTTGGCACAAGGAGTAGCATAGCTTCAGCCCTACATATCCTCCTCACACACAATCATGACTTTGACGCCGTTGCCGGTGTCGTTTCCGGGGGCATAAGCTGGGCATCAAACATTGCCAACAGCCGCGCCCTGCCACTCATTAGGGTCCATAGCGAGCCGAAGAAATTCGGACTCTTCAATCAAATTGAGGGCGAATTATCCGAAGATGGCACAAGAGTGTTGATTGTCGACGATGCTATCACGTCAGGTATTAATGCGTTGAAGGTAGTTGAGGCACTGCGTAAGGGTGAAAATGGCAAGCGTGCCGAGGTCGTAGCTCTCTGCACAATTTTTGACTGGGATTTCCCTGCCGTGAACGAGAAGTTTATCTCGGTCGGGGTAAAGAAGTATTCGCTGGTCAAATTCCAAGAGGTGATTGACTACGGCTTTGAATACGGGTTCCTCTCCGAGGATGTCAGACCGGCCATCGAGGCCTTCTGCCAACAGTACCGCTAACGCTCTTGAAAACTAAAAAGTTTTATCCCTGCCTATGAATTAGGCGGGGATTTTTTGTGTGCGGATAATTTTCTGCTTGATTGACAGCAAATCTGTTGCTAATATCCCCTTATGAGGGAAAAATGACATTAAAAAACAGTTATAAATATTTTTTATGGTTTGCTGTCTGCAGCTTGCTTATTTATGGCTTAGGCTTTGGTGTGTGGACAGTTATGGCAACCGAAACCGGCAACGGCGATAATGTAGAACATCTGCACGCCACATGGCTCGTGGCTTATGGCTCTGTGCCGTATAAAGACTTTTTTCAACACCATAATCCGCTTTTATGGTATGTCTTTGCCCCGATTGTCCGACATTTTACCAGTCTTTTAAGATTGCTTGATTTTGCACATGCCGTGTCAATCGTGGGAGGTGTGGCAACATTTTGGGTGGTTTATAAAATTGCGGCGCGCTTTTTTGTGGGTGGAATAAGTGCGTTAATCTCATTGCTTATTCTTTGTCCGCCATACTTTTATATCTATTGCTTTAACTTCAATCCCGATACGTTTATGGCACTTTTCTATGCTGTGGGACTGTATTTTCTCTTTATCTATTGGCAGGAAATGAAGTTATTTGCGCTGTGTGTTGCTTTTATGAGCTTTTTTATTGCCTTTATGTTTACCCAAAAAATACTTATGCCGCTGTTTTTCTTAGGGTTGGCAAGCTTAGGTGTTTTCTATAAACAAAAAAGTCCTGTAAAAGATATTTTAACCGCATTGATATTGCCTGCTGTTTGCTTGTTGTTATTTGTAGCATTGCTTTATCACTATGACACCTTAAAGCTCTATTGGCAATCTAATTACCCGTTTAATGTGATTATGCAAAAATATTATGGATTTAAGAAGATAGATGTGATGAATCATGAAACATTGTTTTTCTCCATAAGCCTATCAGCTATCAGTATTATTTTCTTTTTTAAGAGCGCAAATCCGTATTTTAAGGTTATTTCATTTTTATTTGCTGTGGAATTGCCTTTACGTTGTTTTTATTTTTCAATTGCACCGTATTATATGCTGCCGCTGATGATATATGCGGTGTGCTTAAACAGCGTTTTAATTGAGAAGATTAGAGAAAAAGCCCCATATGTGTTGCTTGTTTTTATCGTGGTTGGCGGATATTATGCCTATACGTCAGTGCCGAATTATCATGGCACGCGAGGACAAGACAGAAGTTTCGCCCGTCTTCTTGACCGTAATGTAAAACCTTGTGATTATGTTTTAAGCAGTTATTTCGGCAATCAATCTATAATGAACAAAGATCCGCATTACTATTGGTCAATGTTTGGGCATGTTGATATGGTAGGGGAAGAACTAGGTATTGCACCGCATCCGGTAATGGATGATTTGGTTGTAAAGTATTTGCCGAAAATAATATTCGGAGGTGTGTATAAAAGCAGTTATGCCGAACATCATGGGTATTTTGAGGAAATTCAACGGATTTCGCCGAATATTATCGAAAAATATTATATGCCTTCATCATTTCCTGATTTTTATTTGCTGAAATATGAATATCGGCACCATAATTGTGTATATGATAAAGTTGCAAAGGAGTGGATGTATGTTGACTAAGTGGTTAAGCCGCTTTTTGTGGTTTTATATCATCGCCATGTTTTTGGTAGGTTGCCATATTTATGGAATAGTGGTTAATGCTAATGGCGATAATGTGGAACACTTGCATACTTCATGGTTGGTCTGGCAAGGAAAAATACCGTATAAAGACTTTTTTCAACACCATAATCCTTTAACATGGTATTTATCTGCCCCTTTTGTTGCAGCGTTAATAAATAACCCGCATATTTTTGCAATATTTAATATTTTGGGCGTGTTTATGCTCTATCTGATTGCATATTATCATTATAAAATCTTTTTACTGGATCAAAATGATAAAATTTCAGCACTGTTTGTGGCTGCGGTAACCGTATCATCTTATTCGCTCTTGTGGTCAACGGATTATCGACCGGATACATTTATGTTTGTGTGCTTTTTCATAGGACTGTATTATCTGTTTAAATTTGATAAAACATCAAGCCAAAAATCTCTTAATATAAGTTTTTTAGCCTTTTTCTTTGGCTTTATGTTTACCCAAAAAATTTTAATGCACTTAATTGTGCCGGCAATGTTGGTTATTTATTGGTTGATGATAAAAAAAATCACAGTAAAACAGTTTATGAAGGCAATAATTGCACCACTGATAGGCTTGAGCCTGTTTCTCTTGTGGTTACATCATCATCAAATGATAGAGCTTTACTGGCGGTCTAATTTTATCTTTAATCAGTATATTCCGAAGATATTTGAAAAGCAGCGTATTGTTTACCCGCCGACCGAATACATAGAATATTATATATTTATACCGATAGCAGCCATCGCCACTCTTTATTTTTTATTCAAAGGAAATATATTAGAGCGGACATATAGCCTAATGTTTATTGTTGAAGCCTGTTTTAAGCTCTTTTATTTTTCGGCATTTCTGCATTATATCATCTTTTGGTTGATGCTTTCGATTATGTTGACATTTATGCTGATAAATAAATTACCTAAAGGAAAAGAGGCTTGTTACGGATTGCTATGTTTATATCTGCTCTTTATGGTATTTTATAATTATCATACGACATACGCGGTGGAAGCAAAAAACAGATTATCTAAAACCGGACACGAATATGCCTTTAATGTTTTAACGCCATGCGATTATGCTATTAACGGCTATTATGCGACATATAATCTTAAAGCCAAAGATGCCGGATATTATTCAATATTACTGGGGCAAATAGACGTTTTGGGCGAGAAGGTTGGTGTTGCACCTAAAGATAATTTGAATGAATTAGTGCGCACAAAACTGCCTAAACTTGTTTCAGCCGGCGTATTTTGGAATACATATTGGGAACAACGTGGCAAAAGTATCCCTGTTCATCAAATAGATTCAGCTTTAATCAACACATATTATGATTATACCGGATTGGGGGACTTACATATCTTAAAACCGCAATATCAAAAGCATTATTGCGTTTATAACGGTAAAGAGTGGAAGTATATGGATTAACGATGTTTGATATCAAATTAGGACTAAGTATCTTACAACAAAATGTTAAAATAGCACCTGAAGCCCCCGGTGTTTATCGTATGCTTAATGAAAATGACGAGGTCTTATATGTCGGCAAAGCGAAAAATATCAAAAAACGTATTGTTGCCTACACGCGAATAGAGCAACTAACAACAAGACTTCAACGTATGGTGGCGGAAGTCAGACGCATGGAGTTTATTATAGTTGAAAATGAGAATAGGGCGCTGATTGTCGAAAATGAGCTGATCAAAAAGCTTCATCCTAAATATAATATTTTGCTCAAAGACGATAAATCATACCCGCATCTAATGCTTAATTTGGATGAGGAATTTCCGGCTTTAAGAAAATTCAGAGGCAATCGTAGCGGTCATGCCAAATATTTTGGCCCTTATGCCAGTGCTACGGCGGTTAATGAAGTTCTGGACATTATCCAAAAAGTATTTCAGCTGAGAAGTTGCCGAAACAATGTTTTTAGCAATCGTGAACGCCCTTGTCTGCTATATCAGATTAAACGCTGCTCGGCACCTTGCGTTGGTAAAATTAAAAAAGCAGATTATCGCGAAACAGTTAAAGAAGTAATAGATTTTTTAGAGGGGAAAAACACCAATATCCAAGCAGAATTATCAAAAAAAATGCAACAGGCGAGTGATGACGAAAATTTTGAACAAGCGATTCTCTTCCGCGAGCGGATTCGTGCCTTAACCGGCATACAAACACATGCAAATTTAGAATATTCCGGTTTGCAGTCAGTTGACATTATCGGTATTGCTGAAAAAGACAACTGGTGTTGTATTGAGATATTTTTTGTGCGCGGTGGACAGAACTGCGGTAATGCCCCATACTTCATCAAACGCACCGAGGAAGCAACGCCTGCAGAAGTTTTAGAAGCTTTTTTAAGCGATTTTTATACCAATCACTTGGTTCCCAAAGAGATATTCATATCCGAAAATTTAGAAGGTAAAGAATTTTTGGAAACAGCCCTAAATACTAAAATCAAAACTTTTAGCAAGGGAGATAAGCATAAACTGATTGAAAACGCAGTTAAAAACGCAACAGCGGCCATAGAGCGGCGTTTGGCAGAAAATAAGAGTATACACGAAAACTTAAAAGAAATGCAGCAATATTTTGACTTGCCATGTCTGCCAAAGCGCATAGAAATCTATGACAACTCGCATAATCAGGGCTCGTATGCCGTTGGAGCGATGGTTGTAGCAACCCCTGAGGGGCTTGATAAAAAATCTTATCGCACTTTTAATATTAAAGATCCAGATATTACCAATGATGACTTTGCGATGATGAAAGAGGTTTTAACACGCCGATTCGACGGTATGACAGAAGAAAATCGTCCGGATGTGATATTGTTAGATGGTGGCTTGGGGCAACTCCACGCTGTGCATGAGTGCTTAAAAGACTATGATTTAAGCAACATTAACATTATAGCAATATCAAAAGGCGTTGACCGCAATGCCGGAAAAGAATTTTATCACCAAATCGGCAAAGAAAGCTTTGCACTACCTTATCGTTCGGCAATAGCTTTTTATTTGCAAAATCTTCGCGATGAAGCGCACCGTTTTGCGATTGGCACACACCGTAAAAAACGCGCCAAATCAATGGTAAAATCAGTTTTAAGCGAAATAGATGGGGTAGGGGCAAAACGCCGCAAAGATTTACTCAATCACTTCGGTTCTGTTGAGGCAATCAAAGATGCGTCGGTTGATGACATTGCTAAAGTCGCAGGAATAAATAAAAAAACGGCTGAAAACATATATAATTTCTTCCATAAATAAAAAAATGAGTTATTATTTACATAAATTTAGACTATTTTATGGGGGAAATGTCGTGTATAATTTGCCTAATATATTGACCTTATCAAGAATAGCGGTCATTCCGTTGATTTTTTTGTCAGCTTACTCAAACTTCTGTTTTGTAAACTATTTTGCCGGTGTTTTATTTATTGCCGCGTCTGTTACCGATTATTATGACGGTAAATTGGCGCGTGCGCGCGGCGAGGTTTCGGCTTTTGGTCGTTTGCTTGATCCGATTGCAGATAAGTTATTGGTTGCAACAGCATTAGTTGTTATTTTGGTTAAGCATGTAAAAATCGGTGGTGAAGATGTGGCGATTATTTCTAAAATAAGCTACATTCCGGTATTTGTCATTTTGTGTCGTGAATTGCTCGTTTCTGGGCTTCGTGAATTTTTGCGTGAAGTAAATGTCGGCTTGCCGGTAACGCGCTTAGCAAAATGGAAAACCGGTTTTCAAATGGTGGCATTGTCTATGCTCTTCTTCAAAGGTTGGTTTATTTGGGGTGGTTTAGGCGAAATCTTGCTTTGGGTTGCGGGCGTTTTAACTTTTGTGACCGGTTACCAATATTTTGAGAAAAGTATCGAATATATCAAATCTGAAAACAGCAAAAAAACACCGAAAAAAAGTGCAAAATCTAAAAAATAGGGTGTTGTCATGGCAGAAGCACAAAAGCACATACTTGTCGTGGATGACGATACAAGGTTAAGAAGTCTTCTGCAACGCTACTTAAGAGAACAAGGCTTCTTAGCAACAGCGGCAAAAGATGCAGATGTTGCAAAATCTTTTTTAGATATTTATGTTTTTGATTTGCTGATTGTAGATATTATGATGCCACGTGTTACCGGCACGGAGTTTTTGCGCAATATCAGACATGAGGGCAACAATATTCCTGTTATTTTGCTAACGGCAATGGGCGATCCGGAAGACCGGATAACAGGGCTGGAAACCGGCGCAGATGACTACGTGGCAAAACCCTTTGAACCAAGGGAGTTGGTCTTGCGTATCAATAATATCTTAAAAAGAACCGAAGAGAAAAAAGAACAAGCCAATAAGCTTACATTTTATCAAGTTTCCTATGATTTATCAAAAGGAGAGCTTATAAATAAAACAGGCGAAGTGATACACATTACCCCCGTCGAAAGAACCTTGTTAAATCTATTGGGCAAAAAAACAGGCGAAGTTCATACACGTGAAGAATTGGCTGAGGTTTTAGGCAGCCCCGAGAGCTTACGCACGGTGGATGTGCAAATTACGCGCTTACGCAAAAAAATTGAACAAGATACTAAAAATCCGCGCTACTTACAAACCATACGCGGCAAAGGATATATGTTAATTTCAGAATAAGGAGAAAAATAATGCATATTACACTTCCAGAAAAAGCAAACAGGTTATTGCAATACCTAAAATTAAAGTTATTGCCCAGCAAGCTCTTTTTCCGCACTATGCTATTGATTTTTATTCCATTGATTATGGTGCAAGTGGTATCTGTTGTGGCATTCTTTAACGGCAACTGGGAAAAGGTTGGCAAGAGATTGTCTAACAATTTGACCAATAATATTGTAAATGCGGTGGAATTAACAAGTGAACATCCGGATATGCTTTCTGAGATGCAAAAAATATACAACAATACTTACGGTATTGAGTTTGAAAAAATCACGGGTGACGAACAATTGGCTGTTAAAACCAGCACACATTATGGCAAAGATTATAAGATAGTAACGGGCTTTTTGGAAAAGTCATTGCATCAAAAGTTTCCGAATTCTATGACCTCAGTTTATCTGGAAAACGGGCGCAATGACCTTATAATTTTAATTGAAAGAAATGACGGGTTATACCGTTTTAAAACGCCGACCAAAAATATCTTTAGCACATCTATTTTTGGCTTTGTGGCGTGGATGATTGGCACATCATTACTCTTATTTATTGTAGCAACACTGTTTTTACGTATACAAGTGCGTTCTATCGCTACGTTGGCGCAAGTGGCGGAAGATTTTGGTAAAGGTATTGATTCGCCTTTTAAGCCCTATGGTTCGTCGGAAGTGCGTAAGGCCGGTATAGCTTTTATTAAGATGAAAGAGCGTATCTTGAAGCAAATCTCTGAGCGCACACAGATGTTAGCCGGTGTTTCGCATGATCTACGCACTCCTTTAACAAGGATGAAATTGCAACTGGCTATGTTGCCGGAAAATCCGGAAAACAAAGAGTTTATTGATGATATCAGCGAAATGGAAAAAATGTTGGATGGTTATTTGGCATTTGTTTCCGGTGAAGGCGGGGAAAAGAACACCTTTGTTGATATGAATGAGTTGATCTTAAGTATCATTAATAAGTTCCGCAATGGCAAAGCCATGGTTCGTTATTCCACCAACGACCAAGTAAGTGCTATTCAAGGGCGTGAACAGGCCTTAAAACGTGCTGTTACGAACATTATTTCTAATGCCTTTAATTATGGCAAAGAGATTGCGGTGGCGCTTGAGAGCAATAATAATAAGCTGATAATAACCGTAGATGATGACGGACCGGGGATACCGGAAGATAAGCGCGAAGATGTATTTAAGGCGTTTTATCGCATAGATGAGTCGCGCAATAAAGAAACCGGTGGTGTCGGTTTAGGGTTGTCTATTGCGCGCGATATCATCACTTCTCATGGTGGCAAAATTGAATTATCAGACAGTTCGTTAGGAGGCTTGAGGGTTCTCATTTCTATTCCCTTATAACTCGCACATACGAAAATATGTGTTCCGCTAAAAGAAATATGCGGAAAAATAAAAAGGAGGCAAATTAGCCTCCTTTTTACGTTAAAGGCTCGTGTTTTTTTGTCTACTATTTGCTTGAGAAAACATAAATTTTTAAAATAATTTAAATTTTTTGCATTTTTATGTTGACAACAAAGATTTTTTTGTGTAATTTATGTCCATAAGCTAACAAACACAACATAAAAATTATAGTCATATTCTTGATATAGACCTTTTGAGATAGTTTTCATCATCTTATAAATCAGACTCATCATCTTCCCTCCCTCCCTAAAAAAGATGATAACTATCTCTGCTCCCAAATAAACCGATTGATTGTCTTTTTCAATTCTCATCTCCCTTAATCACATAGATCGGTTTATTTCACCTAAATAAGCCGCTCGCTCATAATCTCAAACACATATCAGTCTCCCTCCCTAAAAATCAAAAAAAGCGGCTTATTTCTATAAAAAAAACACCGTGAGATTTCTTGCGGTGTTTTTTTTGTTACAGTAATTGATGAAAAACACTATTTTTAAACAGTGCATTTAAATAAATCGTTATGACTTACTTTCTCCTGATGTCATAGAGAATACTATTCTTAAAAGGATAGAGAATGACACTATCTCCCCTTGAGGGTGGCTATGAGGTATAAAAAGTGTCCGGTGGACAGTTTTTACCGAAAGCTATTTCTCCCTCTTGACGGGGGAGATGTCGCTGAAAGCGACAGAGAGGGTGAAAACTAAAACATCCGAAGCGTAGTTGACAAGCACAACAAGCACACCTTACGGAGCAAGTAAGGTGGTGTAACAAATCCCCCAAAAAACAGTCGTTTTTTATTAAGCTTTTTTTCAAAAAAACACCGTGTTATTTCACGGTGTTTTTTTGAAAACCCTCGCGCATACGCGATGCTTTTCCATAAAGAGGGCATTACGCCCTCTTTATCTTTCACTACCAGTCGCTAGAACTGAAGTCAAGGGTCACACCTCCGCAAGTCAATTCTTTTGAAGAACTTGACGCCGTTATGGTGTCTGTTCCGCAAGTAATACTATATAACTTACATCCACTTAGTGTGTTTGTCTGTCCAGCGACACTATTTCCAAAGGTAGTAGACGAATTTATCGTTGTCCAACTTTGCTCTCCGGATTTGCAAGTTAATTTCCTTGTGCCGTAATCAGTCCAAGTACCTGTGGTTGAATATGGTTGATAATTATGAGCCATGTCGCCCGGGAACCATTGTGTATAAGAACTACATTTCGCTGCAACGTAAACATCAACAGAATTCACATCGTTTGGTAACCCACATTTTGCCTCTATATAAGGTTCTGATGAATTACCATTGCGCTCATGCACATCAATCGCCCCAGAAGCTGCTGAACAGCATATATATTTTGTTGGATTACCATACTTATCCCACTCATATACCGAACAAGGTTTACCTATTTGTAAGGTATCATGGTATGTAATATTGTGAGTTGGACAAGATAACCCCGACCATTTAACCGGTCTTAGACCACATCCTACCCATGTATTATGATAATACTGGAATTCATCACCATGCCATCCACCTGAGTGAATACCATCACTATATGCATCAGCTACCCATGAGGCTCTTGCCTTACAATAGCATGTATTTCCACATTGCGTTTGCTCAGTCGCACATAAATAACATCTTCTTGTCATTGAAGCACCTACTCCGCTGAATGTCATCACTGCCTCTATTGGGCTTACCATACCAGATTTGCTATCGTTCCATCCGTTTGCACATGTTGCTGTTTTGTAGCATGGACCACAATCTGTATCCTGCGTGACATTAAATGCTTCTGGTGTGTCACTAGATGTGCTTGTATATAGCTTACAGCTTGCATAGTAAACTGATGAAGGTCCGCAAGTCTTTTTACTCCAGCTATAGTAATCTGTCTTATAAGTATTTGAGCTCCTGTAGCATCCACCTGTTTTCGGCGTTGCGGACTTGTAACACGTTGAACCAGCACATGTCGTTGTCGACGGTGTGTTAAAGTAAGCGGTATCACATGAAGCGTATTCAGACTTGCACCCTGTTTCAATTGAACAGCTACTTACTGCACTATAGCTGCTGCTCAATGGAGAGCTCTGAGAACTTGTTTTGCAATATGTTGTATTTGGTGATTCCTTACATCCCGTAATTCGTGTCGCATACATGGTTCCGCATCCGTTTGTTGCTTTCGTAGAGGTTTGACTATATGTGAAGTAGCTCGTATCTATACTCGGCGAACTGTTGCTATACCCACTCTTTGGACTTGTCGCATAACTACATGTTTGTCCGCCTACCGTTGCTGATGTTGTATTAAAGTATGTCGTATCTGGTGCTGTATATTTACATCCCGTTGAATAGTAACATGGTCCTACCCCATCTGCTGAGCTATCGCTTACATTGAATATACAGTGTGGCCCGCTATCTGTTGTATTCTTACAACTGCTTGCTTTATATGACCATATATTCTTTGTACAACCCGTCCCATACGCATCTGTTGACGCTTGGTCATAATTGAAATAGTTACTTGACTGTGCACTGGTTGCAATATGGTAGCCACTTTTTGCACCGTTCGCATAATTACATGTCGCACCGCCGTTATTTACTGATGTAGTCGTAAAGTATCCCGTCGGTATGTTCTTACTTGCTGTTGTGCAATCCGTCGAATAGCTACATTCATAACCACTTCTCTCTTGTTTGGTTGTGCCGCTAAATATGCATAATCTACTATCGCTTCCTGATAAATACCGGCAACTATCAGCTCGATAACATGTGATTGAACTTTGTTCCTTCGAACTTGTATTAAAATATGTCGTACTCGGTGCTGATGCATAGGCGCCACTGGCGCACGATGT